>JBEGVH010000013.1:0-74555 GCA_041178425.1 Pseudomonadota bacterium | reverse complement strand
TTGTGGAGCTCAAAGAAGTAAATGGGAAGGTCGATGCTCTGATTGCGGTGCATGGAACTCATTTGTTGAAGAAATTCAAGCCCCTGAAGGACAACGCGGTTGGGTCTCAAGCCAAACGGCCTCGGGCCCCACAACAATTAAAACAATGTCCCTAGACCAAGGTCCAGAGACGCTAAATCTTAACCGTTTAACCACCGGTATCTCCGAATTTGATCGTGTTTTGGGTGGGGGCTTAGTCCAAGGAAGCCTCGTTCTCCTCGGCGGATCTCCGGGAATCGGTAAAAGCACCCTCCTCTTGCAAGCCTGTCATGGACTGGCCGATAAAAACGGATCCGTTCTCTATATCTCTGCCGAAGAAAGTGTCGACCAAACAAGTAGCCGCGCCCATCGACTCAATATTCGTTCTAAACAAATTCAAATTGGAAGTGAAAGCAACTTACATTCGGTTATCGCCCTCGCCAAGGAATCTCGACCCAAAGTCCTTATTGTCGACTCTATTCAAACTGTTTATTTACCCGAGCTCCAGGCAGCTCCGGGTTCAGTCTCCCAGGTGAGGGAGTGCTGTGGGCACCTCATGATGCTTGCAAAGAATGAAGGAATTGCGGTGATTTTAGTTGGCCACGTTACGAAGGAAGGTAGTATCGCAGGCCCCAAAGTTCTAGAACACATGGTTGATTGTGTTCTGGCCTTTGAGGGAGATACCTCATACAACTATCGACTGCTCCGATCGCTAAAAAATCGCTTCGGTCCAGCTCACGAACTAGGAATCTTTCAAATGAGCTCTTTGGGTCTCGAAGAGGTTTTGAACCCTTCGGAACTATTTCTTGAGGAACGCGGAGAATCGCTGGTTGGCTCTTCTATTTTTGCTTCCGTCGAGGGTTCTCGGCCACTTCTTTGCGAGGTCCAAGCTCTCACTGTTCCAACTCCCTTATCTATGCCACGAAGAACTTCTTTGGGTATTGATACGGGCCGCTTGAATTTATTAGTGGCCGTTATTGAGAGACATCTTAGTGTTCAACTCTACCAAGCGGATATTTTTATTAATGTCGTGGGTGGATTAAAAATTCTTGAACCAGCCGTTGATTTAGCAATTGCTGCTTCGATTTTATCTTCTGAATCGCGCCAACCCTTAGACGCCAAGACGTGCTACTTCGGTGAAATTGGTTTAACGGGGGAAATTCGGGGTGTTTCATTTCCTGATCTCAGAATAAAAGAAGGGTTGAAGTTGGGATTCAAAAACTTTGTTGTTCCCTCGTCCAATAAAAAACACCTAAATATTCCTGAATTTAAGGAGGCCAATATCCTATATTTAAAAGATGTTCGCGACCTTAATAAAAATTTATCTAAGTTTCTGTAGGATTACACATTATGGGGCTTTAATAATTTTAAGTTGAAAGCCCCCGCGACCTATTTATAAATCGGCCTAATACTCAATTCCAAAACAAGGATTTAGGTCGCGCTATGGGGATTTCCCTTTTTGCTTTTATCAGAATACTATTCTGTTTTAGTTTTAGCTTTGCCCAGTCGAACACTCACCACGATCCAATAATCGTCTCTTCAAAAAAAACCCATAACCTTCGATTACTCAACGAAGGGACTGTGGCTTTTAATCAAATTCTAAGCACCATTTCATTCGCAAAAAAGACAATCGATCTAGAGTATTTTATTTTTAAAACTGATGTCGCCGGCAAGTTAATCGTTCATGAGCTCATAAAGAGCGCAAAAAAAGGTGTGAAGATTCGTGTTCTACTAGATCATTCTTCTTTCTTTATTAAGCTCAATGATCTTTTCGCGATACGATTGAAAAACTATGGAATAGAAATCAAATATTTCAATCGATCAACGCCCATTACGCCAGACGATTTCTTGTGGCGAAATCACCGCAAACTCATTGTCGCTGACGGTTCAATTGCAATTCTTGGAGGACGAAATATAGGAGACGAATATTTTGACCATGGAACAGGATATAATTTTTTAGATCGCGACTTAGTTATCGAGGGACCGATTGTTACAGAAATTCGAAAAAGCTTTGACATTTTTTGGAACTCTCCATTCGCCACGCGTCCAAATGATCGCTGGTATCTGAATGAAAACGTCAATGGCTGGAGTCGCCTAAGAGCCATCCATTTAAAAATTGATGAGTTCTTTCAAATGGACAAAGCCTCCCTTGCGCGTCTGAAAACTCATCGATTAATTGGACTTCCGATCCTCTCCAAGACTCCGAGTTATCAATGCAAAGAAGTTCTTTTTGCAACTGACAGCCCAAACATTCCCAAAAAAACCAAGGTGCACAATATTTTTCGAAAACTGCTACAAAAGACGACCAATGAACTTATCATTGAAACCCCTTATTTGATTCTTAAAGATGACATCTCAAATGACATTCTTGATTACCTAAAAAGAGACGGGCACCTATCCATACTAACAAACGGACTCTATTCGACCGACATAGGTATAACTTACGCGGCCTTGCTCAAGCGAATCAGAGAGCCTATCAAAAAAGGCGCTCAAATCTATGTGTATGGAGGTAGTCCACCCAAGCAACCTATTGTCTCAACGTCTGCACAAAACGGCATTTGGGGTATCCATGCCAAGACTATTGTATTTGATCGTCGCCATACAATGATTGGTACCTTCAATATTGACCCACGCTCAGAAAGCTACAACATGGAATTGACACTCGTGTGTTTAAACAATGAAGATCTCGCCAATGACACAATCAAGGATATCGATGAAAGGATCAAATATTCTGGGCAACTCGATGAGGAAGGACACCCTTTGGATCATCGCTATCCTTATTCCAAAACCCCTTTTTACATTAGAGCTGGTTTGCTAATTTTCAGCCCATTTGTTCGATACTTTGATGACTACCTCTGAGGCTCTTTTTAATTTGGAATATTTTAGATAAAATTCAGTGCCATAAGGTGATTAACCAAATCTACCTTTCCGCTGCAATGAACATAAAGTATTTCTTGATTATTCTTCGTGAATCGAGTTGTTTTTACCTTAATAAAAACTCAAGGAAAGTGCATGCAGAAAGATCAGTTTCATAAAAATGGTTTAAAATTTCAGTGTCAAGGCTCAGGAAAATGCTGCACTTCACACGGAGAATACGGCTTTGTCTTTCTTACCCTTGAAGATCGTCAAAGAATGGCTGCGCACTTAAAAATTCCAACTCGGCAATTCACTCAAAAGTACTGTCAAAAAACCAAAGGTTATTTTCACCTCAAGGAGGATGGAAAGAATCCTGACTGTCTATTTCTAAATAAAAAAAGATGCAGCATCTACGAAGCTCGTCCAATACAGTGTCGAACCTGGCCATTTTGGCCGGAGGTTCTTAACCCAAAAACATGGAGCAAAGAGGTCGCAACCTTTTGCCCCGGGGTTGGCAAAGGTAAGCTTCACTCATTTGATAAAATTGAATCCATCAAAGATGAACAAGCACGAAGCGAGATTGCTCTTCATAGAGAGGCCCGCCCATGAGAACACCTCAATTTAAGGTACATTTTTTTGTTTGCACCAACGCCAAAGAAAAGGGTTCTTCTTGTGGACCAAAAGAAGCATCGACTCTTCGTATAGATCTTAAAAAGAGACTCGAGGAAAAGTTTCCCGATAAAAAAAATTTATTTAGGATAAACGCAGCCGGATGTCTTGGCCAATGCGAGAAAGGGATCGCCGCTGTTTGTTACCCCAATGGGGATTGGAAGACAGGTTTAAATATTGAGGATTTACCGGAACTAGAAAAATGGCTATCCTCAATGATTCAAAAAATTGAATAAGGTTTCCTAGATATTTTATTCGATGTATTTATCATCGAGATCGCTCTGAAAAAGCTGATTCAAATTTTGGTCTTCAATCATTTTTTCAGCAAGTGCTGAGATCTGAACCTCTTCCGACAGAGATTCCGCTCTTCTCCAAAAAAGCGTTAGTTGAGACTTAATACCATCAAAATTTGAACTGCCACCATTTTCGAGCTTTGTGACCGATTCGACTTCAACCTGTAGATGTCTGGCCAAATCAGACTGGCTCCATCCCATTCTTAATCTCAATTCTCTAACTCGTTCTTTTGTCCATTCCATAAGCACTCTCTTATATTAATCTTCAGAAAAAACAAACAGAAGATCATCTTTTTCTAAAAACTCTAAGCGATCTCTAGCCTGTTTTTCAATATAGGCCGGATTTTTTAATTGGCCCATCTGTAACTCTAACTTTTCAATTTTATCCGTTTCTTCTAATAACTTACTAAGCAATACCTGATGATTCTGCCTCAAGTCATAGAGCCGCCAAAGAGAACCATCAAAAACCAACCCTGATGTCAGAAGGGCTAAACAAATAACCCCCACTCTGACAGGCCTTTCGAGTAACACTTTAATCTTTAATCCTAAATTTCCCATACATCCTAGATTGTCCTTCAATTTACGAAGCTTGAAAACAAGGTCTTAGAGGATGCAGGCAGGACCATTCTAAAGTCGGGTATGCAACTCCCCAGCCAGGATCTACTGCCCGACGTCAAAAAGAAATGCTACCCTCATCTGGAGAGGCTTAATTTCAAATCAACACTTCTGTGGAATGGAGTTTTATTATGAATAAACTAGAGTTTCCAAGGGGTTGGTGGCTCATTGCCGCCTCCGATGAATTGAAACCAAAGAAACCGTTAGCCCTAAAGCGCTTTGGCCTCGATCTTGTTCTGTGGAGGGCGCAAAACGGCCAAATTCATGCCGTAAAAGACCTCTGTCCCCATCGGTCAATCAAGTTAAGCCTTGGGAAGGTTACTGAAGACTGTATTGAGTGCCCCTTTCACGGACTTCGCTATGCAGGAAATGGCGAGTGTCAGTTTGTTCCAGAGGTAGAGAAAGCCGCACCTCAAATTAAAGTGGCAAGCTTTCACGTTGTTGAATTCGAATCGTACCTCTGGTTGTGGTGGGACGAGATCAATAGTCACGCTGCCCCGCAAGGAACCCCTCAATGGTTTGATGGGCTCCCTAAAAAGGCCCTCACGATTGAACAAACTGATCAGGCCCAATGCCATGTCACTCGAGCCATTGAAAATCAGCTTGATTTCAATCACTTGAGTTTCGTTCATCGACGTTCTATCGGTCGTTTTTCAGATCCTCGCAAAATTCCCTATTTCAAATTGGAGGAAGAGTCTTTGCAGTATGCCATGAGTAAAGAGCTGGATAAACCACCTTACATTGCTTTCAAGCTCCCTAATATATGGCTCAACGCCATTTCTCCCCGTTTTATGATGACCCTTGGATTTACTCCCATCGATCAAAATACAACTCAATTTTATATGCGAACATACCAAAACTTTTTGCCAATCCCCTTATTAGGACACTTTTTGATGTTAATTTTACGCCGAACCAATCGGTGGGTATTAGGTGAAGATCTGCGCATTGTAAATTCTCATCCAGAAGGTCAAAGCTTAGATTTTGATTCTTATGAAAAACTTCTAGGAACGGACCGAGCCATAAGACACTTTAGAACCATCTGGAAAAAAGTTAAGTAAAAACCTTTACAATACTTTTTAGTCCCTCTATCGATGCCTAATGAAAAAAGAACTCGGCATTTTATTGCTCGCTACTACTCATCTCTGTTTAGCAAATGCAGGGTTTACCTTTAAAGAGCAAGAAACGCTTCGTCAGCAAAGAATAATCCTTGCACGACAAGTGCAGTGTTCACGTGACTCCTACGAAGGTATGGTTCAATTGTTCGGACAGTTCGGAGGAATCACTCAAACCGCAGGTGAATCTCCTGAATTAGTTTCATTCTGGTTTGCTTATTCTGGTAGGGATGAATTTGAAATAAGAAAGTTTGAATCTCTCTGTGCTGATCTTCTAAAAAGCTGCGGAAAAATCGTTACAATAACTGCTTTGGGTTCAAATCTTTTGAATCTTCATAACCAAGAATAAAAAAAGCGGCAATTTGGTAAGTTGCCGCTTTTCCCCATCTTGAAATTCAGGTTTTTCTTGTTATCCTTTGAAAGCCTTCGAACCCCAATATTGAGCACTAGCCCCAAGCTCTTCTTCAATCCTAAGAAGTTGGTTGTACTTAGCTGTGCGCTCACTTCGACAAAGGCTTCCGGTCTTGATTTGTTGACAGTTCAATGCCACAGCAAGATCAGCAATCGTCACGTCTTCTGTTTCACCGCTACGATGAGACATTACAGTGTGATAACTGTGCCTTTGAGCCAAAGAAACTGCTTCCATAGTTTCACTTAAAGAACCGATTTGGTTCACTTTCACAAGAAGTGCATTTGCGACACCTTCTTTAATTCCTCGTTCAAGGCGCTTGGGATTTGTAACAAAGAGATCATCACCCACTAACTGAACTCTTTGGCCAACTTTGTCGGTGATAAGTTTCCAGCCCGACCAATCATCTTCAGAAAAACCGTCTTCAATGCTTACCATCGGATACTCTTGAGTCCACTTCGCATAGATATCGGCTAATTGTTCTGCTGAAATTTTTTTGCCTTCCCAAGAGTATTGATTGTTTTCAAAAAGTTCAGTGGCAGCTACATCCAGTGCCAAGAAAATATCTTTACCCGCTTGATAACCGGCTTGCTTAATAGCTTCCATCAGCAATTGAAGAGCTTCTTCATTTGATTTCAAAACAGGTGCAAAGCCGCCTTCATCGCCGACTGCTGTTGATAAGCCTTTTTTGCCAAGGATTTTTTTAAGCGTGTGAAAAACCTCGGCTCCCGCACGAAGAGACTCACTAAACTTGCCACCAACCATTGGAACAATCATGAATTCCTGAATATCGAGCCCATTATTAGCATGCGCACCACCGTTGAGAACATTCATTAATGGGACTGGTAAATTTCGAGCCTGCGCCCCGCCCACGTAACGATACAAGGGCAGGTTACACTCAAGAGCCGCTGCCTTTGCTGCCGCCAGAGAAATTCCCAAAATGGCATTCGCACCTAACTTTGCCTTGTTTACAGTGCCATCTAAATCTAAAAGTAATTTGTCGATGAGCCCCTGAGCAGTGACTTCTGTTCCCAATAATTCCGGACCCATGCGATGATTCACATGTGTTATTGCCGTTCTAACACCTTTGCCTAAATATCTTTGGGCATCCCCATCTCTTAACTCAACGGCCTCATGGGCTCCAGTAGAAGCTCCAGACGGAACGGCAGCTCTTCCTTTAAAACCCGCAGCCGTAAGGACTTCAACCTCAACCGTTGGGTTTCCACGACTATCTAGAATTTCTCGAGCTCGAATTGATGTAATCTTTGACACACTGGCCTCCTAAATTTCCATATTGGCAGTTTCTTTAGACGCCGGGATCTTTGAATCAGCAAGAGCCTTCATTGTTTCCTGGCTACCTTTACGAAGTTCATTACTTAGTTTTCTTATTGAAGTTAATGCCTCTTCATTGCGCTTTAAAGATCCCTGAAAGGAATCACGAACATGTTCCCAGTCCACTCGTCGCAGAATTTCATTGAGCACTTTTGAGTTCTTCTCGAGCCCACTCATTAAAGTGATAACTTGTTGGGCTCTAACCATGTAATCCTGAACTTTTTGCAGCTCTTTCGCAAGCACATCGGCTGGCGTTCCTAAATCTTTGGCAATCACAAGCGCAAATTCAGACAAGCCCTTCATCTTTTCACTGAAGACTTGGGCTCTCATATGCTCTCTCAGTTCTTGGTGAGCTTTCTCCAGTTCTTCATTCTTCATCACCAATTCTTCATTCCGTTTTTCAAGAACTCTTTGGTTTTGCTCCAATTGCTCAATGATCGATTGCATGAGCTCCGGGCTAATTCGATGACCATGAGGGTCTTCAACGGGTAGAAGCTGCTCTGGTTCGGGAGACCACTCAAGACGGAAGTGAATATCGCTCCAATCACAACGAGCAGGAGCCTGCCCTACGTAACAAGGTAAAACCGAGAAAACAGCTTTAAGAAAACTTGTCGTGAGTGGAAACTGCTCTGTAGAAATCGGCAAGTCAAAGGCCACGTGGTACATGTCACGCCTCAAATGAGCGATAGGCGGCGCAGGAGAAATAAAATAGCTCAAAAAACGCTCTGGCTGGTTCATGATCTCCTGAGGACGAGGCATCATACGCAAAACACTATCAAGAACGCCCCAGGATTTAATCTGATGAATTTTACTGCCGATTTCTAAAAGTAGGTCTTGCCCTTCAGTGGGCTGAAAGTTTTCAACAAACAAATGGAGCCAGGATTCCATTTGCTCCGCTTTCACCCAGTAGGCTGGGTCGCGTAAAAATTCTTCTGGAAAATCAATAAGCTCCAAAACCGACGATGTGTCATAGCCTCGGTTATCAAGGTAGTTAAGAATGGAGTTTGTGATCTTGCTACTAAAATACACTGCATTGTTGGTACTAATCGACTTGAGAGGGAAAAGATATGCCTTAGTTTGCCATTTAATGCGCTGCATTTGTATCAAGATTCCCCATCCTAAGCCGCTTCCAGAGCCATTGTCCACGAAGACGGGGGAAGTCGCTCCCCTCACCTCGCGAACCACTGATTTGTTATACAAAATATTCATTCGAACCGTTGGAGCCCACGAAAGGATTCTCATCGAAACAGAGCATTGAAAATAGGCTCCTAAGAGCCTGCCTTAGAAATGGGCTTTTGGAACTTAGACCTTGGAAACGGAAGCTTATTATCGATAATTTCGTCGATAAAACTCGGTACTTCTCCGGTTGTCTCAAGCTGCCCATCGAGCTTTCCATCAGGGCGCCGAACCAAACGCGACATTTTGAAAATAGGGATGACATCATAGGTTCCGTCAGGAAGAAATCCTCGTACTTCTGCGATTTCAGTAATCTTTCGGGACCCATCACTCAACCTCGAAATTTGAACAATAAGATCGATGGCGGAACTGACCTGATAGCGGAGAGCTTTCTCACTGATTTTTGCATCCCCCCCTTGAGCAAGAGCTTCGAGCCGAACAATGGCATCGGCGGGTGAATTGGCGTGAATAGTTCCCAGGCAACCTTTATGGCCCGTATTCATGGCGTTGATCAATTCAAGAGCTTCGCTCGATCGCACTTCTCCCACAATAATTCTATCTGGTCTTAAACGAAGACTGCTTTTCAGAAGATCCTTCATATTCACTTCACCCTTACCCTGGGCGTCTGCGTGGCGAGTCTCAAGAAAAAGTACGTGCTCATAATGCACCTTTAATTCATGAGCATCCTCAATCACAATCAATCTTTGCCCAGGAGGAATCAGGTTGCAGAGCAGAGTGAGTAATGTGGTTTTACCTGAACCAGTTCCTCCGCTCACAAGGATGTTTTTTCCTAGATACATCGCCATACTGAGGAATTGAGCCCCCTCAGAAGATATCGCTCCCAGCTCAACATATTGTTTGAGTGAAATAGAGGATTGAGTAAATTTACGAATACTCAGCGCTGGACCTTTGAGTGAGCATGGACGAATCACTGCTGCCACCCGCGAGCCATCATCCAACCGAGCATCTAAACGAGGGTCTTGTTCACTAATTCTTCGACCCACCCTTTGCGCAATGCTATTAATAGCCGCTAGCAAATCATCTTCGCTGCGAAACCCGGCATTTTGTACGCGCTCTAGCTTCCCCTTGCGCTCTACAAAAATTTCTTCGGGTCCATTCACTAGAATTTCGGACACAGTGGCATCATCGAGGAGATAGCCAATTGGACCTAGAAAATTCTTGATGGCCTCACGCGCGGCACTGTTGCCATCTTCGCTCACTTCTTTGTCCCCGATTTTGTCATCGCAACAGGAGAAGGAGTCTCCTTGTCTGAATAAACAACAAACTTACCTTGAGCGCCACTCTCAGGGCACAAGAACGTAAAAATCCCATTGATCTTTGGCACAACATCAAAACTTTTTGGCTTTCCAAAATAGGTTCCATGAGTTTGCCCAAAGGAATCGAGAATAAAGCTACTGTTTTTCATTTGTTCGTTAACGTTGGTAATATAGATTTTGTAATTGCCGTCTTTACGGATACGGATAGTCTCAGGAACAAAACCCCTCTCCGTATTTAAAATAACAATTGATTGAGCCGGTTCAACAGAAGTAAAAATTTCTTGAACTGGCGTCCCTGAAAACAGCTCTTCTGCTGATTTGAGACTTGAAGGCCAATTTAGTTCGTCAACCCCACTTGGTGCTGTTGTTTTTACTCTTCTCGAAAGATCGACATCCCACGCTAGTGTGACGGCACTAAAAAATGAGACGAGAGTAAGTAAACAACACTTATTAATGAATAGTTTTACGATCCTCAAAATCGATGTATTCACGGGCGACCTCCATGGCTAACATGAGAAGAGTCTCCTGATCAAATGATCTCAAGTTTTCAATAATGTTCTCAGTCGTATTGCCACTTCGATTCACCGCTCTGATAACTTCATGAAGCTTCGTGGGTTGCCTTTTTAACACCTGATCCATTGGCGCCCAGTCTGCTTTTAAAGCGGGATTAATCATTCCCATGGCAAATAACGCATCAAAAACATTTTGAAGATTTCCCTGAATGAACATCCTGTTCCTCCTTATGATCAGATCTCCTCATTGATCTCTCATCTTATCGGAACAAGTGTTCGTATCTTTAACAGTTTGAAAAAGACTCTACCAAAAATCGACTTAAAGCCTACTCGCTAAAAGTCGCTGGCAAAAAGTCTTCGATCAAATCAACAAATAAAATTTACAAAATATTGGCAGCTAATTCCGCCAGTGCTGAACGCTCACCCTTCGTCAAGGTCAGATGGGCAGAAATCGGGTGCCCCTTAAATCGCTCAACGGCGTAGGTTAGACCTGAGTTGGCTGCGTCGACATAAGGGTTATCGATTTGATAAACATCTCCAGTGAGAACCACTTTTGTGCCCTGACCAGCTCTGGTAACAATGGTCTTGATTTCATGGGGAGTTAAGTTCTGAGCTTCATCAACTATGAGGTACTGCTTTGGAATACTTCGACCACGAATATAGGTTAGTGGCTCAATATTTAGCATACCTTGATTAATGAGCTCCTGAGCTCTACCCGCGGCTTTCTTGTCAGCTCCCATTAAAAATTCAACGTTGTCAAAGATTGGCTGCATCCAAGGATTGAGCTTTTGCTCGATATCCCCCGGGAGGTACCCGATATCTCTTCCCATCGGAAAAATAGGTCGACTCACAAGCAAACGCTGGAAGTGCCCTTCATCTAGAGTCTTATGCAAACCCGCAGCAATCGCCATTAGCGTCTTTCCCGTTCCAGCCTTTCCAACAAGGGAAACAAAGAGTATTTCATCATTAAGGAGCGCATCTAAAGCAAAACTTTGCTCTACGTTTCTAGGATGAATTCCCCAAATGTTTTCAGTGTGTACAGCCAAAGGAACTATCGCTTTTTCTTTGTGGCAGTAACGACCAACAGCACTGTGATTTCCGTTATTAGAGCTTTTCATTATGACGTACTCATTGGCATATACTTTTTGGCTCTCAGGAAGAGTAAACCTCTTGTCCTGATAGAACTGATCAATTTGCTCTGATGTGACTTCAATTTCTTGGTAGCCCTCATAGAGCTCATCTGCAGAAACACTCTCAGGCTCATAGTCTTTCGCATGAATACCAAGGACATCTGCTTTGATCCTTAAATTGATGTCTTTTGTAATTAGCTCAACAGTGAATTTGGGAAATTGCTTTTGAAGAGACAATGCCGTTGCAAGAATCCGATTATCGACCTTGTCTTCATGTAATAAGCCAACGTGACCGGCGTCACTAGTTACGTAAATAACTGTTTCGCTGTTATCTAACTGCACACCACCAGAAAGGGAGCCTTTATCTCTGAGAACATCTACGAACCGACTAAATTGGCGAGCATTTCGACCATTTTCTCCAAGGTCTCGCTTAAATCGATCGACCTCTTCGATCACCGAAATGGGTACGTACACGTCTGCGTCTTGAAACCGACAAATAGCAAGGGCGTCAAAAAGGATGACGTTGGTATCAACTACAATTTTTCGTCTTTTCACTTTGGCCATACGAACCCCCTTCGAGTTGTACCTCTATTGCAAACGAGGCCCAACCGAATGTCTAGGTCCGATTGATACTATTTGATTCTTACATGCTGCAAAATAATTTAAACAGAAGGGCCTGAGGATTAACCCCCAAATTCATTAATAAACAAGTCGCCTTTATCAGTCTTCAGCCCAGAAACCACTGATTCAATAAAATCCACAAAGTGACTGAGAACATGCACGTCCGACTGGTCCATAACGAAGGTAGCCCCATGACGACTTATCCCCTCGTCAACCTTTGTTCGAAAACTAGTAATTCTCACTACAAAAGGAAAATACACGCTGTGATTAAAATAAAATCTCATCGCAACCTCTTCGCCCTCCGCAAAGTGGCCTGACTCAGAGCTTGTATCGAAAGACAATCCACCCTTTGAAATATCAAAAATTCCTACCTTGAGGAGTCCACGACCGGGCACAACGACCGAGGCCCCAACGAATCCATTCAAAATGGTTCTTTTAGCATCTCGTCGATCAGATTGAATTTGTTCTTTGCGTAGGTCGGTAATATCCATGATAGGACTCGAGTAAGTTGACTCAACGGTTACCTCGAATCCTTTTCGTCGGCCTTTTAGATCAATGACGTCACCCATAGAACCTCCACAAGATTCTTTTCGGCGTTTCAATGAGAGACTTTAGGGTTAACAAATAAGATAAAACGCTCGACCTAACTTTCAGGTGAAGGTCTCAAATGAATACAACTCACTGTTTAAACGGCAAACAGTTGCCAAAATTTTGACACCAGCGATATAGTGGCAACGTGTTTAGTCGTCTCATTTGGTTTTTTATTTTTTTAAGCCTCGTCATTCATCTAGGAAGTTACTGGATGAGCTATACATTTTATTACCCAAAAAAATCGACCCCTCGATTTACGAAAACCGTTGAAATTGATCTTATTGAAAAAGAAGGAAAGCAAAAATCTAACCCAAGCCCCATTCGATTTACAGAAGCACCCAAGGAACTTATAGACGACTCCATCGATGCTCTAAAGAAAAAATCCAATTTGCTTTCTGAAAAACTTCAACGCGTTAAAAAAGAAATGGCTGCAAATCTGGCTGGTCTAACAAAAAATGCCCAAACGAAGGCTCTTGCTGATCATTCCAACAAAACAAGTGCCCAAAGAAATCAACCACAAATTGAAACAAACGGTAATGTAAACATAAATTCAGAGACCAAGGACTCGGGAGAAATCAGCAACAAAATTCCTTTAGATTTAAGCCCTTCGACTTTTGGCAATCACCTTAATAAAAAAGTGGATATTGGGCAATTTACGGCCCTCAATACCGACCGCCATCTCTTTTACTCATTCTACTCTCGCATAGAGGAAATGATTCGCCCCCCCTGGGAGGAACGAATAACCCATGAGACTCAAAAGTTAACCAACAAACAGCCTTTTCGTCCTAAAGGAGGATGGGCGACGAGAATTGATGTATTGCTTGATCCAGATGGAAAACTTATGAAAGTTGTTCTTCTAAAAAGCTCAGGCATCGAAGGATATGACACCGCCGCCATTGAGGCCTTCCAAAGGGCTGGTTTTTTTCCTCACCCTCCAAAAGAAATCGTCAACGAAGAGGGAACAATCCTCCTTAAATACATTTTTCACGTCTTTTGACGAATTCATTTTCAGGACTGCCCAGCTCACGCACCATTCAGTAAACTGGAGTCATGAAAAACCTGATCACTTTTTTATCAATGCTCACCTGCGTACTCACGTCTTCCCTTGCTCACGCTATTTATACTGAGTTTGGGGTTTCGCAGAGCTACAAAAAGACCTCTTTTAGCCAAATGAACTACGTTGAATCAGAGATGATTTCAGGGTCAGTCTCATTTTTCATTTGGGAACGCGTAGCCCTTGAATTTAGCTATACTCAGGGAATTGCCGTTCGCAAGGAGCAAGACACAGGGCAGCCAACACGAACGATCACTCAGCACTCATCAGTTTATGGAAGCGATCTCATTCTAGGCTTTTCTGATCGTCGCTCAACGTTCCAACCTTTTATAAAAGGTGGTGTTGCCTATATTCAAAAAAGACAGACAACCCAAGATGATGGTACCCCTTCATTTGAAACCACCCCTTCCCCGGGATATGTTCCCTCCTATGGCGTCGGGATGAAGGTAAAGCTTACAGAAAGCTTCGGCCTTACCACCAGCCTCGATATCTGGAGAGACAGCTCAACCGCTTCGAACGATATGGCCAGTCGAACCGGAATCACATGGATGTTTTAGTTCGCTGGCTTGTCACTGCACTCGCCCTTACCTCCTTGAGTGGCTGCCAATTTACCTACTTGGTAAAAAACGCCTATAATCAGATGAATATTCTCTACCAAAGACAGCCAATTGATCAAGTGATCGCATCGGGCAAGCTCAACGAAAAAGACAAAGCAAAGTTAGAGCTAAGCCAAAGCGCCAGATTGTTTGCCCAAGAGAAGCTATTGCTCAATGTTGGAAAAAACTATGCTTCCTATGTTCAACTCAATAAGCCGTATGTGGTGTGGTCAGTGAACGCATCTCACCAATGGAAACTTGAGCATTTCCTCTGGCATTTTCCAATAGTTGGAGATGTCCCCTACAAGGGCTTTCCTGAGGAGGAAGATGCTAAAAAAGAAGCCTCTCTGCTACAATCACAAGGATATGACACATACGTCAGAGGTGTGAGCGCCTACAGCACACTGGGATGGTTCAACGATCCAATATTGTCGTCTATGATGAGGTACTCCGACGAAGATTTGGTTAACACTATCATTCATGAATCAGTGCATGCTACGATCTACATTAAAAGCAATGCAGACTTTAATGAACGACTGGCCACATTTCTTGGTGATAAAGGAACTGAACTTTATTACCTAGAAACTGAAGGGACCGAGTCTATTCATCTACAAAAAATGAAAGACGAAAATGAAGACCAAAAAATCTTTTCAGCTTTCATTTCAGACGAGATTAAAAAGCTAGGTGTCTTTTATGATAGCAATCCCAAAAAGGATCTCAGTTTAAGGGAAAACCAATTTGTTGAGATAAAAAATCGATTTAGAATGCTCGTTCGGCCAATTTTAAAAACAGATTCTTATTCTTCTTTTGAAAAAATAACTTTAAACAATGCCCGTTTACTCCTTTTCAAAACTTATGTAGCCGATCTCAGCGACTTCCAAAGACTACTGGATTCAGTGAATGGTGATTTGATTTTATTCATAAACAAAATTAAGACGTTGGAGTCACATCCCAATCCAGCTGAAGGATTAAAAAAATTAATATAGAGACAAGAAAAATGAAACAAAGTAACTTTTGGCAAGAAC
Source organism: Pseudomonadota bacterium (assembly GCA_041178425.1). GTDB lineage: Bacteria > Bdellovibrionota > Bdellovibrionia > Bdellovibrionales > Bdellovibrionaceae > CAUJGP01. The sequence goes on along the minus strand of JBEGVH010000013.1, from coordinate 59,269 downwards.
TACCAGAACAAGCAATCTCGCTCATAAGCAATAATACCCACTATCGCCAATATAAAAAAGGTTCCGTTATTTACTCAGAGGGCGAAAGCCCACTCGGCATTTATATTGTAAAAAAGGGTCTGGTCAGTCTCGTCTCAACGAGCTCTAAGGGAAGTGAGCACATGCTTCGTGTTTTTGCTGAAAATAACTTTTTTGGTCACCGCACCTTATTCGCAAGGGAAACTTATTATGCTAGGTCAGTGTGCCTCGAAGAGAGCGAAATAGGCTTGGTCCCACTTCGCGTAGTAGAACAAGTCTTAGTCCAATTTCCTGAGGCCGCTCGCCTTGTTATCGAAACTCTTGCCAAAGAATTGGGGCTTGCAGAAAACCAGCGTCTCAAAATCGCCGATCAAGAAGTCCTTAAAAGACTCGCCAGTTCAATTTTGTATTTAAAAGAGATTCATCCGAACCATCGCTGGACCCGCAATGAAATTGCTCATTTCTGCGCTAGCACCGGCCCAACAATCATTCGTGGGCTTGCCGAACTTGAAAACAAGGGCCTCATCACGCAGGACGGTCGAGACATACATATCTCTAATCGAAGTGGCCTGATCTCCTTCGCTCAAGAATCGTAAAACAGTAAAAATCTCAATAAATTCAATATTTTATTGTTAATAAATTAGTTTTAAAACATTATGTTTCAGAGCATGGTTAATAATTCTATTTTTCGATAAATCTAAAGTGACAAGGAGTGATTAATGACTACAGGACTTTCCCTAAACACATTTGTACGCAATGGCATTCCTGAAATTGACGTGGCCGAAGTTCAAAAACATGCCACGAATCTTAAGCTCATTGATGTTCGTAGACCCGATGAATTTAATGGCGAGCTTGGTCACATCGAAGGCGCGCGACTTATAACACTCGGGCCAGATCTTGAAGAGTTTTTAAATACTCATTCAGATAAAAATGAAACAATCATTTTTATCTGCAGAAGTGGGGCCCGCTCGGGAAATGCCACTATTGTGGCAAGAGAATTAGGCTTCAAAAGTGCCTTTAATATGACCGGAGGCATGATTCGCTGGAATGATTTCAGTTTGCCGGTTTCGAGATGATCGCCATGAATAACGAATTAGTTAATGCTCTTATTGGTGGTGTAATCATAGGACTTGCAACGGTAATTATGATGCACTTTAACGGCAGAATTGCAGGCATCAGTGGTATTATTAACGGAGCCTTCAAAATAGTCCCTGGAGACTGGGCATGGAGAATTTTCTTTATCTTTGGACTCCTCACGGGTGGACTTTTGATGAAAATTGCAAATCCAGAAAGCTTTAACGATAAATCGGGCAATAGCACCTTGATTATTGCAGTTGCAGGCTTGCTAGTTGGGTTTGGCACCATCATGGGTAACGGCTGCACGAGTGGTCATGGAGTCTGTGGAATTAGCCGACTATCAAAACGCTCTATTGTAGCCACCATTGTGTTTATTAGTGCAGGAGTTTTCACCGTCACATTAAAACAATGGTTAACAAGGTAAAGTTAGGAAAGACATGAAGATAAAAAATATTATCGTATCCTATTTTGTCGGATTACTTTTCTCTGTTGGTCTTAGCATTTCAGGTATGCTTCAACCTCAAAAAGTGATTGGATTTCTCAATTTGTTTTACAACTGGGATCCGAGCCTCATCCTCGTTATGATAGGGGCAATCGCCGTTCATTCGAGTTATTATTTTTTCATCAAACCAAAGTTTAGTGCTCCCCTTTTTACAGATTCTTTTCAAGTTCCCAATCGAAGTGACATCACCTCTTCTCTCATCATCGGAGCGTCTATTTTTGGGATAGGATGGGGTCTGGGAGGATATTGCCCGGGACCAGCCTTAACCTCAGTAGCAAACTTTTCTTTAAATCCTTTTATTTTTCTTGGTGCCATGCTGGTGGGAATGGCTCTGTACAGAAAGGTTCAAAATAGGTTACCATTTACAAAGTAGTCTCAGGCTAAACAAGGAGTGTTTGCATGTCAGATCGTTACAGGTTTTTAATTGTTGGCGGAGGCACAGGGGGAATTAGTGTTGCGGCTCGCCTACGCAAACGGTTTCCTAACGACCGAGTAGCCTTGATTGAACCCGCTGACTTTCACTTTTATCAACCATTGTGGACCCTTGTTGGAGCAGGACTTGTTCCCAAAGAGACCACTAAAAAACCAATGGTCGACGTTATCCCCAGCGGAGTCACCTTGCTGAAGGATAGAGTCATCGAACTTTTACCTGATCAAAATGGCGTGAAGATTTCAAATAATCAAATTATTAGCTATGACTATCTAATTCTCTCTCCTGGCCTAAAAGTTGATTTCGAAAAAATTAAAGGCGTTGTTGGAAACCTTGGAAAAAATGGCCTTTGCTCAATTTATGATTATGAACAAGCAGAGAAAACTTTTCAGCAAATCCATTCGTTCAACGGGGGCGCGGCTCTGTTTACAATACCTCCTATGCCGATCAAATGTGCTGGCGCACCACAAAAGATTATGTACCTCACCGAAGAAATCTTTAGGCTCGAGGGTATTAGGGATAAGTGCGAAGTCCACTATTACGCTAATGGGCCGACGATTTTTGGAATACCTGCTTTTGCAAAAAGCCTTGATAAAGTGGTTGAGCAACGACATATAAAAACCCACTTCTTACAAAAGCTTGTAGAGGTCAGGGCCACTGAGAAGATAGCTATTTTTGAAAAAGTCGCTCCACCTCCAGCACCAGTCGCTCCCGGTTGCGCCCCTACTCCTCAGCCTGTGGATCCGCATCTCGGAGAACGCACCGAAATTAAGTACGATTTACTTCATGTAGTTCCACCAAATAGTGCTCCTGATTTTGTTTCAAACAGCCCTCTCGCGTGGGCTGAAGGACCTCAAAAAGGATGGTTACAGGTTGATCAGTACACCCTGCAATCTCCTAACTACCCAAACGTATTTGGAATAGGCGATGTCACAGGTATTCCTAATGCCAAAACGGGAGCCGCCATCAGAAAGCAAGCGCCTCTGCTCATCGAAAATTTAACCGATGTAATAAACGGACGACGGCCACAACGGAAGTACGATGGCTACTCTTCTTGCCCTCTCGTGACAAGTCGTAGCACCGTTATTCTTGCTGAATTTGGCTACGATGGAAAATTACTTCCTAGTTTTCCCATAGACGCAACCAAAGAGCGCTTTAGTTTTTGGGTTTTAAAAAGGTACTTACTTCCTATCATGTACTGGTGGGGGATGCTGAAAGGTCGCCTCTAGAGTTCTTTGTTTTCAAACTTTTATGTCTTGGAGCATAGTTTGACCAGATTAAATTGTTTAGTCTGTATATCATAAGGAGCTGTTATGAACTTGCAGATTAAAGACTTTTTCGATCCGGCAACTTTCACCATCACCTACGTTGTTTATGATGGAGACACTAGAGATGCTCTCGTTATTGATCCTGTGATGGATTACGACTCCGCAGCATCGAAAGTCTCCTTCCAATCGGTGGAGTTGGTCAGTCAATTTATTGATTCCCACCATTTAAAGGTCCATTTCATTTTAGAAACTCATGCTCACGCCGACCACCTTTCCGGGTCACAAGCTCTTAAAAAGCGTTACCCTCAAGCGAAAGTAGCCATAGGTTCAAGAATTCGAGATGTTCAAAAGTTATTTAAAGGGATTTTCAATTTGCATGAAGATTTTAAAATTGATGGCAGTCAATTCGATCAACTCCTGGAGGATGGAGCCAACATAAAGGCAGGAACAATTAATGTGAAAACTATTTTCACCCCAGGGCACACTCCTGCATGTGCAAGTTACCTCATCAAAGATGCTCTTTTTACCGGCGATGCTTTATTCATGCCTGATGTAGGAACGGGTCGCTGCGATTTTCCAGCCGGAAGCGCTAAAGATCTCTATGACTCTATTCACGGACGACTTTACGAACTACCAGATAACACTCGAGTGTTTGTAGGTCATGATTATCCTCAGGGCAGAACTCAGGTTGAATGTCAGTCAACGATTGGCGCTGAAAAGAAAAATAATATTCAATTGAAAGAAAGTACCTCGAAAGAAGAGTATGTTACCGCGAGAAACCAACGCGATAAAAACCTGGCCGCGCCACGCTTACTTCTTCAGTCGGTGCAAGTAAATATCAATGCAGGCAGCCTCCCAGATGAAGAAAAAAATGGGGCTCGCTATCTTAAGATTCCAATACGATAATCGTTCGTCTTTGCTAAAAAAAAGGAGCCCGCTGGGGCTCCTTTTTAACTTGAATAAGCGTCAATTTGCTACTGTCACTTTATTACGACCAGTTTTCTTAGATTGATAAAGAGCTTTGTCTGCGCGATCAAATAATTGTTCCCAGTTTTTTTCGGAAGGCAACCGCTCCGCCACACCAAGGGACACTGTCACCGGTATGTGCTTGCCTTCGTAGACAAAACTGTGGCCCTGTACTGTTTGACGAATTCGCTCTGCAACATCCCAGGCCTGACGAGAATTACTTCCTAAGAGAAGGATGATAAACTCTTCCCCGCCAAATCTTGCAAAATAGTCTTGTGACCTCACAAGCTTCGTTCCCACAACTCTGCCTAGCTCTCGCAAAACATAATCTCCGCCTGGATGCCCATAGGTATCGTTGACCTTTTTAAAAAAGTCTATGTCGAATACTACCATAGAAAGTGGATCGCCAAGAGTCTCCGATCTCTTCATCAACTCTGGAGCTCGCTGCAGTAACTCTGATTTTGTATAGGCACCTGTTAGAACATCCTTAGTGACACGTTCTTGAAACTCCTGAGTGGAGAGCGCCTCAAGACTACCTCTTTCGAGAAATTTAAAAACAACATTTCCGGTTTTTACTTGATCATTATTTTTGAGTCGATGCGGGACAAGGGGCTGCAATAGAATCCCGTTTACGGCTGTTTTATTGGTTGAACCCATATCAACCACCGAAACGTCATTCCCCATCAACATAAAGCGACAATGCTGACGACTTAAACTTCTATCGTCGATAAAGACCGAACATTCAATTGAACGGCCTGCGATTGTCTCAGACTTAACCAGAGACCACTGTTTACCAGTATATCCGGGGGGGCCAATTAAAATAACAATCGTTGGCGGGGTTTTTTCCGCACTTTGCATTTTTCCATGAAATGTGTCCTGAGAAAAAACCGTTTTCTCTGTCTCATTGTCGCCACTATTTCCGGATCCATTAGAATTGGTTTGACTCATGCTTTTAGATTACCTACTTAGGAAAGATAAAACAATATCCAACAGTTAACAATTGTCCTAAGTCCAATTGCGCCCATATGTAATCAAATTTTGTTTATGATATGCCCACATCTTCTTCAATTCTGTAATACCCTTTCCATTCTTTCAGACGTCCGTGGGGCCGTCCGCCATCTTCTGGATATTCAAGAAGGACATAAGTGAGTTTTGTGATCTTACCAAGCGACTCAATGTCGAGTGACGTGACTTCAGTCCAGGTACCTGTATTAAAATATTCTTGTTCACTAGACCACTGCTTATACCAGTAAACATGGGTGTGCCCAAAGATCGTCGTATGAACTCTAGAATCATCCAAAATCTTTTTGGCTGAATCCTCGAGGCTGCCAAAAACTGCATTTTCCAAAACCACTTTAATCAGGGTCTTAATAGACCACCTTTGGCGCGATGTTTTAGTGAAAATTTCTCGAGTGAAATAACTAAAAAGACGCCATAAGGTCAATAATCCAAAACGAGTCTCATTAATTAGCATCCACCTAATCATCTTTGGAAATGGACGAATCTTATCCACATAGGGGAATTTATCTTTAACCTTTAACACGAAATCGATAAAAAAATGCGACCCAAAAGGTAAATTGAGAATAGGTTCCGGTAAATCTTTTTTAAGAAAAAATCTTTTGGGATCTAAACGATTAGCGGGTTCATGCATGTGCCCATGTTCAATGTGCACTCCATCAAAAAAGTAAACAATGTTCTTATAGCGAATCGGAACACCCACCACTTCATCCAGATAAGCACGAGTGCCCGGCCACAACATAGCTTGGTCATGATTTCCTGTAACATAAGTAATTGTGTGCCTTGGGTTACCCGCAAAATCACGCATTGCTTTAAAAACATTGGGATGACCTTTTACGATAGACTTGAGTATCTCCACCGCAATTTCTTCAGTAATGACTTTTAAAAAATGACCTCGAAAATCAACCTGTAAAAAGTTAAGAAAGTCGCCATTAATGATAATCTCAACATCAAAGTCTTTAAATTGACCGGAGGAATAGTAATTTATAAACTCAACAAGTTTATCTCCATATTGAAACTCTTCAAGAGCATTAATTCCGCCATCCGGCAAAAACTTTCCTTTGCCCAAATGTAAATCACTAATGACCAACTTGATTTTTTTCACAGGCTTCTGTGATACGTTTGCGATAGACTCATTATTTTGGTTTTCAATTACCGTATCCAAGGATTACTCCGCCTTTTTTGAACGGCTCCCAATCTGCTCGTTGACCTCAAGATTTGTCAAGGCAAGGCGTAAAGCCCTGACAGTGCGACGAAATTGCTCTTGATTGGCTTCGATGGACTGATTCATCTCTGCGGTCTTCCTTCGATAATTTCCAATTTCGTGGTTCAACTGATCTACTTGCCGTTTCAAATCCAAGATAATCTCGTCTTTCGACCCTACCAAGGATATTTTCTCCATTCGGGCCAGTTCTAGGCGATTTTCTAGTTCTCTCTCTCGACTTCTAGACTTTCGAACATCTACGGAGAGTCGATTTTCTAATTCTTCTAATTTTTCTTTTAATTCTTGGATTTGAAGATCTCGCTTTTCGATATGCCCCTTGAATGATAGCCGCTCTTCTGCAAATCGCTCCTCCAAAAAGGAGAGTTTTTTTTCGACTTCCTGTTTAGCCGCGAGACTTTCTTCTCCACGCTTTTGGAAAAGATCAGTCGCGGAGCCCAATTTTTCATTTTCGAGCCTCAGTCTCTCAATTTCACGTTCTAAATCTTCGATCCTCTGCTGCGCAATTTTGAGATGATCCGACTCCAGGAGCTTTAACTGAACGGCTTGATAATCCTCTGAACCTGACCCCTTACTAATAGGCTGAGATCTTTGTTTAATCTCAAAGGCCTCGAGGGGAGAATCTTCAATTTGATCTGATCTAAATTCCGGGGCTCCGAAGGGAACTGATGGTGGGGGGTCGACTTTGAACCCCTCAATAGGCTTCGCACCCGCAAAAGGATCGGAGGAATCTTCATCTTTTTGAAGCCTCGTAACGGCTTCTAAGATGGATTCCTCCACACTTTTTTGAAATGGGTTATTACGCTTTTTTGTATTCATTGTTCCTGATTACTATCGGCTCTTTCTCATTCAAACTTGAGACACCAGACCAGGAAGGAGTAGAATAATGGTACAAATCAAGAATTCGAAAAAGTGAAACCCTGTCTTATTTCGATACAGGGCCTCCGGAAAATGAGATTAAGGATGACGCGTGGCTTGTTCGAAGAGATTTAATCTTGTTTGAATATCTTGTTGAGTTACTTTTGCCAAGGCAGCAAGACCAAAGCCTTGTACTGTAAAGCTTGCCATTACAGAACCATGAATACATGCCGCCTTGAGCGTCTTAGTATCAATCGGCCCCGTTGCATGTTTTGCTAGGTATCCGTAAAAACCACCAGCAAAGGTATCTCCAGCACCAGTTGGATCGACGACATCACTTACTGGCACAGCCGGAAGCATAAAGTATCCCTCTGGACCAAACATCAAAAAGCCGTACTCGCCTCTTTTAATAACCACATTTTTGGGCCCCAATTGTAGAATCATTGAGGCCGCGGCGATCGCATTTGCGGCACCAGTTAATAGCTTAGCCTCGCCTTCATTGATTAGCAGCGTATTAACCCGCTTCAAGACTCTCAAAAGATCTTCACGAAAATGATTGATCCACAAATTCATGGTGTCAGAGCCTACGAAAAGCGGATTTTGAACTTGCTCCAGAACTTGAGCTTGAAGCGCCGGATGAATGTTAGCCAAAAAAACAAATTCACTGGAGCGATAGGATTCAGGTAATTTTGGATTGAAGTGCTCGAAAACATTTAATTCTGTCTTTAGTGTTTTGGCCTCATTCATATCACCTTCATAGGCACCTTCCCAATGAAAGGTTTTACCAGCGGTCTTAACCATTCCAGTGGTATCCACGTTGCGGTCCCTGAGAAGAGCCAAATCAGAATCGGCATAATCTTCTCCGACGACTCCCACCACTCTCACTGGTGAGTACATTGAAGCAGCAACTGCGAAATAATTGGCCGATCCACCTAATGTTTTTTCGACTTTTCCCCGTGGAGTCTCGATACTATCGTAGGCCAAACTACCAACGACTAGGATATTTTTCATAACTTTCCCCTTCCAAAAATATTTGCATTACAATCCTTGAATTCAATGAGCTGATAATTGATCAATTTCAATCTGTTTTTTGACATTAAGACGCCCTGGATGATTTTTAAAGGTAGCGTTAAGCTGACCACAAGCCGCAAAAATATCGCGACCCATCGTTTTTCTCAAGAGAACGTGAGCGCCAAGCCGGATAAGCTCATCTTGGAAAGCTTTAATAGTCTCATCACTAGGGCGCAAATAACCAGACTGTGGATGTTCATTGAACGGAATGATATTTATCTTACAAGGAATACTTTTAGTTAATTTATAGAGCCGGCGCGCATCCTCCAGCGAGTCTGTTACACCTTTAAGTAACACGTACTCAAACGTGATCTTGTCCTTAGTTTTTCGCGCATGTTCCCTGCATGCCTCAAGAAGTTCTGCCATGGGATACTTGCGATTGATTGGCATTACTTGGGAGCGAATTTCATCTGATGACCCATTTAAGCTTACTGCCAATCGCACCTTAGCGTCTGCGACCCTCCACATCTCTGGGACCAAACCGGAGGTTGAAACTGTGATCTTGCGTCTGGACACGTTTAGTCCCCACTCGCTATGAAGAATTTCGATAGCCTTAAAAACAGCCTCGGGATTATCCAGTGGTTCACCCATTCCCATAAAAACAATATTACTGATTCTCTGTCCTTCTGGGAGTGTTAACAAAACTTGAACAAATTGCCCTACAATCTGCGCAGCCGTTAATCGCTTTTTTAATTTTTGTTTGGCCGTAAAACAAAACTTGCAGGCCATATTACAACCTACTTCACTAGATACACAGAGGGTCAATCGGTCGTCCGAAGGGATCAAAACAGACTCGACGGTATCCCCATCACCAACATCAAACAAAAATTTCTGGGTTCCATCAATTGCGCTTTTGAGATGACTGACAACACGAGGAAGAGATAGATCCAGGACTTCAGGCAATTCTTCTCGAAAACTTTTTGATAAATTGGTCATCTCTGCAAAAGTGAAAATTCTTCTCTCATAAACCCATTTAAAAAGTTGCTGTGCGCGAAACTGTTCCTTACCCAACCCCTTAAGGAACTTTTCGAGATCTGAGAGATTAAGATCAAAAAACGACTGCTTTGTCATGGCTTCTCCAATACCCGCAAGAAAGGGCTGTAATGGCCTTTAAGAAGCGCAGACTCTATCAAAAATTGATCTTTTCTTCAATCGAGGAATGTTGAAAAAAGCAAATTCAAGGACTCACCTTAATCGAGCCAATGAATTCGATAAATATCATTAAAATCAATTACTTAAATGGAATCAAAAAAAATCCAATGACCCCAAACAAAAGTGCCATTTTACGCCACTCAATTAATTTCATTTATTTCTATAAACAATCACATTCCATGGCTTTCGATATACTCCACCAACTCTTTTCGAGGACAGGGAACACATCCAACTTTACCAACAACCACGCCCGCAGCGAAATTGGCTAAAACACATGATTCATCGATGCTAAACCCTGCCGCCATAGCCATCGCCAAAGTTGCAATAACCGTATCCCCGGCGCCCGTCACATCAAACACTTGACGAGCAAAGGTTGGGACTTGATGAATTTCTTTGCCATCAAAAATCGTCATCCCCTCTTTTCCCTGAGTTAGAACAACCCACTTGGCCCCTAAATGCAAACGTAGGTTCTCTCCAACGTCAGCTAAGCTTTTTCGGTGAATTTTAAAATCCTCAAAACTGGTTCCAGCGAGGGCAAGTGCTTCTTCAAAATTTGGTTTAAATAGATCGACCCCTTGGTATACAGAAAGTGGTTGGTTTCTGTGGGGATCCAACAACACCAATTTTTTGTGCCGATGAGATATTTCAACGACCTGATTAACTAATTTAGAATCTACAATGCCTTTTGCATAATCTTGAATAATCACGATGTCTACGATTGAAGTTAATCTCTCGACTTCCGAAATAAGGTCTATTCGAATCTTATCTTCAATAAACTGCCGTACTTCATGATCAACTCTCACCAAATGATGATGCTTGGCCATTATACGGGTCTTTCGAGTGGTTGGCCGACTATCATCTACAATCAGGTGATCAACACTAACATCATTATCTCTCAGAAGTTTTTTGAGAGTATTTCCGCCGAGGTCACGACCAATAACGGAGACGAGATAGGGAACACCACCCAACCCTATTACATTTTGGGCCACATTGGCTGATAACCCCAAACGAAAATCTTCTTCTTCAACTTCAAGAACTGGAACAGGTGCCTCAGGCGAAATACGCCGCACCTGGCCTAAAATGTATTCATCAACCCCAACGTCACCAATGATTAGAATCTTCTTACCCGCGAGCAGTGGTATTCGCTCTAGAAGTTTTACTTTAATCTCTTCGGCTGCTACCTTTTTAACCATCTCAACAATTCCTATTCATTGTTTGCGCTCAAGTTTTCAATGAAAGCCTCGTGCCAATCCAAAAGCCTGAGCCACGAACCCAATTTAACAAATACAATTCCGGACTCTTCAATGGCATCAAGCAACAAGTTACGCCCTGGTCGGCTTTCCCTCTCGACATTGTGATTATAACTTCATAAACTCACTATGTTAATTGGAAAATAACCTTAGAAAAAGGAACTTTAATTAATATGAACAATCAAAACTTAGCACTACCTGAATACCTGAAACATCCTCTTTTTCTCAATGCCACGCAAGGAATCGAGGAAGCAGCGCAACTCATGAAAATCGATCAAAACATCGTAAATCGTTTGAAACTGCCCCGCAAATGCGTCAGCGTGGCGGTTCCCGTCAGAATGGATGACCAATCGGTTCAAGTTTTTATGGGCTATAGAGTCCAATACAACGCAACCCTTGGCCCTTATAAAGGCGGCATAAGATATCACCAAAATGTCGATCTTGGTGAAGTTGCTGGTTTAGCAGCTCTCATGACTTTCAAAAATTCAGTGCTTGGTCTTCCCTATGGAGGCGCGAAGGGTGGAATCACTGTTGATCCTCGAAAATTATCTAGAACGGAGAAACAAAATTTAACTCGGCGCTACACTTCTGAAATTGCTTCTTTCATTGGACCCGCAAAGGATATTCCGGCGCCCGACGTAGGAACTGATGCGCAAACGATGGCGTGGATGATGGACACCTACTCTCAAGAACAAGGTGGATTCACTCAACCCGGCGTCGTGACTGGCAAACCGGTTGAAATTGGAGGCACCCTGGGACGTGTTGGCGCTACAGGGCTTGGAGTTATTTATATCACGGAACGAGCCTTTGAAACCCAAGGCAAAAAAATGTCCGGTGCCACCATAGCCATTCAGGGATTCGGAAATGTCGGTTCTCATGCTGCTCTTTATGCCTCACAAAGAGGGGCAAAAATTATTGCAGTTTCTGACGTAGACGGTGGAATCTTCAACGGCGACGGTCTCGACATACCTAAGCTTCAAGAATACTTCAAGACCAACAAAACTCTGAAGGGCTTTCCTGGAGCTAAAGATATTTCAAATGCAGATCTCCTTGAATTACCAGTTGATGCTCTTCTCCCTTGTGCACTTGAGGGCGTTATCGATGAGAAAAATGCAAAAAACGTTAAAGCAAAAATGGTTATCGAAGGGGCCAACGGACCTGTAACAATGAATGCGACCAAAATTCTTCATCAAAATGGTATCTTCATTGCCCCCGATATCATTGCTAACGGCGGAGGAGTTATCGTTTCTTATTTTGAATGGGTTCAAGACATCATGTCTTTCTTTTGGGAAGAAGATGATATTAACGGAAAACTTAAGTCGATTATCACCAAAGCGTTCGATACCACTTATCAAACAGCTCAAGAAAAAAAGGTCGACATGCGTTCCGCTGCAATGGGTGTTGCTGTAAAGCGATTAGAAAAAGCCATGCTTTTGAGAGGACTCTACCCTCGATGATTAAACCGTGGCTTTGGATACCACCAAGCTGGTCTCATAACTTAGCACCTGCAATTTTGCCGGTGCTAAGCTTTTTTCACAAAGAGGGGCCGACTCGCTGGAAACCATTATCCTGGAAAAATCAACAGTTTGAAAATCCACTGGGTATCGCTGGTGGCGTAGATAAACAAGGAAATCAGCTACTGCATTGGCAAAAACTTGGTGCCGGTTTTTTGGAAGTGGGCACCGTGACTCCTCGCCCTCAAGGCCCAAATCCCGGAACAATTATGGATCGAGACAGCAAAACTCTTTCTGTTTGGAATAAAATGGGTTTCCCCAATCCCGGCGCAGAATTTGTAAAAGAAAAAATTGAGAGCATCCTGCCAGATCTCAAAGTTCCATTATTTATAAATATTGGCAAAAACCGCGACACTGATAATGACCATGCAATTGATGACTATAAATCAGCCCTCCAAACACTCCAAAATTGTGGGACTACTTTTGTAATTAACATTAGTAGCCCGAACACAAAGGGGTTAAGAGACTTACAGAGCCGAGAGCATCTCAGAGTCTTCCTATCTGAAGTTCGTCAATCGGCACCTAACAAGAATCTTTTATTGAAGCTTAGCCCAGATATGAGTGACGACCAACTGAGAGAGGCTATAGACCTTGGCGCCCAAGAAAAAATGGATGGCTTTATTCTTACGAATACAACCTTACAGCGTCCTGGGAATTTGCCATTTCCTAGCGAGGGAGGTGTTTCCGGCTCTCCCCTCCGACTTATTTCTCGAAAAACTCTTCAGACTGCGGTCTCTCACCTCGGACACGATAAAAAGAATTTTCTTATAGTATCTGCCGGTGGAATTATGGACTGTGAAGAGATTGCGTGGCGCCTCGAAAATGGTGCCGATCTTACTCAGATCTATGCTGCCCTGATTTACCATGGACCGCTTTTTTTTAAAAAAGCAGCAAGGTTTCAATGGCATTAAAGTCTAAGCGTAATAAAAAACATTGGATACCTGTCGTTGCGGGCCTTCTAAAAAAAGGTCCCCAAGTGCTTGTTGGTCAAAGGCCTGAAAATCACAGTTTAGCTGGTCAGTGGGAGTTTCCTGGGGGCAAAATTGAGCTCGGTGAATCTCCAGAGGAAGCCCTTGCTCGCGAGTTGCAGGAGGAGATTGGCATCGAAGCACAGATCGGCAAGCTAGAATTGGCAGTGACCCATTGCTACGAAGATGTTGGGATTATAATTCTTTTCTATGACGTCCCCTACTGGAAGGGTGAACCTAAAGCAAACCATCATGCTCAAATAGAATGGGTTTATCCCGAAGAATTAAAAACAAGAGCCATTCCCGAAGCCAATCGGCGCATTCTCAATCAGCTTCTTAAGATTTTGCAGAATTAAATTATGAAGTCGGTTCTTGTTTTTATTGCCCCACATTGGAGTCCCCACCTAGAGGAACTGATTCAAGTAACCAGGGAGACTTTTTCAATAAAGATAATCAGCGAAAAATACACCCACTCTTTCATCGATCCCTATGTCGAAATGCTTCAATGCCTTGAATCCTATTCTCCCTTGGAGATAGGTAGACTTCTTCCGTGGTTCCTTCAGCAAAAGCCGGTTCATTTTCACTTTATTCTGCCCGCAAACCCCAGTGCAAGGCAACTCAGTGGTTTGGGCGCAATCGCCACCCTGGCGAAAACAGTCCCAGATACGACCCTAACTCATTCCGAATGGCCTAAAGCCTCCTGGGCTTTTCGTCTTTGGCTCAAAGCCTTTGGAAGCCTATTTTCAGAAACCCAGTCCCTACCATGCAAGCGAAGTTTAAGTTTACCAAGTCAACCAGGTCATCGAGAGACCAGATTGAATGAGAGCGGGGTCGATTTTTACCGCCACCGCTGGGTATTTCCATCTCTCGTGGGAGTAGATCCAGCTTGGCAGAAACTCATGACCTGTCTCCTAATGAATCGCGAAAATATTCTTGAGTTTTGGAATTGGGAGCGACTTGCCATTCGCCAACAAAACAAAATTCGCGAACAGTTTTCTTCCTTTTGGACACAGTTTCAAACTCACTCCCCTCGGCTGAACTTTGAAGATTGGTCCGACGTTCGCTATCTAGTTCTCCTCGGTGAGCAAGAGCTTCCCTTTAGCGAAACAGATCTTATTGATCTCGCTACGGAACTCGAAGTGTGTATTATTATGGATACTTACACTCGAAGCCACCTAAAGGCTCCCTGGAAAGATGGAGATACCTTCTGGTTCTGGAGTGAGTCACAAAGACAAAATACCAACCGCCCCTGGAACAATCCCTTCGTAAAACTCCCGTTTTCAACTAAATTAGAGTTAAAACAGTATCGCGATCAAATTTCTAACCAGATTTTGAGATCTTTTATAAAACTGGATTTTCAGAACTAGTAATTATAGTATTAGTGTTATGGCGAAGCGACCTTTTCCTCAAAAGCTAAATATCTGCCTAATGGCCCAAAAATTTCATATTTTGGGAAGAGCCTCCGACCATGGTTTTCTTTGGCCTATTGCAACGGGACTGGCCGCTCATGGACATAAGGTCACCATTATTGCTGGACGAAGCAACATGGGTAAACCAAAGGTTGAACGAGGTGGCGTTACTGCCTATTTCATTTTGGAAGGAAGCCATATTGAATCGCGCGAAGTTTTTTCCAAAATGGCTCTCTCAAAATTCAAGGAACTTCACAAACAAGAGTCTTTTGATCTCGTGCACAGCATTGACAACTCGGCTCTCAAAGTAGGTGAGCTGAAAAACGACTTTAAAGTGGCGGTCGCCTATGATGCGGATGCCACTCAGATGGTTCAGGTTCTTGCTATTTTGGCGATGGGCCAAGAGACGGTTGGGGGAATTTTATCTACTGCTATCGCAGCCCTATATAAATTTCTTTCAACATTTTATGGCGGCGATCGCCAACTCTTAAAAACAGCCAATGGCGTATTCGTGACCAACCCCCAGCAACGATTAATGCTAGAGCGTTACTATCTTTATCCAGACTTCCATATTTATACTGTTCCCTATGGGATTGAAATTGGAAATTTAGAACCGAGGGAAGAGGCAAAAGAATTACGGACGAGCTTAAATATTCCAGCGTCTGCAAAAGTAGCCATTACACCCAGTGATATGAATGAACTTGATGAGATTATGCCACTTCTGAAAGCTTTTGAAAAAGTGGCAATCAAAAAACCAAACGCCTATTTAATAATTTTGGGCAACGGGCCGAAGTGGAAAGAATTAGAATTTGAAATTCTAAATTTGGCACTTGGACGAAGAGTTCTAATGGTGGGAGCGGTCAAAGAACAAGATATTCCAGACTACATTTCAATTTGTGACGTCTTCATTAACCTCAGCGCGAGAACAACTGGATTTGAATCTACCCTGATCGAATCAATGGCCCAAGAAAAGCTTGTTATTGGCTCCGAAGTAAGTGCTGTGGCTAACATCATTGAAGACTCTGTTGATGGTTTTTTATTAAGACCCGCAGACATAGAAAGTCTCTCTGAACTTCTTATTGATATTTTCTCAGGCAATATAAACCCCAGCCCTATTGGCGAAAAAGCCCGAAAAAAAGTGACCAATTTTTTTGATACCAAAAAGATGGTCCAAGCAACTATTAACGCTTATTTTAAAATTTTAAACAATTCTGGTTTTTTTCAAAAACCAGAATTTAAATTGGATCACGCAAATTTGGGTACAGAAAATCACTGACGCCTCACATTATTCAAGTTAGGCATTTACATAAATGCCATTTATTGAGCTATTCTAAAATTAAGTCAATTCAGCATGTTACAAGGATGAAATATGACCAAGGCCGATCTCATTAATAAAGTTGCTACGAAGGCGGGAATTACTCGCGTGAAAGCAGAAGCGGCAGTGAATACTGTCTTTGACACTATGGTTGAAGCTTTAATGCGAGATGATCGCATCGAAATTCGTGGCTTTGGTTCCTTCGTGAATCGCAAGTACGACGCCTATAAAGGACGTAATCCAAGGACTGGAGAAATCATCAATGTCGAAGAAAAAAAACTTCCCTTTTTTAAAGTTGGTAAGGAACTCAAAGACGACGTCAACAAAATGGAATAGTTCAATGAAGAGACTTTTCCTAATTGTTAGTGTCCTCTTTTGCGGCCTTCCTTTACGGGCACAAGCTGATGGCGCATGCGATAATAAACGTGCTCTCGTCTTCGTACCAAGCGGGCTTCAGAAATCAGAGCTCACTGACGCAAAGTCTGTTTTTTTTCCACTCAGCCCAGCGATCAGATCAACATTTTCTCGCGTTGCCTGCCACTGGATGATCGCCAATGCTGTCGACAGCAAAACGACCCTCAAGGAAAATGGCCGATTGGCCCTGGAGCAGATTTTAAAGTGGCATAGCGCAGATTCAGATCGACGCGAACTTCCTATAGAGGTCATAGCCCACGGTATCGGGGGACTCTTTGCGCTCGAGGCTATCTCTTTAAATCAACAGCAAGATAAAAAACTTTCCTTTGAGAAAGCCCACCTTATCTCCACCCCACTTCGCGGCCTGGAGCTCGCTAATATACTCAAAAGTAACCTCATTGTTCGCGATCAGTTAACACTTTTATTTGAAACTAATTATCCGTCATTCAAGCTGGGAAGAACTTTTGATTATACTTCTGAAAAAATTGAAGAGTTTTTATCCTCGCTGAATCTACCAAGCTCCTTGGAATTAAATACCTACTCTGGAACTCAAGCTGAGTCCAAGGCAGGTAATGCAAGCGAGAATGAATACACGCATCTTTCTTCTCTATTGAGTGGATTCTCTTTTTTAATTGAAAACACCAATGATGGGTTAATTAGTCGTCGATCGGCATTATCTACTTTTGAACAATCACCTGCTGTCGAAAAGAATTCGATAAAAATCGTTTCTCACCCTGACATGCATTTGAATCTTGACCACTTTGAACAAGTTACTGATCCACGGCATTTGAAGGGAATCAGTCGGGCTTCTGCAAATAAAATCGAATTAAGGCAGAGGGAGTTTTTTGAATCTCTTCTGACCAATTAGAGTAAAGTTTACTGATCAAAGCCTTAGATTATTATTGAGCGATTCAAATCACACTTTGGATCGCTCATTTTGTTTGAGCGGCTTTCCTGTTAGACCCAGAGTTTGGTGGGCGATGCTTTCTTTTGGATAATCAATTCGCTGGTGGTAAATACCGAATAGAATTCTCACGAAAGCATTTTCAACCTTCGTTAAATCTTTGAGGGTTAAATTACACTCATCGAGTTGCCCATCTAAGAATTTCTTTTGAATGATATTTCGGACTATATTTTGCAAACGCGCTGGGGTGGGCTCGTCGAGAGATCTCGCGGCCGCTTCAATACTGTCTGCCAACATACATAAAGCTGCTTCACGAAACTGGGGCTTTGGCCCCGGATAACGAAAATCCTCCTCAGCAACCTCTTGTCCTTCTTCGGCCATATCTAAGGCTTTATTGTAGAAGAAATTAATGAGCGTAGTTCCATGGTGCTGCAAAATTCCATCAATGATGGGTTGACCCAATTTATACTTCATACCCATCTCCACGCCATCTTTGACGTGGGCGATAAGAAGTGTTTTGCTCATGTAGGGCGAAATATGATCGTGAGGATTTTGCCCTACCTTTTGATTTTCTATAAAATAATTCGCATGCACTAACTTACCTATATCATGATAGTAGCAAATAACCTTCCCCAAGAGCGGGTTGGCGCCAATTTCCTCAGCGGCAGCCTCAACCATTGATCCAACCATCATAGAGTGGTGATAGGTCCCCGGCGACTTCACCAGCATCTCCTTT
Source organism: Pseudomonadota bacterium (assembly GCA_041178425.1). GTDB lineage: Bacteria > Bdellovibrionota > Bdellovibrionia > Bdellovibrionales > Bdellovibrionaceae > CAUJGP01. The sequence goes on along the minus strand of JBEGVH010000013.1, from coordinate 41,178 downwards.
AGCAGAGGATGATTGAGATTACTTAATTCTAGAAGTTTGACGTCGGTGGTGTAGTTGAAAAGAGATTCTAAAATGGGAACAAAGACCATTGCCATCATCGCCGAGAGAATACCACTAAAAAATCCCGCTCCGATTAAGATCATTAGATCTCTCACAAAATTGACCGCCTGGTAATTCTGAACGATCTGCCAACAACCGAGCACAACAGCGCTGACAATTCCACAACGAATTCCACCTAAATAAATATCGTTCCTTGTCTTACAGCTCAAAACTCCTCGAGAGGCTGCCAACCCTGAAATCCAAACAAAGAGAATCCAAAAATAACTATGGCCAACCATCATTCCAACGATCGCCCCTAGAAAAAGACTGAAGAAAAAAACCACCTCGCCCGAAGTCAATAATAGTGCGACTAACATTGGACCAGAGGCCAATGGGGCCAGAGCTAGAAAAACATCAGACGGCAATAGACTTGAGAATCGGGTTAAAATTGATCCCTCAGTCACAAAGAGGAAAGACTTCGTGAACACAACCTCGCCTAACATAATCAGGCTCATCACAAAGAAATCTTTTCCAGTGATCTTAAACCTTTGCGAAGAATAATGTTTAAAAAATGATCGGGCTGCCAACATTAAAGTGACAAGAATCAGACTTACGAAGAAGGATTTGAGAGATGGACTATTTTCTTTCTGTAAACCTTGAATTTGATGAACGATCGCCAAATCTCTAGGAGTTATTCGACTTCCCTCCGTTATTATTGGCTGGTTTTTTTTGATGTTTATAATAACTGGAGGAACCATATCCTGAGCCGTCGTTCGCCTTATTGCACCGTCCTGCTCATTTAATGATACATTGGGTACCAACATCAAGTGGGTAAAAGAGTAAAGATTGTCTCGCTCTTCAGGGCTTAATCTATCTAATCCCGGAAAATCTTTAAGCCTAAACAAATCATGGTCACCCAAAACCATAAACTCATTGCGATCGATTATGAGCTCCCTCTCAGGACGCTGCCTCGATCTCATTGAAACGGTCGTAAAACGAGTAATCTTTTCGTTTTCTGCTTTTGAAATAATTTTTTCGGAAAACCATTGGTCTAAAATATTTAGGATGGTTGTTTCAATATTTGTATTAAACTCACTTCGAACAAGCCAACTCACCAGATATTCGGGACAATCGATTCCTAACTGCGAATTAATCTTCTGTTGAACCCATTCTAGTGGCAATTTTTGATTCAATTTCTTATTTCGGAGTTCAGTTCTTAGCTGGCGAAAAGTATGAAGCAGTCTACTAGAAACCTTATCATATGCTTCAATATCGAAATCAAAGATAGGCAAAACTCTCTCAGCAGCCTCTCGCCGCTGCTCCTCAGTGCTGACTTCATCAATCATCTGAAAACTCATCGGAGAGTTGAGTGTCGTTGACGCAATCTCTCCCACTTGGTAGCTGATCGGAACGGGCAGCTCGAAGCTAACAACCCAAGCAAGTACAAAAGAAAATAACATTAAAACGAATAATCGTCGGATATTAAAGGCTGCTTCTGCTTTTAGAAGGAGCCGACCCCACCAATTTTTTTCGAGCCCTATACGATTGACCCAATCAACAATGGGATGAGTGTAAACCTCGTATTTATAACGAATATGAGGCGGTTCACTATTAAAATTAGGATTTTGACGTTTAATCACACCTGTATAATAACACATAATTATTCAAAAAAAATGTCAACTTTGCAGGACCAGCCCAAGGAGCTAAAATGAACCCCGTACCAACCGACCTTAGATCATTTTCTGCACTCATGGATATCGTAGCTGATCTGCGAGGCCCGAATGGCTGCCCCTGGGATAAGGAACAAACTCACCAAAGTCTAACACCCTTTGCCATTGAAGAAGTCTATGAGTTTATTGAAACCATTGAGCGATCCGACGATAAAGCCATGAAGGAAGAGCTCGGCGATGTCCTTTTTCAAGTGGCACTCCATGCCCAACTAGCCCGAGAACGTAATGCCTTTAGCATGGAAGACGTTCTACAAGAATTAAATTCAAAAATGATTCGACGACACCCCCACGTCTTTGGAACAGAAAAAGTTGCTAACAGCGAAGAAGTCTTGGCTAATTGGGAGCTAATTAAGAAAAAAGAGAAAGAGAATCAATCGCCCAAATTTCAATTCGATATCCCCTTAGAGCTTCCTGCCCTTCAGCGAGCATTCAAAATCGGCAAAAAAACACAAAAAAGTGGTTTTGATTGGACGAACGTCAATGATGTTAAGAGTAAAGTGCTCGAGGAACTTGATGAAGTTGACGCAGCTATCGCTTCAAAAAACCAAAGAGAGGTCGAAGAGGAGCTTGGCGACCTTCTTTTTTCAGTGGCGCAATATGTCCGCCACCTGGGATATGAACCTGAAACTTGTTTAAGATTGGCAAATCGAAAATTTGAAAATCGCTATTTTTCAATGCTTGAATTATGCCAAAACAAAAAAATGGATTTCGATGCGCTCAGCTTAAACGAAAAAGAAGAGCTTTGGAAAACTGTTAAGGAACTGAGCAAGTCATGAATAATGAAATTACGGTGCTTGCAGAAAATAGTGATTTTATTGCCATCGACAAACCAACGAGCATAAGTGCACACAACGAAGACTCCTCAGGATCAAATGTTCTTCAACTGATGGGAAAAGGGCTGCATCTTGTTCATCGCTTAGACAAGGAAACAAGCGGCGTACTACTATTAGCTAAAAATTCCAGAGCAGCTCACCTTCTAATGGTAAGCTTGGCCCAACCAAAAACCGAAAAAACATATTGCGCTATTTTAAGGGGCTCTCTTCAATGCAATGATATGTCATCAACGCTTGATTGGAATGCGCCGATCTCAGATAAAGCAGAGGGCCGCCAGAATCCTCAGGGAATGCGTCAAAATAGATTAGACGCCAAAACGGTAGTCACTATTCAAAAAAATAATCGCTATTTTACCAAAATTAGCGCCGTCATACATACTGGAAGACAACATCAAATTCGCAAACATGCTGCTTTAGCAAAACACCCTATTCTTGGTGACAGTCGTTATAACGATAAAAAATACAATGAAAAGATCTTCGACCTTTACGGATTTAAAAGAATGCTTCTTCATGCAGAAAGATTAATCTTTTCGGTAAACGAGGATAGCTTCGAAATTCTCGCTCCCATCCCTCAGATTTTTGATCACCTAATTAATTCACCTCCGGGCGATCGCTAATTATACTTATAACACCCTTGTTAATAAGAAGCTCTGCCGCCTGCTGGTCATTCACAGTCCAGACAGCCACTGGAATTTTTCGCTCCGAGAGACGCTTCATCAAACTAGATGTTATCATTTTTTTATCTAAATTGAGCATGTGTGCATGAGCCCACCCACCCAACCATAGTTTTCTTAAATAAATACTACTATCAGGATCCGACTGGTCGTCGGTGGCTAATAATGCTCTGGGCACTTCAGGTAACTCCCGCCACAAAGCTCGAAGGGTGGCTGGATTAAAACTAGAAAAGATAATTCTTCGTTCGGCGCCAGCGTCTCTCACAACTCTCGCCACCGCTTTGGCTAACCTTTGATCTCTAACCGTTTTACATTTTAATTCAATATTAATAAATGGAACAATTTCTTTGTCTCCAAGAACTTCACGTAATGTTGGCGCGTTAGCAAACTTTCCGATTTCTTCAGCGGTCAGTTCATCAACTCGCTCTTTCCGACCAGCCAAACGCTCCAGGTTTACGTCGTGAAAAACAACCGGTACTCCATCGCCGCTCAACTGAACATCCAGCTCAACCATCTTGAGACCTTTTTTCTCCGCCAGCCGAAAAGACTCTAGTGTGTTTTCTTGAAGTCCCTCAACCCAGTACCCTCGATGGACCTGCCACTTGGGTAATGACAAATCCGTCGAAGGCCACGGGTCAGGTCTCCAGTTATGAAAAAAACGAAAAAAACAGTAGGCTAAACCCAATAGAAATAGAAAAAAAAATGATAAATTCATCTTTTTATTGCTGCCTTTTTCTACTTTAATTGTCAAAAAAATTGAGGAGCAGACAATGCTGCTCCTCAATTTTCTAAGATTTTACCGAAAGCTCAGACTACTATCTCTTTAAATTAAGAACTTCCTCTAGGAGCTGGTCAGTTGTTGTAATTGTTTTAGCGTTTGATTGGAAACCTCTTTGCGTTTGAATCAAACTCACGAACTCGGTACCCAAGTCGACGGTTGAACGTTCCAAGCTCTTTGCAAACAGGATACCTCGGCCACCTTGACCTGAAATACCTATTGATGGAGTTCCCGCTTCCCTTGAGGCTTTCAATCGGTTGTTACCAATTTTAAATAAACTTTCAGGGTTTTCAAATTTTGCCAAACACACTTGCGCTAAATCTCTCGCCTCACCGTTCGAGTAAAGAACTGTTAAAATTCCTTGGTCATTGAATGACATGTTAGTAATTGTACCAGCTGCCGCACCATCTTGCTGCCAAGTGATAAGATCTGAATCTCGACCATATTGCTTGGTTCCCTCGGCACCTTTACCACCATCTGTTTTTATGGAATCCCCAAAATCAATTTTAATTTTTTGATCTTGAAGCGCGCCCCCCTTAAAGTTAAAGGCGCTTTTGGTAATTTCTTCGGTTTCGAGAAGACCATCAACGTTAAACTTAAGGCGACCTTCACAAACGGTCTTTAATTTACCAGGGTCGCCTCCTGTGACTTCTTTACCGTCAACCATTCCTCGGTATTCCCACTCTCCATCACCAACCTTATTGAAAAAAGTGGTCATTAAGTGCTTGTTACCTTGGGAGTCATACAGCTCAACACCGTTTGAAAAGTGACAGCTAATAAAGGGATCAGCTTCATCAAACTTACGTGTCGTATCAGCTCTCGAATCAAGGTTCATATCCATTCGGATTTTAGTTGTCGGTTTTGCTGGAGTTAATACTTTTGGAAAACGAATATCTCCGAGTTTATTCAAAATTCGAGAGTTTTCATCAGCCTCAAAGCCCTGCACTCTCATATTATCGGAGTTAACCAAATAACCTTCTTTATCAAAGTGAAAAGTGCCGTCACGAGTAAACGACTGTCCATCCACCCCTTTTAGAACGAAATATCCATCACCTGAAATAGCTAAGTCAGTTGATTTTTCCGTCGGGTCAACGTTTCCTTGAGCTAGAATTGGATTAACGCCACCAATTTTAACACCTCGACCAACTTGGTTACCACCAAGAATCCCTTTTAAGCTCTTTGAAATAATGTCCTGGAATTCTGTTCTACTTGCCTTGTAACCAGTGGTATTGGCGTTTGCGATATTATCACCAATAACCCCTAGCGCCTCACCTTGGGCGTTCATACCAGAAACACCCGCGTAAAGTGAAGATAATAAACCCATACAACCTCCATGTTGTCAGAGACGTCAATCAATCGGTCTCTTTTTATGGAGAGCTCCCCTTGCGGGACCAGCTCTCAAATTAAATAATTTTATAAAACAATTGTTGAATCAATATTTGTAAACACATTTTCCTTTAAGGAAGCCTTGTCCACAACAGTAACGACTGTATTGTTTTTCACGCTAACAATCAGAGCCGTTTCGTTCATCAAAACTAAAGAGTCTTTTCCTCCCTTATCAGCTGCTTTCTTCACAGCGGATTCAATTTTATTCATCTGTTCCGGAGTGAAGGTCACTCCTCTACTTCTCATTCTCTCGATAGCATGATTAGAAAACTTAAGCGCACTTGAGCTCATTGTTGAGCCAGCTTTTTGCTCGCCGACCTTTTCTAATCCCGCTAGAGTCTCCTGAAAACTTGGCCCTCCACCAATTTTGTTTCCTGTTAGAGGTCCACCCGTTTTGGCTAATCCGCCATCGAGAAGTCCTACTTTTTTTATATCCATTGACATGTTAATCACTGCCTCATAGGGAAATATCTTTTTTTGTCACACTCTCCAGTTTATTAATCATTCCTCGAGACATAGCGACATTATTCAAGTTGCTCTTCACAGTTTCCTTCTGATTCGTTCCTTGTTGCAAGTCCGGAGTTAAACTTTTTTCACTTTTCTGGCCATCCTGCTTGAGATTTGGATCTACAATTTTTCTCACATCACTCATCTTGACCGTACGATTTCCTACCATCAAGAGGGGTCCTTCTCCAGAGAAGTTAATCCCTGTGATCACGCCATCAAACTGAGATTCAACTCCCACCTTTTTTCCAGAATTATCGGATGCTTCAACAACTAACTTATAATCGCCAAGTGGTTGCACAGCGCCATTTTCATCTTGGCCATTCCAATTGAAGCCATTTGCTCCAGCTTTTAACTGTTTCATCGTCACGGTGCGAACAGTCTCACCCTGAGCATTCTGAACTTTGAGTGTCACATCAGCAGCATCTTTCAATAGTTTGTATTGAAACATATGGTTCGTATCGCCCTTGACCCGAGTCAATTGAGCACTATCACCAGCCACAGATTTTCCAATCAAATTGAGGGCCTCAAATTGTTGCGCAGGTGCCTGCGCTTTTTTCATACTGTCTAGAGTTGAATTTAAATTTTGTAACTGTTCGACTGACGTAAATGACGCTAGCTGCGCAGCCATCTCGTGAGCTTGCATCGGGTTCGTCGGATCTTGGTGCTTCATTTGAGTTAACATCAACTTCATGAAAGCATCTTTATCTAATGTCGAGTCTCCGGTTGATCTTAGCTTCTTCGATGGATCAACCCACTGAGGATCGGCAATGCGATTAAGAGTATCACCAACACTCTCGCTGCCCATTTTGGACAGCTCTGTCGCGCTCTCCGTTTTCACCCCACTACTTTTTGAGATAAAACCAGGGTCCGTGCGATTAGCATAAGCTTTGGTTGACGTCTTAATGTCCATTCCGATCCTCCTTGATCGTTACCCATCTTGAGATCTCAATTTAGGCTACTAAATTGACCCCATTGCCCTTATTAACATTCAGCGATCCTCTTGGACGAATCTCTGAAGAAATCGGTGCTAAAGCCTCTTCTCTTTGAGAGCGATAGTTCTTAAAACCTGGTACTTCAAAAAGTGATTGGCGCTGAGAGAAGTTTCCCTCTCTAAACTGATTCATAAACTGGCGCGCTTGATCTCTTCCGAGGTCAAACTGCTGCTGGGTCAATTGGGAATTTGATTCTTGTCGATTAAAATCACCGGCAATATCGACCTTCACAGAATCTATTGAAAGCTTTTGGGAGCTCAGTTGATTCTTGAGTTCACTTAAACTACTTTCAATGAGTTGTTTCGACTCTTGGTTATCTGCCTTCATTTCGACCTGCAGTTTCCCATCCTGCATTTTTACCTTAAGGTGCACGTTTCCGAGCCCCTCTGGCGTAAGCATAACCTTAAGCTCTCCTCCACCCTTGATTGCTAAGGATTCTGTCGCTGCACTAACTTTGTTGATGTTCGCAATTCGCTCCTCAGAGTTTATTGCAACTTGTGAACTCACACCCTTCGCCAAAGCTTGATTCTTGATCATAGAATTGGTGGCGCCGCTCATACCATTGAAGAATTGATTTCCCTCAAATCCTGCACTATCCAAACGCTCGCCACTCATCGACTGCGATGTGAACGCTTCTCCGTTGTCAGCACCCTGTCCAAAGGAATTTTCAAAACTATTCCCGTCGGCACCGTTTTGCTTCAACAAAAAGGGTAACTCTTCGACGGACCATAATTTCGGTGAATTCTCCATGTTTGATTCAAGTTTTAGCGAACCCTCATCGACATCAGAAAAGGCTAATGACTCAACCTCGTTTAATGACATAGAACTCATATTGGGCGATGAAGCCTGAATTCCCGAGGTCATCTCATCTAATCGACTGAGTCTTCCTGTTGAATCATTAATCATCATCTCATTGAGCTCAGTTGCCTGGTTTCCACCTTCCAACCCTTGTAAGCGGTTAGCAGAAAGGTTTTTTCCAGTTTCAAAAAAACGTCGATTCAACTCATCAATCGTGGCATTCAACTTTTGGCGATCTGTTTGCTTTATCGACTGGTCTAAACCAAGCGAACTTAGGTCAATTGCCCCTTGTCCACCGCTTGCTCCCTCGGCATCCAATCCATTAATACCTGAAGTTTGCAACAAATTTACGTAAGCGTTCGTCGCGCCTTCTTGATCTGCTGAACCTATACCTAATTGAGCAATGACGTAAGCCGCCGACTTCTCGACGGGCATAGCTTTTACTTCAGGTGGTAATTGCGCTAAGGCAGCAGAGAATCGCTCCGCTGAAATTCCAAGTTCACCCTCGAGAGAGTCCATGAACTTTTGAACTGCACCAGTTTTACGGCTAGAATCTTTGATTTTATGGGAAGCCAATTTTTTTCCATCCGTATGTTTTTTATCTACGCGGCTTGACTTGGCGGTGTCTGCCTCACGGTCAGTTTTACCAACTTGATCGGATGATCTTTCCGCACTTGCCGACGGTGATTGTGCCCGAGGAGACTTCCCTTCGAATTTCATTCGATTTGAATCCAAACCTTTCGGGGTCGCTTTGGAGAAAAGATTTAACTGTCCACCTCCGCCCTCTGGCACTTGAAACATGTTCTGACCAAACATAGACTTGAAGTCCATTTGACCAGACGCTGTCTGTTCTTTGAATGGCTCTACCCCATTGACCATATTTGGTCTGGGCGGAGCCAGGTTATTCTGTGCTACTTGCATCAACACCTCCTTGTGTTATTTTTTGTAGCCAACATATTTTTCTGAAATCGATTGAGCCTTTTCGGGCTTTAATAAATTCATGATATCCGCAGCATTTTTCTTTTTCATCTTTGCAATCACTTGAACAGCTAAGTCTTCATCGATGGATTCAATAATTTTGGCTGCTTGAGGAGCTTTCATATTCGAATAGAAATTCACTAGATTTTCAACTTTCTGTTCGTCAGCAGCAACTTTTTCTTCTAAAACGGAGCTAATTTTTCGTCGCACATCCTCAAGCTCTTTAAGCTTGTGCTCAACTTCCTGCCTCTGCTGCTGAATTTCAGACTCCATCTTGTTCAGGTTCTCTTCTCTTTTATCGAGTTCAATTTTTCGCTCACGAAGTTTTGCGAAGTGATTTAATTCAATCTCTTCAGGATCTATCGCTGTCGCGGGCTGACTTCCTGGATTTTTTCCTTCGGTCTTTGCGCCATCGTCATTTTTCTTTTCACCAGCAGAGCTGGAATGTTCTTCCTTTTTTTCGCCATGATCTTCAGCTAAGGCCGAAGAGAAAAGACTGATATCAAGGCGCCCAAGAAATTTGGTTGTTTCCTCAAAATAGATGGTACCAAGGCTTGTCAAAATAAACCCTAAACCAACAAAAACGATCATAGCTTTTGAACTTTTACTGCCCGAATTCTTATTCGCCCTAATTACTTTTTTTGTAACCAAGGGAAGGCTCTTACGAACTCCCTTTGTCTTTTGTGCTTTTTCAAAAAAATCTTCGTAGCTATTTTTCATTCAGGCGCCTCAAATTAAATCTCGCGTTTGTCATTTCAGTTAAATCTTTTTCCTCAAGTTTTTTCTGCGTTCGCCGATAATCCTCATGCTGGCGAGATTCCAGCTTTTCTATCATCTTATATTCAATCGTTGCTTCCTGCAAAGCGAGTTGCATTTTCTCGACTTTCGCTTGCCTCTCTTGAACAACAAGTTTTTGACGTTCAATTTTGATTTCTGTACCTTTGATGTAATCATGAATTTGACAGAGCGACTCTCCTTGATTTCCCCCACTGACTACCAGTGTCTGGCGTTCTTCTTGAGCTAAATCGACTTGTTCATAAAGCATTTTTAATGTGCCCTTCGCCTCCTCTAGGTCGGCAGTGGCTTCCATAAAGTCTTTGCGTGCGATATTTTCAACAGACTTTCGATGATGTAGAACTTTTTGTAATCTAAATTTGAATCCCATTTTATCTTTCCGTTAATCTCTTTAGCCTTGCAAAATCTCCTGCAGCTGCTGAAGGGTTTCCATGAAGGACGCTTTTTCCTCAACCCTTTGCCTAAGAAAGTTCGTAATCGGATCTATGATTCTTACTGCTCGATCGATCTTCGGATTGGCGCCTTGGCGGTAGGCTCCAATATTAATTAAATCCTCAGCCTCACGGTAGGTCGCAAGTAATTCCCTTAGATCTCTCGCTAACTCCTGGTGGTGTCGATCCGTAACATTCCTCATCACCCGACTGGCACTTTGCAAGATATCAAGGGCTGGAAAATGTCCTTGCTGGGCTAATTTGCGGGTAAGCACAAAGTGTCCATCGACAATCGACCGAACCGCATCTCCAATCGGATCGTCCATGTCATCTCCCTCGACCAGCACAGTATAGAGGCCCGTGATACTTCCTTCGCCTTCAAATGAACCTGCTCGCTCCAGAAGTTTGGGTAACATCGAAAATACGCTCGGGGTATAGCCTTTTGAAGCTGGAGGCTCGCCAATACTCAATCCAACTTCTCTTTGGGCCATCGCATATCGCGTGACCGAGTCCATCATAAAAAGAACGTTTTTGCCCAATGAAGAAAAGTGTTCGGCAATGGCCATAGCCACATAAGCACCCCTCATTCTTATGAGTGGGCCCTGATCGCTGGTTGCAACAACAATAACTGATTTTTTGAGCCCTTCAGGTCCGAGATCGTCCTCAATAAACTCCCTCAATTCACGACCTCGTTCACCGATGAGCGCAATCACGTTAATATCAGCTTCTGTATAGCGAGCCATCATGCCAAGAAGAACAGACTTACCAACTCCAGAACCGGCCATGATACCAACCCGCTGGCCTCTACCTACCGTCAGCGCAGAATTAATTGAACGTATTCCCAAATCGAGTGATTCACGAATAGGTCGTCTTTCGAGGGGGTTTCTAACCTCTTTATAAAGGGGCAGCTCCCTTGGTTGCTCCATTGCACCCAGGCCATCGATTGGTTGTCCGAGACCGTCGAGGGTGCGACCCAAAATATTGTTTCCAATTCTCACCGTCGCCACTTGCTTTGCTAGGGTCACGCGCGCGCCAAAGTTTACACCTTGCATTGGTCCTAGGGGCATCATTAAAACATTCTGATCTTTAAATCCGATGACTTCTGCCCAAAAGGGATTCTCACCACCCTGTGGTTCTACCACCACAATACTTCCGACGCTGGCGCCCGGTAAACTTGCTTTTATAACAAGGCCCGTAACCTCTAAAACCTTACCACTGTCGCGGGTAAAATGTTGGCCCGCTAACAACTGGCGGTATTTCTCAAGATCAAGGTGCCACTCGTTATTATTCATTCGTCATCACTTCCTTGATGGGTGGAATAGCTCCCTTAATTTCCTCCCAAAGCTTATTGATTCTTTCCTCAATCCTTGCATCCACTTCTGAGTAATTAGTGGTAATAATACAACCACCCGGACGGATTCCCTCTTGTGGTGTAAGTTCCACATTTTTCAAAAAATCGAGATCTCTACTTTTTTCCTTCTGCAAGACCTCGAGAAAATCTATCTGATCAGGAGATACGCTCACGCGAACAGTTTCATCTCCGTGAGAAGCACTAACGGCAGATCGCAAAACAGAAAGAATGGCCTCTTGGGATCTTTCCGAAACCTCAAAAAGAGCAAGCTTTGTTGATAAGAAATAAACCATTTTAACTAAGTGATGCTCGTTGCTATTCAGAAAGTGAATTTTTGAAGAGCGAATTGAATTCAATAATTTATCTAGCTCATCAAGTTTTGTCTCAATTTGCTCAGAGGTTTCAACAAAAGCTTGTCGTCGGCCCTCGGCGATCCCGATTTCGAAAGCTTCGGAGTAGGCTTGCTCTTGAATTGATTTTAATTCAAGCAAAGCTTTCTTTTGGATTTCACTTTCCATTCTCTCTTCTTCAATTTCCGCGAGACCGGTAAAGTTACGTACCACTTCTGCGACCTGAAAATCAGGATTATTATCGCTCGATTTGATAAAATCGTCGATTGCTTCCGGATTTGACGTGACCAGCTTTTGTGGTTCAAACCTCAAAATCTCTTTAAAAGCATTTTCAGCCTTAATAATACTTCTCTGTGCCATCGAAAAACCCTACCTCTGCAAATTAAACGAGTGCGTCGTCTCCACCACCACGAGAAATAATAATTCGGCCTTCAGCCTCGAGTCGTCTAGCGACATTCACAATTTCTTGCTGAGCTCCTTCAACATCGCTTAATCTTGCCGGCCCCATGCTCGCTAAATCATCCCTTAGTGCTTCTGCCGCACGAGCACTGATATTCTTAAATATTTTGGTTCTAATGTCTTCTCCCGCCGTTTTGAGCGCAAGAAGCAGCTTATCATTCGGAACTTCTTTAAGAAGAGACTGAATTCCACGATCATCGATTTTAATAATGTCATCAAAAACGAACATGAGCTTTCGAATTTCTTCGGCGAGAATCGGATCTTTCTCTTCGAGTCGCGACATAATTGATGCTTCTGTGTTCTTATCCATAACGTTCAGCATCTCAGCCACAGGCTGAACACCACCAAGGGTGGCCTGCTCAACAGTACTCATGGAGGCCAATTCTTGCCTGAGTACCCGATCCACTTCAGCAATAAGTTCCGGTGCCACGTGTTCAAGGTTGGCAATTCTCAGTACAACTTCCGACTGCAGGTTTTCTGGGAGGCGCCGCAAAACCTCTGATTTTTTTTCCGCTTCAAGGTGCGAGAGAATAACCGCAACAGTTTGTGGGTGCTCACTTGTGAGAAAGTTAGCTAAGGATTTTGCATCCACCATTTCCAAACTTTCGAGGGTTCTAGACTGACTAGGATTTGAATTGAGGCCACCTAAAATTCCTCGAGCCCGTTCTTCTCCTAAGGCTTCCACAATGTTATCTTTTTGAGTTATCTGGTCTGAAAAAATGTACTCGGCCGACTCACTCACCATCTCATAATATTCTTCCAAAATTTTTTTTGTGACGTGTACGGGTACAACTCTAAATTTTGACATAACATTTACTAACTTGCGGATATCAGCGTCATCCATTCTCTTAAAAAGCATGGTGGCAGCACTTCGCCCTAAATAATTGATGAGGATCGCTGCCTTTTCAAAACCTTTAAGTTGTTCATATTGAATGTTATCTACTTTGACGACTCTACTCATACCTTTTCATCCTTTCTTACCAACCAAAGCGAGAGTGCGTTCGACGCTTTTTCATCGTCTTTCTCGAGGATGCTCAATATACGATCTTTCAATAACTCGCTCTCTGCTTTATCTGGATCCACCAGATCTTCCAACACCGGCAACGCAGCCGTCATGCCCGGTAACGTATTGTCGACACCCTGAAGCTGCTCTAACTCTTCTATGGTTCGAGGTAACATCTCATCAACGGAATCCTGAAAGCTCTCGGTGACCCATTGCATGAATGGACGCACAATTATCATGAAGAAAAGACCGAAAGCGAAAGCCATCATCGCCCACTTTAAGATTCCTTGGATAATCCGTTTCATCTCAAGGTTTGAAATCAAACGTTCAGATTCTGTAAAGTCTTCCTCTGCAAACTGAATATTCTCTATTTTTACAGCATCGCCGCGACTGGCATTGAATCCGATAGCACTTTTTACAAGAGACTCATACTTTTGTAATTCTTCTGGTGAACGCGCGACCCACTTGGTATCAGAAGTTCCATCCGCGTTCTTAGTTACCTGACTAATACCATCCACAAGTACTGCAACAGAAATCCTCTCAACCCCACCAGAGCCTTCTCTAATGTTTCTGACGGTCTTAGGGACTTCATAATTTGTAGTTTTTAACTCTTTTTTGACATTCTGATTAAAGCCGACTTGGCCAGCATTCTCTGCACCAGGTAGATTTGCACGAGAGCCTGGTACTCCTGAGGGATTTGTTCGGCTACCATCAAGAGTTTCTTCCTCACTCGTCACAGAGCGAATAGCTGATTTATCCGCATCTACCACTTCCTCGACGCTGGTAACTTGTTTGTTATTGAGTGTTACATCAACTTTCGCAATAACTTTTGCTTGCCCGACTACTTTCGAGAGAATGGTATCGATTCTCGACTCCATATCTTCTTCGATTTTATTTTTGAGTTCTATTAACTCTTGAGATGCACCAGAGGCCTGATCTCCCATTCGTGATAAAATCTTGCCCCGATCATCGACGACAGTCACCTTATCTGCATCTAACCCCTCAACAGCACTAGAAACCAGATATCGGATTCCCCGAATTTGGTCTTGATTCAGAGTTTTTCCGGCATGCAGCTGCACCACTACAGACGCCGTCGGCGGTTTCGATTCCTCCAGAAAATTCTTTTTCGCTGGCAAAGCTAAAATTACTTTAGATTGTTTTACGGCGTTGAGGCTGTTTATAGCTCTCATCAACTCACCTTGAAGAGCTCGTTGATAATTAACTTTCTGTGTATAGCTATTGGCAGTGAGATCTTGTTTTTCAAAAATCTCGAGGCCTACATTTCCTAGTTTTTCGGACCCAATCTCGGCCATGAGAGTCATTTGCGTCGAGTGCAGAAGTGGTTCTGGTACAACTATTGTATTGCTCCCCTCCAGAACTTGAAATGGAACATTTTTCTCCTGTAATTTGCCTACAATCATAGAGACTTGATCGGCGGGGACATTGGTGAATAATGGCACATAGTCTTTACCAGAGACCATACTTGTAACCACAACAGCCGTTATCAGACCAATCAGGAGCACTCCAATGAGAGATACTCTCTTGGTGGGACTCAGAGTCTTGTAGAATTCACTAAACTGCCCAACCAGGCTACCAAATAATTTCTGCACTCAATCCTCCGAGATCAAACCTGCATTTTCATTATCTCTTGATAAGCATCAATAATCTTGCTTCTAACCTGCACCATGAGCTTCAAAGCAATATCGGCTTTTTCAGCCGCAATCATAACATCCGGAATATTATCCGTTTTTCCTGTGGCTAAATCTTGCATTTTTTTATCTGATACTTTTTGTAACTGATTAACTTCTTGGATAGCGTCTTTTAACGTATCTCCAAAGCTCTTTCCATCAACTGGTTGACTACCAAGTTGCGTCCTTTGAGATTCGATACTACCGGTATTTAGAAACTTTTGACTATTCGATACGCTAAAACCATCCATGGCTTTTCTCCGTTCCTTTAGATTACCAGACTTTCAACGATATTTAGAGTCCAATTTTCATTTTGGCTCAAACTATTTTAACGACCCAATTCAAGAGCGCTTGCAGCCATATCTTTGCTTGCTTGAAGCGCCGAAATATTAGCTTCATAAAGACGTGTTGCCATTATCATATTAGCCATTTCCTCCATATGATTGATATTCGGATAGGCCACATATCCCTCTTCATTTGCATCTGGATGATTTGGCTCATATTTCATAATGGGAGCCTTGGTATCCGATACGACATCAACAACCTGAACCCTTTGAACATCGTGTCGCGGATCACTAGACATCACTATTTCACCAAAGCTCTTCGCGTCAGGCATTGCTTCAAAAACAACATCTTTACGCCGATAAGCGCCGCCCTCCGGTGTTCGTGTCGTATTAATATTTGCAATGTTGCTCGAGATGGTATTCATTCTCAATCTTTGTGCGGCCATCCCACTTGCAGAAACTCTCATGCCCGATAGAAAATCAGCCATTATCTACCTCCGCCTTCAGTCGCCGCATATTTCAGTGCCGCCATTTTCTTATTTATTAACTGAAGCGCACTTTTATATAACAAATTATTTTCCGTTAGAGCTGTCATTTCTCTCTCAAGGTCAACTGTATTTCCGTCGTTATTTATTGCTCCCTCTGGATTCTCGTAAATATCGGGGCGGATACCGGCAGCACCCTCGCCACTTATTGGAAAATGATCACCATGAGTCACGGACACACCACGAAGATTATCAACATCCAAGGCTCGGCTCAAGGCCTCCTCGAAATCAAGTTTCTTTGCATGATAATTTGGGGTTTCTGCATTGGCAATGTTGGATGAAATTACGTTGTGACGTAGTTGTCTCATCCTCAAGGAAGATGAAAGACCTAAGGTTGTTTTATCAAAAATATCAGCCATCAGTTCTGTCCTTTCACATCAGCTTCTTCCTTTGACTTTGCCATCGCAGGAATGCGTCTAATGTATTTTTGATAGGTATCTCGCCATTGGTTATCCTTTAAATAGTTCTGTGCAAGTCCCCACCAAAATTCTGATTTCTTTTGCTCCAAGATTTTCCATGTCTCATTGGCTTTTTGAAGATTCCCTTGATCAAAATAAATCTTTCCTAACCTAAATCTATAGGAATCGAGTGTGGGATTTTCAGAATACAGTTCAAGCATCTGATTCAATTGAGAAATGTTTTCACTTGAATTATTTGATTGAGAAAGAGTATCACTAAGAAGTTTCAAGGTGCTGAGGTGCTCTTCTGAAGGAATTTTTTTCGCATCTTCCAAATCGCTGAGGTTATTTTTAAGCAGAACTTCTGCTTTATCGAAGTTCTTGGTATTTGTTTCTAGTTCTGCAAGTGTCATCCTTGGACCAACCACTCTCATCGGTTGACCCTTCCAGTTTTCGACAAGGTCTCTTAAATATGTTTTCGCGGCGTCGATTTCACCTCGGGCTTTTAACAAGTTAACGGCTACTTCCATTCGCTCGATTTGCTCTTCTTCAGACAATTTTAGCGGTTCCTTAATTTCTCGGATGTAGTCATAGGCTTTGCCACCTTCTGTTAATTCAGCTTTCACTTTTGCGAGCCGTAACAATACTTGGTCTGTGCTCGGCAAGCGTTCGAACACAGAATGTTCAATGGCCTGAGTGGAATTTTTCGCGGATACTAATTTGTTAAAGGTATCCCTGAACAAGATGTCGGCTTCTTTGTAGGCGCCGGCAAGCTCAAAAGCTCTCCCAAGGTTGAAAATAGTATCTATTCGACTTGATCCTTTCAACCATAGTTCACCGAATTTATTGTGAAGTTTCATAACAGAAAAAAAGTCGCCCTGAGATAAATCTTTTTCCATCTTTTCATTAACATGCCGTTCGACTCGTCGTTTTATTAACTTTGCATCACCGGTAGTAGGATTGTTCTGATACCACTTTAAAAGTGTGTCGATTGAGCGAAGATATTCGCCTCTTGAACTTAAACCATCGGCAATCAGAATTTTCCCAAATAAATCTATTCCCGGAAGCGTCGATGTCTCAGCGAGTTTGTTAATTTCTTCGATTGCTCGCTCAGCTTCCTTTTCCTTCATTTGTTTCATTCTATTGCTGAGAATACGCATCCTTGGAACCGTAGCACCCTCCGTACCGCCGAATCGAAAGTATGACTCAAGAAAAGCGCCCATCACCCTACGCGGTTCAGCTCCCAATATTTCAAGAGTCTCACCGGCTCTCGTCATAGCGTAGGGCACGCTTGGATGATTTGGAAATCGAGATAAAAATGCGCGATAAGAGTCGAGCGCCGCTTTATATTGTTTTTGCCAAAACAAACTTTCCGCAAGATTGAAGATAGCATTGGGATAATTGCCAAGGTATTTTGGATACTTTTTTGCCGCCGCTAAATAGGCTGCCGTGGCTTTCGCATATTGCTGTTTGAAGTAGTAAATATCACCCTTCAAATATTGAGCCTCAACCCTATTGCTCTCCGCAAATCCCTCTTTCTCCATTTGTTCGAAAGTTTTAATGGCTTCGTCAACCTGGTTGAGTCGCATCAAAGATCGAGCGACTGCAACTTGAGCTTTATCTCGAAGCTCGGACGGTTTGGTCTGATTCACTAGACCTTGAAACGTCTGCAATGAAGTAAAATAGTCTTTTATCGAATATGCCGAATACCCCATCAAAAACTGGGTTCGAATCGAAAGTATAGAATTTGGATATTTGAGTGAAGCCTCCCGATAGGCCTGCATGGCTGTGTCATAGTTCACTCGATTACCCGTATTTTGCCACATCTTGAAATATATATCGCCTAACATAAAACGGATAATTTCTTCGTATTCAGAATTAGGATATTTTTCTAAAAACCAGTTTGCTGTTTTCAAGCAAACTCCCAACCGATTTTTCTCGAAGAGGGTCAACACCAATCGGGCCATTTTGTTTTCTGCATTATTTTTGGCTTCAATTTCATAAACCGGGGGTTGATTTTTCATCTGTTCAAAATGCTCACCCTCAATAATTAACATTGGAAAAGGAAGATAAAGATTTTCTCGACTCTTAACAATCGCCGCCTCTTTTATGTCGTAATCTTTTATGGCAAAGCGTTCAAAGGTTGGGTCGCCACCATCAAAAATTCCTGCCATCGGGTTACTAAGCGAGCCTGGTTCATTCGCCTGATCAGATACCGCTGGACTCTCGAGTTTTTGGCCATTCAATTGGGTAGATGATGGCACCTCTATCTTTGCTGGCAATCGGGATGGATTTACCTGAGGAATATTCTTCTTTTCTTGTTTTGCAGAGGCTAAAGCCTGTGCTTTTTTGGTGAGGTATAAATCAATCACTAGTCTTGAAGGCTTCTCTGTTAAATAATCAAAACTCTCAACAGCGTTCAATTTAAGATTGATCGTCAAAATATCTTTGCTGCCTCCAGGAACTTTCTGCAGAAAAATTGACTCAACGACATCATTTTTCGGGAGATTTTTTAGTTGCTCTTGAGATGCCAAACTCGGCACTCGGAGCTCGAGGTACTCTCGCCCATCGAGTTCTTTACGATCGAGATCATAATCCCATTCTTCAGTTCCCATAAACTCAATGTGAAAATTGCCATCTACAACCCTAAGGTCCATGGTTACTTTTTCAGCAGCAAGTACGTGGGGCGCCCAACACAATTGAGTGACTGTCAAAAGGACGAATACTATCGCTGGAAGAGCGTCAATGAAATGACTTCGACTTAGGTCATAGGCTCTCGAGGCCCGATCACTAAGATAACGATTTCTCCGAGAATTTTTAGTCCATAAGGACTTAAGTCTGGCCATTACAAAGTCTCCATTTTTCTCTCACCTTCAAATGAGCAGAATTGATGCCATCTAGTTGAAAGGCGAGTTTAAATGCCTCTCAACCCACCATCGTTATGGACTCTTTTTTTTCAATTTAATTCCGAAATAGGTAGTATGATTAGGCTACAATCCTCTGCCCCACATCTCTACCGAACAACCACTCAGTGTTTGATCACACTGTTCCTATTGCAGTTGCTTGGTTGTATTCATCTTAACTTAAGTGCTCCCTCTCCACTCAAAGCTAATGATCTTGAATTCAAGGAACCAAAGAAACCTTTTATTCTTTTTAAGGACACTGAGTTCGATAAATCTTGGCAAAGCAACACTACGGGAAACGTGATTGCACTTTTTACGGACTGCACCGCTCATTCTGATCGCCCACTCACAAAATCAATCTTAGAGCTCGCAAAGGGCTTTGACCGCATAGAGAGCACAAAACAAAGTACTATTTTCTTCAACGGCAGAGAGTCTATTCAGGGAGAGTTTAAAGGACATATCGATGGAATAAAAGTTTCAATGGAAGGCATCGTCTTCAATAAAAATAAATGCTTTTACCAACTCACTTACTCGGGTGTGAGTAATCAATTTGAGAAAGACAGAGTCGTTTTCGAAGAGTTTAAGAAAGACTTTAGGGCACCATGACAGACACCCTCTGGATTTTTATTGGTGGAGTTACAATTCTTGCAATGCAGGTTTTTTCGGATTTGCGCAGGGGCCCTTATTACTTCGATCTCATTTCCGAACAAATTTACCAAATAGGAATCCGTTCATTGCCACTCATTTTTCTAACCGCTCTTTCTATCGGAATGGTCATGTCTCTCCAATTTGGATTAGGGTTAGAAAAGTTTGGGGGCAAGCTTTACGTGCCCAAGTTAATGGCCGCTACAATTATTCGAGAGATTGGCCCTGTTTTTACCAGCCTCATGATGGCAGCTCGTGTAGGAGCTGGCATTGCATCAGAAATTGGCTCAATGGTCGTTACCCAACAGATCGATGCAATTAAAGCATTGGGCACATCTCCTATTAGAAAAATAGTTATTCCTCGAGTTATTGCATGCCTTTTATCAATTCCAATTCTCGTAGCTTTTGCGAATATTGTAGGAATGGCTGGAGGGTTGATTATTGGTTCTACGGAACTAGGACTCGATCCTAATTACTATTTACTTAAAACGCTTTCGACCCTTTCAATGGCCGATTATATCACTGGCTTTTTCAAAGCAATTTTTTTCTCCTTATTCATAAGCTTGCCTTCTTGCTATTATGGATTGAATGTCACAGATGGTGCCACGGGCGTTGGAACCGCCACAACGAGGGCTGTCGTCACCTCATCGATATTAATTTTGATCGGTGATTTTTTTCTCTCCAAACTTTTTTGGATTATACAAAAGTGGGGCTAACATGATAAAAGTTAGTAACTTTTCAAAAAAATTTGGCAACAAAATCGTACACAAAGACATTAATTTCCACGTCAGAAAAGGGGAATGCCTTGGACTCATTGGTGGTTCAGGTACGGGAAAGAGCGTAATTCTAAGAAGCATCATTGGGCTTGAAACTCCTGATACCGGAACCGTCGTTGTTAATGATCAAACGATCAACCAATTGTCCGAGATAGAATTAATTAAAATACGTCAAAAAGTGGCCTACGTTTTTCAAGGAGGAGCCTTATTTGACTCGCTCAATGTTTTCGACAATCTCGCTTATGCTCTTAAGGAACACACGAGCCTTTCAGAAAGCGAAATCATCAGCAGAATTCAGTCAACTTTAACTCAGTTCGGTCTTTACGATAGCTTTAACATAATGCCATCTCAACTCAGCGGGGGCATGCAAAAAAGAGTTGGACTCGCTAGAGCTGTTATTATGAATCCGGAGGTGTTGCTCTATGACGAGCCCACCGCAGGATTAGATCCCTTCAATACAAAGAGAATTCAGGATCTTATACTCCGTCTAAAAGGAACAGGCGTCACTTCAATCTTAGTCACTCACGATATGCCCGTGGCACTTGAAGTCTGCGATCGTCTTGCTCTTGTTTTGCGAGGAGAAATTGTGGAAGAAATGACACCTAAAGAATTTTATAATTCTCCCAATGCTTTAATGCATAAATTTATTCATGGAGAGTCTTTTTAATGAAAACGACAAGGGAACATAAAAAAAGAGTCGGGATTTTTGTCACCTTGGGGATTATCGTAATTTGCTTGTCGATTTTCTTCATCGGAGGCAGTGCCCTTTTTAAACCTCAGTTCGAACTGAAGGCCCAGTTTTCACAGATCCAAGGTTTGACCGAGGGAAGCGTTGTTTCGCTCTCTGGAATTAAAGTTGGGAATGTCCATAAGATTGATTTTATTCCACAGAAAAATATTGTGGAATTAACGCTAAAGCTTGAAGAGTCGTTTCGGTCAAAAATAACCGAGGGAAGTACCATAGAGATTAAAACGCAAGGGGCATTAGGAGACAAATTTCTTTTCATAGTTCCCGGTTCAGTCGACAAAGCTCCCATAGCGGAGGGATCTGTTCTTCCAACGGCCCCAAATACGGATCTACTTAGTGTGTTGAGCGAAAAAGGCGAGAGAGCTACGACGCTTTTTGATATCCTGGAAGATCTTCATGCGATAACCCAAAGCCTATTGCAGGAAAACAGAATGGCCAAAATCCCCGCACAAACTGAACAAGCACTTACTCAACTCACAGTAGCGTTAAATGAAGCGACGAAGCTCCTCCAAGATGTTAGAGGCCAGTCAAGTATGGGATCTCCATCGAAGGTTGCAAACGTTATGAATAAACTCGATAGAATACTGGGTAAAATTGAAAATGGCGAGGGCACTCTCGGTGCATTGATCAATGATTCAACGGTTCATAATAAACTCAAAATCTTATTGGGCGGTCAGGATGCCGCACAGCAAACGCGCTCTATTCTGAGAACATCTATCAAGCATCAAGAGAATCAAGAAAATTAAAATGATGACTTAGGCCAAAACGACTGTACTGTTGACATTCCTGTAGTTTTTCCGAAAAACGCTAAATGTTATCACACAAGGAATAGGTTGGTATGGCAGAAATAAAAAGAACTCCCCTCTTTCAAGAGCACGTAAATTTGGGCGCTAAGATGGTACCCTTTGCAGGTTTCGAAATGCCCGTTCAATACCTCGGTCTAAAAGAGGAGCATTTAAATGTCCGCACCAATGTTGGCCTTTTCGACGTGTCCCATATGGGTGAAATTCGCATCAAAGGCGAAAAAGCATTGGAGACAACCGAATGGCTGACAACAAATGACGTCAGCAAACTAAAAAAAGGCGAGGCTCAGTATTCACTTCTACCGAACGACCAAGGTGGGCTTGTTGATGATATTATCGTGTACTGCGTACAGCCCGGTTATGAGTATTTCGTTTGTGTAAATGCTTCAAACAAAGACAAAGATTTCGAATGGATGAAAGCGCACAATAAAGGGGCAGAGATTACGGATGAGAGTGATCGATGGGGGCAAATTGCTGTTCAAGGCCCAAAGGCTCTCCCTTTGCTCGATAAAGTTTTAAATTTCAGAGTGTCTGACATAGCCCCCTTTAAATGGGAATACGTCCAATGGAACGGTATCGAGCTAATGGTGGCAACAACAGGCTACACCGGAGAAAAAGGGGCTGAAATATTCGTCCCAGCCACCGCTGCAGCTGATCTTTGGAAAGCCCTTCTCGAGGTTGGAAAAAATTTTGGTGTCATGCCGATTGGCTTGGGCGCGAGAGACACCCTCCGACTTGAGATGAAGTATAGTCTCTATGGTCATGAAATTGACGATCACATCAATCCTTATTCCGCCGGTTTAGGATGGGTCATTAAACCAAACCTAAAAAACTTTATCGGAAAAGAAGTTCTAGTTGCTCAAAAGGAGGCTGGGTTACCTCTCGTTTTGGTTGGATTCAAATTGATCGAAAAAGGAATACCCCGCCAAGGCTATACACTCTTTTCTTTTGACAACCAAGAAATGGGCAAGGTAACCAGTGGGACTCTGTCGCCTTCTACAAATGAACCAATTGGCCTCGGGTATGTTTGGCCTCAATTTGCAAAATTGGGCTCCGAGATCCTAGTTGAAATTCGAGGGCGAAAAGTGAAAGCCGAGGTCGTACAAACACCCTTTGTTAGACCTACTTAAGGAGTTGCTATGGGATTTATCGTTCCTGAAGATCTTTATTACACCAAAGACCACGAGTGGGCTCAGGTTGATGAGAATATCGTCACCGTAGGTATTACTGAATTTGCTCAAGACTCCTTGGGCGAAATAGTTTATGTTGAACTCCCAGAAGAGGGCTCAAAAGTTACTCAAAATGAGTCTTTTGGGGTGATTGAAAGCGTTAAAGCCGCAAGTGATCTTTACTCACCTGTGTCAGGAACTGTAATTGAAGTAAATACTACTTTGATGGACAACCCTTCTGTGTTAAACGATGACCCAATGAATGACGGGTGGCTAATCCGTATCGAGATGGATACTGAAAAAGAACTTGCCAACTTGATGCGAGCCCCTGATTATAAAAGACTAATAAACGAAGCTAAGTAGAATTTTTAATTAGCTTCTGTGCTCTTGCCCCGCTGGTGAAATTGGCAGACACGCTAGACTTAGGATCTAGTGCGCAAGCGTGGGGGTTCAAGTCCCTCGCGGGGCACCAATTATATACAAAAATAAAAGGCTAACCAATTGGTTGGCCTTTTATTTTTTTGCAGCATTCATTTCTCTTATCTCTAAATTTGAAGGCGCTTGCCTTAAGGATGGAGTCCTCATTTTTTGAATCTGCGCAGAGTAACCTCTTAAACGACTTTCAATTTTATCCGTAATAGCGGGAGAAGGCATGCCCGTTAACAACTGCATGCAGTCATGTACGCTATCCACCGCGTAGATAGTAAAAAGATTCTTTTCAACAGCGCTGACAATATCTTCACGTAAGGCTAAATGTTTGATGTTTGCTCTGGGAATAATCATTCCTTGTTCGCTAGATAATCCTCGCTGCAAACATAAATCAAAAAAGCCCTCAATTTTTTCGTTAATAGCCCCAACGGCCTGCACCTCTCCGTGCTGATTGATAGATCCCGTAACTGCAAACGACTGTCGAACCGAAAACTGCGAAAGGGATGAAAGCAGCGCACACAGCTCAGCCAAGGAGGCACTATCACCCTCAACCGATCCATAGGATTGCTCAAAAACAAGACTCGCAGAAATGGCGAGGGGCACATCTGAGGCGTAAAAGGAGCGCAAAAACCCAGCCAGGATTAAAACTCCTTTTGAATGAATAGATCCACCGAGCTTAGTCTCCCTCTCTATGTCGATAACATGGCCTTCACCCATACTAACAGCGGAGGTAATTCGGTTTACTCTCCCAAACAGCAAGTTTCCGACTTCAAAAATTGATAACCCATTCACCTGTCCCACAACCCAACCTTCGACATCCACCAAAACGGTCCCACGAACCATTTCATCTAGGATTTTTTCATAGGTCATACTTAACCTTTTTCTCTGGGCGTCCATTGCCGTTCGTACGATTTCCCCAGAAATAGTAGTTAACCTGGATTGATTTGCGAAGTAATTGGCTTCCTTTAATAGATTCACAATTTTTTCAATATCTAAAGAGATTCGATCAGTATCCTCAGCCCACCTAATCGCATATTTTAAAACTTGCACGGCTCCACTAAGCTCTAGTGGACGCATTTCTTTTCGCTTTATTTCCATTGCAATAAAGCGCATGAAATAGAACTCATTTTGTTCTGTTCTTTTCATCACATTATTAAATTCAGTGACTATTTTAAATAATGTCGCAAACTCTGGATCAAATCTTGTCAGCAACTGAAAAGTTTCTCGGTCTCCAAAAACTAAGATTCTGCAATTAAGGGGAATGGCTTCAGGGCGGACTGAAACTGTAGAAATCAGATTATAAACTTGCCCAAGAGATTCAATGCTAATTCTCTGTGCCTTCAACGAACGCTTTAAACCCTCCCAGGCATAAGCGGATGTCAGTAGCTTATTTGCATCTAACATCAAAAATCCACCGCTAGCCCGATGAAGTGCTCCTGCTTTTATTAAACTGAAATCCGTGACCAAAGCTCCCATATGAGAAACATGTTCAATTTGCCCAACGAGGTTCATAAAGGTTGGGTTATCCTCGTAGATGACTGGCCCTCTCGAACTAGTTGATTGTTCTATCATAATATTTATTTGATATCTTTTTAAGGGCGATGCAAACCGCTCAAAAATTTCAACTTGCTCCTCCTGGCCACGCCTAAAATATCTCGCATTTTCGATAATATCTTTTGTCAACTCAGCCAGATAATTTTTAATTTTGGGATGATCACTGTAGCATTCTCTTAAATCCTTAGAAAGAGTCTCAACCTCGACGGCTATCATTTCGTGACTAAACTCTTTTAGATTATTTCTGAGCTGACGCTCTAAAATTGGAAACTGACTCACTACCGCAAGCAATTCCTCATTAAAATGAAATAACCTGGTGCTGATCTCTTTCTGCTCCTCTTCTGACATCTTTGAAAGAGCGTCGTCATCAATTAAATTCCCAGATTTATCTCCCTGCGCAAAGATCAAGTTCCCGCGCAAGTTTAATAGATAAACATTTAATTTTTTAGCCCGATCTTGCAAATCGGAAATGGCTCGATCTTGCAAATCTTTGAACTCTTTAATTAAACTATCTCTTCTGTTGCGGTACCTTTCGCTCTCATAAAGTGATGGAATAGTTGTCCTCAAATCGTCGATGAATTGAGCCATCTGCCTCTGAAAGCCTCTGGCATTACCAGGGGGAAGCATAATCGCGGTTGGCTGATCTGGATTTATAAAGTTGTAAACGTAGATCCAATCCCCAGAAATCACTCTGTGAGCTATTTGGTCTTCGAGAAAACTTCGGACAACCTCATGTTTTCCTAATCCGGTTTCACCGATAACAAAAACATTGTAATCCCAGGAATCAATCTCTGCAGCGACCTGCAAAGCATGCAGAGCTCTCTCCTGACCGAGGCTTCCTATCAATGGCTCTAATTCAGCCGTCGTCTGAAATTGGAAATTTTCTTGTTTTACTTGAACACTTAGAGCATTCGAAGGCAGCATCCAACTCGCCATGGTCGCGAAAACCTCCATTGATGAAGTTAACGCTGTTAAATAGGACTTAGTTGCTAGCTACAACTTTTTCCAATTGCGAGAGTCATGACGCCCCAACTACTGAGGGGAATAGTCAGACTCGTTTATTAAATAAATTTAATTTTTGGCATAAAACAAACGAAAACACTCGATCTTTTCGATATTTTTAATACCCATAAATAATCGTTCAAGGCCGAGGGCGATACCACAAGATGGCGGCATACCCTTTTCAAGATGAACAAAAAATTCTTCATCCAGGTCTATTGGCGATCGACCATGCAGCTTCTTTTTTGCAAGATCTTCGCTAGACCTTAGCCGCTGTATCCTCGGATTATTGAGCTCATTAAATGCATTAGCAACTTCCATCCCTCGAATATAAAATTCGAATCGGTCCCCCCAGCCCTCGGAGTTCAATCGCGCCAATGCCGCCTGACTTGGAGGATAACTATGTAAAAAAAGACAATCATAATTCTTCAGCTGAGGCTCAATTTTCTCCACAAAAATGAAAAAAAAGACCTCATCAAAATCAGCTGCCCTAGATACATCCACACCATGAGAGCAAGCTAACTCAGTCAGATCGGTCATTGTGGTCCAAGGGTGAAGTTCAAAATCTAAATAGTCCCTAAATAATTCAGCCATGCTTTTGTGAACCCAATTTAGGTGCGTGAACTTTGGATCAATTGACACCACTAATCGCTTGAGATCTTCTTGAATTTTCTCAGTGCCAGCAAATGCCCTATACCACTCCAACATGAAAAATTCTGGCTGATGAATTGGAGAAATCTCGCCATTTCGAAAACAGGGGCGAATTTCATAAATTTTGTCCCACCCCTTCGCGAGGCACTTTTTCAAATGTAATTCTGGACTGGTTGGAAGATAAAGTTTTTGAGTCTTTGACCCGACTTTTAATTCGGTTACAAATGGCTCCAGAAAGGGCTCAGTGCCCGGGCATGCAACCAAGGTAGGAGTATTCAAATGGACAAAACCCTCTCGAACAAAAAATTGATTCACCTCAAGCAAAAATGAAGCCCAAAGCTTCACCATTTCAGGCACCTCGGCACAATGTCCATTATCGTAAAGATTGGGACTCAGTAGAATAATCTCTGCTAAGAGCAATTGGTTTCCAATTTGCTCACCTCTGCACTCCACCCAATCACCTGAAATTAAAACCTGGTTTGGGGAGAACTTCCCTTCATCCAAGCCCAATATTGAGGCAGAACTGAGCCCACACAACTGAATTTTGTATTCACCGTCACGTTCAAGGTAGACCTGCCCACCACGAAAAATAATCATTCCTCCTAGGCCCTGTTTACTCAATTCTGGATAAAGCTCTTTCCAATCGGAGAGAAACTCTAATCTTAGCTTATGGTCTAAATCAGGATTTTTTAACTTCATCGAAACTCCTCGAATAGGTATCCAATTGCCAGCGCCCCGGGAAATACTGCCTGTTTACTCCCCTAACTTTTGACACTCATACCAGCACTACGATACATTTCTCAAGCTATGAGCTTTTCGCGGTGGAACTCTGAAAAATTATACCTGGATAATGACGACTTAGTTCGCGATTTAATCCAAGATATGAATGGGGCAAAGAGATCCATCGACATGGAAGTCTTCACGTTCGAAGATGGTCTGTTTGCTCAACGACTTCTCGAAACTTTTCGTGCGGCCCGCGCCCGCGGCGTTTCTGTTCGAATTATCGCCGATGGCTGGGGATCCCCCCTATTTTGGAATTCGATTGGCTCACAACTGGAATCTGCAGGAGTTCGAATTCGCCTCTACCGAGCTCTCCCTTGGCGGCATGTTCGACATAGTCGAGGAGAACCTCAATCTCTACTTGGAAAACTTTGGTATCGCCTCAAAGGAATTAATCGAGGATTTCATCGCAAAGTTGTCATCATCGACAAAAAAGTAGCTTGGGTAAGTAGCCTAAATGTAACGGATGTGCACCTAAAAGAGGTCTATGGTAAAAATGCATGGGGAGATATCGGCGCGAGATTTACTGGCCGCGCAGTAAACATCCTGAGCCATGCTTTTGACAAAGCATTTTTTCATAGGCGATGGCTCCGTTTTGCACCTCCTCCTAGCTCATCACTTATTCTTCTCAATGATTCTTTTTTCAGACGAAGACGAACAACTTTTATTCAGAAACGCCGGCTAAAAAGAGCAAAGGAACGTATTTGGATCCAAACCCCTTACTTCGTTCCTGAACGCTCCCTCCTTAGAGCTCTTTATCATGCGGCTAAAAGAAGAATTGAAATTAAAGTCATTATTCCTGAAAAGAACGACCAACCAATAGTTAAGATCTTAACATTTGCACTTCTAGGACAACTCGTTCGGCACGGAATTCGTATTTTCGAATACCAAAATAGATTCTTACACAAAAAAGTACTTGTCGTAGATGACATACATACTATTGGCTCTACGAATTTTAACCATCGTAGCTTCCTGCACGATTTGGAAGTTGAAGTGCTTTTGTCCAATGCTGAAACGAAACTACAACTAGAACAAAGCTTCATAGACGATCTTAGAGAGTGCACAGAAATTACCTCTGATTGGATTGATAGAAAACCTTGGTGGTACAGGGTCCTTGGGCGCCTCTTATTTTTCCTGCGTTTTTGGTCCTAAAAGCTTTCACGGGGCTTTCATTGGCTTTTTGATCCCTCAGCAAATCACCTAGTTGCGCTTGGTCAATTACTGTGCTAGCCACTATCATCTTAGGGGAGGGATAAAATATGCAAACAACAGTTAATAATTTTCTCAATGAACTTAATAGTCACCCACGATGGACGACTTTTAAATCTGATATACAGAAAAAATTTAATTCAGAATTGGCAAAAATTAAAGAAACCATTGGCCAAGACAACTGGATTCTTGCTGAAAAAAACTATCAAGATGTCTTGAAGAAATTGACGCTAGCTCAAAAGCAATTGGATCAGGAATTCAAGCGAACTTTAAAATCAATCAAGAAATCTGCATCTAGCGTTGAAAAGACAATCGCCCAATACAAAGCGATCGCCCTAAAGCAAAAAGCTGAGGTAAAGAAGAAAGCAACTGCCCAGAAGATGGGCACAAAAAAGAGCGCCTCTCCAAAACGTAAGAGCACCAAAAATCGTAAAAAGGCTACGAAAGTCTAATCTTGTATAATTCGATATTTATAGAAGGCCCTTTATTCTTTTAGGGCCAATTTTTTACTGACTTGCTTAGTTCCTTCAAAAAATTCAATTTGAAAAAAGCATTTTTTTCGAGATCTTTTGCTATACAAATTTCAGCATGTTACAACGTGGGCTCCAAAAAAGGGAGAGGTTATGGCAATCACTGAAATGCAAAAAGCAAAAGACTTTATCCGTCGTCACATTGGTCCGCGAGATAACGAACTTCAAACAATGCTTGAGGCAATTTCATGCTCGAGCCTGGCGGATCTCGCTCAAAAAACCATTCCAAAATCAATTCTATCAAACCACGAGCTTTCATTCGTGCCTCAAGACGAATTTGAAACGCTAAAGCAAATCAAGTCCATAATGTCAAAGAACCGAGTTTACCATTCTATGATCGGAATGGGCTACCACGATACCTTTACTCCACCAGTGATCTTGAGAAATATTCTGGAAAATCCAGCATGGTACACTGCCTATACCCCCTACCAAGCCGAAATTTCTCAGGGCCGAATGGAGGCACTTCTTAACTTTCAGACGATGATAAAAGACCTCACTGGCATGGAGATCTCCAACGCCTCTCTTTTAGATGAAGGGACTGCCGCTGCTGAAGCCATGGTCATGGCTCAGAATATTAATACCAAGTCTAAATCTCAGAAAATGTTCGTTTCGTCCTCTTGCCACCCACACGTTTTGGAAGTTATGCAGACCCGATCTGAGGCTATGGGGATTGAGTTGCTTTTCGGGGATGCCAACAAATTTGACTTTACCCAGGATGTTTTTGCAGTTTTAATTCAATACCCACATTCCGATGGGGAAGTGGTCGATTATACTGCTCTCGCAAAAAAGGCCCACGAGCACAATGCTATAGTAATTGCAAACGTGGATCTGCTGTCTCTTACACTGCTTCGTCCTCCGGGAGAATGGGGGGCCGACATAGTAACGGGAAACAGTCAGCGCTTTGGAGTTCCGCTTGGATTTGGTGGCCCGCACGCAGCCTTTTTGGCAACTACAGATAAGCATAAGCGCCAATTACCCGGCCGACTTATTGGCGTGTCTATCGATGCTGACCAAAAGCCCGCGCTTCGACTAGCTCTACAAACTAGAGAACAACATATTAGACGCGAGAAGGCGACAAGCAATATCTGCACCGCCCAAGTACTATTGGCAAATATGGCCTCAATGTATGCCGTCTACCATGGACCGCAAGGTCTGAAAGATATTGCCGCTCGTATTCATGCGCTGACTCAAGTTGTGAAATTGGGTCTCAACAATCTGGGTATCTCCACGTCTGAAAGCTTCTTTGATACACTCACAGTCCCGCTTTCTAGCCAAGCCTTCGAAGAAGTTGTTCAAAACACAACAAAGCACAAGATCAACCTACGCCTTTATCCTCAAAAAAATAAAGTCGGCATTTCAATAAACGAAACAACGAGCGTTGAGATAATTCAAACGTTGATTCAATGCTTTAATAAGAATGAACCTATTGAACTAGACCTTGAGCCTTTAAATAAAGCTAGTCTAAATGTACCACCTCAATTGATCAGAACATCAGACTATCTTACACACCCTGTTTTTAATTCCCATCATTCAGAAACAGAAATTTTAAGATACATCCATTTTCTACAAAACAAAGATCTTTCTCTAACGTTCTCAATGATACCACTCGGCTCGTGCACAATGAAGCTCAATGCTACAGCTGAACTAATCCCAGTTTCGTGGAGCGAGGTGAATGGCATTCACCCCTTTGCGCCATTGGAGCAGGTGAGTGGATATCTTGAGCTAATGAAAGATCTCGAAAACAAACTAAGTGAAATCACTGGCTTTTCTGGAGTAAGTTTACAGCCAAACGCTGGCTCACAGGGGGAGTACGCCGGCTTGTTGGTCATACGCAAGTATCATGAAAGCCGAGGAGAAGGTCATCGTAACATCTGTTTAATACCAAGTTCTGCCCATGGAACAAATCCCGCGAGCGCCGTCATGGCAGGAATGAAAGTTGTCGTGGTTCAATGTGATTCTCAGGGCAACGTTGATGTTTTAGACCTACAAAAAAAGGCGACGGAGCATTCTTCAAACTTGGCTGCCCTGATGATCACTTATCCATCAACTCACGGTGTGTTTGAAGAAAATATTCTTGAAATTTGTCAGATCATTCACCATCAGGGTGGGCAAGTTTATATGGATGGCGCAAATCTAAATGCCCTCGTAGGCCTTTGTAGACCTGGAGAGTTCGGTCCCGATGTCGCTCATATGAATCTACATAAGACCTTTGCAATTCCTCACGGGGGTGGCGGCCCTGGTGTCGGTCCGATCGGAGTTAAAGCTCACCTTCAGCCTTATTTGCCGCAAATGAAAATGGTCCCAGCCTCTGGTCCAAACACGGGCACAAGCAGCACAACATCTGCCCCGTGGGGTTCGGCAAGTATTCTTCCGATTTCTTGGAGCTATATCACTATGATGGGCAATGAGGGGCTTAAAAAAGCGAGTTTAGTTGCCATTTTGAATGCCAACTATATTGCAAAAAAACTCGAAGGCCACTATCCGATTTTATATAAGGGGCGAAATGGATTTGTTGCCCACGAATGTATTATTGATCTCCGTGAAATGAAAAAACAATCTGGCATTGATGTTACAGATGTAGCTAAGCGACTCATGGATTATGGATTTCATGCTCCGACGATGTCTTGGCCCGTTGCTGGAACTTTAATGATAGAACCAACTGAAAGTGAGTCAAAGCAAGAACTCGATCGTTTTATTGAGGCAATGATTAGTATTCGTAAAGAAATAGATGAGGTTGCAACGGGCCTCATGGATGCAGTTGATAATCCACTACTACAATCTCCTCACACTTTGGACATGTTGACGAGCTCGGAGTGGAATCACAAATATTCACGAGAAAAAGCGGCATTCCCGCTTCCGTGGATTCGCAAAAATAAATTTTGGCCATCGGTCCGCCGAGTAGATAATGTTTATGGCGACAAAAATGTCGTTTGCAGTTGTCTTCCGATTGAATCCTATCAAGACAAAGGGAATTAATTGTGAATGTACTATTGATTCGAATGGATCGACTGGGAGACTTGGTTTGCACTCTCCCCGTCGATCAGCATCCCTCGTTTCTCAAGGAGCATTTTTCGATTCAATGGCTCATTTCATCTGGCTTAGAGCCAGTTCTTGAATGCGCACAACCTAAACGAAATTTCTGGAGTGAGAGCACCACATTTTCTTGGTCAAAATTTTGGCTTCTAGTCTCTAAATTGAAATCAAAACAGTTCGATCAAGTAATTCTATTCTATGCACCATGGTGGGTCGCAGCGGCCTGTTACTTTGCTGGCATCCAAAACCGGTATAGCCCGCGTAGTCGATGGTTTCAGTTGTTATTTTTCAATCAAACCCTCAAGCAAAAAAGAAGTCGCTCAGAAAAACATGAGTCAGACTACAATTGGGAGCTTGTCAATTGGGCTATAACAGGGAACCGAAATGGAATTCAAAATACTCCCCTCCTAAATTTACAGAGTACAAGTCCAATGCCACCGGAGCTAACCAAACCCTATTTTGTCATCCATCCAGGTATGGCTGGCTCCGCTCTCAATTGGCGAATGGCAGACTATTTAAAGTTAGCTGAAAAACTAATAATTCAACTAGATCATGATGTTGTAATCACAGGAACACGAAGTGATTTACCCATACTGAGTGAAATTGAGCCTGCCTTGAAATCTTTGAAAAGACTTCGTTGGCTCGTTGGCGATTTAGATTTAGCAGCTTTAATTAAAGTCCTTTCTGAAAGCGAGGCTGTGATCGCCCCTTCCACTGGCGTTATTCATCTTGCAGCAAGCACAGGTGTTAAAACTATTGGAATATACAGTCCAATTAAAGTTCAAACTCCAACGAGGTGGGGTCCTCGCGGTCCCAAAACTATTGCCATTATCCCCCAGGTAAGTTGCCCCGCTAAAATGAAATGCTTAGGCAAAACTTGTTCCTATTACTATTGTTTAAACAAAATAACCGTTGATCAAATCATTGAGCACATTAAATTAAAATGAAAAGCTACTCACTCCCCACAAACCTTGTTGAATGGATTGAAGAACAACTAAACCGAATCGGAACATCAATTAATCAACCAAAGATTCTCGCTCAGTCTATTAAAAAAATGGCTGATTTTTACATTGAACAACCTGAGGGATCTACGCCTTGGAATGAGCTTTGGTGTCAGCAGGCTCAATTGGCTTACTATTTCCCTTTGAACTTTATCAGAAACTTAAGGGTTTTTGAAGAACTCCATCGGCTTCAATTTTTCACCCAACCTTTACATTGGAATGAGTTCGGAGTTGGATTAGGTCCCAGTCTCGAAGCTTTCCATCATTCAATCAATACGCATAACTCAATCCTCAGTTGTCAGTTGTCTGAAAAAGGCCTGTTTCCCAGAGAAACCTTAACTCAACGAATGCTCGCCAATAAGACGATGCCCTCTCCTCATTGGCTAACCCAAACTCCCCGCACCTTGGCGCCGCAAACCCTTAATGTCATGTCTTATTCACTCACCGAATTAGCTCAGCTTCCCCAATGGATTTGGACAGCGGACAAAATGATCATCATTGAACCATCGACAAGAGACGATGGGAGACGACTTTTAGAATTGAGAGAGGCTGCCCTACAAAGAAACTTTGAAGTGGTAGCCCCTTGCACCCATCAAGAAGATTGCCCACTCCTCAGAGAATCTAAAAGAGATTGGTGCCATGATAGATTATTTTTTAATCGTCCTGGGTGGATGATTGAAATTGAAGATTATCTACCATTCTCCAACTCCACGCTCACACTAAGTTACCTCGCTCTCAGAAAAAAAGGGAACGAAAATCAAATAGCTCCTGCAAAGTCATTAATCCGAGTGGTAGGAGATTTTCTCAATGAGAAGGGGAAGTCGAGACAGCTTATTTGCCGAGGACCCCATCGCGAGTTTTTAACTTTCATAAAAAAATCTCATACTCCCGTGGAACTTCATCGCGGAGACATACTTGTTATCGAAGAACCAATTGATAAAAAGGGTGATGAAGTTCGCGTTTCGCCAGAACAAATACAATTGCAGTTAAAGAAAAAAGAAACCATTGAGTCTTAGATATTTTGAATTCTAATAAAGCCATTCCTACAAAAAGCTCTCAGGGATCTATTTTATTTTTTTCGCCATTCAGAATATTATCAATAAAAGCCTGCCATTCAGGATCCGATGCATTAGGAGCTTCATTACGGTCAAGCGTGAGACGAATCCTCTTAACATAATTGTGACCCAAGCGAGTATTAACTTGCTCCTGAAGGGTCTCTTTCAAGAATTGTAAATGATGCATCCATGTTGAGTTCTTAACCCAAACAAAGAGCGTCCCTCGATCATAGCCAACAGGCAGGCAACAATTTGCCATCGTCGGCCCCACATAATCAGTCCAAGAGTACCAGATTTTCCAACGTACGAACTGTTCCGAAAGGGGGCTCTGTTTGCCTTCAAAAAGGGACTGAATAATGGCAGAACTACTGCTGAGCTTACCATTGCCTTTTCTTTTAGGTTTAAATTCCATTGCTTACCATCCCCATATTAACTCACATATCTATAACAGCCCTTCCTTTGACAGGCAGTCTTTTATTCGGTAGGCCATGACCATGTTAAAAAATGAAAAAATGGTTGTAACGGTTGTTGGTGGCGGTTTAGCGGGCAGCGAGTGCGCCCTACAGTTAGCAAATAGCGGTATTTCCGTGGTTCTCTATGAAATGCGTGACGAGGTGATCACTCCAGCTCACCGCACTTCTAACTTTGCCGAAATCGTTTGTTCAAACTCTTTCGGATCGATGGCAGAAATCTCCGCACCGGGGCAGCTAAAATGGGAGGCACAACGACTAAATTCCTTTGTCCTAAAGGCGGCCCATTTGGCGCAAGTACCTGCAGGACAAGCGTTGGGGATTGATCGAGAGGTATTTGCCAAAACTATTACTAAATGGATTGAAGATCATCCTCTCATCGAGGTCAGACGGTCTCCAATTCATTCACTCGGTGAAGTTCCGCGCCCTTGTGTAATAGCTACTGGCCCCCTTACCCATGAATCCTTAGCACGATCCTTACAAGATCACTTTGGGGGGGAGTTTCTCTATTTTTTTGATGCCATCGCTCCAATTATTGATGCCGATAGCATTGATACTTCTATCGCCTGGAAGGCCGATCGCTACGACAAAGGCAGCCCTGATTACTATAATTGCCCACTCAATAAGGAAGAATATTTCGCTTTCATCAGTGCAATTAAGGCGGCTCGAAAAATTGAGCCCAAACATTTCGAAGAAACTCCATTTTTTGAATCCTGCATGCCGATTGAGGTCATGGTAGATAGAGGCGATCAAACCCTTAGGTTTGGTCCTATGAAGCCAGTTGGCCTCACTGATCCTCGCACCGGGCGGTACCCTTTTGCTGCAGTCCAACTTCGCCAAGATAACAAGGAGGGAACCGCATACAACATCGTCGGTTTCCAGACACGCATGGCCTACGGTGATCAGAAAGAGGTTTTTAGAATGATCCCGGGACTCCAGAACGCTGAATTTTTAAAATTGGGCAGCATTCACCGAAATCTTTTTATAAACACGCCCAAACTTCTAAACTTAAATCTTTCATCCAAGTGGGACGCAGATCTTTTTTTTGCTGGCCAAATTACAGGAGTAGAGGGCTATTTTGAATCAACTTCTATTGGGTTACTCATTGCTAAATCTCTGGTAGCAAAAATAAAGGGCTTAGCTTGGGAACTCCCTCCTCGGGAATCCGCTTTTGGCTCACTCATCAATGCGATTACAGACGAAACAAAAATTAAACATTTTCAGCCCACAAATATTAACATGGGTCTTTTTCCTCCTTTAGAGGAAAAAATCGCAGATAAAAGTATACGTAAGTCTACTCAAATAAAAAAAGCCCAGGCCGCTTTCGCGACATGGGCTTCTCAATACATATAGTTTGATTTTCAGATTATTTTTTTCCGGCTTTTCGTAGAGTCAGAACGTATTTTGCTAGAGCTTTTCGATCGGACTCTGGCAAATGGGCGAAGGGAGCCATTCCTGTTCCAGGAACTCCCGTTTTGAGCGTATTCATGATATCTTCTTCTGTTGGACCTTTTTTCTTATCTTTTACTTGTTTGAAATCATCGGTTACAAAATTTCTTGCTTTAAGTGCCTTACCAGTATCTGTCTGACCTTTACCATCAACCCCATGGCACATAGAGCAATTCGTTACGAAAAGTTTTTCTCCAGCAGCGTTGTCCGATGCAAAAGCAAAACTAGAAACCAAAAACCCAAGTAGAATGAAAATCTTCATATGAACTCCGTCGTTAAATTGTTGACCCATCGATACCCGATAAACTTTTTTTTTCTACTTTACCAGAAAAAAACAATGGCGCTGAGTACAGGATTTGTAAAATAAGCCCAAAGTCAGTTCCCTGATTAAGCGCTTACATAGAATTAAACTTTGGGCATTTCTAATTCCACCAACCTAGGCTTTGGCCATAATTTCAATGGACCACTGAATTCTTAGCTATGCTTTCTATTTGAAGGAATTCTGGTGATGTTCGAACAAGCATTCAAGCTAGATCCTAATATGATTAGATTCTCAATCAACTTAATAAAACATTTAAAATTACGAGGTGGCTGTAATCTTCGAGTCTCGATTTAGTTTATTGGTTTCCATGACTGAAAAATTCCCTTTTTCCACTGATGTCTTTATACTTGCTCAAATCTAAAATTAGTCAGACAGACATACGAATAGCCTTTTCTTAATGTTGTCATCGTTGTTTAGTTCAAGAGTTTAGAACCAGATTTTTTATTGACTGTTTAGTACGTTTGGATCCGCCCTGACGGGGTTTTATTTTTTATCATGATTCGTTAAAAATATTTTAAGCGCTCTTTATTTTTTACGTCGGTGCCATAATGACTCTCATTTGTTTGGCCTATCAATTGCTTTTAAAACCTTCTGTGTTCGAAATGACACTAGGATCTAAAAAATCCTAACAACGATTTACTATACTGGGGGGTTCTTATGGGTAAACTTGTTCTATTTCTATTGGTTGGTTACTTTTCTGCAATTTCTCTTTCTGCTCATGCTAGCCAACTTCGTTTGGGAGCGCCATCATATGGTGGGACCGGTTGCCCAGCTGGATCAGCGAGTGTCAATGTCAGCCCGGATGACTCCGCTGTTAGCATTCTCTTTGATAGCTATGTTACGGAGGCCGGCTACACAACGAATCGGTCAGTAGATCGAAAGGCCTGTAACATCACCATCCCTGTTCAAGTTCCGCAGGGTTATAGTGTGAGTGTTTTTCAAGTGGACTATAGAGGTTTCAATGCCGTTCCAAGGGGTGCGAGCACAAGATTTGATGCCGAGTACTTCTGGGCTGGCTCGCGTGGTCCGCGATTATCAAAAACATTTTTAGGCCCAATCAATGATAATTACAGTCTGACCGATATGATTCGAGCAAACACACTGGTTTGGGCCCCATGCGGTGCAAGTGTGAATCTAAGAGTCAATACTTCGATGATGGCCAAAACAAATGCTAATTTTGAACAGACGATGGGAACAGTAGATAGCGCCGATATTACTTCTGGATTAATCTATCGTTTACAATGGAAGCGTTGCCGCTGAAGCAGAAAAGTTGAATTCGAGGGGACTTGGATATCTGTTCTTGTAACGATACTCCCAGTCCCCGATTTCTTCATATTTAAGATCTGAGGCTAGAAAATCGTCCGCTCAATCGCTTTTTTCCAACTCGAGATTCTCTTTTCACGCTCTTTTTTAGAAATTTTAGATGAAAACTCACGATCAGAATTCCATTTACTTACAAGTTCTTCGGGACCACTCCATAAGCCAATCCCTAATCCTGCTACGAGAGCAGCTCCATAAGCGGTTGTTTCTATAATTCGAGGCCTAATTACTTTCTTTCCCAAATAATCTGATTGAATCTGCATCAGAAGATTATTGGCAGTAGCTCCACCATCAACATTGATCGCTTTTATTCTTCTACCTAGGTCTTTTTCCATAGATGTTATCAAATCTACGTTCTGAAGAGCCATAGCCTCGAGAGTTGCTCGTGCTATATGCCCCCTAGTCGTTCCTCTTGTAATTCCAGAAATAACTCCACGAGCCTCTGCATTCCAATAGGGGGCACCTAGACCTGTTAGAGCCGGTACAAACTCTACGCCATCGGAAGAGTTCACTTCTTTAGCTAAGCGCTCAACCTCTTCTGATTTGGATATTATACCAAGACCATCTCTAAGCCATTGAACCGCAGCTCCGCAAACAAAAGCTCCACCCTCGATCGCATAGGAAACTCTGGAACCAATTTTCCAAGCTACCGTCGTTAGCATTCCATAGTTAGAAGATAATATTTTGTTCCCCGTGTTCATGAGAATGAAAGAACCAGTGCCAAATGTGCATTTGATAGCACCAGGCTTAAAACATGCCTGACCAAAAAGTGCCGCTTGTTGATCTCCAAGTATTCCCGCTATGGAAATTCCGTCTGGTAAAAAATCAAGCCCGTTGGTTTTTCCAAACATAGCATCACTTGAATGAATCTCCGGTAGTGAAGCTCTGGGAATCCGAAATAATTTAAGTAAATAAGGATCCCAATCTAAAGTATTTAAATTCATGAGCATCGTTCTGGATGCATTACTCACTTCGGTCTTATGACTTTTGCCACCCGTCAAACGCCACAAAAGAAAGGAGTCGACGGTTCCAATTCTCAATTTTCCACTCTTCAAAAGTTGTTTAGCTCTGGGAACGTTTTCAAGAATCCAAAGCACCTTTGAAGCTGAAAAATAGGGATCTAACACCAAACCCGTCTTCTCTTTAATTATCTTTGAAAAGCCCTTATTTTTCATTTTCTCACAAATATTCGTAGTTCTTCTACATTGCCAAACCAAAGCATTGTACACTGGTTTCCCTGTATCAGAATCCCACAAAACAACAGTCTCTCTTTGATTTGTAATTCCAATACTCAAAATATCGCTTAGGGGTACCCTAGTTTTCTTTACTAGCTTCTTAACTGCAAGTTTTACGGAGCTCCAAATATCCTCAGGATCATGTTCCACCCAACCCGGCTTTGGAAAAATCTGTGCAAAATCGACACTAACAGCATTCAGCCAAACTCCATGATGATCAACTAAAGCGGCAGTCGACCCAGTTGTTCCCTGATCAATGGACAAAATAAACTTTCTCACATCTAGTCCCTTCCATAAAAACTATTTACGCCAAATACATTGCCGAATTTCACTAAATTTACTTAACCCAATACCAATCATTGAACATAATAACTTTAGTGGTCACCGATTTTTATTTTAAGAAGGATTAGACGGGTTTAATCAATGGAAGAAAAAACAAGTTTAAGTGAGAAGTCCGCAGAAATACTAAGTAAAATTGTACTAAACCCCTTAATTAAAGATAGTTTAGTTAAGCTCTTCAAAAACTACTTCCGCCTAAAAACTAAGGGTCTTGAAAACCTTCCAAAAGACGGACCAGCTATAATCATACCCAATCACTCCGGATTTGCAGGCCTCGACGCAATAATATTGACTCACGAAGTCGCAACTAAAACCAATCGGCTACCAAAAGTTATGACTCACTTCTTCTGGTTCATCTCAGAAGCGACCGCCATTCCAGCAAAACGCCTAGGTTTTATTGAAGCTAATACGGACAATGGCGTGAAGCTCTTACACGATGGAGAGCTAGTCATTTTATTTCCAGAAGGCGAAAAGGGAAACTTCAAACCCTCTTCGAAAAAATATCAGCTTCAGGAGTTTAAAAGAGGATTTGTGCGATGGGCAATAGAGACACAGTCCCCAATTATTCCAACGCTAATAGTCGGAGCAGAAGAGAGCCAACTAAATCTAGCCTCTATAAAGCTACCATTTCTCCTGAAAAAACTAATATTACCCCTACCCATTAACTTTCTGCCCTTACCTTCAAAGTGGAAAATAATTTTTCTTCCACCCATCTATCTCCCTTATAAGGCCGAGGCGGCGAATAACAACGATCTCGTCCATGAAATAACGGCTGATATTCAAGAGAAAATGCAAATCGCACTCACCGCAGAAGTACAATCAAGAAAATCCATTTATCTATAGAGGGAAAAATGAAAAAAAT
This sequence comes from Pseudomonadota bacterium, assembly GCA_041178425.1. GTDB lineage: Bacteria > Bdellovibrionota > Bdellovibrionia > Bdellovibrionales > Bdellovibrionaceae > CAUJGP01. The sequence continues at coordinate 877 of JBEGVH010000013.1, read as the reverse complement.
ACTTACCACCGGAGCAGTTCTACTGGGCCTCGGAGCCATAATCATTGGCCTCCAAATTGAGAACGCCCACTTTGACCAATCCTCAGTACAGCCCGAGGTACACAAACTTACAGCGGATATCCAAAATGATCTCTTGGATTTATCAAAACAAAAAGCTCTCCCAGCAGAAATGAATGATTTATATGAAGAAACAGTGATTTCAACATCACCACAAACAACTAAGTGGGAAAATCTAGCTAAAACAAATATCGCAACCAAAAAAACAGGACTCTATCGGCTCCAAACCATTCTAATCGCTGAAAATCCAGAACGCGCCGACACAAGACTCATGATACAATTTGAACTCTACAACAGACATACTGATAACAAAATATGGGAAATAGTGAGAATTTACAGACCCTAAGGCAAAAAAAAACCGCCTAATTTCTTAGGCGGTTTAAAAAAAGAAGCTGGCACCGTGCTACTCTCCCACATGGAATACCATGCAATACCATCGCCGCAAGAGAGCTTAACTGCTGAGTTCGAAATGGGATCAGGTGTGGCCTCTCTGCTAAAGGCACCAGCAAAATTTAAAACAATTGAAAAGTTTAACTCTAGAGATTTTTAGCAAGTAATTAATTCCATCTTAAAAAATTTAATAAAGCCTCACGATCTATTAGTATGGCTCGGCTGAATACATTACTGTACTTACACCCGCCACCTATCAACCTTGTAGTCTCCAAGGAATCTTTAGGGACCGAAGTCCAGGGAAAACTCGTCTTGTAGTTGGCTTCCCGCTTAGATGCTTTCAGCGGTTATCCATTCCGAACATAGCTACTCTGCATTGCCGCTGGCGCGACAACAGAAACACCAGAGGTTCGTCCATCCCGGTCCTCTC
>JBEGVH010000012.1:0-5747 GCA_041178425.1 Pseudomonadota bacterium | reverse complement strand
GGAGAGAGCCCTCGTCCCGTGCTTACTTCAATAAAGAATGGTTTTTCAAGATACCGTTTAGTCAACTGGCGAACCGAAGGGCTCATCGTCGCGCTAAAAAGCCAGGTTTGGCAAGACGCACGAACCGACTGATCATCCATATCTTCAGGGTGAGTCGCCGATAAGATGAAATTTAAACTTTCCTGAAAACCCATCGAAAGCATTTCGTCGGCTTCGTCAAGAATCATCATTTTGACTTTAGTTAGACTCAAGAGGTCTTGCTCAAGAAGATCGACGAGACGACCAGGAGTCGCCACCACAATTTGAGCCCCTTTTTTTAGCTGAGCAATTTGAGTACGGTAGCTAGAACCACCATAAATAACAGCCACTTGAAGCTTTTTAGCAGCGCCAAACTTTTTGAGCTGTTCAGCGACCTGCATCGCTAATTCTCTGGTAGGAGAGAGAACGAGCGCTTGTGGAAAATGCTCTTTTGCATCGAGTTTTTCGACAAGTGGAATCCCGAAGGCCGCCGTTTTTCCGGTGCCTGTAGACGCCAATGCCACTAAATCTTGAGATTTACCTTCGAGAAGGACAGGAAGTGTTTTTTGTTGAATTTCGGTAGGAGCCGTAAAACCCATTTTTTCCAGGGTTTCGAGCAACTCCGGTGAGATAGCATAATCTTTGAATGATTGCACAAAAGATCCTTTATGTTTGAGGAATCGGCAACTTGCCTTCTGCATTAAGAAAGGTCAAGGTCAATTCCTGGTATAAACAAAAACAGTTGAATGCCATTAAAAGCAACAAATCAGGTCGTCTACGGTGAAGATGATTACCTTGGTTGATCGATTTAAAGACAAAGTTTGGCACCAGCCCTATAGTTTTTATCTCCCCGATCACAACCATCAAAACGGGGATCAGCTATCTGGCACCACCTTTCAAAGACTTCTTTGGGACTCACCAAGACATCAAGGCACCTGAGGCTTGTCGACGGTCTCTGTGGGATCCCACAAGAGCGAATGTGGCCGAATAGTGAGAGATCGTTGGAAACATTCAGTGCGAGCCCATGGTAAACGCGACCTTCTGCTACCCGTAAACCAATAAAACAAATTTTATTGTTATCAACAAATAGACCTGATTGGCTTTCATCCGACTGAGCTCTCACACCGTATTCTTGCAGACACGTCTTTGTGATTTGCAACAACTGACAAACGTAATCTTTTGGCCCCCAATTTCGCTTCGAAAGAGATAACAAGGGGTAAATGATGAGTTGGCCTGGAGAATGAAGAGTGGCTAGGCCTCCCCTATCAGTTTGAACAAAAAAGAACTCCTTAGACTGATGCAACATTTCATCTTCGAGCTTCGCACGACGACCAAGCGTCACAACGGTGTTATGCTCCAGGCCGAGGATCAATTCTTTCTCCTCGGGCCATTTTATCGAATCAATTTGAATTTTATAAGTCGGCTCATAGAGCTGAAGCCCCAACCATTGGCATTGCATGGCACTGGGGTAACACAAACTTCAAGAGGTGGCAATGATCCTAAAGAGAAGCTTGGTTTCTTGAACGCTTAGCCTCTTTGAATTGGACATCAACTTTTGCTGGAATTGGCTTTCTTAGGTCAACTTCAAGAAATACTGGGCTAGCCTTACAATCGGGAATTTGCGACAAAGCATAGCGTATTTGATAAGCCTGAGTGCCGGGGCGATCGGCATACCTCAAAACCTGCCAATGCGATCGATCATCAAAAACATCTGAAGTCTTCTCAACCTGATGATCAATCATCGTCAACCCACAACGAATGCTCTTTTTTGCATCACTAGAGGCTCCCTTGTCACAAAAAGACTCAGGGTCTTTTTTAACATAGAGATTCTCACTGTCGTGGTGCAATTGCAGAAGTCCTGCAGCCACGCCGTTCGGACCCGTATTCAGAACCTGCTCGCGGCATGAACTTTCAAAGTGAGACATCGACATCATCACAAAAACCCACAAATTTTTACGCTGCTCAACACCCATCTCACGATAGCCCGGGCAAGCACCGGCAAAATTCAAGTCCCGCCCGAGAAGACCAATGTTTGAACTCTTTGTCAGGGCGTCCTTGACGACTTTTCCTAGTGGTCCAAATCCAGAGCTCGCAATAAATTGCTTTTCGCATCCGGGAGAATACCGCATTCTCCCAGCGAGAGAACCAAAGTGACTGGCAGCTCCTTTTTCAGAAGCCAGGACTTTCGAACCTCCTCCGTTGGTAAGGTCACCATCAGATTGATTCGCGGGTTTTCGTAGCGCGAGCTTAGCTCGCTCGTTTAACTCTTGTTTATTGTGAAATTGCGCATCACCGATCGCCATAGGGTTAATGTTGCCGTTTGCACAATAGCGCTCATAATCAAAGCCAAAGTTTCCTAAACGCCAGGCCTTGATGGTGCCCGAAATTTTAGGGTACATTTTGCTTCCGATTTTTTTTGATCCCGGCACTGCGGGTATGCAACGAAGACTAGAAAGCGCTTTACTTCCGTTCAGAGTCGAATCTTTTGCTGAAACTGAAGAGATGACAATAAAAGATCCGATCACTACGGATCCAAGCTTCATGGTATTAAAAGCTTTCTGTGAGTTCTCTCCAAAAAAAGTCATGAACAGAGAAAGTCCTTTCTTGCATCAATTTCTACTGTTTTCATCGACAAGAAGAGGCGTACACTTGAGTGCGAAGGGTGTGATTTTGATCCTTAGTCTGATCTAAAAAAAGAGGTCTGGTAGACGAAAGAATGATTCCTGAATCACTCAAATAGCCACAAAATAGGCATCCTGGATGAATGACCTAAGGCTTCTGGCTAATCACTGAACACCGGTAAAGTCTTCACTCATTGGACTATCCGGAAACAACTGTTCTGTTCGATTGTTTCTTTTGAGTCGTTGACTCTTGGACCTAGCCAACCTAGGTCCATCAGAATTCTCATTTGAGATTCTCTTATTAGTTTTACAGTCTGGAATTTTTGCCATGAGAGATCGCAAGTCACCCACTTTGGAATGAGCATATTGGGGCGCTAACACTTCCCAATAAGAACTTCGATTCCCAACAATAGACTCCCCTTGCCAGAGGTCTTCCATAAACATTGCCAGACTACAGCTGATACTTTTTGTCGGCGAACTTGATGCATTTCGAGGACAAAACTCTTTGAACTCAGGAGTACTGACGTATTTGTTTTCTTTGCCTTTGTGGAGCTGGAAAATTCCTGCACAAACACCATTCGGACAATTCGCATTGGTAGCCCTGGGATTACAGCTACTTTCAAAGTTAGCCTGAGACATCAGGGTAATTACAATGAGGTGTTTTTTTTGCGCTACTGACATCGAGCGATATCCAGGGCAAATTTGTGCAAAAGCGGTTTGGTTATTTTTTAAAGTATCTTCAAAAAAACCGAGACTCATGGTTTCGACAGCGTGCTCTCCCCAAGGACCTAAACCGTTTTCACCCAAAAATTGAGCGCGACACTGAGGCGCCATGCGCTTCGTATTCTTAAACAAGAAGGCATTCGTCGATTGGCTGGTTTTCAGAACACTACCATCGTTTCCTTGATTGGATAGTTCTTCTGGGACCGCGGGCCGCGGTGTCAGGTTCAACTTTTCGCTTTCTTTTTTGGGCACACGATTCATTCGTGAATTAGATCCTTGACGAGCGATCGGTTTCTCCTCGGCAACCACAAGGTTGCGCGTTGATTCTACGACAGGCTCATCGAGTTCATTCGATGGCTGCTCCTCCGATTTAGATTCCGTTGATTTGACGATTGAAGACTCTCTAGGCTTCACTACAAGAGATGGTTCGGGCGATACCTTCGGCGTCGATCTTGGTAGCGATCGAGGAACTGTTCCAATATTACCGACATGATAAACATCCATTGACTGAACTGTTGCTTCCACGCAATCGCGAGAGAGAGTCGACGGAAGTCGGACCTTGTAGGTTCCCCGATCAACGCTCTCCTGAAACTCTAACATTTGAAAGGGCTCTAAGACGAATTCTTGGCCATTACTACAGAGAACTTTGGTCATATCAGCCGTCATAACAAAGTCCGTCGCGTAACTTGACGAACTCACCAATACTGCCATGGCATGCGCGAAAGTCAGAATTTTTACACGACCCAAAAAGTGTCTCATATTTAGATGGGACTGCAAAACAAGCGCCTACTAAGCACCCATAAATTTGATCTGCAGATAAGGAAACTTGAAATGCCTGTCGAACTAATGATCAACTGACAAGGTATAAAACAGCATTTCAGCAAAGACGTTCATTAACTCCCCCAACCGTTTTCGCTAAATTCAGCGAACAACTCCAGGATGCATTTCATTCAAGTAACTTAGAATCTCGAAACTCACGGAGCGCAAATGATGATCAAAAACGACCCAAGCTTCATTCATTCCTTCGACCTGAGCGAGTCTCAGTTGGTTTTCTAATTCTTCGGAGGCACGACGAAGATCGATGGCCCCCAGATATCCAGCAACCGCCTTCAATGACAAAAGGAGTCTCTGTGCCTGAACTAACTTTCCTTCGCGTAAAAGCGTGCGAATAAGTCCCGAGCTTGACCCGTAATCTTTATTGAATTTAAGGGCGACTTCGGAAAGCAAGTGCTGATTGCCACCTGCATTTTTAAGAGCTAACGCCCAATCAATTGAACCTTGAAGATCAATTGTTCGCGCTCCCATTTTTGTAGAGGCATCCTCCGAAAGTGGATTTAACCATCGAGAGATTGTCTTCACCATAAGTTCAGGCTCAACAGGCTTCGTTAAATAATCATTCATTCCAAGAACCAAACATCGACTTCGTTCTTCGGGTAAGGCATGCGCTGTCATGGCGATCACTGGTAACTTCGACCAATGAGGATTATCTCTTAACTTGGTGATTGTTGCATAGCCATCCATCACGGGCATTTGCAAATCAAGAAGAACTGCATTGATGGCATTAGAGGAGTCTTCAAGTAATTTTAACGCTACTTTTCCATTCTCGGCCAAGACAACAGAAGCCCCTGCCTTCTCGAGAATATCCCTCGCTACGAGCTGATTAACCTCGTTGTCTTCAACTAAAAGGAGCGTGCGCCCCTCTAAACGATAATTACTTTCTTTAACATCTTGCGCTTTTTTTATGGATTTAAAAGCTGTACCATCACCGACCAGTTCCAAAAGGTTTCGATGAAACTGCCATGGATAAATTGGTCGTACCATCCAAAAATCAACGCCCGAACCTAGTTCGTGGCTAGCCGAAGAATTTGTATCAGAAAAATCCATGAGGATAACAATACGGATTTTTGCACGAACACCATCGAGGTTTTTTCGCAAATTAGTAAGATAGTGGCGGGAGCTATCCTCAGACCAATGGCCTCTATCAATAAAAATGTAGTGCACACTATTCGTCTCAAATTCTTGAGTGGAAGGAGTAAAACGTTCCGTGAAATCTCTGAGACCAGAGTAGATTACACCTCTAAAATTGAACATTTGAAGCTGAGCCTCTAGGTTTACTCTTGCTTTCAGATTTTCTTCGAGAAAATGAAAAACATTCTTTTCAACCATGGGTTCTCGGCCACTTATTAACGGTTCCTCACCCCGACTCTCGAGAATTATGTCGAAAACCAGCTTAGTTCCACGACCTTTTTTACTTTCGATGTCGATTTTTCCGCCCATCAATTCAGCCAGCTGGCGCGAGATGCTCAACCCTAAACCTGTTCCCATATACTTTCTGGTGGCCGAACTATCTCCTTGAACAAAAGGATTAAACACTCTTAGTTTATC
>JBEGVH010000011.1:0-55941 GCA_041178425.1 Pseudomonadota bacterium | reverse complement strand
GAGCATGAGCATACGGATAAGAATTATCTCCTAGTAAATCAAACTCCACTCCCTTCTCGATCGAACTCATTGGAATCGCCTCGCTCACGTTGTCACGAGTGTCGATCACAAGTGGTGAGCCCATCGCTTGGCAAAATTTCGCCACTCGACTCAAATTAGGATCAAGCACTTGCATATTCGAATTACTATCAATGATTGATAGTGCAAAAGACCACACTTGGCCATCTCGCGTGTAGTAGCCACCTGGAAGTGGCGTGATCGGAGATCCATTTTTTGTGGCTGTGACCTGAAGATACTCATTCACTTTATCACCACAATCGATGAAAGAATAAGCCGAACCCGCTTGAAAGGATTTAGCTAAACACCAAGGTGATTTAGATGTGTAACGAACAAACCGAAAACCCGGAGCACTTGGATTATTGTCCTCGTGGTATCCACCAATTTGCCCACCGGACCCAGAACTCGCTCCCATAAGTAGGAGATTGTCCTCACCTGAAATATACGTTGCCGTTGACATTTCTTTATAGCGATTCGGATCTTGAATAAAGACGCGGTAATCATTGCCGCCATCGCGGTCTAAGAGAGCGCCACATTTTTCTTTTACAACTGTTAGATCGATTGAAGCAACATCAGGGCGACCGTATTTGCTAAGGGTTCCAATAGCCACTTTATCAATACGACAGACCACACTCAAGTCGGCACTTCTACGAAGCTCGAACACCAAGTTCTCTGGATCGTGAGCTTCGATATACTTATCAGACCAATTGTCATTACGAGGCATCTGTTGGCAACGCTGCCACAAAGGAATGTCTGTGGGTTGAGCTGAAGAGATAGAACCACCACAGTTAACGGCACCACCACCATTCAATCCTCTGCAAGACCAAATAAATCCACTTGAATTCGAGCTTACCGCAGTAGGTTCACCCTTCTCGCAGAGTCCGCCCCCTGGAGGGAAAAGGTGAGATTGACCGCTAGAACTACCGCACTTGCCATCAACAGTAACAGTGGCCTGACAAGAAGCAGCTCTGCCACCACTCACACCAGAGCAAGACCAACCGAAGGAGCTCTCGTAGGTTGCCACTGAACTCGGATTACCTACCGCGCACAATCCGCTGGTCGGAGCTTGTCGAGACGATTTTCCTTGAGCATCACCGCAAGCGCCATTGGCTTTGGCAGGAGGCAGCACCGTCGCTGTGGGAGTGGGGGTAGGCGTGACGATGACAGTGGCTGTAGGAGTTGGATTCGGTTGATCAACACCACCAATGGTACCAGAGCCCGAACCCGATCCAGAGTATCCGCCGATACTTCCACCCATTGATTGACGACCAAAGCCGGCCACCTTCCTTGCCTCCATCATACTCTTATCCATAGAGAATTTAGAAGGAGAGCAACCAGATGCTAATATCAGTGATGAAAGTAAGAATACAACCTGCCCTTTAAATAAACTCATTAGGCCCCCTACCCTCAGAGCGATGCAATCATTAAACCGAGGGCCTAAAGAAACAGAACAGATCTGAGAGTTAAAATCTCAAATTGAAACAAAAAAACTGTCTAAAATCCAAAAAAAGCCACCCAGATTATTTACAGATTAAGTTTTCGCAGTTTCAACCACTTATGAACTTTGTCACCCGAAGTGACCAGGTTCTCGACAAAGTTCCTGAGTAAAACTTTTCGACTATCCATCTAAAACCAAGCCCGTAGAACTTCTTTGCGACTGCACAGATAGTTTTTTTGCTCACTCAAAATAAACTCCCCCTGTCTAATTAATGACTTACCCTTTGGTAGCAATTCGATTCTCAATAGGAGTCGCAAAGTTCAACGACATCTGTTGAACAGCAATTCATAGCCTAAGGCATTGAAACAAGAACCTTTCACAAAGTTCATCTCGGGCAAGCCTTTTGCTTTCATCTCCTGTAAGAATCTCCGGGGGTATTGAGAGATTCTAACAGTAATGAGGGGGAACACGAATGAATCGAAAAACGAGATCTTTTGCCACCACGAAATCTTTTTCGCGAAAAACCATCTTTGGGCTCAGCCAATTAACAGTCGTCTTATCATTAACTGCTTGTGGTTCCCAGGGTTTCCTGATGTTTGAGTCTACCGTCGGCGAGGACCCCTCAAGCCTACTATCAGAACTAAAAGCCGACTCCAAAACTCTCACAAGAGCCGTTGAATCCTCTGATCAAAATGCCTGCCAGAAAAAACTTCGCTCAGTGATTGGCCATGCTCTCGGCGAGTTCGATGAAATCAAAGTCGAAGGCTCTGGCGTTATTGGTTGCGCAGAATTCTTTTTACACCATGACCCACTCACCGCACCCAAAGAACTCAGTTGCGAAGATTCAGCTGTTTATAAACAAGAGCTCTCAGCCGCGCTCGCTTCGGACGAATGCCTAGGAATGGATCCAAAACCCTTTAACGAAATGTACTCGAACCTACAGAGAATCTCTTCTTCCTTTATGCAATGTTACGGCAATGCGGCCAACTGCTTTAAACCCTCATTTGCAGAAAAAAAATCGGCAGAAATTCTCCGTGAGTATATTTATATAGCCCTCGAAACCACCAAGCGCGATATAGAAGAAGGAATCTTTCTCGTCTCTCAAGGCCAAAGCTATAATTCAAAAAGGCTCTTATCTCGATTCAATAAATTGCGTATAGCCATCTCTATTTCTTCAGCCGTCGTGCCTCAAACCCAATCGATTGTGAAGACCATGGGAGCCGTGATTAAGAACGCCGGACCCGTTGCACCTCCAACAAAAGCCGATCTCGTTATCACCAAAATTGGCGGTGCCGGCAACTTGAAAGCCAATGATATGGCGACACTTTCACTGACAATTAAAAACCAAGGCCAAACGGATATTCCTGCCGACACATGGTTGGGAGCTGGAATTCAGATTATCGACGACAAAACAACATTTACATGGGCTGGTTTGACGCTCACCGCTCCTTTGCGTGCAGGAGAAGAGGTTGTGATTGAAACACCAGAGGCGCAACGTTGGGTGGCCACTGCTGGCAAAAAACGAGTTCGTGTGTTTATTGATGACCAAAGAAAAGTCGATGAACATGATGAGTTTAATAATAGCTTTATGACGAACATTACTGTGGAAGGTTCTAATGCCACAGCACCCTTTGCAATCGTAAGTGATCTTTCTGGCCCCATTGAAAACCGCTCTTTTGGTTACAAAGTGACTGTACCCCAAGATCTACAAGGAAAAAGTGGTGCGATTTATGTAGCAGCCATCGTTCGTGGCAGCCCAGAGAACATCCGCTATTACCTTAATGATAACGGCGAATGGATTAAGCATGATGGAGTGACTCCTCCTCCTGCCTACGAACAAACTGGCTACTTGCAATCTTCTTATCGCTCAATGATCGAGATTGATGCCGACCTAACAAATTTAGTTGGAACAGATGTTTATGTAGGAATTGGTCTTGGACCAAACTCCCACGAAGAGATGATGTCTGGGAATCGATTCAACTTTATCTATAGCGTTAGCAAATAAGACTTTCCTCTCAACGGGGTATGGAGCCATCCATACCCCGCCCCGAACAGCAAATCCTACCAATCACTTATAGCTTCTCTGACTCGATGATCTTTTTAGCCTCATCATATTTTTCTGGCGGAACATAAACCCGATCAATCACTCTCTCGCCTTCATAAGAGTGAAAAATCTTAGTGCTCTGTTCGATAGGCACTGGTTTTTCGAGGCGGTCGTACTGATCAACCACATATATGGGTAAGGCACGATCTTCGGCCGATGACGAATGGTATTTGCTCAAACGAACATGGGAACTCGCACGAATCACATCAATTGCCGATTGCTCAAGGCGCTGCTTGATTCTCTCGGGCCGCTGTGGATCCGTCACATTGTGAAACTCAATTAAATTTCGATAAGGTCTTCTTTGCGCCACTCGTTGCGCCCAAGGATTTTTGACCTGAGTGAGGTGCTCAAACAATTTATAATCATTATAAAAAGTGTACTCGTTGATATCGGCTGGTAGCCTAAATGTACAATCGTCTGATTCTAGGTAACGAATCAGCATTTCTTCGTAAATAATGCTCTTGTGATGGAAGTACACCATCAAATTCATATGATGCCGAGACAGTAAAAAATCATCAAACGTGTAGAGCGCACGCCGTCCTAGGCCTAAATACATTTTGCCTTCAACTTCATGCATTTGTAGATTCGACAAGATCCACTCAAGATCAATTGTGCCGTAATTGGTTCCGCAAAAGTATGAGTCTCGTTCTAAGTAATCGAGACGATCAACATCTAGCTCGGAGCTAACCAATTGGCTCAGCACTGGCCGGTAATCAATTCCATTATCAATAAAAAAGTCATCGGGACTCGCAATCGTCTTATCAATTAAACAAATAATATGGAGAGGCGAAATATCACTGAAGGTTTTTACAATTGTCTCTGCCAAAGGAGAATCGGTGATGTACTTGATCGTATAATCTTCGTGATTTGCTTGGCGATCGAGATTAGGAACAATTCCCAAACGGTACATGGATTTTAAGCGATGGTCGTAGGCCTTCACGTTGAGATCTTTGAGGGGTGGCATTACGGCCTCAGTCACGTGACTGAGAGGCCCATGCCCCACGTCGTGAAGAAGAGCCGCTAATCGAAAACACTGTCGAAGGCGAGCCCGCGTCTTTGTATTTTTAAACTCTGTTTTTGAAAAAACCTGGTCGAAAGCGCGCCCGGCAAGATGGCAAACCCCAATGGAGTGGAGGTATCTATTATGGGTTGCTGCCGGAAAACTAAACTCAGAGACCCCAAGTTGCTTAATGCTGCGTAATCTTTGATATTCTGGAGTATCTAAAATTGTGACTTCGTCATCTGAAACCGAAATAGAGCCATGCACCGGATCGCGTACTTCCATGGGACCTCCTGTCCTCGTATATTCTGCCCCGAATGTTTGCACAATTCAATTATCCAAAGTGTTGACCCCTCCAACTAAAATTTACTAAAGTTGGTCGTCTTCGGAACTATTCAGACTATCCCTAGGGGGGGCCATGCAAACCTATCATGATTTACTGCGCCACATTTTAGCCCACGGAACTAAAAAATCTGACCGTACAGGCACCGGCACTCTCAGCGTTTTTGGCTATCAAATGCGCTTTCCTCTGGATCAGGGCTTTCCACTCTTAACTACTAAAAAGCTTCACCTCCGTTCCATCATTCATGAACTTCTCTGGTTCCTGAAAGGCGAGACCAATATCCAGTATCTTAAAGAAAATAAAGTGAGCATTTGGGATGAATGGGCTGATGCCGAGGGCAACTTGGGCCCAGTGTATGGAAAACAATGGCGGTCTTGGCAGTGCCCCGATGGACGCACCATCGATCAAATCACCAATGTGATCCAGCAAATTAAAAGCAACCCTGATTCTCGTCGCCTTCTTGTAGTGGCGTTCAATCCGGCCGACGTTGATAAAATGGCATTACCCCCTTGCCACGCTTTCTTTCAGTTTTATGTCGCCGACGGAAAGCTCTCCTGCCAACTTTATCAGAGAAGTGCCGATGTGTTTCTGGGTGTTCCATTTAATATTGCGAGCTATGCGATTCTCACTCATATGATCGCGCAGGTGTGTGGGCTTGGTGTGGGAGATTTTGTTCACACACTTGGAGATGCCCACTTGTACCTGAATCATATTGAACAAACGGAGCTTCAACTCACACGAACGCCGAAGACTTTACCAAAACTTCGCCTCAATCCAGATATTAAAAATATTTTTGATTTCAAATTTGAAGATATCGAAATCGTTGAGTACGACCCCTATCCAGCCATCAAAGCTGAGGTGGCCATATGATTTTATCACACATCACGGCGATGGCAAAAAACCGAGTCATCGGTGTCAACAACACTCTTCCCTGGAATATTCCCGAAGACATGAAGTTTTTTAGAACAAAAACTAAAGGGCACATCATGATCATGGGAAGAAAAACTTTTGAGTCGCTAGGGGCTCCACTTCCTGGAAGATTTCATATTATCATCACTCGTCAGGCCAATTACTCTTACGAACATTCACAAGTCAAAATTGTGAGAAGTGTTGAAGAGGCGGTTGCTCTCGCAAAAACACTTCTGCCTCAATGGCCCGAAGAAGTTTTTATTATTGGTGGCGGCGAAATCTATAAAGAAAGCCTCTCTGTAACAAATAGAGTTTATTTAACTATTATAGATAGAGAGTTTTCAGGAGATGCTTTTTATCCAGAATTACCCTCTTCCTTCAAATTAGTCGAAAAAAAGGAAGTTTCTGGAGAAGTGCCTTTTTCTTTTACAACTTGGGAGCGAAGCAATTGAAATTACTAATCTTTTAGGCATTAAAAACGCCTCTGGAGCTCCCTTTTTGTCCATTTTTTTGCCACTTTTCACCTATCTTTAGGCCAGATTTACAAATTATTTTAAAAAAGCGCTCAAGGTTTTTACAGAGCCGCCGATCAGTAATCAAGATTAATTACCCATTGGGTTTAAGAGACCCCTACGGAAGCAAGGATGCTTCTGGAGAATCTTCAAGGAGGAGGACTTATGGGTTTGCGTATAAATACCAACACGGCTGCGTTGAATGCCCAACGTACCATGTGGGGAACAAGGCAGGGCCTCGATAGAAGTTTAGAACGACTATCGTCTGGCTTTAGGATCAACCGCGCAGGTGACGATGCCGCCGGTCTAGCAATCTCGGAAAACTTGAGAGCATCCATACGTGGACTCAAGCAAGCTTCGAGAAACGCTCAAGACGGTATATCTCTCGTACAAGTAGCAGAAGGTGGACTGAATGAAATCAGTTCTATCCTCATACGATTACGAGAACTCGGCGTCCAAGCTGCCTCAGACACGATCGGACCAGTTGAGCGGCAGTTTCTCAACGTGGAATACGATCAGCTCATCTCGGAAATTGACCGTATCGCTGACGGCACTGAGTTTAACGGAACTCAGCTACTCTCCGGAGTAGGCGCCATCTTGGATTTCCAAGTCGGTACGCGAAATAACCCTGAGATCGACCGTATCTCATTCGATGCTTCAAGAGCGGATGCAAACTCAGCAGCGCTGGGTGTGAATCTCTCGAGCGTTGCAGACAAAGCGTCTGCGCAAAACGCACTCGCATCGATTGACCAAGCTATTGTGAGCGTTTCTGCGATGCGCGCCGACTTCGGTGCGATCCAAAACCGACTCCAATCGGTCGTTGGCAATCTCCAAGTGAGCTTAGAAAACATGGCTTCTGCGAACTCGCGCATCCGTGATGTCGATGTCGCTGAAGAAACCAGTGAATATACCAAAAATAATATCTTGCTCCAGGCCGGTACCGCGGTTCTAGCGCAAGCTAACCAATCGGCAAACTCTGCACTGTCTCTACTGAATAGGACTATGCAAGGCTAGTGAAGTAATATTCCAACACTAATGATGAATTAGTGTAACTAGACCTTACTAAGTCCACGGTTCGCGATACTTATCTATCGCCCCCCGAAGTTCAGTTAGCGTCTGCCTGTTTTTGCTGAACACATGTTCTGTTTCCTGCAACTGGGGTCATACTTTGACTCAGTATGACCCCTTCTAATCCTTACTCAAGGAATTAGAAAAGCTGCAGAAGCACTAGGTGATCACTCTACAAGAGCGCCCATGGCACTCGCGTGAGAAGAATCTTGGTACGCAAGAAGGTTGTGGTTGTGTTATGTCCCGCTCCAGCTCTGTTAACGTCAGTTAGCATCGTTTGGCCTGCGAGTAAGATATTATGTTGTTTTGCAAACTCTCTGGATCTCTAAATTCGAGTGCCCATGCACTTCGGCTCTAGAAACAGTAGTGTTTGAACTCCAAAAGAGTGAATGGCGATACTTTCAAAGGTATTTCCAATGCAGAACTTTATTTTTAAAAAGAGGCTCGTAATAGGGCTATATAGTTTCTCATCGAACAAGATTGGTGCTTATTTTGGGCATTCATTGGGGTGAAGTGAGATAAACGTGATGAATCTGCTTCGCAGAGGAATCATAGATTTGTTTTTTTATTGCGAACGGTAGAGGTTTTTTATCCTCCCTTATTTGGCGTTCGTGAGTATGAGTTTTTGAATTTAGTTTTGTGGCACGCGGTCTTATTTATCCGCGAAACATTTCTGCCATTTCCTTTCTTATTTTATAAAAAATCCCAAAAAAATCTGGACTACGAAAAAATACTTCTAGACTCGAGATCATCTCATTTTGAGCCGATTTAATCATGGGATAGTAAAGTCTTTTTTCGGAGAAATCCGAGACTAAGTTTTATTATCTTAAACCTCAGAAGCAGAATGCTTCTGTTCGCCAATCGGATGGCACTTATCAAGGAGGATTCAGCCATGCAAGGAGGATAGGAATGGGTTTAAGAATAGGAACAAACGTTGGTGCTATAAACGCTCGACGAAATATGTGGGGTAATAACATCCAAATGGAACGATCGATGGCACGCTTGAGTTCTGGATACAGAATCAACCAAGCGGCTGACGATGCTGCCGGCTTAGCAATCTCCGAAAATCTAAAAGCACAGATTCGAGGACTTCGCCAAGCAAGCAGAAATGCTCAGGATGGTATTTCCATGGTGCAAGTGGCGGAAGGAAGCTTGAACGAAGTCTCCAACATGATTGTGAGACTGAGAGAACTCTCAATCCAAGCCTCATCTGACACTCTAGGTGACACCGAACGTAAATTTATCGATGTGGAATATCAGCAGCTAAAGTCGGAGATTCAGCGTATTGCAGAAAACACATCTTTCAACGGATATGAATTGTTGAATGGAAGTGCCGGAGTGATGGACATTCAGGTGGGTACCCAAAACGACCCTTTTGAAGACCGGATTTCTTTTAATGCCTCTGCTGCCAATACGACCTTAGAAGCGCTCGGTATTTTATCTGAAAACGTGGCCTCTAAGTTTACAGCTCAAAAGAGCATTAATGCCATCGACGATGCCCTCGTCTCGGTTAATGCGATTAGAGCCAACTTTGGAGCCATGCAGAACAGATTGGCCTCAACGACTAATAACTTAAGTGTGACTGAGGAAAATTTTTCAGCCGCCAATTCACGAGTACGAGACACTGACATCGCTGCGGAATCGAGCGAACTGGTCCGAAATTCGATCCTCCAGCAAGCCGCTGTGAGCATCTTATCACAGGCCAACAATAGTCAGCAGTTAGCTCTGAAATTGCTCGGTTAATAACCTAAAAAACAAAAAGGCCAGGGATTAACTCCCTGGCCTTTTTTTATGGCAATTTCATGCGGTTGATCTCCCCCTCTTAGGGATTCACTCCCTCGACAAAATGCGTCTCTCCGACATAATTCGCAAAATGAGTAAAAAAAGAGATTGCCCCGCTGCGTAGATTTTCGTAAAACGGTCGACGGAGAGATGGTTGAGCGGTTGAAAACACCAGTCTTGAAAACTGGCGACCCTTCGCGGGGTCCGTGGGTTCGAATCCCACTCTCTCCGCCACTTAAATATTTAAAACCAACCGATGAGGTTGGTTTTTTTATTTGTGTCATCGCTTTTTTCTCCAATTAAGAAAACTTGCAGGCTTCTCAGGGTTCAGTGGTCAAGCTGTCACATTTCTTTGCCCCGCCCTGGTCGGAATGTTCCTCTTTCGCCTGCGGCGTTTGTTTAAAAACCTATACCCCACTACTTTTTGCCTTATCCAAAAAACCGGAGGGGGCAGACGATGGCGGTCGAATGGTCTTGGGAGAACGAGCTAAAGCGATATCTGAAGACCAACAGTGGCTTCATCAATATGGGATGGGCTGCCACATCTGCCCATCGAGGCACCGAGATCTATTTTAAAACAGCACTGCGATTTGTAAAAAAAGATTGGCCTCACTTCCGGCAGGCCTTTCACGATTACTCTTTCTTTCAAATCGATAAGCACAGTCATCTGTTTTCCTATGCTCTCCAACGACTCGGCATAAAAAAGGGCGATGTGGTTTTTTCGCTTTGTCCGCGCCTACCTGAGTTTTATGTGACAGCGATTGGTTCGCTCAAAAGAGGAACGGTCTTTGCCCCGCTTTTTTCGGCTTTTGGCCCGGAGCCCATTCTTACCCGCCTTAACAAAGGCCAGGGCCGAGTTCTATTTACTCTCACCTCTCTATATAAAAAAAAGATTGCCCCAATTCGAGATCAACTCACCAGCCTCGAACATATTGTGCTCTTGGATGATTCCGAAGAGGGCAAGGGTATTCCTGGAGCCATTGATTTTTATACACTGCTCGAAGAGGCTGAGGGCGATCTGCATTTTGATTGGCATGAGAGCGACATGAGCTATTGGTGGTCTGATCAATTCATTGAAAAAACGGATGAAAAAACCCCTGCCCTGTTGCATTTCACGAGCGGTACTACGGGCCAACCCAAGGGGGCGCTTCACACTCACGGTGCTACGATCTTTCATCTTCATTCTGGGCCCATGGCCTTGGACTTTGAGAGTAACGATACTTTTTGGTGCACCGCTGACCCTGGCTGGGTGACGGGAATGTCTTATGGAGTGATCTCTCCCCTTCTAAACGGAATCACCTCGATTGTTGATGAGGCCGAATTCGAGGCAGAACGGTGGTATCGCATTCTCCAAGATTTTAAAGTCACCGTTTGGTACACAGCCCCCACGGCTCTACGCATGCTCATGCAACAGGGCGAAGACCTTCCTCAACAATTTAATTTGGATTCGGTCCGCTTCGTTGCAAGCGTTGGTGAACCACTCAACCGAGAAGTTATACTATGGGCTGAAAAAAATCTCAAATTCACTATCCATGATAACTGGTGGCAAACGGAAACTGGAGGAATCATTATTGCGAATCTTCCAAATACTAAAGTAAAGCCTGGATCGATGGGAAAACCACTCCCCGGACTTCAAGTCAGACTCATGCGCCGACGACCCAACGGAGCGATCGAATTTATTACTAAGCCCCACGAACGAGGTGAAATTGCAATTCATCGTGATTGGCCCGCTCTGTTTCTCTCTTATTTAAACGACGAAGAGCGCTACCGAAAATGTTTTCATGGTGATTGGTACCTCTCGGGAGACTTAGCCACCTTTGATGAAGACGGATATTATTGGTTCGTCGGACGCAGCGATGATGTGATTAAATCGTCCGGACATCTCATCGGCCCCTTCGAAGTAGAAAGTGCAATACTAGAACACCCTCTCGTTGCTGAAGCGGGTGTGATTGGCGTTCCCGATCCGATTGCCGGTGAGGTGGTCAAAGCGTTTGTTTCATTAAAAAAGTCAGCCACACCCTCCGACAATCTGGGAATTGAAATTCTCCGTTTAACAAGAACACGTTTAGGGCCTGCCGTGGCTCCGCGAAGTATTGGTTTTTTACCGAGTCTCCCAAAAACTCGTAGCGGAAAAATCATGAGGCGACTTTTGCGCGCCCGAGAGCTCGGCCTGCCTGAGGGCGACACCTCAACTCTGGAAATGAACCCATGAAAAAACTAAAACCCGAAATTACAGTTCACTTTCCAAACTCTTTTGACGAACCGTTCGAGCTAGGTCTCTTCAAAAATATGCTTCGAATTCGAAGGCTCGAGGAACTTTGCGCAGAACTCTATACTCAAGAAAAAATTCGTGGTTTTTTACATCTCTATATTGGCGAAGAAGCTGTCGCCACCGGAGTCCTTTCGCAAGCGAGGGCAAAAGATAATGTGATTGCGACTTACCGTGAGCACGGTCACGCCCTCCTCAAGGGGCTCTCTGCTCGTTCGATCTTAGCCGAAATGTTCGGTAAACGAACGGGATGCTGCCGAGGCCGAGGCGGCTCGATGCATCTCTTTTCAAAAGAGCATCGATTCTTCGGCGGACAAGCCATCGTCGGAGCAGGCCTCCCCCATGCGGTTGGGCTCGCACTTGCCTCTGAGTGGCTTGGAGAGGATCGCATTACTTTTTGTTTTTTTGGTGATGGTGCCGTGGCCGAAGGTCAGTTTCATGAGTCATTGAATCTGGCAGCCCTCTGGAAACTTCCCGTTTTATTTTGTTGTGAAAATAATTTTTACGGTATGGGAACCGCTATTGAACGCGCACAATCTCAAACAAATTTAGTTGAAAAAGCAAAGAGCTATAAAATTCAAGGGCTCTCCGTTGATGGAATGGACGTTGATGCCGTTGTCAATGGCACACGACAAGCACTATTTTGGATGCAAGAAAACAAGGGGCCGTTTTTTTTAGAGTTAAAAACCTATCGTTTTCGTGCGCATTCGATGTTTGATCCGGATTTATACCGAAGCAAAGAAGAAGTTCTTCAGTGGAAGCAGCGATGCCCTATCGAACAAAAAAAGAAAACCCTCCGACAAAAGGGCCTTCTTAATAATGAAAAACTATTGGCCATTGAAAAAGGTATTCAAGACGAACTCAGTGATGCCAAAACGTTTGCCGAAGCCTCTCCGTTTGAATCTCCAGAAGACCTCTATCAATTTGTGTATGCGGGAGATGGATTATGAGAATCTCCTACCGAGAAGCTCTCAAACTTGGTCTTAGAGAGGCCCTCACGAAGAACCCCAACACCTTCCTTATTGGTGAGGACGTCGGCGCTTACGGCGGAAGCTATGCCGTCAGTAAAGGGCTTCTCAAAGAGTTCGGACCTCATCGCGTTCGTGATACTCCCCTCTCGGAGGCTGGCTTTGTGGGGGCTGGTATAGGCGCTGCACTTGGTGGCCTGCATCCGATTGTTGAAATTATGACGATCAATTTTAGTTTATTGGCTCTTGATCAAATTATTAATTCGGCAGCTTTTATGCACCATATGTCGGGAGGCCAATTAGCAGTTCCTCTCATTTTACGAATGACCACCGGTGCCGGCCGACAGTTAGGTGCCCAGCACTCAAACTCATTTGAAGGATGGTTTGCCCATATTCCTGGCCTCATTATCTTTGCCCCATCGAGCATTGAAGATGCTCGCTATAGTTTAGAGTTTGCTCTTCGTGAACAGAATCCCGTGCTTATGGTCGAACATGCGCAATTGTTAAACGACGAAGATGAGCTTCCAGAAAAGAACACCTCTTATTCCCTTTTTTCCAGCAACATTCGAAAGACCGGCGATCAAATCACGGTCGTGAGTTTTGGCGCTAACGTCAAAAAATGCCTGGCCGTCGCTGACAAATTAGAAAAACAAAACCTCTCTCTTGAAGTCATCGATCTTAGAATATTGCGCCCTCTTCAACTAGAATTGGTCTTCGAATCGGTAAAAAAAACTCATCGACTTTTATTAGTTGATGAAGGTTGGCTAACAGGAAACCTCTCTGCAGAAATTGGAATTCGAGTGGCAGAGAAATTTTTTGATTCGCTCAAATGCCCCATCTTGCGAATTGGAAAAAAGGAGGTTCCAGTGCCCTACAGTAAACATCTTGAAGACCTCACTCTTCCCCAAGAGGAGGGCATAGAATTGGCAGCAAGGGAGATGCTCAAATGAACCAATACATTACAATGCCTTCACTGGGAGCCGACATGACCGAAGGCAAACTTGTCCGCTGGAACATCAAAGTCGGGGACCATGTTACAAAAGGACAAATCGTTGCAGAAATAGAAACCAAAAAGGCGTCGTTCGAAATGGAAAGCTTCAAGGAAGGTTTTGTTTCGAGTCTCGACGTTCAACCCTCACAAATAATATCTGTTGGTGAAAAAATGGCGACCTTAAATGAAATCGAAGACCCGTTACAAGTGCTGCCAACTCCATTGTTGCATTCTACTGTAGCCGAAGAAGTAACTTCTTTAGTGGATTTTCGTGGCGCCATCGCAAAGGCCATGGGTCGCTCTAAGCGAGAAATCCCACACTACTACTTAAAAACGACGGTTAAGTTTGATGGCCTTATTGATTTTATGGATCGCTATAACCTCGATCGTTCTGCTGATGATCGACTGTTGCTACCCTCGGTTTTTGCAAAAATTGTTTGTTTGGCTCTGATTGAACACCCGGAGATGAATGGCTACTACCAAAATGATCAGTTTGAGGTTCAACACGAAATCAATCTTGGCTTCGTGGTTTCGGTGAGAAACAAAGGCCTCTTCGTTCCTTGCCTCCTGGGAGCCCATTCGAAATCACTCTCTGTTTTTGATTTTGAATTCAAAGATCTTATCAATAGAACGCGAAAAGGAAAATTGCGGACGCGTGAAATCTCAGATGCCACCTTCACGATTACTAACCTTGGCGACCTTGGTGTTGAAGAGGTTTTTGGCGTCATCTATCCTCCACAAGTGGCGCTCCTTGGTATTGGAAAAATCGACAAAGCACCAGTCCTCAAACAGGAGAAATGGCAAACGGGAATGGTGGCCAATCTTACTCTCAGTGCAGACCACCGCGTGACCGATGGTCTCTCTGGGTCGCGCTTTCTGCAAACGATTAAGAAAAAAGTTGAGGAGGTGATCGTCGATGAAACATTCTGAGATTCTTCTTACAATAGAAAATGTTTTTCGTCGTATTGCCCCCGAAGTGGATTTTAAAAAAATCGATTTAACTAAACCACTCTCAGGCCAAGTCGAAATCGATTCCTATGACTTTTATAATATTATCGTTAATTTAGAAAAAGAGATCGGCTTTCGAATCCCCGAATCACTCATCCGACAAGCGCCTCATCTCAATGCTCTGATCGAACAGCTAGAAAAAATTCAAACGCGATCTTGTCGAGACCAAAGCAAATGATCGGCCAAACATAACCATGTCATTGCTTCTAAAACGGGAATCGCACGAATAACAATGCATGGATCGTGTCGCCCTTTCTTGGCCACATCAAGAATGCTCGAAGTGGGTTTGAACGCTACTTTAAATGAAATGGGCTCGCCCGTCGTAATGCCCCCACGAATGCCACCGTATTGAGTCTGTTGAAACTCCTCCGAGTGAAACTGAGTTCCGGCCTCTGACGCCGAAGAAAAACCTAATCCAAATTCAACTCCTGCCGTAGCACCAACACCCATCATGGCTTGAGCCAGTGTGGCTTTAAACTTTGCAAACACCGGTTGCCCTAATGAAGGGGGTGGGTTTCGCACCCAGATCTCTGCAATTCCCCCAAAGCTCTCACCTTCGGCTCGGGCCTGAATCAGTAGCTCACGAACTTCATCATGAGCTTCTGATGGAAACCGTGCAGAGAAATCCTCTGGATGATAAACGCCACTCTTTAGACGATCATAATCTTGCTCCGTCAGGGTGATGGGACCAATTTTATAACTAAAGCCCATCACATCACATATGGGGGCGACTTGAGTCACCAGCATTTTTGCCACTGCGCCAGCCAAAACTCGGCCAACAGTTTCTCTACCGGAGGAGCGCCCTCCACCACGATGATCTGAGTGT
Source organism: Pseudomonadota bacterium (assembly GCA_041178425.1). Classification (GTDB taxonomy): domain Bacteria; phylum Bdellovibrionota; class Bdellovibrionia; order Bdellovibrionales; family Bdellovibrionaceae; genus CAUJGP01. The sequence continues at coordinate 40,666 of JBEGVH010000011.1, read as the reverse complement.
AGAAATTTATCACGCCAAACATCATCGGCATGACCTTGTCGTGGGTTATTTAAAATATCATGGTAGTCTTGAGATCTTTGATCCGCATTACGAACGAGCATCGCAATGGGAGTTCCTAAAGTACGGCCTTCATAAACACCACTAAGTACCTCAACCTGGTCGGCTTCATTGCGCCCACTCACAAGACCCTGGCTGCTCACCGAATTAGAACCCGGTCGTCGGCGCTGCAATTCTCTTTGAAGGGTTGATAGATCAAAAACAACTCCTGCGGGGCAACCATCGATGACAACACCCAAACCAGCACCGTGACTTTCACCAAACGTCATCACAGAAAAACGCGATCCAAAAACATTTGCCGACATGCTTCGCCTCCGAGAATTGAGTTCTATTTAATACTGAGTCGCTTAAAAAAGCATCTCTCTTTACAAATTACGTTTCAGTTTCGTAAAGAAAATCGCAAGATATGTTCACCACTTCCACTGACTTATCCACAAATCATTTAAAGAAACCTCCATCAATCACCTCGAAAGCTTCATAAATAAAGAAAAGTAATTTGAAATAATCTTTGCTTACAATCTAATCAGAGGGAGAATCTAAGGCGCCTTCAGTTTCAGGGTTTTACAGATTCTTACAAAGATTCTCTAGCTTCCGCGCTAACGTCGTCATTCAAATGGTAAGCGTTTCTCCGAAAGACCTGCTCACCTATTGACGACCGGCTCCTCAACCGATTGCCACCTTGCTGAATTGAAAACTCTATGTATCCTTGAATTAATAGCTAACCAATTTGGAGCCTCAAGAAATGAAGAATAAACTGCGCTCTTTACCCATTATCTTTACAGCCATTCCTCTGATTTTTCTCTGTGTGAACCTCCAAGCGGGCTCTAAAGAAGAAAGTCTTCTCTTTGAACACTTCAAACATAAAGCATGTGATGAAATCAGATCTTACGATGCAATCTTTGAAAAGTTCGCCAAACACGTTTCTTTCGAGCCTCTTTATAAAAGCATTGAACCGCGGTTTGATCTATCGGAAACATGTTTAGCAAGAAAAACCATTTCTTCGATTCAAAAACTCAGTGATGATCTAAAGGTTGCCTGTCTGAAGAGAGCTCAGTTACCCAAAATTTACCAAAACAAGGACCTTCAAATTTTAAGTTGCCAGCACGTATCCGAAAAAGTGAATCTCCTAAGAGATGCCTATGCCTCGGTTGGCGTTCATTGTAGGCATCAGACTTCAGTTGCAAACACCCAGTCGACGGATCCGAACGAAAATAATAACTCTGGCCACAATCAATAAAGGAACACAAAATGAAACAATATCCACTTCGCTTTCAAGTTACTGCTGAAACAGCGTCAGGAATCCAAACGCCATGGACCGCCTCTACATCGGTCGAAAATATTTCTATTAAACTCGCGATACCCCCAGAATTTGACGGTCCGGGCGGAGGACTCAGTCCCGAAGACCTCTATGCCTTTGCCTTACAAAATTGCTTCATCGCAACCTTTAAAGTTTTCGCGGAGAAATCGCGACTAACTTTTAACGAACTGAACGTTAAGGCATCACTCGAAGTGGATCGAAATGAAAAGGGGGCACCTTGGATGGCAAGGATTCACTTTGACGTTAATATGACGGGCGTTCAACAACCAGAGAATGCAAAGCGCTTACTAGAAAAGACATCTCAAAGCTGTATGATTTTAAATTCGGTCAACACAGCTAAAAGCTTCAATTTTGAAATAGAAGCTTAGTTGAGCTCTGTTTTTGCGATTTCGTTACATCCTGAAACACACCTTTAATTTTCGAATCATTGAGAGACGGTTCGTCCTCTAATTCGTGAAAGTTTTTCTTATCGCGTCTTTAACTGAGATTTAAATTTCTCATTACACTATAAAATTAAACACCTATTCGTCCGAAAAGGTTTAGGAGCAACTTTGAGGCTCGGGAGAACTAGGTGTCTTTTTTTCGGATTACTGGGGCATTTTTATTCCGTTTTTACTTACTGATTTTTCTCAGTGCCTGCGGCGTTTTGACCACCAGCGAATCGTCTAAATTAGATACCGCGGTCAAACCACAAGATTTTCAGTTTAAAATTGATACAGTCAGCTCAATGCCTCAAGCCGATTGTCAACCGGCTTCGCTTTCGGTTGTTAATGGCAATAGCACCGCCATCAAATACTCCGAAGACCTCCAAGTTAATCTCGATGGCAAGGGGTCGTTCTCGTTTCACGCTAATGCGAATTGTGCTGATGTTGGGCTCAACAGTATACTCATTCCAAAAACGGAAGGGGCTGTTCTCTTCTACATCAAGGCTCTGCATGCGTCTAACGGCGTGATTGGAGTTTCTAGTAGTTCGCCCATAGCTTCTATTTTTTATCCGCTCAAAATCACCCAAGTGTCTGCGATGGCCCTTCAGGTTTCTTTTACCGGCAAACAATCGATAATGATTGGTTCTTGTGAACCCTATATTATTAATTTACAAAATATGGATGGTTTATCTGTTAAAGCGTCTAGTGAGTTGACGGTAAACCTTTCGGGAAACAGTTTTGGAGCGCTCTATTCGAATTCGAGCTGCACAGGATCAACCATAAGCTCCATAAAAATTCCGGCACTCTCGAGCTTTGGCGTTTTTTATTACAAAAACGCTGCCGTTGAGAAAGTGATTTTAAGAGCTGATTCAGACACTGAAGTTTCTTCTTCTTACAAAATGGTTGATATCATTTCATCTAATAGTAATTTAGGTGCTAACGGCGAAGCGGGCCCGACCTACGTTCCCATTCAACTGCTTGTTAGCGGTCCATCACAAGTTCTGACGGGATCCTGTGGAGGCCAATACTCTGTGGCCTCGGCGGACTCCAACGGTGCCGTTGTTCCAGTTCAAAACACCGAGGTCGTCACCCTTACTAACGGGGCAGGCAATGGCTTATTCTTTTCTGACTCGGCCTGTGCAAACCAAATTACAGCTCTCACCTTTCAATCTGGCCAAAGTGTAAAAAATTTCTATTTCAAAGACACCCAAGCCGAAAGCGTTAGTTTGCAGGCCTATAGTGACAACTTAATCTATGGCAGCTTCGCGGTTCAGGTGCAATCGTCGGGTCGACTAAACCTCACCATGAATTCCTCTGCTGGTTCTATCTGGCAAAACTTCATTTATCGCGAAAAAGGCACGATCTCTGATCGAACCATCATTTTGCAAAATGTTGGATTAACCCAAGCGAATGCCGTCAATCTTTTTACCCCAAGTATTTCTAATTCTTTTTCTTTTAGAGGAGGAAGTTTTCCTGGGCTTGGCGGAACATGTTCCAATGGTTCTGTTCTTCTCCCGAACCAGCAATGTTCTATTGTTGTGCGTTTTCAACCCACCAGTGAGACATCGTTCACCGACAATTTAAAAATTAGGTACACCGTGGGAACCAACAACATGGAAGCCAATCTACCTCTCTCGGGCCAAGCTAATAGCAGCCTGAATCCGTTAGCGGTAGCGGCTGGCTCTCATCACACCTGCGTGACCCTGACCGATATGTCGACTAAGTGTTTTGGTCTCAATGGCAAAGGCCAACTGGGTGTTGGCAATACTACTAACTACGGGGTGTCCAATAAAGATATCGAAACCCTTTCCTGGACACCCTATGGACACTTTGCAACTCAAATCGTGGGTGGAGCCGAACACACTTGCGCTCTTATGGCCGATGGCAAGGTGATTTGCTGGGGCGATAACTCCTACGGGCAACTCGGTCGAAGCGATAACAACGAAACGGTTGGTGGCACCAACACTGATCTTGCCACCGAGACTTATACTTACGTGAATCTCGGCACTGGCAAAACGGCCACAAAGATAGCGGCGGGGGCCTACCACACTTGCGCTCTCTTGCAAGATGGCAATGTGAAGTGCTGGGGGCGGAATAACTACGGACAACTAGGGCAAGAAGATAACGTGCATCGAGGTACGAGCGCCGCCACCATGGGCGATAACTTGTTAAACATCTCTTTTGGCGTTGGCCAAACCGTTGTTGATCTTGCGAGCGGAGCCAATCACAACTGCGCCGTTCTCCAAGGAGGGCAACTCAAATGTTGGGGACGAAATATTTTCGGCCAGCTCGGTATTGGCTCAACGGCCGACATGGGCGACAACACTGGCGAAATGGGTACCGGATTAGCGCCTGTGAGCGCGCATTCGGGAGCGACGGTTTTGTCCGTGGGTGCAGGGGTCGACCACACTTGCGCTATCATTACGATCCCTACGTCGGCCGATCCGGTGGTAAAATGTTGGGGTCGGAACGACTATGGCCAACTAGGCATTGGCGATGCTCTTCAGAGGGGAACTAGCCCCTCACAGATGGGTGATGCACTTCCTATTGTGCAACTGGGTTTAAGCGGCGTTCCTAAAAAGTTAGCTCTCGGACGAGTGCATTCTTGCGTACTCCTTGCCACTGGGTCCGTAAAATGCTGGGGCTCTAATCAGTACGGCCAACTCGGGCTTTCGGCAAGCACTAGCAGCCACCGTGGCGATGGGGCCGACGAAATGGGTAATAACTTACCCACTCTAGTTTTAGGCAACTCAGTGCTCGCTACCGATATTAGCTCAGGTGAAGATCACTCCTGTGTGATTATTGATATTAATAAAATTCGTTGCTGGGGGCGGAACGACTACGGTCAACTTGGTCACAATCACTCTGCCAGCAATATCGCCTCTTGGGGGCAAAATGCAAATACAATGGCGAGCCTCCCCGACTCTTGGGGTAATAATTATTCTTATTATGAGGGCCTGGCTCTCGATAAAAACTACAGTTGTGGCGTATCGAGAAGTCAGAACGAAGTTATTTGCTGGGGCCATCAGGCCCAATCGAGCCTCAAGTATCCAACAAAATATCATGACTTTAGCGCCAAGGGTGGTGTGAAGCAGCTCGAGGCCGGCAATGGTTTTATATGTGTCCTCGCAAAAAATGATAACAACGTTTACTGTTGGGGTAATGATGCCTGGCACACGGCGCGACCAGGGCAAACAACTTTTACTTATACTGTTCCAAACCTGAGCTCCCCGCATCTCAGCGGATATAAACAAATTGCCGCCGGCGAAAATTTTCTCTGCGGCATCACTTCCGATGATGCAGTTAAATGTTTCGGCTGGAACATCGCGGGCATTTTGGGAGAAACGGGTCCGGGCACTTATGTCGGCCCTGCTTCTGCCGTAAGCTTAGCAATCCCCTCGGGAACTCCCTCGAGCATTTATGCCGGCGCTGGACACGCCTGCGTGATCAATGATTCAGGAGCTCTCTCTTGTTGGGGCGCTAATAACTTTGGGCAGGTCGGTGATAACACTACAACGGCCAAAACCGCTCCTACTACCATTGCTATCGGAGGTGCCGCCCTTGCGGTGTCTCTGGGCCGCCACCACTCATGCGCTGTTATTACCGGCGGAGCTGTTCAGTGCTGGGGTGATAATCAATACGGGCAAGTAGGCAATGACTCAGTCACTACGTCTTTTACAACACCACAAACGATCGCTCTGGGAGGCGCGGGCAATGCAAAAACCCTCAGCCTCGGAGAAGACTCTTCGTGTGCCGTGATGACAGACGATAAATTCCGCTGCTGGGGGCGCAATTCCAAGGGCGAACTTGCAATTGGATCAACCACCAATGCACGTCTTCCACAACCTACTTTGCTAGGGGAAGATTTTAGAATCTTCATCGCAAAAGGTGCCAAACGCGGGCAGCATCGCTGCGCCATTGGATGGGAAAATGCTCGCCAAGTGCCTTTTCAACTCAAATGCTGGGGCGACAACTCCGCGGGCCAACTCGGATACGCAGACACCAACGATCGTGGGCAAAATCTCGCGACCCTAAGGCGCGCCCTCCTTCCGGTTCCGCAAAACGTGGTCACACCGATGAGCGCCTTCAACTCCGTTCCAGAGAATATTGGAAGATCCTCGATTTTTACCTTAGCAAGCTCCAATGCACAGCAAATTAGTTTTTATCCCACGGGCGCTATTGCTCGCATCAAACTCTGGGGCGGTGGAGGCGGTGGAGGCTCCGGTGGCACGTATGCTGGCGCAAATGGTGGGCATGGTGGACATGTTATTTTTGACGTTCCTATTGGGCAGGTAACGGCTGCGATTAGTATCTATGTGGGCGGTAAAGGTTCCCATGGCTGTGAATATTCTACTACCTACACCGGCGGTGGCGGGGGCGGATCATCTGCTGTTTTTATTGGTACTACCCTTTATGCTGTTGCGGGTGGAGGAGGCGGCGGCGGTGGTGGCGGATCCAATTCGAATTATTGCGGCAGTGGCTATGGCGGTGGTGGTGCCGGATCATCAGGTGCAGCTGGATCATGTAGTGCTGGTGGTGCTGGTGCCTACTCTGGGGCTGGCGCCTCCGCGACTGCCAATGGAGCATCTCAACAGAATATTTGGAGTAACTGGTACAGCAATGCAGGCACTGGAGGTCCAGGTAATGCACGCGGTGGCGATGGAGGGCAAACAGTAAGTGGAACGGCCCCAGTGGGCACTGGCGGTATTGGATATGGCTCTGGCGGCCGGGCAACGCGAGATACCTCGTATGGATACGGTGGCGCAGGTGGAGGGGGCGCTGGATATTATGCGGGAGCTGGAGGCGGTTATTTCAGTCAAAGTTGGCCGGGATGGAACGGCTGCGGCGGAGGCGGTGGGGGCGGATCCAATTATGTTAACGTTAGCGCAACATTAGTAACTAACAATACGTCATCTTTATCAGCGACTGCGCCAGGCACAAGTGACGCAGATTATGGAGGCGCAACTGCCGCTGGTGGCACTGGAACAACAAGCTCATGCGGAAGCGGTGCTGCTGGGGACGGGCGCGTCGTGATTCAGTTTTATTAAGCACACACCGAGTTCACCCACTCCAGCGAGTGGCCAGGGACCTTGGCAAGTTCAAACTGGGGGGAGCGGTTACAAATCCGAATCCGAAAGTGGTTTGATCTGCCAATCGATTTCGGTTTTACCTTTTGATTTGAGATAGGAATTTATTTTTGAAAAGGGTTTCGATCCAAAAAAACCACGATATGCCGACAAGGGTGAAGGGTGAGGCCCTTCAATCACAAGGTGCTTGCTTCGATCAATGACTGCGCCCTTCTTCTGAGCGTAACTTCCCCACAACACAAAAACCAAGCCCTCGCGCTTTTCGTTGAGTGCTCTTACAATGGCATCGGTGAACTCTTCCCAACCTCGCCCCTGATGAGAGGCGGCCATTCCGGCTTGAACGGTCAATACGGCATTGAGCAGTAACACTCCCTGCTTGGCCCAATCCATTAAATAACCATGCTTAGGAGGAGCAATCCCTAAATCACTTTGCAACTCTTTGTAGATGTTTACGAGCGATGGGGGAATTCCAATCCCTGGCTTTACCGAAAAACAAAGCCCATGGGCTTGGCCTGGGCCGTGATAAGGATCTTGCCCGATGATCACCACTTTCACATCGTCAAACGACGTTTTATCGAGAGCCGCAAAGTATTCTTCTCCTCGAGGAAAAATGACCTTACCGGCTTTTTTTTCATCGGTGAGAAAAGCTTTTAGCGACGCCATATACGGTTTTGAAAATTCATGAGAAAGAACGGACTTCCAAGAGGGCTCTAATTTGACGGAGCCTTCTTGATTCTGACTAACAAAAAACGTTTCGTTGGTAGACTTTGACATAGGCATTTATTTAATTTTAGGAAACTTTAAAATCAATTTATTGTTCTCATGACTCATATCTACTTTCGATGCGTCGGTGCCCATAGGCGCAGGAAACGCCTGATAAAAATGAGAACTCATCGAGCTGCCGCCCTGCTCAGTTTTTTGGTTTCCCTCGATAACGACCTGGCCATTTTCTACTCGTGCACTCAGCGAATTTTTGTCGAAGGATTCAAGATCAATATCCATGTAAACATTATTTTCATCTTCACGAGTGTCCACTTGAGGCTGCCCTAGCCGATGGCTAAAAATCGAAAATGGCCCCTCCTCTTGCGAAGACTCTTCTTGCTCCGAGGGCGCTTCGCTATGGCGCTTTCCAAAAAACCGTTCGAACAGTGAGGGAGGGGTAGTTTCTGTTTCTGCCTCGGGCGGTGCCCAAGGATTCCAAAAGGGATCACTAAACACACCCAAGCCTCCAAGGGAGCGTTCTTGCCGAGCGAAATCGGCCTCGGCTTTTTTCTTTCCCATTTCATAACCGACACCCCAGCCTAGAGCAGTGCAAACCAAGGCAATGAAGAACTTTTGTTTATTAAAATTCATTTTAGTTTTCTCCTTTAGCTCGTCTATGCCCGAGCCCCGCCAACGGAGCCCCATGAATCAAAGACCCCCTTTGTAGCACAGCGCCCTCAAGTGGGTAAATTCCTTCCGTCATGAGCCCCCACCTTGACTTTTGGGGTCATGGTTTTTATTTTGGGCGAATGATTAAATTCAATTCACATTTACATAAAACCGATGCGTCTCTCTTTAATAACAACCTAAAAGCTCTTAACTCTGTCCTTGCAGATAAATCCTTAGGCTTTCATCAGCTACCAGCAAGACCAGCCTTGTGGGCCTCTTGCGAACAAGCTGGGCAAAAGCTCCGCCAAAAGTACAAAACGATGATCGTTTTGGGTATTGGCGGAAGCTCACTTGGCGGCCGCGTGATCAAAGAGTCCTTAAAGTCAAAAACCGACCGACAAGTGATTTTCTGGGATAACGTCGATCCTCTTTCTATCGACTCCCAATTAAATCATCTTAAAGCGGAACTTCACTCTATCTGCTGGGCGCTTATTTCAAAAAGCGGCAACACCATCGAAACTCTCACGCAAGGCGACTACGTTAACCAATTTTACAAAGCTCACGGTCTCAAGTGGACCGATCACTGCATCGTAATCACTGAACCCAAAAAGAGCCCTCTCGCTGACTTTGCAGACGCTCACAATATTCCACGCCTCGAAGTTCCACTAGATGTAGGCGGGCGTTTTTCTGTATTAACTCCGGTGGGAATGTTGCCTGCGGCATTTATGGGCCTCGATATTCAAAAGATTAAAGACGGCGCCGAAGCGGCTCTTCACGCCTCTGAACTCATCGCGGAATTAGCCACACAAAGCGAGCAAAGCTTTGCTCGAAATGAGTGGATTACTGTTTTTTGGTCTTACTCTGATTCACTCAAAGAGTTTGGATTTTGGATTCAACAACTATGGGCTGAATCTCTAGCCAAGGCTGAAGACCGCAATGGTAAACCCGCAGCCCGTGCTAGCACGCCACTTCCTTGTGTTGGCCCAACAGACCAACACTCGATCTTGCAACAAATCGCCGATGGCGCAAAAGATAAGTTTGTGGTTTTTCTTCGTCATGAAGCTTCTGAATCTTCGGGATTAGTTGTAAAAGAAACTCTCTTTTCTTGTGGTGATCTTATGCTCAATAAAAAGTTGGGTGATTTGTTAAAAGCAGAAGCGATCGCGACTCAAATGGGTTTGAGTCAAAAAAATGTTTCAAATCTTACAATGATGATACCAACGATTACCGAAAAAGAACTCGGTTTTCTTTTTATGTATTTTGAACTCGTGGTTGCAACTATCGGTGAGCGCTTAGATATCAATACCTTTAATCAACCTGGTGTTGAACTAGGTAAGATCATTGCTAAAGATTTGCTCTCAAAAAAATAGCGGTCATTTATGGATAATATTGGGACCCAGGATGCGAGCCTCGTAAAAATTGAAGGCATTGTTGAACGGGTCAATTTTCATAGCGAAGAAACCGGCTTTACTGTTCTCAAAGTAAAGGCCAAGGGCTTTATTGAGCTTATCACGGTCGTTGGCCATGCAAGCTCTGTGAGCCCAGGCGAGCATCTCACGGGTTGGGGCGAGTGGGTTCATAACAAAGATTACGGGCAACAATTAAAAGCCAAAGCGATCAAGCTCGTACCACCCAACACCATCGAAGGAATCGAGAAATATCTATGCTCTGGGGCCATCAAGGGTATCGGTCCCCATTTTGCCAGTAAACTCGTTTTTGCCTTTGGTGATAAGGTTTTTGAAATCATCGAAAAAGAACCACGGCGACTTCTCGAAATTGAAAAGTTTGGAGAGAAACGATTGGCCGCGGTCACTGCTGCCTGGAAGGAAAGCTGCACCGTTCGCGACATCATGGTGTTTCTGCAATCACATGGAGTTTCAACCTCCAAGGCCGTAAAAATTTATAAAACATATGGTGAAGACGCCATCGAAAAGGTGCGCGCCAATCCCTATCAACTCGCGCGTGATATTAGCGGCGTAGGCTTTAAATCGGCTGACGTGATTGCTACTCATTTGGGAATTGATAAAAAATCAATGCTTCGCGCCTGCGCTGGCTTATCGTATGTTCTCTACGAAAGAATTAATAACGGCCACTGCGCCTACCCCTATGATCAACTCTTACATGAAACCGAGGAGTTACTCGGCATTGATGGCCCCATTCTCACGGAGGCAATCAATGAAGAGATCAAAGCTGGGCACCTAGTTGAAGAAACCATTGAGAGCTTTCGGTGTATTTACCCTCGCGCCCTTCATCGTATCGAGCAAGAGGTTGCCGAACTCCTCTTGGAATTAAGAAAAGGCCCTACGCCTTGGCCTTACCCCACCGACATTGATCAAACTCTGATTGCGACTGAGAAATCCTTAAAACTTTCTCTAGCACCACTACAAAAACTTGCCATTCACACAGCCCTTCTCAACAAGGTTTGTGTAATCACTGGTGGACCAGGCACAGGCAAGAGCACTCTCACCAAAGCCCTCATTCACTATTTAGATTCTCACGGTGTGCGCATGACTCTTTGCTCACCGACCGGAAGGGCTTCTAAACGATTGAGTGAATGCACTAGCCGCGAAGCGAAGACGATCCATAGAACTTTGTCGTTTGATCCAAGCAAGCGAGAGTTCAAGTTTAATCAGTACAACTATCTTGAAACAGACTTTGTTCTGATCGACGAAGCCTCGATGGTCGATATTCAACTGGCTCAGTCTCTTTTAAAAGCGATTCCACCGCACGCGGCCCTCGTAATTGTGGGCGATATCGACCAGCTACCGTCTGTTGGCCCCGGGCAATTTCTCTCCGATATCATTTATTCAGAAACCATACCGGTGGTGAAATTATCTCAAATTTTTCGGCAAGCAGCCGAGAGCCAAATTATTCAAGTGGCTCATAAAATCAATTCTGGTGAGATGCCCGATCTCAAGCCGAATCGGCACGGCGATTTTTTCTTTTTAGAAAAAAACTCGCCCGAAGAAACAGCGGCTACTATCATACAGTTGGTCAGCCAAAGGCTTCCAAAAACTTACAACTACGACCCACTTCGCGATATTCAGATTTTAAGCCCTATGCAAAAAGGCTCTGCAGGAGCTCGTAATTTAAACTTTGAGCTTCAAAAGGCACTCAATGGCCAACCCATTGCTAAGATAGAACGCTTTGGCTATACGTATGGCGTTGGCGATAAAGTAATTGTTACCGAAAATGACTACGAAAAAGAGGTCTTCAACGGCGACATTGGCTTTATTAGTACCATCGATCAAGAAGAACAAATCGCCCGGGTTTCTATTGATGATCGCATTGTAGAATTTGAATTTTCTGATTTAGATATTCTGCAGCCCGCTTACACAATTACAATTCATAAGTCGCAAGGCTCTGAGTACCCCGTGGTGATCATCCCACTAGTTACCCAACACTATGTGATGCTACAAAAGAATTTGGTCTACACGGGCATCACCCGCGGAAAAAAATTAGTCATTTTAGTCGGACAAAAGAAAGCGCTCACAATCGCGCTTCAAAGTACTGCTAAACACAAGCGCTGGACCAAACTAAAAGAGCGGCTCAAGGCCGCTCTTTCGCTAGAAACAATTTAACTCATCAAACATTTTCTCTCAGCGACCAACACTTCAGTCACTGAGTGGAGTCATTGATTAGGCGTTCAGTGTAAGCTCTTTACCGTTTTTCCATAATTGCTCAAGTTGATATTCCTGTCGGGCAAAATCATAGAAAACATGTACAATCAATGAACCATAATCGACAAGCACCCATCGCCCCTCAGAAAGCCCCTCAAGACTTTGAGGATAAACTCCGTACTCGTCCTTAACGGCTTGAATCAGGTTTTCTGCCAAGCTCGCAGCATGACGAGTGCTTGTACCCGATGCAATCAAAGAAAACTCCGTTGGCGCAACAAGGTCACGCAAATCGAATCCTCGAACAGCGATAGCTTTTTTTGAATTGAGAAAGTCAGCACAAAAATGAGTGAACTTTTCGTAGTCACCTACTTTTGGACCAATGGTCTGATAAAGATGGTGTTCTTTAATGTAGCTCTCAACCGAAAGAGGAAGAAATTTTTCTGTGTTGCGATTAGAGCGAATTTTTTTTCTGAGATCAGCAGCAGAGATTTCGATATCTTTTAATGAAACAAACTGAATGTTTTTACCACTTGTAAGCTCTACGATATTAAAATCAAAATCTTTAACCAAACTTCGCACAAAGGAAGGCAATTCTTCTTTCGTTTCTGGAAGCTCAGCCCCAGGTCGACTCACAACGATAACATTCACACTCTCTAGAATCTGAGGAACATCTTTCCAAGATGCTAGTTCGCCAAAAACATCGTTACCCATAATCAAATAGAGTTCATCGCCAGGATACTGGGCCGCTAACTCTTTGATGGTATCAATGGTATAGCTTTTTCCGCCCCGTTTAATTTCCCTGTCATCAACAACGAGACTCTCGCCAAACGATGAAAAGGCCAAACGAGACATTTCTAAGCGGTGTTCAGGGCTCGCGCCTTCAATAGGGTGCTTTAACGGATTTTGAGCCGCTGGAATAATATGAATAACATCGATACCAAGTTTTTTCTGAACAGTCGAAACGACGTTTAGGTGTCCCACGTGAGGGGGATTAAAACTTCCACCGAAAATACCAATTTTACGCATGAGAATCCTCCTCAGAGGTGAGAATTTCTTTTCCAACAAGGTTTACTAAATCTTTTACTCCCAAACCTGTTACCGCCGATATGGTCAATGGCTCAACAGAATTTGTTTTTTTGAATCGCTTCTTTAATACTTCAAGATCTTCCTCAGACACAGCATCGACCTTATTAAACACAACGATCTGATGGCGAGTAGCAAGAGGAACAAAGCCCTCTTTGCCTTTGTTTGATTCATCATAAGTGAGCAACTCTTTATTAATGACTTTATAGTCATCAAGAGGATCACGACCAGAAAAACCAGAAACATCGATAAGGTGAACAAAAAGCTTAGTTCTCTCTATGTGCTTTAAAAATTGAATTCCAAGGCCGTGACCAAGACTTGCGCCCTCAATCAAACCGGGAATATCAGCCACCACAAACGATTGATAATCGCCCACTTTGACAACTCCCAGATTGGGCGTCAGCGTTGTAAACGGATAATCAGCAATTTTTGGTTTGGCCGCAGATATACGAGAAATGAGCGTTGATTTTCCAGCATTTGGAAACCCAATGATCCCAACATCGGCAATGAGCTTCAACTCGAGAATCACTTGAATTTCTTCTCCAGACTCTCCCGGCTGTGCATGCTCAGGTGCCTGATTGATACTCGTTTTAAAGAAGGTATTTCCTTTACCGCCACGTCCACCACGCAAGAGCACAAATTCTTCTACATCAGTGAAGTCGACAAGAACATGACCTTCGAGATTGCGAATAATAGTCCCGCGAGGAATAGGCAAAACAAGATCTTCACCCGCATGCCCACTCATATTGGCTCCCGCTCCGGGACGACCATCTTGAGCTGCATATTTTTTATGAACACGGAAATCCACAAGAGAATTAAGATGAGGTGCTACTTTTAAAATAACATCTCCACCGCGACCGCCATCACCTCCGTCAGGACCACCTCGCGCAGTCATCGCTTCTCGGCGAAAACTCACACAACCTGGGCCACCTTTTCCAGAGGCTATCGTTAATTGGATTTCATCTACAAACTTCATACACAAAAAAGGGAGCCAATGGCTCCCTTTCCCCTAAGATTATTTAAAATAATCGATATTAATTAAGCAGCTGGGTAAACGCTAATGCGAAACTTCTGCTTATCGTGACGTTCAAACTTCACAAGACCTTCAACAATTGAATAGATCGTGAAATCGCGTCCCATTTTTACGTTCTTACCCATAAGGTACTGAGTACCTCTTTGACGAACTAAGATAGTTCCTGGAAGAACTTTTTCACCACCAAATCTTTTGATACCTAACCTTTGGCCACCACTATCGCGGCCGTTCTTGGTACTACCACCGGCTTTCTTCGATGCCATGCTTCACCTCTTACTTAGTCTTTTTAGTAGTCTTCTTTTTAGTAGCAGCTTTTTTTGTAGTTCCAGCTTTTTTAGTGGACTTAGTTGCTGCTTTTTTTGTTGTTTTCTTTGTTGCTGCTTTAGCTACTTTTTTCTTAGCTCCAGCAGTTTTACCTTCAGCTGCAACAGCTTTGGCTTCTTGCTTAGCTTGTTTTTTCGCTTCAGCATCAAAGATCTTTGGTTCTTTTTCAGTCTTTACAGTCTGTCCATCTGGAGCTGTGATAGCTTTGATGAAAAGCTCAGTAAAATACTGTCTGTGACCTTGAGTTCTACGATAGCCTTGACGACGTTTTTTCTTAAATACGATCACTTTAGGCGCTCTAGCTTGCTTAATAACAACAACTGTTACCTTTGCATTCTGAAGAACTGGTTGACCAACATGGAGTTTTTCTCCACCAACCATAAGAACGTCGGTCAAATCAAATTCAGACCCCAAGTTCTGTTCAATTTTTTCTACTTTAAGAACATCACCAGGCTGAACCTTATATTGTTTTCCGCCTGTACGAATAACTGCGTACATTTCGAACCTCCAAATAGCGCGAGAAGATTCGATTGAATGCCACCATGCTCCAGGGTTGTCAATGCTTTTCCCAATCTTTGCGGAGACCCATATATGGCAAACACTCATCGCGCTAAAGGAAATGCTACCAAAGCCCAAGATCTCTCGCTTACATTAACTTCATTCTTGCAGTTTTTTCAAAAGGAGTAATCTTGAGCGCAACTCACGAGGGTTCGATAAAAGTGATAATTATCGCACTGTTAGCCAATTTGGGCATAGCTATCGCCAAATTTATTGGAGCTTTTATATCCAAAAGTGCCTCACTGCTTGCCGAGGCCATCCATAGTTTAGTCGATTGCTCGAACCAAGCCCTCCTTCTTGTGGGAGCGCGCTCCAGCAGAAAGGCTCCTACAGAAACCCACCCTTTGGGTTATGGCCGTGAAGCTTTTTTTTGGTCTTTTGTGGTCGCTATCCTCCTTTTCTCGCTCGGTGGGCTATTTGCCATTTATGAGGGCATTCACAAAATGCAGGACCCCGGGATCGTGAGCTCCCCCCTTCTTGGCCTGAGCATTCTGGGTTTTGGCATGCTTGTGGAAGGGTATTCTTTTTATAGCTGCTTCAAAGAGGTTAAAATTCAGAACTCCTATGGCAGCCTATGGACATGGTTTCGCAAAACCACCTCAGCAGATCTTCTTGTTATTTTTACCGAAGATGCCGCGGCTCTCGTAGGCCTGGTGGTTGCCGCCATCGCCCTAACGGTAGCAGCCGTTACTGGTGACGCCCGCTGGGATGCCGGCGGTTCCATCCTTGTCGGTGCTATTTTGGTGATAGTGGCTATCTTTCTGGCCATGGAAATTAAATCGCTCATCATCGGCGAAGCTCCAGCCATTGATCTAAAAACTGATTTTGTTGAGATCGCTAGCAGTCGCTTTCCAACAGGAAAAGTTCTTAAGTTCATCGCCATGCAAATGGGATCCAACGAAATAATGGTTGCCGCCAAGATTCACCCCGGCGATATGCAAAGCCTGTCAGAGGGAATTCTCAAAATCAATGAGGTGGAAAATCTCATGAAGCAAAAGCACCGAGCCATTCGGTGGCAATTTATCGAACTCGACTACTTCGATTAACCATCAGGCTGAGAGACCTTACCTAGGAATCTTTTTACCGTTGGCCTTAGCTCATTTCGTGAGCTAAGAGTCGGCGCGGAGCCCGAAAGTACATCCGAGGTGATAGCTCAAGAAGATCTCCCAGCTTGGTCATATAAACGCAAGCATATCGATCGACCTGGTAGGCAAAGTAACTTTCTTCGTTACCAGCTCTCATTAATTGACCCCAGTGTGGATTGTAGAGGGCTTGTTGCTTTTTAATGAGACCGCTGATTTGCCCATCGATATCGGTGATTGTTTTTTGCAGCTCGGTCGCCCTCGCTTCATCTATAGTACCCTTGTCGACTTTTTGAGTTAGCAACTCAGTGAGCTCATCCTCAAAGGGCTCCTTCTTTGCCATAAACTGCTCGATGTCCTGATTGATTGGCATTGCTTTATCATCGCCCCGCATCTCTTCTGCGAGCTCCTCAATCACCATCGCTGTTCTCCAGTTACAGTCTTTTTTCAAACGAAGAATATCGCCATAAATATGGTCACCCACGTAGAGAATTTCATCTCCTTGAAGATTGAGATCTGCCGTAAACTTGGCTGCATTGCCACCCTGATAAATTCCCGGCACAAGTTTCGAATCAAAGTTCGACATAAGCCCCGTGCCCGGAGCGATCTGCAAAAAGCGATGATCGCCATAGAAGAACTTGGGCTTTTGGGCAAATGTGACAACGATCTCAAAGAGATCTTGCCAAGAAGAATGCTCTTTCAAAAAGGGATTAATCGCATAATCAAGAAGCAGTTTTGAATAGTAAAAATCGGAATTCGTGAGAATGAATATTTTCTTTCCATGCTTTTTGAAAGATTCAAGACCCCGAACAACAGCCTCATCTTTTACAATATAGGTTGAAAGATCATCACGAACGATATTCTTTATTGTTCCATCTCGGTGCCCTTCATCGAGGGCGCCAAGCACGTCATCAGCAATCACAGCATAATCAGGAAAACGGAGGTCGGGCCTGGAATCTTTCAAATCCACAATCTGTGCAAAGAGAATCGCCAACGAAATAGAAAACGTGGTATCGACCGCCATATAGTCGGCGTCACTCAAATCGATATACGTCGATTTGTACATTTTTTGCTGCGTTTTAAAATCGATGGCCTGGGTTCCATGAAAACTCGCACGAATAGCACAATGCCGGTTCACCTTGAGGAGATTCCCTTTTTTTCTATCGATCACGAGCCCCCGAATGGCCTGATCGAAGTGAAAGGGGAGGTCTTTTAAAATTTCGGGGTAACCCTTATTAGCGATGAGCTTAGTTTTCATAATGGTATGCGAGAGTCGCTCGAAAGCCTCACTGTTATATCGAATGAGGGTATGGTCCATATCGAGGCCAATGTACTTGATTCGCTTTAGATTAAGGGTTCGGTTAACGTACACTTTAGTTCGCATTTAATCTTCTCCTTGGCCATCAACAATCCTATTGAAGCCCTCTGGCCCCAATGCTTTGCCTCGCCTTGGGGAAACTCTTTCATCATAGAAGAGCTTTTCTATAGGTAGCAAGAACGCGTATTTGACGCACAAAGCATTGCTGCATATTTACATATAAACCAATATTGCTTACGACTCGTTCTGTTCAATGAGGAGGTTGACATGTTTCAATACAGCCAAGGGCGACATACCACACAAGGACACAAGGGCATTCCCTCAGGGCACTTCGAAGAGGAGCAAGGACGCAAGGGATTCTTTGGCCCCGTTTCTCATCTTATAAAGCCGAAACCAAGCACTCGATGGACTGACATCGAAGGCCCACTTCGCCCGCAGCTCTTTGACCTCGTCAAGATGCCGCAAAAATTTAACACTTGGCAGAGATTACTTTTTAACAACGACATCTCTGTTTACTACCTCTGGACAGACCCAGCTTCAGCCCAAACAGAACAAGCCATACGAAACGCCGATGGCGAAACTCTCTACTTTTGCCATCAAGGCGCAGGATCAATACTCACCGAGTATGGGCTTCTTACCTACGAAAAAGGCTCTTATATATTAATGCCCAAATGTGTGATGCATACTTTTCTTCCAACGGATGTCTGCCAGTTTTTAGTGATCGAGTCTAAAAACGGTATGTATCGTGAACCCGAACGAGGGATGGTTGGACGAGGGGCCTTCTATGACCCAGCCGCGTTTGGAATTCCCGATCTCGAAAAAAGCCATCAAATGCTCAAAGACCGCCAGCTCAAGGTCAAACAAGTTTCGGTTAAACGGCAAGATCAAATTACAAACTTCAAGTATTCTGATTGCGTTTTCGATACCGTGGGATGGAAGGGTGACTTTTTTCCTGTAACTCTACATGTTCGCGATTTGATGCCTATGTTAAGCGCGAGGGTTCATTTACCACCGAGTGCGCATACGACCTTCGCTAGTAATGGCTTTGTAGTGTGTACGTTTTTACCGCGTCCTCTGGAGTCGGATACTGATGCGCTGAAAGTTCCATTCTACCACCAAAACATTGATTATGATGAAGTGCTTTTTTATCATGACGGTAATTTCTTCAGTCGCGATAACCTGCACGCGGGTATGATGTCTTTTCACCCCGCTGGATTTCCGCATGGGCCACACCCTAAAGCGGTTCAGAATATCAACAATAAAACTCATACCGATGAATACGCCGTAATGATCGACACTTGGAATCCCCTCATCGTTGATAACCCTCTTCAAACCGTAGAAGTTCCTGAGTACTGGCAATCATGGATGAAGTAAAAATTGGCCAAAAACTAACCGATTCTCAGGCTATGACTCTGGCCATGAAGCAGGCACGAAAAGGCCTAGGTTCGGTGAGTCCGAACCCCCCGGTTGGCTGTGTTATCCTTGACGAAAAGGGTTGCTTACTTTCTTTGGGCTTTCACGAAAAGTTCGGGGGCGCTCATGCAGAAGTCAATGCATTGAACGGATTAACGAGCGATCAACTTGAGGGAGCTCGGGTTTTTGTGACTCTCGAACCCTGTGCTCATCATGGCAAAACTCCACCTTGCGCTGAAGCCCTCGCTAAGTTGCCCTTAGCAGAGGTTATCTTTGGTTTGTACGACCCCAACCCCCTAGTAAAAGGCAAGGGAGCAGCTCTTATCGAAGCGGCGGGAATCAAAACTTCTCATTATGCTAGCGACCAAGAATCTCTCGAAGCTGTTTGCGAGCATTTTCTAAAAAATATGCGCTCACAACAGCCGTTTGTATCTATCAAATGTGCATCAAGTGTCGATGGAAAATTGGCGCTTAAAAATGGACTGAGCAAATGGATTACTGGGGCCGAAGCGCGAATCGAAGGCCACTTTTTACGGGCGACTCACGATGCAATTCTTGTAGGAGTCGGAACTTTTTTAAGCGATAACCCCTCGCTCGATGTGCGACATCCGAACTTTACTGGTAAAACGAATAAAGTGCTCGTTGTAGACCCAAAGGGCATTGGGATCAATAAGCTAGCCACCTCAAAAATTCTAGCTACTCACCAACCAGAGAATGTTTACTGGGTGGTCTCCCCAAACGCTAACACTGAGAGCCTCGCTCAACACCGATTGAAGATCATCAAAACTCCCTATCTTCCGGGCACTGAAGAGATTGATCTTCAAAAACTCAAATCAGAAATCTGGAGTTTGGGCTTTCGCTCTCTTCTCGTAGAGGGCGGAGGAGAAACTATTAGCTCCTTCATCAACCAAAAAGCTGCCGATCGAATGTACCTTTTTGTAGCACCCATAATTATTGGTGAAACCAGTGGAGTGGCTTGGGCGTCAAAACTAAATTCGATAAGCACCTTGAGCCAAGCCGTGGCGCTCAGTCCTTTTGAATTGTCTTCTGCCGGGAAAGATTCTCTTTTAACGGCTCGATTTTTGTGAGATGGATGCCTCCAAGAAATTACTCACAGCCGAAGACAATTTTAGAGGAGTCTGTATGAGTGACATTCAATTTGGTGTGGTGAAACCTCAATTAAAATTCTACCGTTCGAATAAAGGCATTTTAGCTGGGGTGTGCAAAGGTCTCGCAGAAACCTTTGGCGTTAAACCCATTGTCATGAGATTTTTGCTCGTCGCCATGGTGCTTCTCTACGGCTTTGGTCTAGGTTTATACATCACATTAGCAATTAGCCTGCCGCGCCAGGATCGACTTGAAGAAGCATTCAATCGCCGACTCCTAGGCGTTTGTGGTACAATTTCGAAAAAGATGAAGTGGGAAGTTGGCCTTGTCCGCACGGCAGCTGTCCTACTAGCTCTCGGCTCTCTTGGCTTTGCGGTCCTAGCGTACATTGTTTTGTACTTTAGTTTTGAAGAGCAGCCTACAAACTGAAAGGAAAAATATGGAAGACGACAGGAATCGTCTTACGAACCCCCTCAAGCTAGGATGGAACTTACTCTTAGAGGGAATCTTAGAAAATGATGATCAATCGGCCCTCCTCGAGGAGAACCACCAGGTCATTCACCAAAGTTTCGATGAATTAAATAAACACCTTCATTCTCTGAGTCGCTACAGGCATACCCTGAACTGCCAACTTGAAGCCATCAAACGAGACGTTGAGCACCTTCAGCTTGAGTTACAAAACCTAGAGCCGGAGCCAAGAGATTCTGTTAAAGAGCAAGCCATTCTTAGACTTCAAGAGAACGGTTATAATCTTCAAGTTGAGCTCGAAATGGTTGAATCACAATTAAAAAAGATTCGTTCCCAGGCAAACAATGCTCCTGTCTCCGAAAAGGAGCCTCTCGCTTAGCTTTTGGCGAGAAGTTTGCATTTTTCGAACCCAAAACCTCTTCCAACATTTGGTTGAGGTTAGGGGCTCAAAAAAATGACAATTGCGCGCGTTCAACTGAAAAAAGTACCCGATGCACCGATGTCGAAGCAAATGCTGGCGATGGGTTTAATCGTTACTGCAGGTTTATTAATTTTTCTTATTATTGCCGTTGTTGCACCCAAATCATCTGATCTTCTTGAGGCCAGCCGAGATTTCGATACCCGAATTGCACTCCCCCAAAATGTGGCCAAGGTTCTTCCTGTTGGGGTCAGTGTTAATGATTTGGTTGAAAAAGAGCCAGTGTCCAAACAACAACCTGTTAACCTAGACCTGACACGAGGTTTTATTTTGTCAGATCAGGATCATCGACTGTCTACTGCCTTTCGCGTTGCTGATGCCATAAAAAAAGAGACGGCCCTGTGGTTTGATATTTACACCAAATACCCACGCACAACGTGGCTGATCATCAACGAATCAACGAGCCCTTCCATTGTAGAGGAATGGCCCATAGAAAAAATCACAGCTCAAATTGGTGATGGACCCTCCACATCAAAGGTGATTAGTTTTTTAAGAGGTCGAATGGCGTTACTCGCCCAAGTTCGTTCAGGAACACTACGCATTCAACAAGGGTTATCTGAAGACTTCAAAAATCAAGTCACCCGTATGAACCGCTGGATGCCAGCCATTGAAAAAATCTTTAAAGCCCAAAAATTACCCGTCGAACTCACAAGTCTATTTATCATTCCTGCCAATATGAGTTTAGGTGAGACAGAAACACCTTGGAAAACAATGAACTCCGATTTTGCACCTAAATATCTGTTAAAAACAGACTCTATTGATGAAACTCACTCACCCATTAAAGTGGCCCGAGCTTTAGCGACCCACCTTAAAGATCAACGGGTTAATAAATTTAAATGGTCCAAAGATTTTCTCGGTAGCTCAGCTCGTGAACCCAACTTTGAAGCAGCTCTTCACGCTGAGGCGTATTTGGATGAGCTTCATATGAATTTAGACGAAAAAGCGAATTCGCGCACCTTTAAGGCTTTTAAACTAGCGCGCTCAACAACTGTTGTTGAGCTCTCTAAACAACTTAAAACACCCATTGAAAAATTCTTGGCTAACAATCCCGACATTATCTCAAAAGATAAGCTAACCCAGCTTCCTAAGTCCTACGTGTTTTTTGTGTTAAAATAGGACTCCGGCCTAACTTATTGCGGCCGGAGCTGGTGATTGGATTAGTACTTAACAGCCTCAGGGCGAATGACTGTCATTCCGCGCATGTATTTAGTAAGCGCCGAAGGCACAATGATGGTTCCATCTTCTTGCTGATAATTTTCAAAAATTGCAATTAAGGTTCTGCCAACAGCAAGACCGCTACCGTTCAATGTGTGAACGTATTGAGGTTTTCCACCACCTTTTGGCCTAAAGCGAATGTTTGCTCGTCGTGCCTGAAAATCTTCAAAGTTTGAGCAAGAGCTAATTTCACGATAGGCGTTTTGACCTGGAAGCCACACTTCGATGTCGTAGCATTTTGCCGCTCCGAAACTAATATCACCCGTGCAAAGCATAGCGACTCTATAGGGAAGCTCAAGACGCTTTAGGATTTCTTCTGCATGCCCTGTGAGTTTTTCGTGTGTTGCATAAGATTCATCAGGGTGAGAGTAAGTCATTAATTCGACTTTATTGAACTGATGCTGACGAATGAGACCTTTGGTGTCGCGCCCATGGCTGCCGGCTTCTGAGCGAAAACAAGGAGAGTACGCCACAAACGAGGCGGGCAATTGCTCTTCTGCCAAAATCTCTTCGGCGAAAAAATTTGTTACAGGCACTTCTGCTGTTGGAATCAGAAAATAATCGGTGCCCTCAAGGCAAAAAAGATCTTGTTTGAATTTAGGAAGGTTACCCGTGCCAGTTAAACTTTTGCTGTTTACTATAAATGGAGGAAGGATTTCGCTGTAGCCATGATGCTCGGTATGAACATCGAGCATGAAGTTAATCAAAGCTCTTTCTAATTGAGCCGCTGCCCCTCTGAGATAAACGAAACGCGCCCCTGTTGCCTTACCAGCTCGCTGAAAATCAATGTTCCCGAGAGCCTCACCCAGAGCGGTGTGCTCCAGCGGCTTGAAGCTAAGTTGTTTGGGCTCTCCCACCGTACGAACAATTTTATTGTCATCGGCTGATGCCCCCACAGGAACAGTGGCATGACACTTATTTGGTATAGTCAAAGCCATCTGAGTGACCTGGGCATCTGCCTCCGCCGCAGAGGCTTCCATTTCTTTGATTTCTTTTGATAGAAACTGCATTTGAGAAATCAACTCTTCAGCCGACTCCCCCTTACGCTTGAGCATGGCAATTTCTTGAGACACTTTATTAAGATTGGACTTTGACTCTTCGGCTTTAGAGATAAGTTCTTTGCGTTTTTTATTAAGTGCTAAAAGTTCATCGACGATCGTTTCGTCGGCACCACGGTTTTTTAAACACGCTTTATATTCGTCGTAGTAGCTAGGTCCAACTTCTGATTTTTTTTCTAATAACTTAACGTCAATCATGAGCACCACCGTTTTGAGGGTCTTGAAAGTAGCTTCAAATAACTGGAAAATCTAGAAATTATTATCGACAACCAAGCCTCAGCCTGGGGCTACAATCACATACATGCGAATTAACAGGGCAGCCAAGACACAAAGGAGATCAAAAATAAGAAGGCCGATAGGGCCCCAAGATTTGGTAAGCCTATAAAAGCCAGAGGATATCACCAAGATAACAAACCAAAAAAGCACGGGTCCGTATTTAAAAACAACCTGACCGACGAGAGCCAAAGTCAAACCCACGATCACTCCAGAAATCACCTTGCAGGTAAGAAGCAGCAAAGCCAAGAAGCCCATTTTTGCCGTGTTCGTCATATGCATCGCTTGATTATTGAGTCGATCGACAATGTTCATTTCTCACCCCATTAAGATTTAGGTCTTTCTTCATCCTAACGTACAGAAAGCTGACTCATCAAAGCTTCTATATCATTTTTATCCGGCGCATTGGGCGAAAGCGCCAAATATTTTTCGTATGATCGGTAAGCTGCTTCTTTGTCGCCCTGAACCTGATAGAGAGCTCCCCGTTCTTTATAAGCTTCCGCGTAACCAGATTCTTTTTCGGCAGCGATATCCAACATAGATTGGGCCACATCGTAACTTCCTGAGAGACGGTAGCAGCGTGCTAATTTCACATAATTATCGGCCCCTTGGGCACCAATTTTGATGGCCTGCTGAAATTCAGTCGTACAGAGGCTAAACT
The DNA here is from genome assembly GCA_041178425.1 of Pseudomonadota bacterium. Lineage (GTDB taxonomy): Bacteria > Bdellovibrionota > Bdellovibrionia > Bdellovibrionales > Bdellovibrionaceae > CAUJGP01. Next base: position 16,717 of record JBEGVH010000011.1, on the reverse strand, counting down.
TTCGAGTCACCATATAAACCTCGGCTGCCAGCAAGTAAGAATCAACCAGGTTTGGATTAGCCCTTCGCTCCGCCAATGCGGCATCAAGAGCTTTTTGAAACTCGCCCTTCAAGAAAGCGGCCTTTCCGATATAAAAGTAGGCCTTTGGATAATTTTTATTGATCGCCAGAGCCCTCTCAAACTGCTCGATGGCGAGATCGGAGCTCCCTGCATCTAAATAAAGGAGGCCCGCTCGAATGACGGGCTCTGGGTCGGTGGGGTCAAAGGTTGCGGCTAGTAAATAAGCTGTGCGCGCGGCTTCTACCTTGCCAATCCCATTAAGAGCATCTCCCATACCCATCCGGGCCTTTTTATTTTTGGGTTCGGCGGCTACAATTTCTTCATAAACTAAAAGCGCTTCAGCATAACGCTCAAGCTTTCTTAGCTCTTCAGCCAACCCTAGCTTGTACTCGACGACAAATTTATTTTCAGCCACCATTTTTTTGAAGTACTCAATGCCCGAGTTTTCACCCATCAAAGCCCCTTGAGCCTTTCCATAGGCAATCTTGGCTTCGACATGAAGAGAATCAATATCGATTGCTTTTTGTGCTGCCTGAAGCGCTTCTTTGGGTTGCCCTCCGATGAGGTGGGCTTTCGACATAATTACGTAAGCTTCCGGGTCGGTGCTATAAATCGTGATGGCTCTTTTGATGTAGCCAAGCGAACCACCGAAATTGTTTTTTCTTAATTCAACGAGGGCATATCCCTTATAGATTTCGTAGGCTTCGGTGCTAAAGGATCGCGCCTGGTTCAGAACCCCCATCGCCGACTCAAAATCATATTTCTCCGAATAATAATCAGCGAGCAATGTGTACGCCGGGAAATATTCAGGGTTACTCTTTATCGCTGATTTTAAATATTCAAAGGATCGAAAAACTTGATTGATCTTATAGAGGCAACGGGCGGCTTTTACTGCCGCAACCGGATGTTTTGGATTGAGGTCGAAGGCAGCACGATATTGCGCCTGCGCCGCTAAGCAATCACCGGCACGAACATACTGATCACCCATTGCTACCAGCTCTTGGGTCCGAGCCATTTCATTAAAATTTCTATCGCTTCCACCATATTTTTTAACCATGGCCCGAAGACCTTCATTGGTTGGGTTGAGTTCAAAACCTTTTTCGGCAAATTTTCTCGCCGATCCAAGATCTCCTCTTTTCTCGCTAATTTGCGCAAGCGTCGTATAGGCCAATATATCGATCGACCGCGGCACCAGTTCCTCAGACTTAACTCCCGTAATGAGGAGTTCCCAAGCTTGTTCTTCGTGTTGAAAGTGTCGAAACTCAATCTCACCCAACATGAGTTTTGCCACTTTGTGGAGAGGATATTTTTCTAAGATCTCCACTAAAACTTCTCGCGCATTTTGAAACCGACCATTTCCAATATGAGCCTGCACTGCCAAAACTTTTGCTTCGTTAAATTCAGGCCAAAGTGCCACGAGTGAAGACGCAAATCCCTGGCCATTGATAAAATCCCCTTCAGAAATCAGCATCTCTGTTTTAAGCCAAATATAAAAAGGGATATTAGGAAATTCCTGAATCAGTAGCTCTAACTGACTTTTTGCTTCTTGAAAGCCGCCCGTAAGCCAACTTCGAACAACTTCACACGTTCGCCCATGGGGCGCCCCTTGATTGAGTGAGCGAGTTGTTTGTGCCATATGAGTAAGAACTTGAAGATCCTCTGCATCCTGATAGGCAAATGGCCAGAGTTGCTTGTGAACCAAACAGAGTTTCTCTCTATAGTCTGTATTAACCGGATCAGCCTCTGCCAACTTGATCAAAAGATCTTGAGCCTGAAGCCAATCAGAGGTGTTGCCGCGCTCAAAAGCTGCCTTTACTTTCAAAAACGTAGCCTTAGCTTCCTCGTCCGTAAAACTACCAGCCTTTTCTGAAGGAATGAGCAAATGCAATTTGCCACCGTGATTAAAGGAGGCCTGATCGCTGAACTCTTCATTGACCCAAAACCCAAGCCCTACAAGAAGCACCGCGAACATCGAGAATCGAAAAAGACGAACATTAATCGAGGGAAGTTCAATTGTGGGCCTCTCACCAGCAGCCCCATTGGTTGTCATGGTGGGGATGCTCGTGTCTACGGGAACAAACTTACTTTTATCGAAAATTTTCTTAGGCTTTAAAGCCTGGGCCTCATTGGGTTCTTCACCTACGATTTGCCTTAGGCCCCTCGATAGATTCGAGAAACCTGTGATAATTGTTTTTGTAAAGTCAGCAAATTGAGAGTTGTCAGCAACTCGAGTCACCTCATCGGCTGGATTTGGGGGCGGGGGAGCCGCGGCTCCCGGCTGGGCTTTAGTTACAATAACAGTATTGGCATCCATTTTTTCGGCGGCACTGCCAACCGAAGAAATGTCTTTTTCGCCGCCCTCAAAAGACTCGAGGAGCAAGTCATAAATTTCTGGAATGGCAGCGAATGAAACCCATTCTCCCCCTGGATGTTGTGCAATGAGTTCGTCGCCACTGATGGCGCCACGCGCAATCAGACTTTTGAGGGCCTCATAGGTATAGGGACCCATCACCCTGCCGGAGGGATCTCGGATAATCCAAAGCTCTTTAGATTTAACTTCCACTCCTTGATTATATCTAAATATGCCCTATTTATCGAAGGGGGATTTTGCAGAGCTCATTAACTCCCCCAAAGTCTGGTTCCAATCTGAAACCTGGTTTCATTTTGGATTGGGATTTTTTTGTTTACTAAACCCCATTTTGAACCTCAAACCTCAATCATTTTAGTTTCGACAATTCTAAAAGATGGCACGGCCTTTGCTAATTACGTTTTTCGATGACGACACTTTTCAAATGGATCCTTACAATTTACGTTTTCTCCATCCTTGCTTGGTCGGGAATGCTCAGAGCCGAAGAAGTTGTTATTGATCAAGCCTCTTTCGATCAAAATCATTTTCAGCTCACTTTATCAGGCAAAGTTAAAAACACCTGTGGAGTTTCTCTTAAAACTAAAGTTATTGAGACTCGTGCTACCCGCGGGGGAATCCATGCCCGAGTCGAAATCCTTAATCAAGATCGCTCAAGCGCCTGCTACATTGAACAAGCTGATGAAACATTTGATATGATGCTAGACGTGCGATCGCTCGGCCTAGCTCCTGGAGCAAATTACACTCTCAGTTTTGCCAACATTTTTAGCAGCGACTCAAGCCCTACTTTTTCTCTTGTTGTGCCAGAATCATCTGTGTTTGCTGGTTACCGATCAACTCAACTCACTGGCATTATTGCTCAAACTCCTAACGGGGGTTGGATTTTAGTTAATGGAATGAATGAATACACGATTTTAAAGACCAAGATCGATCTCTCTAAGTACGTTGGTCAATTCGTGAATGTTGAAGGTACTGAAGTTTTATATAGAACGGGCCCTATCCTTGAAGTTGATGCTCATGATCCCCTCACTGAGCAGCAATTGGCTAAGGGACCGACTATGTATTTATTCTCTATTAGCACGGTAACGCTCTAATAGAGTTTGCAGTTTGCCCCGGTTCCCCTCCAATCAATCGGGACAAATTGTTGTTAAGCCTCGTCCACCCCCTCCGGACGGGGCTTTTGTTTTTTAAGACGATAAAATAATCAATTTCTCTTTTGCTAATCTAAAGCAGAAATTCAAATACGAAGTTTGGAAATCCAAAAAGGATGCTGAGGATAACTCTTTGAGATTTTTAAGAAGAGTTCTCTAAGGTCGTCACTGAAGGTCTCTTGACCATTCCACAAAAGGCCCCCGGGAATCTGGCTATGGGCCAAAAGGATTATTTCATCTCCAACTTCTACATGAACACTGCGAAAATGAGGATAACAACTCGCATTTAATCCTAAAAGTTGATTCGGAAGAAAGGCTCCACTCAAAAAATCCGAAGATAAAATGTCGAAACCTGCTAGCAATGGAATGATTTGCCCTCGCCTTAAAAGAAAAACATGCGGTTGCCCCACTTGCAAAACGGCTAGTTCTTGCCCCCGCTTCAACATGAGCAAACACTCAACCCCGCCAGAAAGATTTGATTTATTCACCTGCCGATAGATAACGTCGTTGGCAAGCGAACAACCAGATCTAAGCGCATTCTCCAAATCAGTCAGAGCCGAATCGTATCCAAAGGGATTTGTAATCTCAGATTGATTGACGTAGGAATCTACAAAGAAGCGAACATTCTCAAGCACCTTCGCCGAGAGATCTAACTCTCCCCACGAAAAACAAACTCCCCAAAGTCCGATATCTTTTTCTTCTATGACCGTCGCTGGGGGTCTCGAGAGATTGGCCGCCCGATAACTCAAAGAACTAATGACCTTCATGAGCCACCATACTTTTTGAGTTTAATAGAAGCTTTGATGAAATATTCGCCATTGGGGATATCCTGCGAAAGAATCTTCTGCCAACGGTCCTTGGCCGTATCGATATTGCCAATGTTTTCTTCGAGAATGGCTTCTTGATAAAGGGCCTGCATTTTTTTTCTAAGCTCTTCTATTATTTTATCAATCTCTTCTTTGAGCGAATCATCTTCGGGTGATACCTCCGCCGCCCGCTCAAGTGCCATGATGGCCTCTTTGTGTTTTCCGGAATCAACCAAACCCCTAACAGAGGCAATGGCTGCATGAACCTTCGACTTGATCTTTTTTTCGAGTTTGGCAATCTCACCCTTAGATTTTTCGATTAATTTTTTGGGGTCGTGCATTGTTCGAGTTTGAATGTCTTTGAACATCTCGATCCCTTTGCGCGGATCTTTGGCTCCCGTCGCCTTTGCCTCATTAAACAATTTTTCGAGCGTTTCGGCCTCAGCCTGCTTTAGCGCCTCATCACGTTCTTTTATTTTTCGCTCTTCTTCGACTTTGGCAACGTCTTGTCGAATGGCCATGATCTGTTCGTCTTCGGGATTGAGTTGAATGGCGGGTCCCAAGCAAGCTTCAATCTCATCAGAAGTAGTATCGGGTTTGATTTGCTGCCGGCAAAAGACAACTATGTTTTGGATTTTTTCGATCATCTCGGCTTTTTCACGATCAATTCGCGCCTGCTCCTCGACTTTTTTTGCATATTCTTTAGCATTTGCAACAGTTTCAGCTAACTTTTGCGATTCCTTATAGGATGGAATCTTTGCATGAATCTTCGCGATCTCTTCTTCGGCTAACTCATATTTACCCTGACGATAGAGTTCATGAGCCGTTTCGTATTGAACAGTGACTTGCTTTTGCTCATCAGGCGTTAAGCGTGAAAATGGGTCTGATGGAGCTGCTGCCACCATCGTAGCTGCGTCCTGATCAGATTGCTCCTCGCTGAGCACAAAAATGACTCCAGCGAGAGCAATCGCTGCCAGAGCTAAACGTATTTTATTTTGTTTATTTAAGGGTATTTTTAGCCCCCAAAAATTGAGGACTTTTTCGTTGCTGGCCACTCCTGAATTCTGAGGGTTTTGATTGAAGTCAATTTGTGGAGCATACCCACCTTGCGCCGGAAAAGGATAGCCGCCTTGAATGGGCTGAAGCCCCCCGTAACCGTTGGAAGGATCTGGCACCGGCAGGCCCACGCCCTCATGAAAATCCTGAGGTTCTTGCAACTCAGGAGGCAGAACGGGCTCAACAAGGGCCAAATGCTGAACTTTTTGTAGCTTGTTATCAAAGTCGGGATCTCGTACTTCAAAATAAAACTTGTGATTTAAAACAACTATCCGATCGCCACTCTTGAGAGGCACTGGATCTTTGGATTCTATTTTCTTTTTATTTAAATAGGTTCCATTAACTCCCAAGTTATCAAACAAAAAGTATTGACCATTTTTTCGCTCTAAACGAAATTGTCGGCGACTCACGCGAGGATCATCGATGACGATCTCGCAAGCGGGATCTCTTCCCACATGATAACTGTCATGAGTGAGGATGTGAATTTTTTCAGAACGACTGTCATTACCCCTGTACATAAAAACGAATTGAGCACTTTTCTCAAGGGCTCTCGTAACTGTACGGTCGCCGATATCCTGATCCTCTTGGTGATACGACCCACGAGCAAAAGGGTCACCCACCACCGCAGAAAGGCCCTCATCAACGACAGCTTGCAATGGTTCCTCAATAGAAAACTCAAACGGGGCTAGTGAAAAACTTAATCCCCCCTTCAGAACCATTCCAGTCACTGCGTCTTGGCCAACCATTATTTGGTTAAAGCGTGAAACGACTTCGAGATGCCAGAGGTCTTCTTTGCAATAAACCTTAAAATGTTGACGAGAAATCCCATTCGAGGCTTTCAGCGGGATTTGACACTGATCATTGCGCCCACCCCAATATATGGTCTGCGGATCTGAGAGTTCGAGCGTTTGAATGACTTGGCCATGGAGCTTTACATGAATTTTCAATGCCATTAGAACCGCCCCTTCGACATGGTGTCGCATTCATCAAAGAGAACTTTGGCGGTTTTAAATTGGGCATCAGAAGGATCTTTTTTTATGACCATCACTTGTTGAGCGGCCGAACGGCATAAACGAAAATTGTTTTTTAAGCGATAGCGTCTTGCTTGATCAAGATTGAACTGCACGATTTCCGATTGTTTTTTTATACTTTGATTAAGGTATCGGCGCGCTAGCACGTGTCCCGGATCAAACGATAAGGCCGCTTGAAATGACATCATGGCCCTCGCATACTGACCCTGACGATAATCTCGAAAACCCTTCACATAGTAAGATTGAGCCGATTCATACTGACGATCCATTTTTCCATCGGCTTGAATTTTTTTATCCTTTTTGTATTGGCTCACCTCTTCGGAAGGTTTGTCTAATTCAGCGTTGATTTGTTCGATCGACTTCAGAGCACTAACTTTTTTAGGTTTTTTCTCTCCACCCGAAAAAACAACCACGGCCGCAGCAATTACCACGACCACAAGAAAGATGAGGGGGTTCGGTCGATTGGGTGAAGACTCTCTTTTTGTTTCAGCGCCGGAAACTGGTGCTCCCAACTTATTTTGTTCTGCCGTTGCCGACAAACCCGCTCCCGCCGCCGTTGGCGTGTAACGTACCATGGGCGTTTCCACTTTGGTCGCGAGCGTTGCTCCTTTAAACTCAGTCACCTTATTGGTTGGTTTGGCCGCATTTACTAACTGAAATAGTTCTTTTTGGCTAATAGCCGTGCGAGCTTCGGTTTTATCAAATTCAGGAACACCGTCGGGAATCACTTGTGTTTCGGGAACCGCTGAACCTGTTTGCTCCGCCACGTATTGAATCATGCTTTCGAAACCAGCGACTTTTGTTTTATCGTTAGGTTCAGATTGCCAATTGATTTCAACCTCTGTATCGCCAATTTTTATTTTATCTGCCGACAGCAGAGTTACACGTTGTTCAGTGCGACCTTTAAAGAATAGAGGATTGCGTTGACTCAAGTTAATGGCCGTCAACTCCCCATTCTCAAGGATGAATTTTACATGATTTCGGCTCAACTTTGGGTCGTTGATAAGAATAATATCGTTTTCAGGACCTCGCCCCATAGTAAAAATGGGTTTGGTCAATGTGAACGATTCGCGCACGTGGGGGCCCGACGTTATCGTCAAAACAAATGTTATTGAATTGTCTTGAAGAGCCGCCGCCGTACTCACTAACCGACCCCTCCCATTGGAATAATAGTAACGAGGTAGTGCGTCACCTTGCCTTTGTCGGTCATTGCCTGACAATTTATTTCTGTGTTTTCACCGCCAAATTCGAGTTCATTTTTACTAGGCATGGCCGTATCTCGAGAGGCGTGCTCCATCAAATCGTAAAGGCTTTTTTGTAAAGCCTGGTCTGGTACCATTGTGAGGGGCTGATTTCGCAACTGACTCTCGCTGACTCCCAAAAGATGCTCCGCAGCCGCATTGAGTCCCAAGATATTATAGTCGGCTGTAATCGCAATTCCTGCATAACCAACCAGGCGAACGATATTTAAAACCTCAAGATCTTTATTGCCACCCATTGATCCGCCACCACCGTCGCCGCTCGATAGCCGGGTGAGGATTGTATTGACGTTGGAAACCAGGTTTTGAAATTGTGGAAAATCAATATTAATATCGGCCGTAGAATCGCCATTACCTTTAAGGATATTATCTATTTGCTTATTGAGCTCAGCGACCGGGTGCTCGATGAATCGATAGAACAGGTAATATAGAACAAACCCTAAAGCGATCGCAATAATGAGAGTTTGAAAAAAGAGACTGAGGGTTCGCCCATCGTCCACGGCAAGTGCACCCATGTCGTAAACCACAACCGCAAACGCTTTTATCGTATAAGTAGCCGTATCTGGATTGAAAGCCGAGAGTGGAACAGCCACAGCCACATGAGAAGAGTCAATTTGTTGAACAAGTTCTTTTTGTTCTCTTCTCGCCGTCTCAATAAATGGCAGCGAAGGAACCATCCCCGCTTTCGTCGCCGGAGCAATCACTGAGCCATCGCTTTGTCTTATAATATAGGATTGCGATACGCCCTCTTCGAGATCGGCTGTTTGTGTTGAGAGAGCTGAGTCCATTTCTTTGAGCAGTGCTTGCTGATTCACGTTGGCTAGATTTCTTGCAATTGTTAAAGCACGGCGACGACTTTCGATTTGAATGCTATCGGATGAGATCGCAATCATTGGAATCGTTGAAAGTGCCGTAACTCCAACCGCAAAGATCAGCATAAAGAGGCCTATCACCAGTTTGAATTCCATCACTTGAGCAAGATGATAAACACCCGGCATCAACACTTCTTCAAAGTAGCGCTTGAGAAATCCATCTTCATTCTGAGACGGTGGAGGCGCCTCGCCCATTCCCATATTTGGTACCACCCCACCAACACCCGAATAACCACCTGGTGGCATCATCGGCTGCGGAGCCATACCATAACCCTGCATACCTGGGTTTGGTATGTTCATACCTCCGACGGGCACAACACTTGCTTTGCGAGCTTGGGGCGTTGGGAGCTGAATCACATCGCACATAGTCTGATTAAATGATATTTTATCGCCACGCTTTAAGCTCGCCTTGTTAACTAAAATTCCATTAACAAAGGTGCCGTTTCGACTTTGGTTATCAACAACAGAGAGGCGATCATTTTCAACCAGGATATGGGCATGCTCTTTAGAGACATCCATATCATTAAAACGTATCTGGCAGCTTGGACCACGACCAATCAGCGTTCGCCCTTCTTTCAAAGGAAACACCTGACCCGCATGACTGCCAGAGAGCATTCTAATGGCCCACATGCAGCTGATCTCCTAACGAAACTTTGAGCACTTCCGCCTGGCCGGCGGGCAACTCAATCACTGATCGGGCCGAAAGAATTGGCCAAACCATTCGCCAAGGAAGCACGTTACGGCGAACCGCACACACATTCATTTGGCTATTAAGAAAAATGCAATCAATTGAAAATTTCATAAAAAAGGTGTGAATGCTATTACAGCGTTGTATCCAAAGCATTTCATCACCAACAAGTTCTGTTTTTCCCAAAAGGCCTTTCATTCGGCTCGTCATCGAATCGGCGATTGCAAGATTCTGGCTCAAGATCTGATTTGTTGAGCGGTTAAAAAGTGTTGCCACTAATTACCCCCCGATTCAAATTGCAGCGCAACCGGACCAAAAACCATGATAAACACCGCTGGCAAAATAAATAAAACGATTGGAACTAAAATCAATTGTGAGGCGCGGGCCCCCGCCTTCTCTGCTCTAACAAAGCGTTCAAGACGCATTTGCACTGACTGATCTTTAAGAACTTGGTTAATGCTCGCTCCCGTCGCATCGGCATCAGCCAAGACGGCAACGAAACTAGTGATCTCAGACATATCCAAGCGTTGTGCTAAACGTCTCATCGAATCGATTCGCGATGACCCGAGTTTAATATCTTGCAAGACGACCGATAACTCTTCGGCCAATATACTTCCGGAGGCTTTGTCGACAATTCGCTGAATGGCGCCAATAAAATCTAAGCCCGCTTCTGTGGAGAGAGCAAGAAGATCAATAAAAAATGGCAAATCACCTCTCACCGATACCACACGTTGATCACGCACACCCTTCGCATGAATATCAGGAAGCATATAACCAAGGGGCGGAAGAATAACGAACATGGCCGCTGGCAATTCCATTTCTAAAGCGAAATTCATCATGAGTAAAAACAGCGGGAACATAAAGCCAAACAGAAAGCGGAGCCCTATAAATTCGTCGATTGTGATTTCGCGCGACATTCCCGCAGTGAGAAGAGTTTTCTCAACCTTTTTTCGATAGTTCGGATCTCTAATTTTTACAGCATACTTAAGAGTAAATTGATGAACCAAAGGTAAAGACTTTGCAATCACCTGACTCTTTGGCTTTGGTCGATCATCACCACTGGCCCACGCCAAAAGATCCTTGTCATTATTCGCGCCGAATATCACGGACATGAATAAATACACGGAGACCCCAGCGAGGATCAATGCACCAAAAAGAAGTAATTCAGCTCTTCCCATTTCTCATCCTTTGTGATGAAAATAGGAGCCTATGTATAAACTCATACTCGCTTCGCAATCTCCACGACGCAAAGATTTACTCTCACGAGCTGGTTATTCATTCACAGTTCTCCCAGTTAACATATCGGAAACTCCTGACAAAAACCTAAATCTCGACGAGCAGATTCTTAAAATCGCTGAAGACAAAGCCGTAGCCTGTCTAGAACAAAATAAACAGTTAAAATCACAAGACTTTTTAATTCTTTCTGCCGACACCATGGTGATCGTAGACGGTGTTTCCTACGGAAAACCTTCAGATAAAAAAGAGGCCGAGACCTATCTTCGACTTTTGTCTAATCGCAGTCACTTGGTTAAGACAGCTCTTCATTTGATCAACTGTAAAACTCTTGAACAAATCCAAGAAATCACCACCACAGAGGTTTTTTTTCGAACACTTTCTGATCAAGAAATCCAAGACTACATTGCGTCGGGTGAACCCATGGATAAAGCGGGTGCTTATGGTATTCAGGGGCTCGGCGGAACTTTTATCGCACGCTACGAAGGTCCGTTTGATAATGTGGTGGGCCTATCCATCGACAGCCTAAAAAATCTTCTTCAAATAAGGGGCTGGCATCTTGGATAAGTCGTCGCTTCAAACACGTCTGGCCGATGTGCGCACAGCCCTCGAAAAAGCTAGCCAAAAGTCTGGGTTACCATCAGGCACGGTCATGCTCCTGGCCGTCTCAAAAACCCATCCCTCTCAAATGATCGAATGGGCTTTTGAAAAGGGGCAACTTCAATTTGGTGAAAACTATGTTCAAGAGGCTAACGCTAAACAAAAAGAATTAAGTTCACTTCCTATTGAATGGCACTTTATTGGTCATCTTCAAAAAAATAAGGTTAAAAATGTTGTTGGCGCCTTCTCTCTTATTCACTCCGTCGATAGCTTAGATCTTGCCGCGAAAATTTCACAAAAAGCCCACGAACAAAACATTCAGCAGGCAATCCTTCTCGAGGTAAACCTTGGCGACGAAAGCACCAAGGGAGGATTCACCAAAGAGAGTCTTTCTTTAGTTTTTCATGAGCTCCAGGGTCTCCCTCATTTAACGTTGGCCGGTCTCATGGCGCTTCCTCCGCTGCACGACGACCCCGAACTGACTCGCCCTTATTTTCGCGATCTCAAAAACTTGTTCGATCAATTAAAAAAACAGCTTCCGGATTCGCGCAAGGAAGCCTGGAAATTTTTATCGATGGGCACAACCCACGATTTTGAAGTGGCCATTCAAGAAGGGGCCAATATAGTTCGCGTTGGAACAGCCATTTTTGGCGAACGAGAAAAGAAAAACCTCTAAAAACGCAAAGAGCAGCGCAAAAGGAATATACGGCATGACTCTCGTTGAACATTTAAAAATTGGATTTATCGGTGCTGGTAACATGACAAATATTATCAGTAGCCGTCTTTTTGAAACTCAAACAGTGAAACCCCAAAATACTTCGATGAGCAATCGCTCCCCAGGAAAACTTTTAAAAATTAAAGAGCGCTGGCCCATTCATATCGCTAATACTAATGAAGAAGTGGTAGACGCCTGCCAAATTGTATTTTTAGCTATGAAGCCCCAAGATTTTATCACTGCCATTGAACCGATTGCCTCACTTTTTCGTGAGGATCAAATAATCATCAGTTTGCTTGCCGGAGTTCCGATTGAAAATTTAGAAAAAGTACTTCCGAACTCCAGATTAGTGCGGGTCATGCCCAATACACCTTCAGCTCTTGGTAAGGGCGTGGTTGGTTATTGCTTAGGAGACCCTCATGATGACGGCGCGAGTTCCTTGGTGGAAGAACTATTGGCCCCCTTGGGTTACGTGGTTCCCCTTGAAGAGGGAGAAATGTTCGACACTCTGCTGGTAGCAAGCTCTTCGGGAACAGGATTTGTTTTGGAGCTGATGGCTTACTGGCAAGATTGGATTGAGGAACGTGGTTTTTCTCCAGACGTGGCACGAAGAATGACAGTGGATACCTTTTTGGGGGCCTCCATGCTTGCCGGGCATGAAGAGCAGGTTAGCTTTGAAGAACTGCAAAATAGAGTCACATCAAAAAAAGGTGTGACGGCTGCAGGGCTTGAATCGATGCGTGAGCTTGAGCTCGAAAGGGTTTTGAGATTGAGTTTTGAGAAGGCCTGGATGCGAAACCAAGAGCTTTCTAAGTCGACAAAGTAGGTCAATTCTCGGTCTTTGGTCTAGTTTTCCAGGTCGAAGGGGCAGCTAGACCTTAGTCATTTGATTGTTTCCTCTGTTTTTGTCTAGAATTTACCTTAGATAATTAGAGGAGCTAAACGATGAAAATTACTCCAGTCGACGTTGCCCATAAGACCTTCAGCAAGGGCATGTATGGCCTTAATCCTAACGAAGTTCGAACCTATCTCGAAGCCATTGCCGATCAGCTTGAAGTGCTTATCAGAGAGAAGAATGAATTTCGCGATAAACTCCGCGAGCGAGATCATCAGATCAATGAATACAAAGAGCGCGACCAGCTTTTAAAGAACACTCTTACTACGGCATCTCAGATGTCTGAAAAGATTCGTGAGGATGCCGAAAAAAGAGCCGAGCTCATCCTTCAGGAAGCGCAAATCAAATCGCAAGAAATGCAAAAAGAGACTCAAGAGTCGCTTCGTCGTGCGTATACAGAAATTAACGAACTCAAGAGTTTGAGAATTCAGTTCGAAACAAATATGCGCGCCCTGGCCCATGCCCACCTAGCACTTGTCGAAGAGGGGCAAAAGTACATGGGAATGCCCGAAACAACTTCTCACCATACAACAGCCACAGCGGCCGCTAACGACAATAATAACAATACGGAGACTTCAGACAAATTAAGTTCTGATATATCTCCTCTTGCTGTCGACATGATTTAAGAGGATTGAATCAATGAAAACTTCAAGTAAGTTTATTATAGCAGTCTCTACCCTTAGCCTTTTAAGCTTTTCTTTGGCAGAAGCCAAAGGCATGGGCGGCAACCATAGCTTTGGAACCAATTTTAGTTTTGCATCGCCTAGCCAAGATGATTATGACACTCTCATTAGTGCTGCTAATACGGCTGCGGGTGGTATTTCGACGAAACCCATGGGCCAAGGCTACGAACTAAACCTTCAGTATATGTATCGCTTTAGTAGCTCCATGTTTGCTTTGATCTTTAGACCCTCTTTTTTTAGTCAGAGCTCCTTGGGTAAGGCTTCGAATGGGGCTAAGTATAACTACGAACTCTCCGGTTGGACGTTTTTTCCGACCTTTCGATTAATCCCCCTCGAGAACTCATTCCTCAAGTTTTATATGCAAATTGGACTCGGCTACGGACGATTAAATGGAAAGATTCGTGAAGACAACTCCACCATTGAGTTTTCTGGCGGCAACTTTGGTGGAAGCACCGGGATAGGCGCTGAGTTTTGTTTTTTTGCTGATCATTGTTTCAACCTCGAGGGGAACTTTCGCTATCTTCCCTTCGAGCGAAATAAAGCAACAAGTGTAAATGCTACTGCCGGCTGGGGCAACGGAAGCCTCACCGGCCCTCCCGCCGATGGCCAAGAGGTTGAAATGGAAAATCGCGATTTGGGCACCACTCTTTCGGGTATGCTAGCGTCGATTGGCTACACATTTTATTTTTAAGTTAAAGGATCCCTCGACCACCTTTTTAGGGCTGTTGTCACACGCAACAGCCCTATTTTTTTGTGCGTTTTCGGCGGTTCTCGATTAAAACCTTTTTTATAAGGAGCCAACAATGGGGTGGATTCGGTCAGATAAAAAAGGATGTATCATTGATGTTCATGCCCAACCGCAGGCGCGCAAGAATGAAGTTGTTGGCTTGCATAACGATCGCCTTAAAGTAAAAATTAAGTCTCCGCCCGTGGATGGCAAAGCGAATGAGTGCTTAACAGAGTTTGTTGCTGAACTTTTAAACCTCAACCGCTCCGCCGTTGAACTCATAAAGGGTGAGACATCGAGGCAAAAACAACTTTTAATTCACGGAATGAGCCCAGAAACCGCTGAGGCCTTGCTTTTCAAACGCACCACTTCATAGGCTTTATTTAAGCTTGTAAAATAATTGTTTATTCACAAAACTCAACTCTATTAAGTTCCATCCCTGGAGGGACCATAATGGAGTCAGAGGCGCAGGTTACGAAGGCGAATGAACCTCAACAACAGAGTTTTTTTGAAGTAAAAGAGCCACAAATTGGAGATTATCTCAATTTTCGTGATTTTTTGAGAGCCTTTTATCTTTATAAGCGTGACATCACTAAAGGAAATTTGCGTCGATACAACTATTCACATTTTTCTGCAGCGGCCGACATTCGTTCTCCAAACTATCTTCGCCTCGTGATTGAAGGACAACGTAATCTTTCTGAAGAAATGGCCTATCGATTTGCTAAAGCTATGCAGCTCAATCGAGAAGCGACAGATGAATTTGTTTTATTGGTGAGCTACAACCAAGAAACCGATCCACAACTTCGTAACCAATATTTAAAAAACCTCTCTGATTTTAGACTTCAAAAGAGCCTAAAGCAGGGTCTTATCGATAAAAAAACCCATGAGCGTATTCCCAACTGGATTGGTTGGATTTTGTTTGCGCTTCTCGATCAAGAAGGCGCCGGTTTTAGCGTGCGAGCGCTGAAGCAGCTTTTACGTAATAAAGCGAGCGAGACCGAAATACAAAATGCCCTTAATAAGCTTCTTGAGTCGGGCGAACTGGTTGCCGATGCGGAGACTGGCGAAGTTAAAAAAGGGCGCTCTCTCATTGAAAATCCAGAAGACATTCCGGTGGTGTTGATTCGTCGACTGCAAACGCAGTTAATGTGTTTAGGCCTGGAATCTCTCTTTCAAGATTGCCCAACCGAGCGAGAGTTTGGCACTTTAACTCTCTCATTAACTAAAAAAGAATTTGAAGATTTGCGCTTTCAATTGCGTAAGTTCAGAAAGCAAGTTCACAAAGACAACACCATTCATCGTATGCAATCCAAGGGTGAACGGGTTTATCAAATGAACCTTCAATTGTACCCTGTGACCGATAAATCTCAGACCATTCGAGAGCTCGTGACAGAAGAAGATAAGACCATTGGCGTTACCCAGGATAAACCTGTGGATAAGTCTGTGGAGAGCGCCACAGTATAGACCTTAAGTTATTGTTTTTATTAGTTTTTCGTGAACTTACCCTTTGTTGATAACTCAGGGGGCATTCCTTATTTGGGTTATCAGTTAACTTTGTTTACTGAGGTTTCGTCAAACAAAAAAATAATATTAGTTTAATATTTTTTAAAAAACCCAACTCTAAAAAGGCACCACTAGATCTAGCCACCTGTTCGAGAATACCCTCTCAATATTTAGAAGGGGGTCATTGACCATGGGCACCAATATGTTAAAGTAAGCGACTTAGTTTCTGTTCCATGGGGGCGTCATGGCTTCGACGTGGGTGCTGAAGCATAAGGAGCATACGGGGGCGCATGAGGACCTCCTTAAAAACGTGCATTTTGTAATTGGCAACGATTACGCACTTGCAGCTTAATTGACTGCACGATCTCCCTTGAGGTGGTTGCGCTCTTGGAGAGATCGTCATTTAGCGACCTCGGCCGGTTGGGTTTTCTCCAGCAGACAGGCTTAAATTTACTGGGGGAGTGTTCCGGCTGATTTTGTCAGTGGAAGCTGACGGAACAAACTAAATCACTGACTAAGTATGTAGCGCCTTATCGTGGATCACTTGCGGACGGGGGTTCAATTCCCCCCGCCTCCACCAAATTTGAAACCTCACTGCTAAAACAGTGGGGTTTTTCTTTTTAAGAGAAACAAAAACAAACAGTTAGCCCCAGGAGAAGCTCTCGAAATTCTTTACCGCCAAATCACTTCAAATCAGCGAAAATAAGGGGTGTTGAAGGAGTCTGTAACGAGTTGCTCGTTACACCTGATCCGCTCGTTACAAGTAGTCGTTACACGCCTCAAACCGTCGGAGCTTCTTGAGGACTAGCAGCTCTCTTTAGCTTGAACTTCTTTGCGCCTTCCTGAAAATCCTCTGAACTGATGAAGTCGATCAACATAATCAACCGTGTAGTGGCGTGGGGATTTTTGTAGTACGAGGTATTCACTCCGTGCTGAATTGTTGGTCTATGTGGGTAAACACCCTTTGGCGCATAGCCTTCCTTTTTACTTGAGTTGAAAACTTCAGACAGCAATATGTCGTGCATGACATACGAACCCTTGATGTGGGAGACGTAATCTTTTCGCTTACCCCT
>JBEGVH010000010.1:0-207651 GCA_041178425.1 Pseudomonadota bacterium | reverse complement strand
CGTTCCCACGACTTAATCTTATGAGCTGGTATGTATTCATGGCCGGAGCTATCTTGGCCGTATCAACCATGTTCACATCTAAGATCGACACGGGTTGGACGTTCTATACTCCTTACAGTATCAAAACGAGCACAGCGACGGTAACGATGGTTGTGGCTGCGTTCATTATGGGGATGTCGTCGATTCTTACGGGTCTTAACTTCATTGCTACGGTTCACACGCTTCGTGCCCCCGGTATGACAATGAAGAGAATCCCTCTTTTTGTTTGGGCGATTTACTCAACAAGTATTCTTCAGGTTTTAGCAACGCCGGTTTTGGGTATTACACTTCTATTACTGGTGGCTGAAAGAACTTTAGGAATCGGAATTTTTGATGCATCCCTTGGTGGCGATCCGGTATTGTTCCAGCACTTTTTCTGGTTCTACTCACACCCAGCGGTTTACATCATGATTTTACCTGCGATGGGTATTATCAGTGAAATCATCACGACCTTTTCTCGCAAAACAATCTTTGGTTACACTGCCATTGCATACTCAAGCTTGGGTATCGCTGCGGTGAGCTTCTTTGTTTGGGGTCACCACATGTATGTGAGTGGTCAGTCAGAAATTGCGGGAGTAGTTTTCTCTGTTTTAACAATGCTCGTGGGAGTTCCGACAGCTATTAAAATGTTCAACTGGGTGGCAACGATGTACCGTGGCTCAATTCAGTTCACAACGCCGATGCTATACGCCCTTGGATTCTTGTTTCTCTTTGTTATCGGTGGCGTAACAGGGATTATGCTTGCGACTATTGGTATTGATGTACACTTTCACGATACCTACTTCGTCGTAGCTCACTTTCACTACGTGATGGTGGGTGGGGTGTTGATGGCCTTAATGGGTGGTCTGTTTTACTGGCTTCCTAAAATGTTTGGTAAAATGTACGAGGAATCTTGGGCTCGTATTTCGTTTGTGGGTACGTTCGTCGGATTTAACGTGACGTTCTTCCCTCAGTTTATCTTGGGTTCTATGGGTATGCCTCGACGTTACTTTGACTATTTGCCAATGTACGAAACCCTCAATAAAATTTCTACTGTGGGTTCTTATATGATCGGCATTGGTTTTGTGATCGGTATCATCACTATCATCAAGGCGATTACCTCTGATGATGTGGCGCCGGCCAATCCTTGGGGTGCGAAAACGTTGGAGTGGACAATTCCGTCTCCTCCTCCACATCACAACTTTGACGTAGAACCAGTAATCACAGCGGGGCCATATGAGTACAGATAATACAGCACACGCGGGCAAACACCACTTTGCCCACCATTTTAAAAGCGCCGAGCATGAATATGAAGCTTCTAAACAAGGGATCTGGTTGTTTATGGCAACAGAGATTCTCATGTTCGGAGCCATCTTTGTTGCTTATGGTATTTTCCACGCTCTTTACCCAGATATGTTTGCCGAGGGCGCGAGCCACCTTGATTGGAAGATGGGTTTTATAAATACCTGTGTTCTTCTCTTGAGCTCTTACACAATGGCAATGGCCATTCAGTCGCTTCAAAGTAAGCAGGGTAAGAAGGCCGTTCCTTATTTGGCGGTTACGATTCTTTGCGGTGCGATCTTCATGGTAATTAAGTACTTCGAGTACACCCATAAGTTTCATATGGGCATTTACCCTGGGAAGTGGTTCCAATATGAAGGGGCTCAGCACTCTAATTTGGCTTTATACTTCTCGTTTTACTTCGTGATGTCTGGTCTTCACGGTATTCACGTATTGATTGGTATGAGCTTAATCACGTGGGTAATGATCCGTGCGATGCGCGGTGATTTTGATGAGCACTATTACACTCCGGTTGAGGGTGTTGGGCTTTTCTGGCACATCGTTGACTTAATTTGGATTTACCTTTTCCCAATCCTTTATCTAATCGGCTAGGAGGTCGCTGTGGATTCGAATCATTCAACACATCATGTGGTTCCAGCTAAGGTATTCGCACTTGTTTTAGGGTTTCTTTTAGTAATGACCTTTTTGACGGTGATTTTCCACAACATGCACTTAGGTGCACTAGCGGCTCCCGTAGCATTCATCATTGCTACAACAAAAGCTGTGGTGGTTATGGCGTATTTCATGCACATGAAGTACGACACATTGATCAATAAAATCATCTTCGGAACAGCGTTTTTCTTCGTGGCTTTATTGTGCATCTTCTGTGTTCTCGATATTTTTACGAGAATCCCAGTTCAAAGCACACTGTAGGGTCATGCTTAAGATTTACTCGGAGTTGATCAAATTAGGAATCGTCATTTTTGTCTTATTGTCTGGGGTGGCAGGATATGCCACCTCTTTTATTGTCGAAAAACCGTTTGATCCTATTCATTTTATTTTTCTCATTTTCGGGCTCTATTTTTTAAGTGCCGGAAGCTTAGCACTCAATCAGGCGCAAGAATGGCAACAAGATCAAAAAATGGCCCGCACATCGAAGCGGCCTATTGCTTGTGGGAAGATTTCTCCGAAGGCGGGTTTTTGGATAGCAACGATTCATTTGGTAGCCGGAGGATTATTTCTTTACCTTACCTCTGCAGCGGCCTTTGTTTTTGGTTTGCTTACCGTTGCGATGTACAACGGTTTTTACGTTTATATTTGGAAGAAAAAATGGGCTTTTGGGGCTGTGCCGGGCGCGATTCCTGGGGCGCTCCCCGTAACTATTGGCTATGTGGCCAATGATCCCTCTTGGTATCATACAGATTCTATTTATTTGTTTTTGATTTTATTTCTCTGGCAGATCCCTCATTTTTGGGTTTTAGCCATTAAATATAAAGACGACTATGCCAAAGGCGATTTTCCGGTCCTTCCTGTAGCCTTGGGTAATCAAAAAACTTTTGGTCAGATTATAGTTTACACTATTCTCTACGTTCTTGTCGCTCTGGCAGCTCCATGGTTTATGCACACAAGCTGGATGTACCTAGCAATCATCGGACCGTTTGTTATCTTCGTAGTTCAAACTCTGATTAAATACATTCGCACCGATGGCGAAAAGTGGTTGGGTTTTTTTCTGTGGCTCAACTTTAGTATGCTCGCGTTTCTGTTTGTGCCAGTCATTGAAAAGTGGCGTCACTTGTTTGTCGCATTTACTTCATAATGATGGGTTGCGCGCTACTTTGTCATTCGAAGATCGAGCGCCATTAGCACTTCATCAATATGTTTCTCGTCAATTCTTAATTGGTCGGGGATTCGGCCAATTTCTTTGAATCGAAACTTTTGATAGAGATCAATCGCAGCTTGATTGTGAGCAAAGACCTTGAGGTCGACCCAATCAATAGAGGCCATTGATTGAATCCAATGGGTGGCTTCGGCTAAGAGCTTCGTTCCAAAACCCTGGCGTCTGTATTTTTGCTCGATTCCCATTCCAAGAATTACCCGATGGGCCATATGGGGATTGGCGCGGTGATTGATTTCGAGGTGGCCAACAATAAGTGAGCCATCGATGACTCCCCAGGTACGGCTCCACGCACCTTCTTTTCTGGGGGCGCCCCAGCGGTTTGCAATTTTAGAACGGTATTGCTCGCAATCATTGAAAGACAGTATTGAGTGAGGTTGAGCGATTTCGCCATTGGCTCCCGGTTCACCATAATGTCGGGAGAGGTGATCGATATAGGCACTGAGGTCGTCTAAGGTAAGAGGTCTAATTTCAGCCATAGCCCAAAAACACAAAAACCACCGCTTGGGTGGTTATTTTAGAAAAAAATGGCTCAGGCGGAGGGACTCGAACCCCCGACCAAGCGGTTAACAGCCGCTTGCTCTACCGACTGAGCTACGCCTGAACTCAAAGGTAAACCTATTTTTAGAGTGAAATCTAAACACTGTCAACCAGGATTCTCGAGAGATTCTTTTCCCAAACAGAAGAAGTTCCTGTAAAAGGCAAGTCTGCCAACTCTCGATTAGGAAAAATGCTATGATCTTAAACAGGCTTCAGAAAAATTGGAAAAAACTGGCTCCTTGGGCTCAACGTCAAAAAATTGAGGCCTTTCGGTTGTACGATAAAGACATCCCTGAGTTTCCTTTTTTGGTGGATGTGTACCGAGATTATGTTGTGGTGTACGACAAAACCGATCCAATCAAAGACAAAGACAAAAATCATCTGCCCCTGGTTATTGAAGCTCTCGAGAAAGGACTTCAATTTGCCCGTGAAAAAATTGTGATTAAGAAACGCCAACGCCAAGAAGGGGTTGCTCAATACGAAAGATTAGAAAGCCGCCAAGAAGTTCTCGTTATTCAAGAGCACGAAGCCAGGTTACTAGTAAACCTTCATGATTATTTAGATACGGGTCTCTTTTTAGATCATCGACCTATGCGACAAAAAATCTTTAAAGAAGTTAAGGCTCAGGTCTCCCAAGCGGGCAATACACCCAGCCTGCTAAACCTGTTTTGCTACACGGGTTCGGTCAGCGTGTTTGCGGCCCTCGCTGGTGCGCATGTGACGAGCGTGGACATGTCGGCCACCTATATTGAATGGGCCAAGAAAAATTTTGATCTCAATAAAATGGATTGGAAAAAACATCGCTTCATTCAAGAAGATGCCCTTGCTTATCTTGAAGCCCCAGCCAGCGAAAAATTTGATTTTATTTTTCTCGATCCGCCAACGTTTTCAAACTCCAAACGAATGGAATCAAGTTTTGAAGTGGAGCGTGACCAGGAGTTCATCGTCAAGCAATCAATGAAGAGATTGAATCCAAAGGGTGTTCTTTATTTTTCTAATAACAAGCGAGATTTCAGGCTGAGTGATCAGTTGAAAACTTCATACAACATAAAAGACATCACTGATTTTTCTATTCCCCAAGATTGCCACGACAAGAAAATCCATCGTTGCTATGAGATTCGTTTTAAGGGTTGAAAATTAAGCTTTCTCCTTATGGGTCCCCAACAGAAGCGAATTACTAATGACGCTGACGGAAGAGAAGGCCATGGCGGCGGCAGCTAGCATTGGGTTTAAAAGCCCAAGGCTTGCCAAGGGAATGCCGATAACATTGTAAATAAAAGCCCAAAATAAGTTTTGTTTTATTTTCTTATAAGTTGCCCTTGAGATTTCAATCGCCTCGACCACCTGATACGGATTATTATTAAGTAATGTTATCGCCGCCGCACCAATAGCAACGTCGGTACCGCCTCCCATGGCAATACCCAGATCAGCGGCAGCGAGAGCGGGAGCATCATTGATTCCGTCGCCCACCATGGCGACGGATCCCCAGCGGTCTCTTAGCTCTAGAAGTTTTGCGAGTTTATCTTTGGGCAAAACTTCACTGATCACATAATCAATCTTTAATTGCGCACCTACCGCTTCGGCGGCTTCTCTTTTATCGCCACTGAGCATAATGGTTTGCAGGCCTTCTTGATGGAGAGACTCAATGGCCAAGGCGGATTTTTCTCTTAGTTGGTCTGAAAAAGCGTGGTAGCCGAGAATTTTCCTTTTAGTGCCATCACCGATCCAAGCCGAGCTAAAACCTTTTAGGAGTGTTAATTGGTAGGGGCCATCGAGTTCAGATGTGTCGTAGCCGAGCTCATGCATCCACGCACGGCTACCAATATGAACTAGGCCTCCCTTTCTACGAATCCCTTCGCTGCCTTTCCCTGGCAACAGGCGAGCCTCTAGTATTTCTTCGGTGTTCAATTGAGAAGCCGTCGCTTTTTTAGCGACGGCTTTAGCGAGTGGGTGCGTGTTATTTTTTTGTAAGCTATAGGCCAATTCAAGCAACGCTCTTTCGTCGATGTCTGCACTGGGAGCGATGGTAGTTTCAACGATTTCAGGATTCCCTTCAGTGAGGGTGCCAGTTTTATCAAAGATCACGGCTCTCAAGCCATGAGCTTTTTCAAGGGATTCAGCATCCTTGATAAGAATTCCTCTTCGAGCCGCCCAGCCGCGGCCAACCATCAGTGCGGTAGGCGTTGCAAGGCCCAGGGCGCAGGGACAAGCAATCACTAAAACTGAAATGGCATTGATCAGTGAATATTCCCAACTGGCTCCTACGGCCTTCCATGCCACGAGAGTCATTAAGGCAATAATGATGACCGAAGGAACAAAAACCTCACTGACTCGATCAACAAGTTTTTCGATAGGGGCTTTCTTTTGATGGGCATCTTCCATGAGACGAATAATTTGTGACAACATGGACTCAGATTCGATTGAAAGAGCTTCAATGGTGATAACTCCTTCGAGATTGAGAGCACCAGAAACCACGGTTTGATTGGGATCTTTAAAAACCGGAAGACTCTCTCCAGTGATGAGGCTTTCATCAATTGTGGTTATGCCCGCGAGAATCTTACCATCGATGGGAACTCGTTCACCTGGACGAATTAAAACATGATCACCTTTTAGAACTTTAAAAATGGGAACACGTTTTTCTTGGCCATTCTTAATGAGGGTGGCAAATTCTGAGCGAAGAGCATCAAGGGCACGGAGTGATTCCGTCGTTTTTTGTTTAGCCCGCTTTTCGAGGTATTTTCCAAACAGAACAAGCGTGATAATGACGGCAGCACTCTCAAAGTAAAGATGTGGGTGATCTGTTTTTGCAGTAAAGAATCCTAGGTAGCAACTCAATAAAAAAGCAGAGCTTGTGCCTACTGCAACGAGAACGTCCATATTAAGGCTGCCATTCCTAATGGCTCTCCATGCTTGGTTGTAAAAGCGCCAACCAATAAAAAATTGTACAGGAATAGTTAAAAACAGCTGAGCAAGTGGAGTCATTTTCCACGAAATCGAAAATGCGTCGGCCACCATGGGCAACACGAGAGGCGCGGTAAGCACTACTGAGATAATCAAAAGACTGACATCGCGATAACGCATCCAAAGGGTTTCTTGGCTTTGAGTAGCCTCTCTATCGATCAGGCGATAGCCAATTTGAGCAATACTCTTTTGGAGGGATTCGGGGGAGATTGATTCACTGTCGTATATTATATTGGCCGTCTCTGAGGCAAGGTTCACTGATGCCGATTGGATTCCCTTTTGTTTAGAAAGAGTTTCTTCCACTCTTCTCACACAGGAGGCGCAACTCATTCCCTCGATACGGAATGTTTTTGTTTTTACCTTCACAAACGATATCCTAATTTCATTGAGTAATAAGGGCTATCATAGCGATCAACCTCTGCAGCCACGAAATAGTTATCTATGGGCCATTCAAAGCCAATTAAGTGATGAGCCATTAAAACCCTATTGATCTCGGTGTCGCCGCTATCGGTGACACCTCTGGCGCCACCAATATAAGTGCCCTGCCAAGAGGAAGCACCCACTCCGATGAAGAGTGAAATTTTATCGATGGTCGTCGTTCCAATAATGTTAAAGCCATAGCCCTGAATTCCCAGTTGGTTGGCAAGGTTCGTGGTTTCTGCATGGGCAAGTCCAACAACTCGAAAAATATTTTTTGGCGATTGCCAAAACTGCCGACGGACTTGAGCTGAGGTATGACTAATAGATTCACTCTGAAACATAGGCACAAAACTTAAGATCAAATCGAAGTCGTAGTAGAGACCCTTACCAAAGGTGAGAATCGGATATTCAAAATCGCGTCGTTGATTGGATTGATCGCCCAAGGAGTTGAGATAAGAGGCTGGAACATAGTGCCGAGACAGGCCGATTTCAAAACCCTGCCATCCACCGAGAGGATACCCAGAGGATAAAAGGCGAGAGTTTGTGGCTGGCCCCAAAACACTGAGGGCCGACTTTCTGTCTTCGCTGGTTAACTGGTGAGGCAATTGAAATCGAGCCTGCGAAAAAAGTGGCACAAGCATCAGAAGAAAAATAAAAGAACCGTAAATTTTCATATCGAAAGTTTAGTCAGGAGGTGGGTGAATGGTCCAATTAATTCTAGTCTCGCCTACTTGCGAAAGAGGGCTCGATCGTTAGCTGATTGAGGGTATCGTGAGCGGACTGAGCAATTTGACGATCATTGGAATCTTCGAGCTGATGGAGTATTTCGACAATCTCCATAAAACCATTTTTTGGAACACGAGTGTGAGGGCCGCGACGTGTGCGGTCATCAAGAGTGCTACTCTGATCGGTGCTCCATAATTTTACTTGCTTACTCATTTTTATAACCAAAGGCATAGTTTCCAGCACTACGGGGCGTGTATCGCTCCGTAATGTCAGAGAAACGATATTGATCTTATCTGGTTTTGCATAAGATTCGAGCGTAATTCTAAGAGTATTTTGGGCTCCGCCCGAGATGCGGTCCTTATAGTTTAGTAGCGTGTAAAGGCTGTCATAACTGGGGGTCGACGCAAGGGCGTAAATTCCCAGTCGTTGAAAGTCTGTGTTTGAATCTTGTAAAAGTTCGCTAACAACTTGGTAAAAAACCGCCCGTTCAATTTTTCCGGTCTGAAACTCAAACACCAACTCATTGAGAGTTTCTTTTGTAGGACTACGAAGAATTCTCAATTTCCATTCATTCATTTGGGCTTCTGGTGTTGGGATATCGCTCGGCATGGGGGCTAAATTATTTACGCTACCTCCATACGGGTTAGATTCGGTAAGGTCAAAGTCATCGTCTTTTTTACCAGCCTCGTTTAAACGAGCGTCAGCAGAGGCTTGATTTGATGTTGGAGCAGGTGCGGGAGTTGGAGTCGCCATGGCTGTAGGATTCACCTTTGGTGTAGGAACTGGAGTTGGTAATTTTGCAGCCACCGCAGGCTTGACGGGCACTTTACCAGTCTCTGGAGACTTTGGTGCAAGCTTTCGGCGGTCAATAAACTTTCGATCCCAGAGGGAAAATTTAGGAATAAACGTCTTTAGTTTAGGAATGACGTAGTTGATAAAGCTTTCAGATTCTATGGGGCCAGTTGATTGTTTTTGTGTGGCTACTTTCTGACCTAATAGAAAGACCATAAGGAGAAAGCTAGCTATCGCGCCAATTCCAAACCATTTTGAATTCATGCGTTCCTCCTCTATTTGATAGAGAGGCAGGAATCGTGCCAGCTCCAGCCTAAAAAAAGCCTTGTTTAGATGTCTCATTTGTAGACTTCACAATCTTTTGCGTCGGGGTGTACACGATTTTGACACTCCCAGAGCGAGGCGCTATAGAATTCAGCCTATGCCTACACGCGATTTTAAGCTTTTTCTAGCCCCTATGGAGGGGGTGACCGATTGGATCATGCGAGACACTCTTTCGCATTTAGGAGGCCTTGATTTCTGCGTGACGGAGTTTTTGCGGGTCACGAAGGTTTTGCATCCCAACAAGGTGTTTGTTCGCCACTGCCCTGAATTATTAACCAACAGTATGACTCGTGCGGGAACGATGGTTTATTTTCAACTTTTGGGCGGCGAACCTGTGCCTATGGCAGAAAATGCCAGAAGGGCTGCCGATCTTGGAGCTGCAGGAATTGATTTGAATTTTGGTTGTCCTGCAAAAACGGTGAATCGTCATGATGGCGGAGCCGTGTTATTAAAATCCCCACATCGCCTCTACGATATTACCAAAACGGTGAGGCAAAATGTTCCGTCCGAAATTCCAGTCTCAGCGAAGATGCGTTTGGGATTTGAAGATACAGCTTTATGCATCGAAAATGCGAAGGCGCTTGAAGAGGCTGGTGCCCAGTGGCTCACGGTTCACTGCCGAACCAAGGCACAGGGATACCGTCCACCAGCTCATTGGGCTTGGATTCCGCAGATCCAAGAGCACTTGAAAATTCCAGTGATTGCTAATGGAGATATCTCTACGGTTGAAACCTTTGAGGCCTGTCGTCGAGAAACAAGGGCCCAGTCCTACATGATTGGTCGCGCAGCGCTTTCAAATCCTTTTCTTTTTAAGAAAATAAAAGAGGCTCATGGCCTTGCGCTTGAAGACCAGCGAGAGTGGCCAGAAATCGAAGCCTTACTAGTGCCGTTTTTTGAGATTTGCTCCAGAGAAGTGAACGACTATTTTGCGACCTCGCGCACCAAACAGTGGTTAAAGCACCTTGCACTTCGCTATCCTGAGGCTAAAGAAATGTTTAATAGAATTAAAGTTTGCATGAAGCCACGAGATTTTATTTTGGCGCTTCAACAAAGTTTGCTCTATAGTCGGTTCAACGACGGAGCGACAAATAATGGATCAATCCGGCTATAAAGTAAAAAAAGTCTATGATGATGGTGATGCTTATTTTCGCGATTTACTAGAAGCCATCCAGTCAGCACAAAAATCAGTCTATGTTGAGAGTTACATTTTTGAAATGCCCGAACCTGGGCAAACAATTTTAAATGCTCTTGAGTTCAAACATCAGCAAGGACTCGATGTTCGCCTGATGGTTGATGGAGTCGGAAGTCTTCATTCTTTAGAGTTCTTGCAAGCTTGGGGGGAGCGCACTTGGATGCCCCTAAGAATCTATAATCCTTTGCCTTGGCGTCGTCGATGGCGCGTTCTTTTTTTTCCTTTGTTTTTAGTGAATCTTCTTTGGCACCTGCGATCACTCAATCGGCGCGACCACCGAAAAATGGTGGTTATTGATGAGCATCGAGTTTTTTTGGGAAGTATTAACTTTGCGCGAGTTCATTTTGCGGCCCTTGTCGAGCATCCTTGGTTCGACCTTGCTGTTCAGATCGAAGGGACTCAAGTACAAAGATTAGCGCGAGCTTATTTGCTTGAGTTTGAGCGTCATCATAGGCGCCCTTATACTCTCTGGCGAGATTTAAAGACGGTTTTTCGCCATCGCCTCTTGTGGTTTCCGATTTCGCACCAGTTGCGTTTAAACAGTCATTTTATTTTGCGCTACTTGTATTGGCGAGATTTATTGCAGAGAATTCGTAAGGCCAAAAAAAGAGTTTATATCATGAACGCCTACTTTGTTCCGCACAGAACACTTCTGCGAAGCCTGATGGTAGCGGTAAGAAGTGGTATTGAAGTCAAGGTGTTACTTCCGAGCAATACCGATGTGCCTGTGGTTAAGTGGTTAGCGCCACTCGTTTATCCGCAGCTTATAAAGAATGGTGTTGAGGTAAGAGAAATGCAAAACCAAATGATTCATACTAAATCCATTATTATCGATGACTGGGGCCTCATCGGAACGAATAATCTGAACTATCGAAGCCTAATGCATGATCTCGAGGTGGATGCTGTCGTAGAAGAACCACTGATGATTCAGAAGATGCTGTCGGCCTGGCATTCAAAGATTTCTTCGAGCCGAAAGGTAGAACTTTGTGAGGTTAGCTCATTGGGATTTTTCTCCTGGATTCGCTATCGCCTGGTTTTACTCATTAGATATTTTGTTTAGAAATTCTTTATCCGTCGTTTAAGGATTTAAATATTGACTGCCAACCGAGAGCTGCCATCCTTGAGAATATGAAAGAAACGAATCGTTATCGCCAAGAAGACGGCACCTACTGTATTGATATTTTTCTTACGAGCATTTTACAGCTCTTCGATCGACGAGACCCCTCTCCATTTAAAGAAAAAGATTTAGACGAAGATTTTTCGCGCTATTTGATTTTGGCAATGAGTGAGCTACGCGATGTTGCCAAGGTAAAGTTGGTCATTAAAATGCAGGAGCATCACCCCTCTTTTTTGAAGGTTCACGATCTAGAGGAAGCGATCTATACCTACTATTCGTTTGAGCGGGAAAACTCTGAAAACGACTGGGATATTTTATTTAGGCAAGGTCGACGAACGTTGTTGATGGCGCTCACATTTTTGGCGGCATGTTATGCCGGTTATTTTTTTACCCGAGATAAAGACAGTCTCATCTTAGGTTTGTTGGGAGAGGCGTTTCACGTTTTAGGCTGGGTAGCCATGTGGAAACCCATCAATATATTTCTCTACGATTGGTGGCCGATTCGCGATCGAATCAGGCTAATGAGTCGGCTGCAAAAATTGAAAGTCGAAATTATTACGGGTTAAAACTTAAAGCCTAAAATTGAAAAAGTTTAAATTCCTCCTTCAGCGTTGGGATAATCACGTCCGATAGGTGACAATCATTTTGAAGTCGGTATTTCAATGTATTGAGAGCATTACTCTCGCCATGAACCAGAAAAGTGGTAGTAGGTTTTTTTTGAAACCCCTTAACCCACTTTACGAGATCATCAGAGTCAGCATGGGCCGATAGATGGTCTATCGAAAAAATTTCAGCTTCAACGGATACTGTTTGATGGTGAATCCGGAGTTCTTTGAGACCATTTTTAAGAAGCAAGCCTTTGGTGCCTTCTGCCTGATAGCCTACAAAGAGAACGCCGCTTTCGGATCGGGGGAGTTGAGCTTTTAGATGATGAAGAACTCGTCCTCCCGTTAACATTCCGGCCGCCGAGATAACAATTTTAGGATCGGGGTTTATTGTTAAGAGCATCGACTCATCTGGCTTTCCAACCATATGAAAGTTTCCCGTTGAAAAATCAAAGGGTTCGCCAAAATTGTGATGAATTTTCAGGTCTCCATTGAGTTTGCTATAAACATTTGTGACTGATTCTGCCATCGGCGAGTCGAGATAAACGGGATAGGTCGGTAGTCGACCCGATTGCTCCAGGCT
The DNA here is from genome assembly GCA_041178425.1 of Pseudomonadota bacterium. Taxonomy (GTDB): domain Bacteria; phylum Bdellovibrionota; class Bdellovibrionia; order Bdellovibrionales; family Bdellovibrionaceae; genus CAUJGP01. The sequence continues at coordinate 195,198 of JBEGVH010000010.1, read as the reverse complement.
GTGAATGAGGTAAATGATTTCTTGTGTGCGGCCGAGAGCAAAGGCAGGAATAACGAGGGTTCCGTTTCTGGTCAGAACCTTTTCAATCACCTGAGCAAGGCTTTCACCCGGATCGGTATGTGGTTGGACCCGATCTCCATATGTGCTCTCCATCACCAAAATATCTGTTTCGCTGATTTGAACTGGATCTTTTAACAAAACGGATCGGCCATTTCCGAGATCGCCCGTAAACGTTAACAAGAATTGTTTATAGTTATGAATCAGTGAGAATTGAACAATAGAGGAGCCTAAAATATGGCCAGCCCTTAAAAATCGAATACTTAATCCAGGAACCAGCTCAATCCAGGTATCGCTTGGCCTTGCTTCAAAATGCTCTAGGGCCTTGTAGGCATTGGCCTCCGTATAGAGAGGAAGCGCGGGACTATGGTGGCTATGCTTGGTCTTATTAGCGAAGCGCGCATCTTCTTCTTGGAGCCGGCCCGAGTCAGGTAAAAGAATTTCACAAAGGGCTTGGGTTTGTTCAGTGGTGATGATCTTGCCACGAAATCCTTCGGTGATAAGTTTCGGCAAATACCCCGAGTGATCAATGTGGGCGTGCGTAAGGATAACGTAATCGATTTGGTCGGCATCTGGAAAGGGTTCCCAATTTTGTAATCGCAGGTTTTTGGGGCCCTGAAAGAGGCCACAATCAATCAAAAATCGTTTATTCTGGTACTCGAGTAGAAACCGACTTCCTGTGACTGTTTGGGCGGCGCCCAGAAATGACAATTTCATTAGAGCTCCTTAGTTATTCGCAGAATAACACTAAGCTTTGCATCATACTCAAGGGTTCATTTTAAATGGGAATGAAAGAGACGAAAATGGTGCGCCCGGAAGGATTCGAACCTCCGACCACTTGATTCGTAGTCAAGTACTCTATCCAGCTGAGCTACGGGCGCACTGAAAGTTATTTTAAGACGAGCCGAGAACTTAGGGGTAACGGCCAAAAAAAGCAACATTTTTACTAAAAATTTTGGCCATCGAGGGGGAAAAGAGTTACTTTCATTCAATAGAAAGACATCTTTTGCCAGTGGGGTTTTAATGTCACAGGAAGTTTGGCGATCAAATCTTAAAGAAGCAGCTCAGGTTCTCAGCTCTTTTCTCGAAACCCCAGGAAACATTGAAAAATGCGAGGGTTTTTCAAAAATTCTAATCGAAGCATACAACGGTCATAAAAACGTCTTTACTTGTGGAAATGGCGGCAGCCATTGCGATTCCATGCACTTTGCCGAAGAACTTACTGGCCGCTACCGAAAAGAGCGCCGCCCTTTAGGGGCCCTGGCTTTGGGAGATCCTAGCCATGTTACCTGTGTGAGTAATGATTATGGGTTTGAACATATCTTTAGCAGACAGATAGAGGGATTGGGTCGAAAGGGCGACGTTTTGATTGGAATCTCTACGAGCGGTAACTCAGCCAATGTTATTCGCGCCGTTGAAGCAGCAAAAAAAATAGGCATTAAAACGGTTGCGCTTCTTGGTAAAGACGGTGGCCAATTAAAGAATCTTGTCGATTTAGCCATTGTGGTTCCGGCCCAAACTTCTGACCGCATTCAAGAAGTTCACATTAAAATCATTCATATAGTCATCGAAACTGTGGAGCGCGCGCTATTCCCTGAGAACTATGCTTGATTTGAGAGGACGGCTGTGGCAGGTTGACCAAATAGCCGAAGTCCTTTTCAACGGAGAGATGGGTGAGTGGCTTAAACCAGCAGTTTGCTAAACTGTCGTACGGTTGTAAAGCCGTACCGAGGGTTCAAATCCCTCTCTCTCCGCCATTCAGTTCACCTTTTTAAATTAAAGTAATATCCTATTCTAAGGAACTCTAAATCCGTGGCGTTGGGCCATTGTCTTTATAAGGTCATAGTCGACTGTTTTAGAAGAGCCACTGGGGTTGAGTTGGGAAAAAATGTTCTCTACGGCTTCTGGAATTGTTTTTATGTTTAGGCTCAAAGGGGAAAAAAATAGATCTTCGGCCATTTGTTGACCTTTTGTGGGTCCGTATTTCTCGATGAGAGCTAAACGCGAATGCCACGCAAACCCACTCCAAGCTTGGCTCTGGCGATATTGAGTTTTTGCATCGCCACTGTTAGCCTTTTTGTAATCAAATTTAATTTCATTTTCTACACTTCGAACAACCACCACTTTGTTATTTCGAACTTCGGTGAGGGTGGGGTTGCCAGAGATAAACGCGGCGGTCATATCGGCCAATCCCTCCGCCAGATCGGGCTCCGACATTCCTCCAATAATGCTGTCCACAAAGTGAGTGTATTCGTGAAAAACCGTGCTGGGATCAACCGCATTATCACATGTTTTATCTTGGGCCGAAAAATAAATATGGCCCTCTTCAAACTGAGCGTTGCACTTTATTTTTTTGCTATTGACGACAAGTGTGATGGGAAGAGTTTGCTTGAGTGCATCTATTCCCAAGTGGTCTGCAAAATAATTATGGATCTTATTCGTTAACTGAAAGGCATCGATCATGGCCGCTTGCTCAGGTTTTTTGTTGTAATTCACTTCGATGCCACCAGACTGAGAGTCTTTACGGTAATCCAGATTGGCTTCGTTATGATCGCCGGTTTTAACAACCGCGACATGGTTGCTTAAGTGACCTCGCGAAAACCCTATAATATCAATGGGCGTGAGGCTGTCTCGTTTTGAAAAGTCTGTGTGAGCCCAACCCTTTGCCAGTCTTGGTTTCTCTGTCGAAGGATTGGTCGCCTGTAGGATTCCAGTAGACACGCCATCATCCTCAGATTGGCCGACTTCAGAGATGACGGGGCTTGTATTTTGGAATTCATTAGAAGCAAGAGAAAAAACACTGCAAATCTGCATAAATAGAAGAGTTGCAACGGCAAAGGCAGAGGTCTTCGTTCGAACGGGCTCTCGCTCATGATGATTATCTTTTTTCAGAGGACTCATACCTCTCTTATTAAGGCAAAAACTGCGCCAGGCAATTGTCGGCATCGGGAGTAACTCCGAGTTTCGAATCTCATGTCCGGAGGCCGGATGCACCGGATGCCCAATTCTAATCTCTGCGGAGAAGATGGGTCCGTTCTTTTTGCAATCTAGAATGGCTGGAGGTCCTATGAAATCATTTAAATTAGGTTATGTATTATTACTATTCTCCCTTTCGTTGGGGAATCAATCCCATGCGATCAGCATTCAAAACTGTGAGGTTCAGGAGGTTCAAACTCAAAGCGAACAATTGCAAACAGCAAACATCTTTTATTTATCGCAGGCCAATCCGTGGGCTTGTCAAATGATTGGTGGCCTCGATAAGGTTGCAGATGTGTTAGTAATGAGTTTTGCCATGGTTGGTACTCCAGCGACATGGGAGGCGCTTGGTCTGGCGTCTGTTTCAGGGACGTCCATCGCCGTCCCTCTCGCAGTAACGGCATTTGTTGCAGGAGTGGGAATTGCTTCTATCAAGCTCACCGTTATGGTGACCAAAGAGGAATGTTTCGATGAGACAGTCAATGAAAAAGTAACTTCGACGGTAGAGGATTATTTGGGAACGAATTGGCAGTTCAAGCGACTTTAGTAACGAAAATAAAAATAGATCAAGAGGCGGGCCCGAGGGCCCGCTCCCTTATTGGCAATCAACGGGCGTGTAGGTAATTTTGAGAGCACGAAGTTGGCTTAAGCCGGATGAGCTCGGCTCGGCCGCTTCAAGAATTTGCCCTAGATTCATTCGCAGGAGTCCACTGTTTTTTCCACAAACAATAAGGGGTTCACGAAGTTCAAAGAGCTTGTGTTCGGTGGTCTTCTCATTTTGCTCTTTTGTGATTAAAACCATTTCTTCAAATTTAGAACCAATCGTACCCGCCACAAAAACCTCGCCATTGAGTCTAAATACGGCGCTATCATTAATTGTGTACTCATGTTCGAATTCCACTCCGGTGATTGCAAATCCAGTATTGGCCTGAGCATAAAAAGGAACGCTGAGATTGCAGGAGCTTCGTTTGAGGCTCTGCCCTTCTTTTAGCTCAACAAAGGTATCAAAGGCTGGAATTTGAATGGAATCTCGTTCGATGATGGCAGATTCGCCGGCGGTGATATTGCAATTGAGGCCACCGATCTCAATGTTACCGAACCGAACTGAGTGGGGATCTTCTTCGATGGTTTCAATAGGGGGAACTTCAGCACTGTTCGAGATACGCTCTCGTTGTTTTTCGAAGGTGCTCGGTGAGTAACCGGAGCGAGCACATCCCACTCCAGTGGTGAGCTCCAAGCTTACGATTGAAAATACTAAGAACGATAACTTTTTCATTTGGCCCCCCTTTTATCTGTGCAGAAGTGTTGGTCGTCATTGAACTGGTGTCAAAATGACCTTTCAACACAATCTGAATTTAATAATTGCAAGGGGGATGCCTGCGGCAACGGTGCCATTATCGCACCGTTGTCCTGAGACAGGTATTTTAAACGAGTCGCTGGGTTTTAGCGAGCCAGCCACACATCTTATAAAGAAGGCGTGCGCCCACATTGCCGTTCCATTCGTCTTCGTCATTGCCGGCGGCAGAAACTTCATTAATGTCGAATCCTACAATCTTTTTACCGGCTTTGTGAAGAGCGTACAATAAGTAGAAGGCTTCGTTCATTGAAAGCCCACCTGGAACAGGAGTGCCGGTGCCCGGACACAAGGCAGGATCAAGGCCGTCGATGTCGAAAGAGATATAAACATTTTCTGGGAGTTCACTCGTGATTGTCTGACAAATACCATTCCAAGTATGACCCTCAAAAAGATCACGCTTGATTTCCAGATCAAAGAACGTCCTAATCTTTTCGGGTAAACTCATTATAAATTCATACTCTTCTTCACAAAAGTCTCTAATTCCAACTTGAACCAGCTTTTGTGGGGCGGGAGTGAGTTCAATTACATTTCGCATAATCGATGCGTGAGATTGTAAAAAACCTTGGTAGTGCTTGCGAAGATCCGCATGAGCATCAATATGGAGAATTCCTACGTTGCCTTTGTAGTGTTCTGTAATTGCCTTTATCGCTCCGAGAGGAGTTGAGTGATCACCTCCAATAAGCACCGGCCATTTACCTTTTTTTAGCACCTCTTTGGTTTGTTCATAAACCCATTGGGTCATTAAGGCCGACCCTTGATTCACTTTTTGCAGAAGCTCTTTCATTCTAACTTGATCGGTACTGTTATTTGTTTTTAATTCGATAAGTTCCTGAGCCATTGGTTTTAGAGTGTTGTTGAGCTCAAGCACATGATTAGGAATCTCACGCATATAAATGCCGGCTTCGTAAGTTTTTCCGATTTCAATATCTAGTAAGTCGACTTGTTCACTCGCCTTTTTTATGAGTTGGGGGCCGAGAGCCGCACCGGCACCATAAGAAGTGGTTACTTCCCAGGGAACGGGTGTAATATGAATTTGAGCTTCGTCGGGGGTGGATGGAATTCCAAAAATTCCAAATTCAGAAGAGGTCGAGGTATTCACGTCGAAGTTGCTCATAGTATTCCTTTCTCAGGTAGACACAGCCAAGAGTCTAAGGGCCGACTATACCAGAGTCTATTTCGAGGGGGCAAGTCGGATTCCCTACCTTGATTAAATGTTTGAACCATCTAGAATTTCTATGTGGAGAGGTTGATGAAATGGTTTGGTTACTGAGAAATGCCTGTCTTGTATTCCTTGTAATGGTTCAGTTCGTTTTTTCGTCTGAATCGTTGGGCATTCAGTTCAAGGCGATTCATTGGCCAACGATTGGAGGGAACTTTGCCCTCAATATTGGTGGCGAGCCACTGAGCGTTCATCCTCTGATGGCCGCAGATTTATTCGCCCGAAGAGTTCACGATTTCACAATGGATTCTCTGGCAGATTATAATAATAAAACCTATGAACTTGAACCTCGCCTGGCTGAACGGTGGGAGATCTCGAAAGATGGAAAAGAGTTTACATTTTATCTTCGTAAAAACCTCAAATTTCACGACGGGCAGCCCATTACTGCCGAAGACGTAAAATTTAGCTTCGAAGTAGTCTTGCAGCCGAATTCCGGAGCCCTCATTTGGCGTGAGGCCTTTGAAAACATAGAGACCGTGACTGCGATCGACCCTCTAACCGTAAAATTCGTAGCCAAAAATACCTACTACAAAAACCTTGAGCAAATCGCTACCACCTTTGTGATTCCTAAGCATGTGTATGGTGATCCAGCCAAGTCAAAAAAAATGCAATATGAGTTAGTTGGATCTGGGCCGTATAAACTGGACCGATTTGTGAGGGGAGAGAATGCAATTCTGACTCGTTTCTCGGATTGGTATGGATCTTCAGAAGAACAATTTAGAAATCGATACAATTTCGAAACGATCACCGCTTGGTTTATTCAAGATGAGTCGGTCGCCATTGAAAAGCTCGAAAGAGGCGAGCTCGATTATTCGGATCTCAGAGCGGAAGCGTTTCAAACGATGACCAATCAAAAGCCTTGGGGCACCAAGATAAAAAAAGTACGATACTCGAACGCTGCGCCCAAAAGTTGGTACTTCTACGGATGGAATCATCGAAACGCCCTCTTTAGAAGTAAGAACGCACGATTGGCATTAAGCCGTTTGATGGACCGAGAAGGGATGATTAAAAAATATCTCCCAGGTCTGGCAAAGGTTGCAACGGCACCGATGTGGTTTCAGAGTCCAACTTATCCAGAAGGGCTAAAACCTCTTTCGTTTGACCCAATAAAGGCCAAAAAGCTTTTGATCGAGGATGGGTGGCTCGATGAAAATAAAAATGGAATAATTGAAAAGACGGGTGATTGCGGAGTTCGAGAGTTTAAGTTTACGCTGATTCACTCAAATCGGGATCTTGAAAAGTTTCATGAGTGGTACAGAGAAGATCTTCGAAAGCTTGGAATTATCATGGAGGTCAAGTATCTCCCTTGGAAAGAATTCGAGGCAGCGATTAGGTTGGGAAAATTCGATGCCGCCGCCATGGCCTGGGCCGGGGGCGATCCTGAACAAGATCCAAAACAGATTTGGCATTCAGCAAGCATAGAAAGTGGGGGTAATTTTATTCGTTATAATAACCCCGAGGTCGATCAGATGATCGAAGATGCACGCTACGAGCCAAACCGATACAAAAGAATAAAATTACTCAGAAAAATTTATGCAGAGATCGCAAAAGATGCTCCCTACACTTTTTGGTTTAATAATATTTATGAGTTTTACGGCGTCAGCTCTCGTGTTCATCGATCGGCCGACACCCTTCGGTACAAGGTCGGGATCGATTCTTGGTGGCTGGTGGATTAGAGAAAGCCCCTTGCTAACTCAACTGTCGGTCTAGTTCTCGAGCCTAAGTCTTAAGTTAATCTTCTAAAATCCGAAAAATTAAGAGAATCCGGCTTCTTGAAGGCTGGATATCAATCTCCATGGAAACGCAAGGAGCTGCTATGTTAAGACAAGGTGTCTTTCAAAAACTCATCTGCATCGTTGGGCTGATGGTTGGCTGTTTAGTTCAGCCTCTTTCTGCTGCCGAAAAAGAATCAGAAAAGCAAAATCAAAGTCCTCCTAAAGAGGCCTCTGGAAGGCTTCCAGTGTCGAGTGTGATTCAAGAGTCAACGACAGTAAAAGCAATAAAAAAAAGAGGTGGCTCGGTCGTTGGAGAGGGTTCGTCCGATGATGCCCCCGCCAGTTTGATTGAAGATGAAAAAAGTTTTCTTGCCGGTCTTGATTATCCTGAATTACAGGTTGTACCTAAAGCGAGCGAGCGACTCCTCATGGAGCAACAGGAAGGTCGCAACTCCTTCATAGGAAACTACTGGCCTGTTCAAATTTCTGCGTTAGCTCTCATGGTGGCTGGTTCCAGAGCGGCTGGCCAATACACCGAAGATTCACCGTCATCATCACAACAAAAAGAAAATCAGTTTGCTTCTCAGATGGGAATACTCTTTGGGGGAATGTGGTTGGGAGCGACAGCGTATCTTGATTATTCTATGTCGTACGGTAAATCTCTTTCTGAAATTAAAAAAGTGAACGGAAAAGATAAAAAGAGTCTACTCCTCAAAGAGCGTCTTTCAGAGGAAGCCTTGGAACGACCAGCTAAAGTGGCCCGAATGATTAATAATTTTTCTGTTTGGTCGACCTTTACTTTGGCCATTTACATTAACTCGCAATCAAAACAAGAGCTTCCCAATTACGCCGCAGTAGCAATGGGCCTCTCGTTCTTGCCATGGCTCATTGAAAATAGGTTGATTGAAAACTGGGACAAACACCAAGAGTATAAAAGAAAAATCTATGCGCCGCTAACGCAAATCAATTTTATGGTCGATCCGACAACGGGACGAGCCACACCGCTTTTAGGAATGCAATGGCGATTTTAGTTGCTACGATTTTTTGTATCTTTACTCAGTTTGCCTTTGGTGCCCAAGATGCCACTAGTGGATTACCCCAATTTGTGGAGCCCGAGTTTGACTGGAAGGCATGGGAAAGACTTTCGCTTCAGGAAAAAGAGCGCAATGTGCTTTGGAGGAATAAAGCACACCCCGATCATTGCGAGCCAATTAAAGAATATCGAGAAATGATGAATTTTTTTCGAAGCCAAAAAGACGAAATCAATCCCTCAGAAGCGCTTGCACGGCAATTGGCGGCCGAAATTTCTAAGGGTTGCGATGGTGCTGCCCGTAGATTTGTAAAAACGTTTTTGTTCTTAAAAAAATCCGGGGTCGATCATACACGCTCGATTGAATATGCCTTAGAGTTTTCTAAAACTGACCAAGAAACCGTCGACAATTTTTTTGAACTCTTTAAGAAAACCTATTTGGGTGAATATTTTGATCTCGACTATTCCTCTGCGCTCAGGATTAGTTTTGAATTAAGTAAGCTCTATAAGGGAAATCGAAAGCAAGCGCGCGAGGACTTTCTGCAAATTTCTAAGTTTTGTTTGGAGAAGACGGGCCTCAATTTGCCCGTTACTCAATGCGCTGACCTCTCGGTTTCTATGGCTCGCTGGAGCCAATACTACCCCGATGGCATTCGCGACGATTTTTTTAAGTTGTATCGAATACTCAGAGATGACAAACGCTTTGGGGTTTCAATTAAAACCTCTATTAATATCATACGTGAAGTGTTGCCGTATGGTCCCAAGTCGGTTCAGAACTTTATTCGCTCTTATGAATATGCGATTGATCCCACGGGTCTCGCCTCTGGTGGCGTGGCAGCGATTAAGTTTGCTCTATCAATGGCTAAAAACTCCGTGAAAACATGGCCACCTCCAATTTATACTCCACCTAAAATTCCAGAGGGAAATCCTAAAATACATGCGGGAGCAACGTTGGGGAGCCAGTACCAGGCCGATTCGCAGCGAAATGCTTCCGAAGGTGGTTTTTCTTCGAAGGAACCATGAGAACAGCCATTCTTTTTTTACTTGTTTCTTTTTGTGTTCGAGCACATTCAGTAGATGCTGAAGACCCTCAGTTTTTTCTCACCAACAAGATAGTCGAAATTGAGTGGGACTTGATCCCCGAAGCAGCCCGCTACGATCTTGAGGTCTATGATGGAAAACAAAAAAGATTTATAAAAACATTCACCTCAAAATCAAATATCTTTAAGCTCAACGTTCGAATGGGAAAATATTATTTTCGGTCGAGAATCATCGACAAATTTGATCGTTCTTCCGCTTGGACCGAAATGGCGGAACTGTTGATTGCTCCGCCACCCACAAAAATAATTAGTAAAATTCCTAACCCCTCGGTCGTCTACGCTGATCGAGCAACGGGAAAGTATCTTTTACGTTTAGCATGGGAGCCCGTGGCGGGCGTCGATAAATTTAAGGTTCTAGTAGAAACGCCAGAGGGGGTTATTGAAAAAGATTTCGTTGTTAAAAACGAATGGGCTTTGGCAAAAATTCCACCGGGCCAATACAACTTTCGTGTTCAAGCAGTACTGCCAGATGGAACTCTCGGCGAACCCAGTGAGCCCACCGAAATGCTAACGGTGATCGGTGCTCAGATTCAGCCACCGACTTTGGTTTTTAAGAAAGATCCAAAAGAGGGCCAATTGGTAACGGTAAGAACTGAAGTTTCAAAGGCCGTTTTTGATGGAGAGCTATTTTATAAGCCACTTGAAGGCGAAGCTTGGGCGAAAGTAAAAGACTTTAAGCGTTGGAGTGGTCGCAAGTTGATTTTTGATTCCGGCTACAAGCCAGGGCAGTACTTGTTACAGATGCAGGCCTCGGCGAAAGGCCTCACCGCCTCTGCCGTTCGAGAGCTTGAGTTTGTAGTTAAGCCATCAGAGCCAGCTCTAGTTGTTGTGCCAACTGAAGTGGTTAACTCTGTTGCCGATCAGCCCGCCAAAGCATCTACCGTTAAGTAAATGCTTGGCTTTTTTTTATTGAATTGGAGTCTGGGCAGACAGTTTTTATAATTTAAATCCCGCCGCTTCTGAGTCAGCTTTAAAGGTCTTCACGGTGTCGAGACTGAGATCATGAAGATCTCGATTAAATCCGCTCATTTTTTTTATAATATCTGGAGGTACGGTGATGATATGGCAGCCGGCTTGTTCTGCTTGAACAATATTGTAAACTTCACGAGTAGATGCCCAAAGTAACTCGATGTTTTTGTCGAGGGTGGCGCAGAGTTGGCTCGCGGCAATCATCGTGGGCATCGGATCGCGGCCAGAATCAGCAATCCGTCCAGCGAAAACAGAAACAATCGAAGGGGCTCCGCCAGCGACGGCGTTAATTGTTTCGGTGATTTGTTGCATAGTAAAGATAGCTGTAACGTTGAGTTTAACACCTTTGCGACTGAGCTCACGCACAAGTTCGATAGTCGATGCTCCTTGGCTGTTCATAATTGGAATTTTGACATAAACGTTCGAGCCCCAGGTTTTAATTTCCATGGCTTGCTTAGCCATTTCTTCAAGGGAGTCCGTGAATACTTCAAAAGAAAGGGGCTTGTCTTTGATGTGAGTCAGAATATCAAGGCAGAAAGATTTGTAGTCAGTAACGCCGGCCTTCTTCATAAGGCTTGGGTTTGTTGTTAGCCCCTTAATGAGAGGGTTTTTTGCCATTTCCAGCATTGAGGCTTTATCCGCTCCATCTGAGTAGACCTTGATTCGATTCTGAAAAGAACTCATGGCGTGCATTCTCTCTCCTTGGTGACGATTTTTATTTATTTTTCTTCTTCTCTCGAAGTTCTTTAAAAAAGTTTTTTAAAACTTCGCTGCAATCCTCTTCTAAAATTTGTCCTGTGTACAGCGTTTGATGATTGAGTCGGTCATCAGAAAGAATTTGGTAAAGGGAATGGGTTCCTCCACCCTTTGGATCAAGGGCTCCAAAGACGACGCGATCAATGCGGCTCTGCAAAATAGCACCCGAGCACATAACGCAGGGTTCGAGAGTCACGTATAGGGTGTGGCCCGAAAGGCGCCAGGTTTGCAATTTTTTCGATGCTCGATGAATGGCTATAAGCTCTGCGTGACCGATGGGGGAATTTAGCGTTTCTCGTAAATTGTAGGCTTTGCTAACCAAAGTGTTTGATTGATGGTTGACCAATAGGGCTCCAACTGGGACCTCACCCCTAATTGCCGCTTTTTTAGCTATTTTAAGGGCCTTTTTCATCCAAAAATGATCCCATTCGGCTTGATTAATGGGTTGGCGGGCGGTCATTTTAATAAAAGCTCCAAGTACCAAAGGGTCTATTTGATTTTTACAGGTTGTTTAAAACTTAGGACTTTGTTATACCACCCCTTTACTGCATTTTTCAATGGCCCCTGTGGCCATTAATTTAGATCAGAAAGGCGGGTGATTACATTGGCTCAGGTAAAAGTTAAAGATGGCGAAAGCTTTGAATCGGCTTTCCGTCGCTTCAAAAAATCTTGTGAAAAAGCTGGAATCCTTTCTGAAGTTAAAAAGCGCGAACACTTCGAAAAACCAAGTGTTCGTCTTAAAAAGAAATCAATCTCTGCTCGTAAGAGATTGGCAAAGAAGCAAAGAAGAGGCTTCTCAGAATAGTTTCTGATCTACAAAAAGCCCCATCCCTGATGGGGCTTTTCTAATTTAACGGCATTTTTTTATTATCTATTCAAGGGGAGCGCTATAATGGAAATTCGTGAAAGAATCATGAACGATATCAAAGTAGCGATGAAAGAAAAAAACCAAGTACGTCTTAATGCACTTCGTTTTTTACAGTCGGCGATTAAAAATCGTGAAATTGATATGCGTCCTAACCCGATCACTCATGACGAAGTCATTGGTGTGATTAAACGTCTTGTAAAGCAAAGAAAAGAATCTATTGATCAATATCGAGCGGGCGGCCGTCAGGATCTTGTTGATCAAGAAACAACAGAGTTGGGGATTCTTGAGGAACTTCTGCCCGCTCAACTGAGCTCAGAACAAGTAGAGTCTATTGTGAAAGAAGTCGTTACAGCACTTAATGCTAAGTCACCTAAAGATATGGGTGGCGTGATTAAAGAGGTCATTGTCCGAACACAAGGAAATGCTGATAACAAACTTGTCAGTGAACTTGTTAAAAAAGCTCTGAATCCTTAATCTGGCTCAATAGGAATGGCCGTGCGGTTTTCAAGAGAGTTTGTAGATAAAGTAATTTCGGCTTCACAGTTAGCCGATATTCTTTCGCAGTATACTGTATTGAAGCCAGCAGGCAAAGATCTAGTGGGAAGGTGTCCCTTCCCTGATCATAAAGAAAAGACCGCTAGTTTTCACGTCTCCGTAGATAAACAACTTTACCATTGCTTTGGCTGCAAAAAAGGCGGAAATGTTTTTACGTTTTTGCAGCAATTTCAGGGAATGAGTTTTCCAGAGGCCATTGAGTATTTGGCTGAGCGCGCTAGCATTCCACTGCCTGTTCAAGATAATTACTCAGCCACTCAAGAGCAAAAAGAGGCCCAAAGAAAAAAAGCCCTTATTGAAATCAACAAAGAAGCGGCCAAATATTTTACCGATAATTATAAAAAATTACCTACCTCGCATCCCGTTCGTGAGTACACGCACCAAAGATATTTAAAAGCCGAGTCTATAGAAACATTCATGGTTGGTTATGCCAGCGAAGATTGGGAGGGGCTTGCAAACTATCTTCGCCAGCGCGGTCACTCGTTGTCTCTGGCAGAAGAGTTAGGCTTGGTAAAGCGTCGTGATTCTGGTGGTTACTATGATTTGTTTCGAGATCGATTGATGTTTACCATTACCAATCAGATTGGTGAGGTGATCGGATTTGGTGGTCGTATTCTTGGTGAGGGGCAACCAAAATATATTAATAGTCCAGAGTCGCCGTTATTTCACAAGGGGCGTTCCCTTTATGGATTGCAACAATCGAGTCGGTATATTCGAAGTGATGACTCAGCGATTATTGTTGAGGGGTACATGGACTTAATTGCCTTGCATCAAGCGGGGTTTAAAAACGTGGTAGCGCCTCTTGGAACGGCGTTGACTCTTGAACAATGTCGCATTTTGGCTAGAATGACCAAAAATGTAATTGTACTTTTTGATGGTGATGATGCCGGACAAAAAGCTGCGGAAAAAAGTTTACCAATCCTTTTTGAGGCAGGTTTGTATCCAAAGGGATTAACGCTCCCCGAGGGGCAAGATCCCGATGAGTTTTTGTTAGCACATGGTGAAGCCAAAATGACAGAACAGTTGGCTCAAGCGCCCGACCTCTTTAGCCTCATTTTGCGCCGCTGGATGGAGGGATTTCAGGGTGGGCCAACCGATAAGGTGAGGATGGTTCAGCGGGTGCGTCCGCTTTTGACGGTTCTCAAGGAAAGATCCTTGAAAGAATTATACGTCAAAGAACTGGGACAGCGATTGGGTGTGGACAATGCTTGGATGCGGCGAGCCATCACTGATGCAAAAGTAAATACCACAGTTGTGGGTCAGCAGAGGCCTAATGCGACGGCAGAACCGACAGCAATTTCCTCAAATTCAACTCTAGGCACTCTAAAATCGGATGAAGAAAACACAAAAATTAACCTGCAAGGGGCTTCTAAGTGGGAATTATTGATTTTGGCGTTGTTTCTCAATCCTCAGAGCACTGTTCGGGACCGAATTTTGCAAGCAGAGGAGAAAGCTCAGTTAAGCCATTCTGGAGTTCGCCAAGTTTTTGAGAGAGCTATGACTCTCACTGGACAAAGTGACTTGCCCTCTGATAATTTGTTCGTTTTAATAACCAATGAAATTTTGAATCCTGACCTCTTGACGGCGCTCGTAAGAGATTTGCCAACAGGAGATAGTGAAGGGGAGGCGAGGCTCTTAACAGATTGTTTACGCAAAGTACGACTTCATCACCTTGACCTCGAAATCAAAAACTTGGCTCAAGAATTGAAGCAGAATGCGACCCAAGAGAAATGGGAACGGCTCGCTAGCCTACAAAAAGATCGCTTACGTTGGCTAAACCAAATTCCTTAAAGATGAACCAATAGCTTTTTCAGAGTGGAGAAAGCATGAAAAGTACAAAAAAGACAGAGCTACTCATGAAGATGCCAGTAGCAGAACAAGAAGTGTTGATTAAAGAAGAAATCACCCGCTTCTTGAAAATGGCAAAAGACAAAGGTGCTCTTACAATCGAAGAGATCAATGAGCAGCTACCTCCCGAGATTCAGTCTCCAACGGTTTTGGATTCTTTTATGCAAGCCTTGGAAGTCAACGGTGTGGTTATTACAGATCATACCGAAAAAGGGTCTGAAGAAGAGGGCGCTGGATTCCTCGCCGATGTTGACTCTGAAGAAGAAGAAGAAGAAGAAGCGGAACAAGCTGAAGCAGAAGATGTTCGTGGGAATGATCCAGTTCGACTCTACCTTCGCAAGATGGGAAGTGTTTCGCTTTTGACCCGTGAAGGGGAAGTTGAAATTGCTCGTCGTATTGAAGACGGGGAGCGCGAGATTGTTCGTGCGATTTTACTCTCGCCACTTGGAACCTACGAAATTATTAACCTCGGTCGTCGTTTAGATGAAGGACGTATCAAAGTTAAGGCCATCTTTCGAGGTCTTGAAGATGAAGACACACAGTATGATGAGCAAGAGTATATTCAAAAGATTCATGAACTCATCGGTCGTGTGACTGAGTATCAAAAAGCAGCGCTTCCTTATTTTGAAGTTTTGCGTAAAGAAGACAACTCCTATGCAAAAAAACAAGAGGCACAAAAAGCCCTCGAAGTGATGAATGCTCAACTCATGAAGAGCTTCGAAAGTGTTAACTTCAATCGTAAGACGATTAACCGTGTTGTGATTAAATTCAAAAACCTTGTTTCGCGAATGAGCAGTCTACGTCGTCGAATCAAAGAGGGTGTTGAACGAACTTTCTCAAAAGACACGACGGCAATGGTTGAGCGTCTAAGAGTGGTTGAATCTAACGAAAAAGAATTAACTCGAATGAATCGTGAAACAGGTCTTAGCTTTCACAAGTTCAGAGGCTATGTCCTTTCGGCCCAAGAGGCCGAGACGCGACTGAACCGTCTTGAAAAAGAAACTGAGATGAATTTTACGTGGATCAAAGAAACTTACACGGCCATTTGGAAGGGTGAGCGCGCGGCTGACGCTGCGAAAGCAGAACTCGTAGAGGCGAACCTTCGCTTGGTGGTTTCGATTGCCAAGAAATACACAAACCGCGGGCTTCAGTTCTTGGATTTAATCCAAGAAGGCAACATCGGTTTGATGAAAGCCGTTGATAAATTTGAATACCGAAGAGGTTATAAGTTTTCTACGTATGCGACTTGGTGGATTCGTCAGGCAATCACTCGTGCCATCGCTGACCAAGCAAGAACAATCCGTATCCCTGTGCATATGATCGAAACGATCAATAAGCTTGTTCGAACCTCTCGTTACCTAGTTCAGGAACTCGGCCGCGAGCCAATCCCTGAAGAGATTGCCGAGAAAATGGACATGCCGGTTGATAAAGTTCGTAAGGTTCTCAAAATTGCAAAAGAGCCAATCAGCTTAGAAACTCCAGTGGGTGAAGAAGAAGACTCGCACTTGGGTGATTTTATCGAAGATAAAAAGGTGATTAATCCTGCAGAAGCCATTGTGAACTTAAACCTCGCTGAGCAGTGCCGTCGTGTTTTAGCCACGCTCACTCCAAGAGAAGAAAAAGTTTTGCGTATGCGCTTCGGTATAGGTGAAGAGAGTGACCATACCCTTGAGGAAGTTGGACAAGACTTCAACGTAACGAGAGAGCGTATTCGTCAAATCGAAGCCAAGGCGCTCCGAAAGTTGCGTCATCCGAGCCGATCGAATAAATTAAAAACATTCGTTGATAGCTAGACCTATCAACGATCAATAAGGGGGGGCTAGCTTAGTTGGTTAAAGCATCGGTCTCATAATCCGAGGATCGGGGGTTCAAGTCCCTCGCCCCCTACCAAAAAGAACCCGCCTTGTGCGGGTTTTTTTATACGAGATTAGCCAGCGGGCTCATCGCCGCTGCTGACAAAGTCTAAAGGCTTATCATCGAGACGCTCAATTTTTTTATTGAAGCCATCGGCCCAGAGAATCAAA
Organism: Pseudomonadota bacterium; assembly: GCA_041178425.1. Lineage (GTDB taxonomy): Bacteria > Bdellovibrionota > Bdellovibrionia > Bdellovibrionales > Bdellovibrionaceae > CAUJGP01. The sequence continues at coordinate 178,724 of JBEGVH010000010.1, read as the reverse complement.
CAATTGCTATTTGAGTATGTTTTGCCATCAATCTTAAAAGAAACTTGGCGTTTCTTTTGTTTGCTCCAGGAGGGAATCATGCCTGATGTGTAGTGGGTGTGGGTAATTTCTTTGGTCTCCTTGAGAAATTTTTCTTTATGTAAGACGACGTCGGCCGCCACCCTAACGGCATTAGTCCAAGCATCTTTTCCTTCTTCTGAGACTGTTTCCAGGCCGGGGCAAAGGTTGACTCTGATATTTGGATCTTTCGAGTTCCAAGAAGAAATTTGAAGACGAGAGGAGGCGACATCGGCCATGAGTTGATGTTCGTCGGAACTGGTTTTAGCACTCTTTGATTTTTGGTTTACGAAGGGCGGGGTGAAACCCTCTGACTTTACGATGGCCGCTCTATTCAGTAGCACTCGTGCAACTGCTTTATAATAAACAGGAGACTGTTCGTTACAGCTTCTCATTTCTCCAAAAAGTGTTCGCGCTAAAACATCGATTTCATAAAGTTGTTGATCCGTTGCTAACTTATCATCGGTGCCACTCTGGTTCTTTTGGTTTTTTACCAGAGCAACGGGGCTACTACTTCTTTTGGGGGCCTCGGAAAAAAACTTTTTAGTCAGTTCTCCATAATTTTTGTTGTTCCCCGAGATGAGGCATTGTCCGATTTTCCAAGTATATTTTGAATCGAAGTCATCGTTGGCAGCCTTCGCAACTTCTTTTAGGCTGCTTATTTGCTTGGTCATTGGATCTGGACATGGTTTATCGGATGAAGCAACTCCGTTGATAGTTGTGTTGAATTTCGAATCTTTTGCTAAATCACTATTGGCGGGAATATCTCGTTTGGTTGGTCCCACTCTTCGGGCTTCAATCCATCCAACTTTATTTTTCTGAAGGGGTTCGCTGCACTTTTCTTTTGGGCCTGAAGGGCAATACGTTGTTTGCACCTTATAAAAAAGTTTAGGCGATGTTTGACCCGTGACTGGGTCGGTAGTGACTTTGATTGTTGAGTCAAGAATCTGAAGGCTATCGGCCGTAGAAGGCCAAGCAACACAGGGATCTTTTTCTTTTGCCTCGGGCCGACACGCATGGCCTCCTGGATCGGCCATCAAGGCCACTCGTCTTCCAGCCGTCGCATCAAAGTACACCTGAGCATCTTCAATACCTTTGTGGCCCATCCATCGTCTAATGAGATTTCCTGGCCCCGATTCGAGACGCTCTACTACTTTTACATTGGTCTGAGCATCGGAGCTTCCAGCGTCAGACGGAGGGGTTTCTTTTTGGAAAGGTCTGTTCGTAAGATTATTTCCTTTTGCCATTTCGGGAGTAATTCCCACAACCTCGTAGCCGTTATCCGTATACGATTTTACCCATAAGGTGCCATTGTCGGAGACTCCGTCCACTTTAAAGTATTGTCCCTCTCGAAAAAACATTACCTTTTCAGTTTGTTTCCAGGTTCCAGAGTCGTCACGGGCCCAGACGGGGGCTTGGATAGGCTGTTTGAAGAAGTATATTTTTAATTTGCTAGGGTCAGCGTCACCCCAGCAAACTGAGTGACTGGTTAAAACTATAAAAATGATTCTGGCTCTTAGGCCTCGTTGAAAAAAGCGCAAGTCGTCTCCCTCTTTAAAGAGCGAAAGAAAATGTCGTATGGCCGTCTAGCCTCATCAGTAGTTTATTGTTTTCGAGCAATCGGGGGCAGTCTGGTTTTTTGCAAATTTGCATAGAACCGATGAAGTCACTTCATCGGCAGACTATTGCCCTAGACGATGGATGAGTTCTCGATTATGAAATCAGAATGAAAATTCTAAGATCAGAAGAAACCGTATTGATAATGGCCTTACCCATCGAGTCTCAGAGAGCTTTTGAAAAAGCGGGCATCGAGGTTCATTATTGCGGTATTGGAAAAGTGAATGCAGCGTTCAAGGCGACGGAACTCCTGATGACTCGTTCAGTGAAACAAGTATTAAACTTAGGAACAGCAGGTAGTCATAAGTTTCCGACTCATAGTCTCATTGAATGTGTCGGATTTGTTCAGCGAGACATGGATTTATCTCCACTGGGTTTTCCAAGAGGAGAAACGCCTCAAGATCCAATTGCAGGCAAGTTATTGGTGGAGCCCATTTCGCAACGTCAAAAAGGGATCTGTGGAACTGGCGATGTTTTTGAAATTTCTTCGCCCAAGTTAGAGTGTGATCTCGTTGATATGGAAGCCTACGCTATTGCGAAGGTTTGTAAAAAACTCGGTATTGCTTTTCACTCCTTCAAATATATCACTGATGGTTCTGACGACAATGCTCACAAAGACTGGATTGAAAACCTAAAACCTGCTTCAGAAGCCTTATTGGCAATTTACCAAGAATTAGTAAGGTAGAATCCAAAAAAAAAGCCCCCACTGATTGTAGGGGCCTTAAAATAAAATAGAAAATTAATTTATAGTCCGAAAGAAAAACCAAAGTATGGGTTCACTTGTGGAACGGAGTAGTAGTAGTTATAGCCGCCATAGGGTGAATTGTAATTTCCGTACCCACCGTTTCCGTAGTATCCGTTTCCATAGTAACCCGGGTAAGAGTAGTAGCCATTGTAGGAAGTATTGGTATTGCCGTAACCACCTGTGGTCATTGCAGGGATGCAAGAGTTGTTATACATAGCTTGGTTAGCAGGGCAACCCGCTGTAGGTAGGCATCCATAATAGGTATAGATTTGGCCCGCAGAGCAAGCGCCAGCACCATATTGATAGCCCCCTTGATTATAGCCACCCTGGTTGTATCCACCCATTGTTCCGGCCACACATTGATTGTTATAAAAACCGTAATTGGCAGGGCAGCTTCCCTGAGGAACACAGCCAACAGAACCAATCATCACTTGCCCCGAAGAGCACATTGTTCCGTATTGACCACCTGGGTACTGACCTCCGGGATATTGACCACCTGGGTACTGACCACCAGGATACTGACCTCCAGGGAATTGGCCGCCACCGTTAACTGGCGGCGGAGGGGCGCTACTTCTACCATTGCTGTTAGCGCAGCCTAGGCCGATTATTAAAAGAAAAATTCCGAGGCTACCTTGAACGATATTTGAGGTGATTTTCATAAAAGTCCCTTCTCTCAGCTTCCCAGCTAAGCGAAATGCGTGCCAAGCTCAAAATCATTTTACGGGCTCTCTAGATCAAATCGAGGTGCTTTAAGAAGCAAAGGACCCAAGAAAATGTCATGAGATTTGAAACAAGTACCTGACGGTCAAGAAAGGTACTTTTTGGATTATTTCAAGAAGAGTCGCCATTAGTTTTCCTTAATGGCTCTTTGTAGAAAAATGGCTCTTTGAAGAAAATGCTTGGGTGTTTATATGCAAAATTCTCTCAGCCTGCTCTTTGCTCTGAGGGGGGAGGTAATTTTTTAGACGTGAGATTACTTGGAGTGTTGCTATTTTCTGGGCAAAACTTGCTGGAGTTTTTTGTGAGTCAGAAAAATAAAAATCGGCAGAAGAATTCCAGAGCGATTTGTTTAGGGCATAAAAAGTATCAATGGCAGACCAAAGATACATGTTAGTTTGCAGGAGTTCGTAGCTATCGAGGAGTGCTTCGATAGAATTTATTTGATCGTCGAGATAAATAACTCCCGTATTTCGAACGATTGATTCCTTAATATTGATTGAGTGCAAGGTTATTCCATCAGCGCCTTTGATTTGGTGCGAGAGAAAGTTTGATAAGCCAAGAATAAGGCCACGAATATCGGTGCGACTCTCTAAAATAATTTGTAAATTAGATTTGCCATCACCATTCTTCTCCAAGAGTCTCGGAGCTTGGGTCTGATCTAGCTTTTCTGTAGCTCGATAGAATTCGATCATAGAGATAAGAAATTTAGACAAATTGGAGCTTTTGACCAGCTGAGATCTTTTGCCATTAATAATATCAACAACCCCTGCCATAACATTTGGTGTTTCTGGGTTTTCGGTCGCTTTATCCAACCATTGGATTTTATCTTCAGTGTTCACGGTGAAGACAGGACTTGGCGGACTATTTAAATTTTTCAGTAAGAGCGCAGCATTTCCTATAGCTAGAGCAAAAAAGGTTTCTTTAGGAAATAACTGCTGTTGAGCCAGCTCTTGCGGTAGCGATTCAATCGCGAGCTCCCCCACTTCAACTCTTCCAAGGTGCAAATCAAAGATGGTGGGTTCGAAATCACGAAGGTGGTAGGAAAGCCTGCTGAGTCCTCTAATTAGTTCGCCATTGGCTAAAGCATCGAATTGTTTTTTTGATCGAGGGGTCTCGGCAGCGGGAAATTGATTGTAGATCAAAAGAAGTTTATTGATTTGCTCGATCATGCTTCTCATCATCATGACGTGGCGGTTGCGATCGATGGAATGATTGTCATTGATCTTCCAAAACAGAGAAGTCATTGCTAGCGATGAACCAACTGTTTGCAAGTTAAAAGAATTATCGTTTCCAGATACTCCTGTAACGAAGGAACGTCCATTTTCCATGGAAACACGAACAGAATTTTTCTCCATGAGAGGCAATGTTTGAGCTTGTTCAGTGTAAATAGTTTGTTTGGCCCAGCCCTTCAGGAGGGGTCTTAAAAAGCCTTCAAAATCAGTTTTAATTTGAGTTAGATCAACCGCTTTTTGTTCAAGCCGTGGGAGTATTTGTTTTTTCATTTCAACAGGAATCGCAGAGATTTCTTTTGGGAGGGTTGTTTCAATTTGATCGATTACAAACTTCTGGGCGCCCGTATTGAAGGTGGATTGTAGCTTTATAAGCCCATATTCTCGTAAACCCGAAAATATCTTCTTTTTACCAATGAGAAGAATAACATCGAGGCAGCTATCTGAGGACAAGCAATCGAGTTCTTCCGCGTCTTTGTCTTTAAGGTAGTCATACAGATCAGCCGACGCAGGTTTGAAGTTTTCTAGGCGTTCCTTTGGATTCATCAATCTCCAAAATTGAACGATAAGGGTCAGCGCCGCCTGTTCAGTTTTCATATTATTAATGGATCGAGCGATTTGTCGTCCGAGCTCTATCTGCTCTTTAACGGCTTTTTCGGGTACATATTGAAAAGTAACAAATAGTGAGTCAAGGTCTGTGAGAGTTCGCTCAAACGTAGGTGCTTTTAAGATGTCTGCGATTTGCAGCTCTGACTTCAACAAGATGGGTTCCACTTCCTTCTGTACCGCAGTTTGGATACTTTCAATGATGAGGGGGTCCACGCTATGCTCGGCCAAATAAGCAATTTCTTTTTTTAGCTGATCTCTCACAAGGGCAGGAAAATGAATAAATGCTATTCTTGCATTTTTTGGCGCAGGATTTGTTCTTTCATCAAGCAGACTCGAAATCAGTCGTCTCTGTGATTCAAGTTGTAAGAGAATCGATTCAATTTTTTCACTGACTTGGGGTTGGGCTTCTTTAACAAGAGCATCTGCAAAAGGGCTACGTTCAAACTCGACCGTTTGCATGGCGTCTGGAGTGTTGTAGAGAGCCCCATGTAAATTGAGCGACAATCTGGCCATCGCAGGTTTATTTAATTGATAGCTCAGGAGAATTAACTTCTCAGTCGTTTTTAGAAGCTCGGCAGTCGCCATGGTCTGATCTTTTAAAGCTGGAAGCTTCTCATTGAGCTTAGAGTCACCGTTAAATTTAAGAATAACATCCGTTTGCTTGGGTCCAAGAAGTGGCTTTGTGTTGGGGATTGGGTGGTTCTTTATTTTAGGGGCACATGCCGAAACAATTAAAAAAAAGATAGAAAAGAGGCTTTGGAAGATAGTTTTGCTCATGGGTTCCCCTTAGAAAAATAACGTGGCCGTCATCTCGGTTTGAGTCAGTCGCTGAACGTTTTTACCCCGTATTGTATCGCTAAAATTCATCGATAAAATCATGGGTATTAAGGCTTTTTTTGAAAAATACAGAGAGACAGTATCATAACTCAACTCATAAATACTACTTATTGAATAGGAGTCGGTATCCCTACTTAAAACACCGTAGTCTCCCATGAGAGTTCCGGCATAGCTATCAGTTTGCTTGAAATTACCAGTTAGGCCGAAGCCTGCACCAAAACCACTGTGTATCGTGTAGGTGAGGGAGGAGCCTAGTAATAGGGAGTCACCAATATCACGATCGACAATCGATAGTCGATCGGAGCCAGGAAGTGTATCATTTGAGTTAAGGGGCACGCGAGCTTTTACACGATCAGGGATGGCCCACTTGAAGCCACCTTTGACCGCCAAAACAAGGTCCTTCCAGATATGCAAATTCGAAACTAAATAGTTTTCCCATGAAGTTCTCCCAAAAATATTTAGATCAGCGAGGTCATCAGGATCATCTTGTGGACCCGTTGGCAAATTGACTAAAGTTTGCCACCTTAACCCGAAAGTTGAATCCTTATGGAGTAAATAGAAGCTTGCGATTTGAACGTCGCCAATAAAAGTTTGGTTGCGAGTTTCGAGAGATTTATAGCCCTTTTCACGAAGGGTTTGTTGTGCGACGGGAATGAGGTCCTGATCAAGGCGATCAAAAGCTTCGTCAATACTATCGGAAACTCCATAAAATTGCCTTTTGAGTTCATCTATGTTTGAGCCCGAATGAATAAAGCTAAGGCGATTAGTATATCTAACCACAGGAATGCCCACTCCCACCATCCAGCGATCGCTAATGCCGTGACCGAACATAGGTGCTGAAAAATGAACCGTGGGTTCTGCCGTGACCTTGAGAACACCAAGGTGGAGAGTGCTTCCCAGTCCATTTTGTCCGAATTTGTTCATGGCCGTTTCTAGTTTTTTAATGTCTGGCTCGATGGCTTTTAAGTTAGCCACATTGAGTTCAATAGAATTCAGATCAGCGATGTTATACAGGTCTCCCATCGAGTCATACTTTTGATCAGCACCAAAAATATAGCCTTGTTTAAATGCGGGGCTCGAAATTCCTTTTGGTAAGTTGGCTATAGAGTCGAGACCAAGCGAGTTCATCGAATAACAGAGAAGCATAAAAACCAAATTGAGTGTCTTCATTCATCTCCTTCTTTGAATTGGCTCAGCTGCTGGTTGGCAGGTCCTAGTTCAGTTTGCGAGTTTTATGCCAGTGCACCCCAGAAAAGTGATTAAAATATGAGCACATGTTTTGGTCAAAGAAAATACCAAAATACCCCGACCTTCTTCCCAATTGCACGCTGATAGATCTCTGAGTTTTTTTCTATGTCACTAACAATGCTGCGTTTTTTTTAGTACTTTAGTCTGTCTAGCGTGACCCGAATCCGAAGCGACATGATAGCGCTAAAGGAGCGTGATTTTTTTTCATTGAAGCAACTGATTGTGGCATAGGAATTAAACTCAAAGAGATGCCAAAACCGAGCGTTAATAATAAAGCTTATTTCTTTTTGATATAAACGAGGAGTTCGCGACCCAATCGTGGCTTGATGGATTGGCGAAAGCGCTGCCAGATAAGAGTTTGAAATCCTTTTTCGAGTCTTCGACGGATTTCCCGTTCGCTCGCACCAAAGGGTGGACCTGAGCGTTTGGGCATCGCAAAGAAAACGCCTAAAAGAAATCCATTTTCGTTGAGGAGTAGTCGCCATTGACGAACAAGATCATTGCGAAGGCTCGGATTGATGGCACAAAAGCAAGTGTGTTCGATGATGAGATCAAACTGTCCGATCATATCTTGTGGAAGGTCAAAAAGATCGGCCTCTATAAAACGAATATTTTTTCGATCTCCATACGATTTTTGGGCCAGCGCTAAGGCCTCTGGGCTAATATCTACAAGGGTTACATGGTGACCGAGATCCGCAAAATAACCAGCATCGTGTCCTTGGCCCCCGCCAAGAACTAAAACGCGAGAACTAGGAAGCTTGAGTTTTGGGACAATACTTTTTAGCGCATGAGCGGGGCTTCCAAGATCCCATCCCGCTTGGTTGAGTTGATATTTACTTGTCCAATAGCTCTCCGACTCAACCTCGATCTCATCATTCCAATAAGGTGATACTGAGTAGGTCTCTCCCTGAAAGGTGATAGAGTCGTCATCAAATTCATCGAGCTGTGTGAACAGCTGATCTTGCGCTTGATTGCTAAGAACAAAGGGAAGACCGTTGATGGTGATGCCATGAAAGCGATCCCATTCGTCCACCACAAGTGACGAAAGCTCAAAGTTCCAGGAATAGCCATAAACATTTTTTATTTTATGATTTGAGTCGATGAGCTCTAGGTTGTTGGCAATAATGGGTTCATCAAAGGCTTCTACTAAAACAGGTTCTCCGTGAAGTTTGGAGAGAATTTCAAAGCTTGCTCCTAAGGTGAGTTCCGCAAAAAATTCTTCTAGAACATCGGGGTCACTGACTGGCTGACGAAGGTGATCGAGAACCACTCCGTTTTCATCAATAACTGCAAAGCCTATAGAATCAATCATGAGAAGGAGTGGTTGTTCCTTGAGTCTCTGAAGGCGCGGCAGGCACAGTCTCTGGTGGTTGAGACGTGGGGGGCGTTTCATTCGGAGATCCTTCAACTGGAACTTCTGCTTCTGGGTTAGCGGTATCGGTAGTGCCCTCAGCGTCATCCATGCCCGGAGTAATAACGATCCCGTCTCTAAAACTCATTGCCCCTGTGTTTGTTTTTACATTCTCCATGGTCCAAAGATCGCGATCAGGATCTGCCCCTTGGCTTCTTTTTAAGAGCGCATCACCATCTACTTGTTGCTGAGTGAGCTCGCCAGTTTCCTCGTCGGTCTCAACAAAGGTATAAGAGAAATGCGCCTTCACTGATTTTTCATCAATGGGTTCGGTGGTGACTTTAAGAATAATAATTTCTTTGGCGGAGGGTTTAACCTCAATCACGCTTTGCCGGATGACTTCTGCTAATCGTGTCTGTAGCGCCGCATGGGTTTGAACATTGATAGCGGGGACTTGCTGAACGAGGTTCCACGTATATGCTAATGCGATCCCAAAGATTACTGTGCTGATGTATTTCATACTTTGACCCCTCTATAAATTAGGACTACCAATGTCAGAAGCTTTTATGTCAAAAAAGTACCCGAAGCGACCGGGGAAGTGGAGTTAAAAATGCAAGAGGATTTCAAAAATCAGCTGCAAAACACCTTGGGACTCTGGAAGCAAATGGGTCACGCGGCCTTCGACGGGTTATTGAAGGAGGCTAAGCAGGGGTTTCAAGCGAAGCTTTCCAAGCAGGGCGTTGCTGATCGTTGGCCTGCCCTGATAAACCTTATTCAAGAAATAGCTCCTGACCTTGCGCCTGCCGCTGCCAGTATTATTGGCAGAAGGTTGGAGCCGCTTTCTGAGTGGCTTGATACGTCCGTTAAAAACTGGGAACCCTATAAAATTGAATTATTAGTTTCACCGCAGGTTCATCTTCAGGATTCAACTTCGTGGACAACACCCTCCTTAGTGGCCATGGCAGAAGTGGCAGGGCGATGGCTCCTTGAAAAGCACTGCCCTCCGGGAGATTTAAAGATAAAGGTAGCCAAGCTGGAGTTAGAAACTGTGGCCGCTTCTCTTTCGCACTGCATAGTGCGATGCGAGCTGAATGCCCCTGAATTTGAGGCAAGCATGGCCGAACTGCTTAAGGAAAAAAGGGGAGAAATCTATTTGAGCTCAATGATTTCGTCTTCAAATGATGTCTTATTGAGTCAGGTTCATTTTACTTTTGAATTGCAGTGGTCGCCCCTTTTAAAGTGACCTTTTTCAAAAAGCGAGGAGAGCTTCATGGAGATCCTATCAACATTGATTAACCCGCAAGAGAGCGACTTTTTGGCGAATAAATCCAAAATGGCCTCCTTTGTTTCAGAGTGGCGAGAGCGAGTTGAAAAAGTAAAACTAGGCGGTGGCAAAGACTCTATTGAAAAACACAAAAGTCGCGGAAAATTAACAGCGCGGGAGCGTATTGAAGCCCTCATCGATAATGGCTCTGCCTTTTTAGAATTTTCAACGCTGGCAGCTTGGGATATGTACGAGCAGCAAGCCCCTGGGGCGGGTGTCATTACCGGCATTGGCTCTATTCACGGACAAGAGTGTGTTATCGTTGCGAATGATGCGACCGTAAAAGGGGGAACTTATTTTCCGATGACGGTGAAGAAGCATTTGCGCGCGCAGGAAATAGCTCTCGAAAATGGTCTGCCTTGTTTATATCTTGTCGATAGCGGAGGCGCCTTTTTACCTTTGCAGGCAGAAGTTTTTCCTGATCGCGAACATTTTGGGCGCATTTTTTATAATCAGGCAAGAATGTCAGCTTTAGGAATTTCACAAATCTCGGTGGTGATGGGAAGCTGTACTGCGGGTGGCGCCTACGTTCCGGCAATGAGCGATGAGAATATCATTGTTAAAGACAATGGCACCATATTCTTGGGGGGGCCACCATTAGTTCGGGCGGCAACGGGAGAAGTTGTCACGGCCCAGGAGCTCGGTGGCGCTGAAGTTCATTGCGAAACAAGTGGTGTAACCGATCATTTTGCCGAAAATGATGAGCATGCCATTGAAATCGCGCGTTCTATCGTTGCTCATTTGAATCTCCAGAAAAAAGTGAAACTCAAAACTCTTCCTATTGAAGAACCCGCCTATCCTATTGAAGAACTCTATGGGGTTATTCCTGCTGATGCGAGGAAGCCATTTGATGTTCGCGAAGTGATTGCTCGCATCGTTGATGGAAGTCGCCTCCACGAATTTAAGGCTAACTATGGACAAACCCTGGTTACGGGTTTTGCCCATATCTGGGGAATGCCAGTAGGAATTATTGCTAATAATGGAGTTTTATTTAGTGAGAGTGCGCTCAAGGCCTCTCATTTTATTGAGCTCTGTGAACAGCGAGAGATTCCGCTCGTATTTTTGCAAAATATTACTGGATTCATGGTTGGTAAAAAATACGAGAACGAAGGAATCGCAAAGCATGGGGCTAAAATGGTGATGGCCGTTTCAAATGCTAGGGTTCCTAAATTTACAGTAGTTATCGGCGGTAGCTATGGTGCTGGAAACTACGGAATGTGCGGAAGAGCCTTTCAACCTCGCCAACTCTGGATGTGGCCTAACGCGAAAATCTCAGTAATGGGTGGCGAACAGGCAGCCAATGTTCTTCTTACCGTCAAGCTTGATCAAATGGCTGGGCAAGGTAAAACCATGAGCGCAGCGGAGCAGGACGAGTTTAAACGTCCTACCTTAGAAAAATATGAACAAGAAAGCTCAGCCTATTATTCGACGGCCCGCTTGTGGGATGATGGGATCATTGATCCTGTTGATACCCGAAGGGTGTTAGCCCTTGGAATTTCGGCAAGTTTAAATCGTGCGTGGGGTGAGAAACTCACCGGCGTCTTTAGAATGTAGTCTAAAAAATTAAAGGATAAAGTAATGCATTGGCTTGAAATCAATGATTCTCAGCAAATATATACAATCACTCTAAAGCGGCCTGAAGTGCGAAACGCCTTCAATCCCGAGCTTATCAAAGAACTAACGGCGGCCTTTAAAGCTATTCCTGAGGCGATTCGTTTGGTCATCCTCCGGGGTGAAGGAAAAGTCTTTTGCTCAGGGGCCGATCTTGAGTGGATGAAATCAATGGTGAATTTCACCCTAGAAGAAAACAAGGCTGATTCAGAGCTCTTGTACGAAATGTTCAAGGCGATGCAAGATTGCCCAAAACCGATTTTGGCAGTCGCTCAAGGGGCTGCCATGGGTGGTGCTCTCGGGTTATTGGCTTGTTCCGATATAGTTATTGCCGAAACAGCGACACAATTTTGCTTTAGCGAAGTCAGATTAGGCCTCGCTCCAGCCGTGATCAGCAGCTTTATTTTGCAAAAATCCACTCTTGGGCAATCAGCACCGTGGATGATTTCAGGTAAGATGTTTGGGGTTAAAGAGGCCAAAGCCATGGGACTCGTTCATGAGGCTGGTAGCACCGAAGAGGTGGAAGAATTTGTGAAGAGCTGGATCCAGACATTTCTTGATGCGGCCCCTGTGGCCGTCGCGGAAACAAAAAAACTTTTAAAAGATCTCTCTCGTCAAGACGGCAAAACACAAAAGTCAGTGACGACAAGTTTGATTGCGGCCCGAAGAGTGAGTGATGAGGGTCAAGAAGGGCTTAAGTCTTTTCTTGAGAAACGTCAGCCCCAATGGAAGGTATCTCTAAAATGAAAAACAAAGTCATAAAAACTTTAGCTATTGCAAATCGCGGAGAAGTTGCCGTTAGAATCATTCGAGCATGTCAAGAACTTGGAATAAAAACTGTTCTTTTGCATTCTGAAGCCGATATAAAAACTCGTGCCTACCGAATGGCTGATGTTACTGTTTGCATCGGTCCCGCTCCCACGTCAGAGAGTTATTTATCAATCAATCGCAATATTCAAGGGGCGTTGAGTGTTGGCGCCGATGCCATACACCCCGGCTTTGGTTTTCTATCTGAAAACGCCGATTTTGCCGAGGCTTGCGAAGCGGCAGGTTTAATTTTTGTTGGGCCTACGGCACACTCCATACGTACGTTGGGAGACAAAGTTCAAAGCAAGACGATCGCTAAGAAGCTCGGAATCCCCCTTGTACCTGGTTATGAAGGAGATAATCAAACTGTTGATCATCTCGTTGGCGAAGCAGCAAAAATCGGGGTGCCAGTGATTGTGAAAGCGGCCGCCGGAGGTGGCGGACGCGGTATGAAGGTGATTCATCAATTAGCGGAAGCAAAAGATCTCATCGAGTCAGCACAAAGAGAGGCTTTGGCGGCCTTCGGTTCTTCGAAGGTATTTCTCGAAAAATATCTTAATCGAGCAAAGCATATTGAATTTCAGATTTTTGCCGATTGCGGAGGGCGAGTTCAGCACCTTTTTGAGCGTGAGTGCTCTGTGCAGCGTCGTCATCAAAAAATCATTGAAGAGGCTCCGTCTCCTTCTTTGACTCAAGAGCTAAGGCAACAGATGGGGGCAGCGTCCGTTTCGCTGGTGAGTCATGTTGGTTATCGAGGGGCTGGAACTGTAGAATTCTTGCTTCAAGACAATCAGTTCTTTTTTATGGAGATGAATACTCGCTTGCAAGTCGAACACCCTGTTACGGAAATGATTCTTGGTATCGATTTGGTGAAGGCGCAGCTTCTAACGGCTCAAGATCAAATGGTTTGGAGTCGTGGTAATGAACTAAAACCTCGTGGTCACAGTATCGAATGCCGCTTGTACGCTGAAAATCCATTTATGGGTGGTGTTCCTTCGACGGGCCCTCTGGGAATGATTCAATGGCCAGAAGCTTTTGGAAGACGCTTTGAATATGGTTTTGATGAGGGTGATGAAATTACTCCCTTTTATGATCCGATGATTGCGAAGTTAATTGTTTGGGATGAATCTCGAGAGCTGGCCATCAAAAAAATGTTAAAGGTTCTTGAGGAATCCGTGGTTTTTGGTGTGCATACGAATATTCCTCTCCTTGAAAAAATTATATCTCATCCAGAATTTGTCGATGGTTCTATGACGACTCGATTTTTTGATAAACATTTTTCGCAGTCATTACCTGAACCAGAAATTTCGGCAGAGACCAAAGAATTTATCGATCAGGCCCTGAAACGTTTGTCTGCTAGTGGTGGCGATCAAGGCTTGGTTGTTTCAAATCCGTGGACGGGATTTTGGAGGAATATATGAGTCAGAAACTAATGATCGAGATCAATGGAAAAAAAGTTGAAGGTTTCGCTCAAATAATTCAGGGGAAGCTTTGGGTTCACCGATGTGGTCAAACGATCACGACAGAAGCCAGCAGCAAAGGTGGGCGACAACGAAGAGCGGTGGAAGGAAAGTCTTCCAAGCATTTGATACACGCGCCAATGCCAGGAAAAGTAACCAAAATCTACGTTGAACCGAATCAGGCAGTCTCGGTTGGGCACGCTATCGTCGTAATGGAAGCCATGAAAATGGAATATACATTGAAGTGCGAACTCGATACGACTGTTGAAAAGGTTCAAGTCAAAGTTGGCGATCAAGTTCAATTGGGCCAGATTTTGGTGAAACTAAAAGAGTTGAGTGAATAGGAACTTTTGACCAACGATGCGGGATTAAGAAATATGAACACAAAGGCCAAAACGGTAAAGATCGTAGAAGTAGGGCTTCGAGATGGGCTGCAGAACGAAAGCGTCGTTGTTGATGCGGATGTGCGCTATCAGCTTCTCAGGCAACTGATTGATGCGGGTTTAACGAGTCTAGAAGTTGGGTCGTTTGTAAGCCCTAAGTGGGTTCCTGCAATGGCGCCCTCGGAAGAACTTTTCAAAAGAGCCATCGCCGACCAAAAGACGAGTATTATTCCGGCAAATGTGTCGCTATCGGCGTTAGTTCCCAATGAAAAAGGAATGGACGCCGTTGTTCGGCTTGGAATTAAAGAGATTGCTGTTTTCGCGGCCTGCTCCGAAACATTTTCTCAAAAAAATACTAACTGCTCTATCGCAGAAAGTTTCGAGCGATTGACGAGAGTGGCAAAGGTTGCCACGGATCACGGAATTAAGATTCGAGGTTACCTAAGTACAACTTTTGGGTGTCCTTTCGAAGGCCCTGTTAATTTGGACTTGGTTAGTAAGAATGTAAAAAGGCTTCTTGATTTGGGCGCCTATGAAGTTTCATTGGGCGATACAATTGGGATAGCGAGTGCAGGTGATATTGAGACTCTGCTAGGACATTTATTTAAGAGCGTTTCTCCTCATGTTTTGGCAGGACATTTTCACGATACTCGTGGGCAAGCAGTGGCCAATGTTTTGATGGCCTACCAAATGGGTATAAGAGTTTTTGATGCCAGCATTGGTGGGTTAGGGGGCTGTCCTTATGCTCCAGGTGCCACGGGTAACGTAGCCACAGAAGATTTGATTTATCTCTTCGATAGCATGAATGTAGATTCAGGCATTGATCTCTCACTCTTAGTTAAGTCGAATCATTGGCTTGCCCAGAAGATGAATAAAAAACTTCCATCTCGAATTGGTCTCGTTGATGATCATCAAAAAACAAAATCTAAGGCTTGTTTTCTATGATACGATTGCCGCGAAAAAATTTCGAGCCAACAGGAAAGCGAATGATCGGTTTTTTGGTGGTTCTTTTGGTTGTGGATCTCCTGTTGCTAGTTTACCTGAATCGTAAACCTATTTGCTTTGAAAGTAATTTAGTTGAGCAAATAGATTGGATAAGTACCGATAGTTCGTCTAAAACAGTATATAACTGCGAGGCTCATAGAAAGGTGCCCATCAGTAAAGTGTTTATCGAACGGATGGACGACATTCAAAAGCGAATTGCTTTGCTCGAGGGTCATTTAAAATCGGGTTTTCTTCCTCTCATCCCAACAAAGATTGTGATCCAAGAAGGAGTTCAACAGTTAGTTCAGGTTTCTTCTGATCAAATCACCATCGGTGAGGGTGCATTTTTCGGACGCGAGGAACTCACGTTAGAAAAAGCCTATTTAAAATCTTGGATTCAGCAGTATCAAAAAGGGCATGGTCTGGGTATTCTTAGATTAGAAGTTTTAACACAATTTTTAATGGCTAATCTGGGCATCCACGATCGCAACTACCGGCAATGGCAAATGGTTTTGGGGCAATGGCCACAGTTGGCTACCTCATGGTCAGGGTATTGCCAATCGCCGGTGAAAGACGAATCCTTTACTAATTTGTGCATAAGCCCCTCTTTTGAAAAACGCGCAGAGTCCTTAGCGCCTTTTACTCTCCATTTTTGGTTTGCTCAAAAGCTTTGGCAGTCCTTTCAAGTCCTTTCAGTGAAAGAACAAATGCAGTTTTTCAAAAAACTAAATAGTTTTATTGAAGTTCTCTCTGCGGCGGCTGAAGTAAGTATTGATGAAATGACCTTAGAAGAACTAGACGCCTTTTCTCGCCAGGAGATTATTCATTGGCGAGCTTCTTTTGAGCGTCTAGGCTTTAATGATTGGGGTTGGAATTTTGCCTCGAAGGTATTGAGCGATTTAGATGCTCACAAAGATTCCTTGGGACGCGTTGATCTTTTAATGAAAAAAGATCGGTCTTGGACGACAGATGAACTTTTGTCACTTCAGAAAATTGCAGTGGAAGAGGTTAATTATCGAATTGTTGCCGAGAATTATGAGGGTTTGCGAGCTTTTCCATGGCTGACACCTACGAGGCCCGAAGCATTTCCTGAATTGAAAGCGCAAAACTTGGTTTGGATTACCTGCGAATGGCCCAAGGTTGCTGACCTCCTTGAGATCAGAAGAAAAGCTGAGAAGGTAATTGTGGTGCAAGAGTGTGAAGAAAAAGCGGCTCCATTGTTAGTCGCAAGTCTTTTACATAGAGGGCTGCAGTTTTTTTCATTGGACAACAAAGACTCAAAATTTATTCAATTAAACCTGGAATCGCTAGCTTATTTGGTTGGTCGAGACAGTTCGCTCTTAAAGAAACGAATGATTATCGTTCCCCCCGGCAAAAAAGATAAAAATTTTATTTCTGAGAAAGCTGGCTGGAAGAGTGTTTTATGGAACCAGAGATACAGAGCCTACGAAGTGCATTCTACTATTGAAGTGATAGAATGGTTTAAATTGCCAGAGAATACCTGGCCCGATTTTGAATAGAAATCGAGCCAGAGATTCTTGTGATATTATTTCTTTAAATTGTTTTTCTCCCAAGATTCAATAGCCAACAGCACATCATTTGCTTGTTCAGAAGTCGCAGCATCTTTATCGAGCCAAATAACTTTAGACTTGTGAATGAGAAAAGCCTGTCTTCCTGAAAATCCAAATCTTACTGGAACCCCAAAAGCCTTTGCAATTTCTTCTTTTTGATCAGAGATCAAATCAAAGGGCAAATTAAGGCTGTCGTGAAAGTCTTTTTGTTTTTCAACAGAGTCTGTACTAATCCCAACAACCTTAACTCCTTTTGCATACAAAGTTTTAAACCCGTCTCTTAAACTTTTGTTTTGCGCAGTACAACCGGGCGTATTGGCTCTCGGATAAAAGAACACTAACAAATAACCGTCGTTGTAGTTGTCTTTAAAATGAATTGTTTTGTTAAGGTGGTTCACTCCGCTGACGTTTGGCGCCACGGAGCCAATATCAAGGGCCCAGCCTAAGTCTGTGAACAAGAGGCAAGAAATTGCGATGAAGTTTAAAAGTTTTGTCATAGGTTTCTCCTTTGCAGGTGTTTAACGAACGTCAGCTCTATTGATTCATAGTAAGCGAGCTTATGCAAAGAGAAAGAAACCCTTTAAAATTAATTTTCAATTTCAAAAGCGAGGCTCTTGTTATTGTATTGGAGATAAGCGGGGGCGCCGATATGAGTGATCTTGCCCTTGCAGGAATATGGAAATTTGTGAGGGTTAAATGGGTTGTCACTAGAATAGCCATTTTTTTGGTCGAACTCAGAGGCTTGAGCACGCAGAGCTGTGTTTAGGTCATTTCGAATCGATACCAAAACGCTGTAATAGTTATCAATTAAATGATCTAACTTATATTCCTGAAAGCGATTTATGTTTTCAAAAAGTCGAGTTCCATAAGCGCAATGATGAAATTCTTCAGAGAGTGGATTGACTAGAACGTTGGGATTGGCCGCTGGAAAGTTTCCTTGAACGCCTGAAAGTAATTGCACATGGGTGCCAAAGTGGTTGTAGTCAATGCAAGGTGCTTTGGTTACAAAATCTCTTTTGTTTACCAGGCGATACAGGCCCACTGGTTCGCGAGTAATCAAATGAGCAAAATGGGTAGCAAAGGCCAAGTTGCCGATTCTCGGTGTTCCAAAAGTATAAACGGCTTTTAAGTTAAGTCGTCGAAGGGGTGGAACCAGTTGATTTCGTTCGAGCCAGGTCGTCATCGTAAGGGTTGCTAGGGCACCCCCCATGCTATGTCCTGTTAAAAAAATGGGAATTTTGTGTGCATCAGGATAGCGTTCGAAAAGTCGATTTAATTTAGTTTCTAACCAAGGGGCAATGACGGCGAGTGACTGTTCGAAGCCCTTGTGCACGTTGCGCCGCCAAAAAGGCATATACTCATGGTTCAATTGAAAAGATGCTGCAAAATCGGTAGCCCAGTCTATTGGGTTATCTTGTTCGGTGCCGCGAAAGGCAACAATCACTAAATCAGATTTCTCAGCCCAGATTGCTTGCACATCTGGAACAAAATCCTGGGAGAGGCGATATATATCAGACTTTTTTAGCGGTATTGGAGAGGCATTAGAAAAATAGTCGAGAGTGCCTGGCCAACCAAGGCCGGTTGTTCTGATTGTGCCATTGGGTCGACCTCGCGAGTTTTTAGTTTGTAAGCTAAATCTTTTCTTCTTTGGAGTTTTGAAGATTTGTTCTACGTAGGAGTGATTGAGATAGGCATAATACGACATAGCCCCAAGCCAATAGGCATTTCGGTACTCGAACGATCGATTGTCTGAGCAAAAGTCAAAATCGCCCTCTTTCGACCAATCAAGTAAAAACTTGTAGTCGTGATCCGACGCCAAGGTATTCCACCCCAACAATAAGCATAAAAATAGAGTAGCAAGTGGTTTGCACATCTGCATTACGTAACATTCATCCCTTCAACGAGATGACCCCCAAGAATAATGAGAGGCTATCAATGATGAGAAGTGATGGTATTGGCAAGTTTTTTTGATTCTACAGAAATCTCTTCATAGGCCCTCGATGAAACTGGCGAATTATTGGGCTGAATTTTTATCGGCCCTTACCAAAAAGGACTATTTTAATGGTTTTCAGAACAATTAATAAATCAAGGCCGAGGGTGTAGTTTTTTATGTAATAGAGCTCATACTGTAGTTTTTCGGTAGCGTCCTCGATTGATGCCCCGTAGGGGTACATAACCTGGGCCCAACCGGTGATCCCTGGACGCAGTAAATGTCTTAATTGGTAATAGGGAATCTTCTGCTCCAATGTTTCATTGAATTCTGGGCGTTCGGGCCGCGGACCAATGAAACTCATTTCCCCCTTAAGGACGTTGATAATTTGGGGGAGTTCATCAATCCGAGTCAGTCGGATCCACTTGCCAACACGAGTGACGCGCGTATCATTTTTTTGGGCCCATTGTGCTCCATTTTTTTCAGCATCAGTAGTCATTGACCGAAACTTAACAATTGAAAAGTCCTTACCATCTTTTCCCGTTCGCGTTTGTCTAAAAAAAATAGGTCCCCTGCTCTCTAGTTTGATGGCCACCATTGTTAGGACGAGTATAGGCCAGGTAATAAGCAGTAAAAGAATTGATAACCCAATATCCATTAATCGTTTAATTCTAAGTCCAATGGGATTGTGGGTAATGCTGAATCCCTCGGTAGTTAGAAGCCACTTATTTTCAATGAAGTGCACAGGAAGCTTACCCCAGAAGTGTTCATAGATTTGCGTTAGATTGGCGACTTGTAGGCCATTGAGTCTCTTGTGGAGGAGCGTATTGGAAATCTCTTCTGGTAGCGAGAGGTTGGTCGCTATTATAATACCTTCCCATGGCTGAACGAGTCGGCTTTGCATAACTTTAAAATCATCCGATTCTTCAACAATAAGAGTTTCCAATTGTCCAAGTGCCGTATTTTTTCTGGCATCCTGAGTGAGGCGCTCTAGAATTGGTAAGTCCCCAAAAGCCAACCATCGCCATCGAGATGTTTTTAAATATCGAAGACGAGTGCTAAATAGAACTCTCAAGAATGCAGCATAAAATAAGTTGGCAATGAAAGATGTTAAAAATACTCCTCGTCCGAAAAGTCCTGCAATTTCTAGTCTGGAGAGATAAATAAATCCAACAAGGAACCCGAATCCAAAAATTCCTGCAAGTAGAACTCGGATACTTAATTCAAAAAAACTATGCTCTGTATTTATGTCGTAGGCGCCAAGGACATAGAGGCTCGCAACGTCGACAATTAAAATAACTATCAATAAGGGTTGCCTTACTGCGGCTTCGAAATCCAATTGCATCCGTACTGTAAAAGCTAAAGAAAAAATAAAGGTTAAGCCAATGACATCGAGGAAAAGTAAAAGTTTCTTATAACTCTGAAGGGTTCGGATTTGTGAGGGTGTCATGTATCACTTCTTAGCTGATGCAGAGGCAATCAGCAAGTCTTGGTTGCCCATAGTGCGACCCATTTTGCGTCGACCTCGGGAATGGGTCCTTGTATCAATTTAAAACGAGCCTAAGAAAAATGGTCATCAGCAGGATTATATTCGTTTGGGCAAACTTGACAGCAATCGATGAGCCACCAGAGTTATACTAGAAAAAGAAGGCGGTCATCCTGATTTGCCCGTGCTGTAAAAAGGAGGTTCAGAATGGATAGAAAAAAAAGCAATGCGGTTCCAATCGAGGAATCCCCTGAAGTAAAGTCTTTTATCTATCAGCAGATAGCGGATTTTGAACCCTTTTTAACAGAATCGAGCCTCATATCGGTGATTTCAAAAAACCAAGATGATTTTGGGTATGTCAATGACCCCTCAAAACATACTATTTCAATTTCTATTAAGGAAAACGGAGTGAGTCTAGAAGAAGAGGGAACCTCAGAGAATATTTACGAAGCCATTTTGGAGGCAAAGAATAAACTATTTAAAAAGCTAGTCTCTATTCAAGACTCGGTAATCAGTCAAAAAGATCGATTGGCTCAGATACTATCGGCCAAATCGAATGTGTACATTCATTGAATGAGTCGCAAATCGTAAGAATTAGTAAGTCTTTCCTGTTCCAGGTGGGTAGGGCACCCCAATATAGTTGGATTCCACTTGGCTTTGTGCCCGTTGGGCAACGTCTCTGTGATCGGAGTCTCCGTTAACCACAACTTCTCCGAGAAAGTCGAGTCGTAGAAGGCTTTGTGAAATTTTCGAGGCATTCCAAATCGATGTTATGAATGGCATGGTGCCATACCAACAAACCCAGTCTCTAAATTTGTGCTGCATGGGCTCGCCATTGATCATTTTAAAATTAACGACTGCGGGCATGATATTGGCGTCGCTTCCTGCGCAGGCCATGAGGAGAGATTTTTTAAAAGGGAGAACTTTTTCTCCATCCGTAGACTTGCCTTCCGGAAAAAGAATAACATTGAATCCGTCGTTTAAGGCTTCTTCTATTTCTTTTATTTCATTGTGTATATTCATGCGACTACGACGCTCAACGTACATACAGCCGGCCATTTCTGTTAAAAGCCCTAAAAATGGGGTCTCTTTCATTTCAACAGATGTGACGAAAAGAGCCGGAACAGAAGCCGCGAGAGCAAAGATATCCAAATAGCCGAGATGGTTGCAAACGATGAGATAGCGCCCGTGATTATTGGGGGGGCTCGTAACCTCAAGGTCAATATTGAGTGACTTCAGGGCTTTTTGACAAGACTGCGAAACATTCATCGCAAATTTTTTGCGGCGACGATGAGAGTCAGTTGTAAATAAATGAATAAATAGAGCCTTCAATAAAAAGAGGGCTACGATTGAACCAAGGTGTAGAACGCGAAAAAGTCTCATTAAAAGCATAGGTGAAATACCTTAGCTATTCCCTTTGAATTCGGCAAATCTTAATTCAAAAGATGGTATGTTGAGGCCCGATTCATACGGTCAAGAAGGGCCGCCCAATATTCTCCTTGATAGGATTTCTTTCGTACAAAAAGAATGACGTCGTGCGGAGGCTGGCTACAGGCCCTCAATTGACCATAAAGTTCGCGGGCTGCCTGATCGGGGGCGCTGCTCAAGTGTAATAGGCAGGGGTGTTTGAATTGAGTTCCAAGAGTGTGATTGATTTTCTCTATGGTACCGAGGGAGGTCCAAGTCTCCTCTTCAATAAAAATAACGGGAATGCCGGGCATATAGTGATGCTTGATCTGGCCAGGAGCTTCGATATTCGTTCCAGGTTTATTAAAAATCAGTTCTTTACCGAGAATTTGTAATGAACTGAGAATTTGTTCCGGCAAAATTGAGCCTGATCTTAGAAGAGTGAGTTCAGTCTTTTTAGGCGTCTCGACAACTTTTAGAATAGATGATTCAATTCCAACTTCGCATGGTCCTCCGTCTACAATGAGAACCTCATTCTGGAACTCATCGCGCACGTGCTGGGCCTGAGAGGGACTCGTTCGGCCAAACTTATTTGCACTCGGGGCAGCTACAGGTTCACCGAGACGTTCAATGATCATTCGAGCCATGGGATGTTTGGGCAGCCTGACGGCGACCGTCTCGAGCCCAGAAGTAATTAAATCGCTAATGAGATCACCTTTGGGAAGCACAAGAGTGAGCGGTCCTGGCCAAAATGCTTCTGCTAAAATTTGTGCGCTCTTTGGCCAATCTTTAACAAGAGATTTGGCCTGGTCGATGGAGGCTACATGAACAATGAGAGGATCAAAAAAGGGTCTGTTTTTTGTTGCGAAAATTTTTCGAATAGCTTCAAGATCTGAAATTTTGGCCGCAAGCCCGTAGACCGTTTCGGTAGGGATAGCAACGACAGATCCTTTTTTTAGTTCCTCGACGGCTTTCTCTATTTCAAAATTTTTAGAAAAATTCTTTTCACTCAAAATGATGACCCTGGTTCAATCAATTAGGCAGCACCTTCCTTAGAGGCAATATAATTCTCTAAGATCCATTTGCGAATATACTTGAGGTACCTATCAGTAATCCCAAAAAAGACAAAGTAGTTAATGTAGAAATTGTCTTTTTTTTCAACAAAGTAGCAAGACCCTAAAAGTTCATTGAGATCACCTGCCTGAGCCGAGGGTAGAAAGAAGCGTCTAAACGAGTGAAATGAAATAGGTCGATAATACTTCATGGTCAGGCAAGCTTCTGAAATAGTAACAAGTTCTATTGGGTTTGCTACTCTAAATACTTCATCGGTCGTACAACCAAGCAACTCTAGACTTTCTCTCTTGGGTTGAGCCTCTGAAAAGAGAGTCAGGAGGCGCTTATTCAGATAAGGTCTATCGATTGGCAGTAGGAGTACATCTTCAAATAAACTAGCCCAGTTTCTAAGGTGTACATCAGGGATTTCTTGAGAGCTCAATAAGAAAAATCGGGGCTTAGGATCTTTTACAAATAGTCGTTTGTTAAATTCCTCAATTTGGCCCTGTATTTTTCTCCATGTATCAACTCCCTTTGTGGGATTAAAGTAAGCAATGTCCAACAAAACAACATGAATGGGCTTAGCTCCTAGTACGGTAAGGTCGTTTTTAGCCAAGGCCTCCATGAATTTCGCCATTGAGCGATTCAGAGTGATTCCAATGCCAAAAAGATTACTTTCAACGTTATCTTTGATCTCAAGGCAGTGGTCAGTTTCTGATGTTAAGAACATTAGAAAATTGATGGCCGGTGGTGCTGGTTTTTTTGCTTTCGGAAAAGCGACCTTGCTGACTTTCGTTTTATCTTTGTCTTCTAAATCTGCTTTAAAGAGAGATTGACGAAGCTTCTTTACTTGTCCGTTATTGAGACCTAGATATCTAAATTCCGCCTGGTACTCATCAGGTACCGTTGGGTGGGGAATGCAGGAAAGGCAGCGTGCTAATACGCTCGTTTTCGCTCCGTTTTCGAAGTGCTGAAAGTAGTATTTAGAAACAGCATTGAGGGGCAGTTCACGATTGCTTCGAGTAGTAAAACCCATTTCGGAAAACGATTCTAATTGAACCTCTTTGAGCATTTCAGCTGTCGTTTTGAGTTTTTGATTAAAAATCATGTAGTCTTTGATGGCTTGTTGCTGTGCTAATGCGACTTGTAAGTGCTGCTTTAGAATTGGAAGGTCGAAAGGTTTAAAAATCAGATTATTTATAATTCGACTCTCAATTTGCTTATAGTTCAAGTTAGGTGCTTCGAAAGCAGTGAGAATGACCGCGAGATCGTCTTCGCGAGAAATAAAGCCTCTTCGGGCCATGAGTTTTCTTAGTTTTTCGATGAGGGTGAAATAGCGAGGCCCTAAAAATTGCAGATCGCCAATTAAAAGCTTTAAATCTTCTTTCGGAGTTTCAGGCTCTCTATTAATCCTTCGGAGTTCAGCCGCAAACCATTTATAAAACCCATCAAGATCTTTGAAAGCGACGACGGTCAGCTTGCTATCGATTTCGATTAGCGCTGTTTGGATTTGCCTTGTGATAAATGGCTCTCGCTCGATGATACAAACTAAACTCATTCACTTTTAGAATACCATAGCTGGTCACACAGGATAGGCTGGGTTCTTAAAACCAAAAAAAAGGGCTGTTATTCCCAGCCCTTTGTCCTTGATTGAATCAAACCAAAAACTAGTCGTCACCAAAACGGCGAGGAGGTCTGTTGCCGCCGCCACGAGGACCACCGTTACCACGAGGGCCGCCGCCGCCACCGCCACGGCCACCACGGAATCCACCACCGCGAGGACCGCCGCCGCCAGTGCGAGGTCCTGGATCGCGAGCTTCTGATACGTTAATGTCTCTGCCACCAAGTTGGGTGCCATTGAGCGAGCCCAATGCATTTTGAGCTTCTTCATCAGTTGACATCTCAACAAATCCGAAGCCTTTGCTTCGGCCAGAGTCTCTGTCCATGATAACTTTGGCCGACATAACTTGGCCATAGCTCGAGAACGCCTGGTGCAATTGTTGATCATCGATCGTAAAAGGCAAATTGCCTACATATAACTTCTTACCCACTTGGGCCTCCTTATAAACCTCCTCAGAAAATCTGAGGCTAAAAATAATATTATTAAACTATTCCGTCGAAAATCAAACCTCACGAACGCATGTTGTTGAATTGGAGCGGAATTCCGAAGTCTTTCGCGCGCAGGAGGCTCATAGTCTCCTGAAGAGTATCAATACTTTTTGAGGAAACGCGAACTTTGTCATCGGTCAATTGTGGTTGAATCTTCAATTTCGTGTCGCGAAGAAATGTCGTAATGTCCTTTGCTTTCTCTTTATCGATTCCCTGGCTTAAAGTAATTTTTTGCCGAAGCATTCGTCCGCCGGCTTCTTCGATTTTTCCGTATTGTAGCGCTCGCATATCGATGCCACGGCGATGAAACTTTGATTGGAGAATGTCTTTCATGGCACCGATTTTATAATCGTCTTCAGCGATAAGCGAAATTTCTTTTTTGTCCCAAGTTAATTCGCTTTTGCTACCTTTAAAATCATAACGACCTTCGATTTCTTTGAGGGCTTGATTAACGGCGTTGTCGGCTTCTTGTATGTTTATTTCTGAGACGATATCGAACGATGGCATAAAAACTTATTATATCCTATTGAAAAACTTTAGAATGGCCTAGGGCCTTGCTTCTATAGTTCTAAGTTAACTACAATATAAGTATTGTCAATGCAAAGACAGGGGGGCAGTCAAAGAAAAGATAAAAAATATTCAGAAAAAAGCAGCCTTATTACTTAACGCATCCTATGAGGCTTTAAAAATTATAAGTTGGCAAAAAGCCATGATTATGTGGCTCACCGAGAAGGTGGAGGTGGTCGAGTTTCATCAATTTTTTGTTAGCACTCCCAGGGTTAAATTTCCTGTTCCAAGTATTATACGACTAAAGTCCTATGTGTCCTACGCGCCTTTTCGATTTGTTAGATTCTCAAAACAAAATGTTTATCTGAGAGACTCCTCGACCTGCCAATATTGTGGCAAGAAATGTTCGCAAAAAGAACTCACTATAGACCATGTGATTCCTGTGTCTAAGCAGGGCCCTGAGACTTGGAGTAATGTGGTAGCCGCCTGTCGCAACTGCAATCAAAGGAAGGGCAACCGAACACCAGCCGCCGCGGGCATGCCACTGTTGCGAGAGCCAGAAGCCCCGGCGTGGATGACTGCCGTTGAGTTGGAGTTAAAGAATTCAGCAACTTTACCGGTGACCTGGAAGGCCTACCTCAACCTTAAGGCTGGTTAGAGCGTTAAAGGTCTTATCTAAATATAAAGTATTTTGCTAGACCGCTCTTTTGGAGCGAGTGTGGTGATAAAGTTAGACTCTCTGGTGTACAGGCAGTAGACTGGTGGCATGTTGAAGGCACAAGATAGACTCATACATGAATTGACAAAGTCGCTAACTGGAATGATCAGCGAAACAAATGGAATAAGCCTGCAAGATACGCTTGAGCTTATTTTGCAAAGTGACCTTAAAAACAAGAATGAAGCAGCCTTTGATAGTGTTAGAGAATTTAGAGAGTTACTATCTGATTTTCAGCAAGACCGTGTCTCAATTAACACACTCTTGGAGCACCCAGTTTCTAAGGCACTTTTTGAATTTTTTAGACATTTTCCTATCAAGTATAATGAAGAGCACATTCACCTTACCGGCTCACTAACGGCTGAGTTTATATTTCCTCGAGTGCAGAAACTTCTCGAAGGACCCAACAAGGCTCTTTATGAAAAGAAGATAAAAGAAGTATATGGTCCGGATTCCTTGCCTATCAATAAAGTGGCCGATGTTGATGCTTTGATTCGTCTAAGTGAGAATGAAGGTTTCAATTCGTATTTGAAAATTCTCTACCTTGCTAAATTGATTTTAGTTGATCGCGAGGCCCATAAAGAGTCTGCCTATCATATGGCTAATGAACTTTACCATCGGTACAACGTTGGTAAAGTGCGTCTAAAATTTACTTTGGCACGTGCGAGCTCTGCTTCGGGAGAAAATATTCCAGGCTCTGATGATGTTTCATCCGAAGATGTTATTCTCGGCTTATTTGAAGGCTTTATGGCATTCAAAAAGGAACGGCCTGATTTTGACTTTATTCTTTCGCCCTCCTTTAGAAAAGAAAAAGATTTTTTTGACTCTGCTCGCTTCGGCGATCGTAAAGAGCATTTTCAAGAACAGGTTAACACTCTCATCTACATGTTAGAAAAATATCCTGAACTCGAAGCTTACATGACCGATGTAGACACGGTAGGAAGCGAGTTAGATCTGTTTCGTAAAGAGCATTTTAATGAGTTATTCACCGGGTTTCGAAAACTTCAATATCGAGGCTTCAAGATTCGATCGCATCATGGCGAAGTTTGGCACACTCTTAAAAAAGGGATTCAGGCCGTTGATAATGCCATGAACATTTGGCATATCGACACGCTCGAGCATGGGGTGAGTCTGGGCATAAACCCCAATTTTTACTTCCATCGAATTTTCCAACGCGTGGTGGAAATGAATAAAGCTGGTCAGCATGTTCCCATTGGGACAGAGGCCTACAAAGAACTCATTGATATGGACTGGGGCCCGAATCAGGCGGTTTGTGATAAACTTATAAGGGGTCATCGTCTAAATGATGATGAAGTGACGCTTTTTCTAAAGGCCAAGTTTCATACGGCAAGAGAAGTAGAACACTATCAACATGATGTTCTCAATCGATTGATTGATAAAGGTGTTTCTCTTGTTGCGCTTCCATCATCAAACAATAAACTCACCGGAAAATTTCAGGATTTTAAAGACCATCCCTTTTCTTGGTGGGAGAAAAAGAATGTTCAGCTGGGGGTCGGAACTGATAACTACGTTACGCTCAACACAAATTTCATTCGAGAGATGCTCATTTTGCTTTTTACAGATCCAAAAAATTTGAAAATAACCAAGCTTCTCATGGTGACCACCGGAGAGACCAGACGACCGTATATCAGTCACCTATTGTGGAAGATGCGTAAGTTAACATTTATCTAGACCCAGAGTGCCCTATGGCCTTAGTCTAACCTGAGTGGGATGAAGGATTCTCATCTCGATAACTTGGTTATTCAAAGGATCAATCCATGTCTAATATTCAGCAAACATTGTGGAAGCGAATGGTAGTGACCGTTTTGATGGGCTTTTCCAGCGGCCTACCGCTCTTGCTGACGGGCGGAACTTTTAAGATGTGGTTAGCTCGCGAGGGCATCGACGTAAAAACCATTGGTTTTTTGAGTTGGGTGGGAATGGCATATTCCCTAAAATTCGTCTGGGCACCACTGTTAGATCGATACGAGTTAACGCGATTCGGACGTCGTCGAAGTTGGCTTTTTCTTACACAAATAGCATTGATTATTGCCATTGCCTTCATGAGCACCTTAAACCCTGGCACGACACTCACCCCTATGGTGATTACTGCGATCATGGTTGCTTTTTTTAGTTCAACCCAAGATGCGGTGATCGATGCTTTTCGCAGAGAGTTTTTGCCAGAAGAAGAAATGGGTCTGGGGGCCTCGATGACTACTTATGGATATCGAGTGGCAATGCTCGTGTCTGGAGGGTTGGGGGTTGGTTTGGTTGGTGATGGGCCAAACTTTTTATCTTGGCAGCAGTTGTATTTATTAATGGCGGCGCTCATGGGTGTGGGTTTTGTTACTACCTTGTTTATTCCGGAACCACAGTTAACGGAAGCACCAGTACGTACCCTGAAAGAAGCTGTCATCGAGCCCTTTAAAGAGTTTCTGAGTCGACCAGGAGCCCTTTTGTGCCTCTTGTTTGTTATTGCCTTCAAAATGGGTGATTCTCTTTCGGGGCAAATGCTAAATAAATTTTATGTTGATGTTAACTTCACAAATCAGCAGGTTGGGTACATTGCAAAAACAGTAGGCCTGGTGTCTTCTTTGTTTGGTTTATTTTTGGGTGGTATTTTACTCACAAAATTAAAAATCTACCGATCCCTCATTCTGTTTGGAATCCTGCAGGCGCTATCAACGGCTTTTTTCGCGACTCTCGTTTTCACCGGACCACAAAGCTGGGCGCTCGCGGTAGCCGTTGTATTTGAAGACTTAACGAGTGGGATGGGAAGTGCGGCATTTTTGTCGTTTATGGCTCAGCTAACCAACCGCCGATTCACAGCGACACAATATGCGCTCCTTTCGAGCTTTGCGACTTTAGGAAGAAATTTCTTTTCGGGTTTTGCAGGAATTATGGTGGAGCAGCTTGGGTGGGCGCAGTTTTTCATTGGATGTTCGCTCATTGCCGTTCCTGGAATTTTTCTAGCCATTTACATCCACCGCAGGGGCATGGATGCGGCCTATGTCCCAGTCAGCGCTTGATGTTTGCTGCGTGGCCAATTGGCGTTCGCTTTGCAGAGTCATCTTCTCAACGGGGCCTCTCTTGCATGGGTGCCCTGATGTTCGTTTTGAGAGGTGTTTGTGTCTTCTGCGCTGACAAAGTTTGCCATGGGTTTAACATTTTTTTGGGGTTTACGGTCTTTTGCTGAGCCTATCCATAACCTTCCCCCCGATGGGGAGGGAGGCTATCTGACGCGAATGGTGGATCCTATATCGCTAAAAATCCATAAGGATGTTCCGCTGGAGTTGGCCCGGATCGTTCGAGAGGCCATAATCAATGTGAATCGCCTTCGTTCCTACGATAAGTCAAATCCACAGGTTGTATTTCGTATTGATTCATCAAGACTGCTTGAGAACAATAACATCCCCTTGGAAGATGGGAAAAATGGGGTCTATTTTCGAACCAATTTGAATAAAACATCGGAAGAAGAAACGGCTGAAATGGATGCCTATTGGGATGAGGCGCGGATGGTGATCAGTGAAGTAGACATCGTGGTGAATAAAAATAAAATTGATTTACAAAGGCATCCTGCCCGCATTCAAATGGCGATCGAAAGTCTTCTTTTAGATCTGTCGCTTGATCATAGAATTTCTGGCCGATGAGTTGCATACCCCTCGGCTCGAGCGGAAATACTCCTCTTTGCCGCTAGAAAAGCTTCTCATTTAAGACGGATTTCTCCGGTCTCGATTTGATTCCAGTTTTGAATGTGCGGGTTCAATAATAAGCTCGAGGACGACAACAACCCAAGTCTCTCTAAAATCACACTCATGCAATGATCACTGGCTCGAGTATTTCCATCGAGGGTTTTTAGAGCGATTCCCATTTGGAGTTCCGGGATGGCAGCAACAATCACACCCTCAGCTCCGCCCTTCACGAGGGCACGACCTTTGGTTTCAATCATGACTTCAGAGCAATAGTGACCTGTTCCAGCTGTGAGCAAAGGATGATCAACAAAGGCTTTGTATATTCTCGTGCAAGCCTTTGCCGTAAGCTCGTCAGCGCGCTGAGGAGCAATCCACTCAGCGAAGCCCTTCGCGAGATTTTCCAAGGGTAGACATGGCGCTGGAATCGAACAGCCATCAACTCCCAGAGATTCATTGCCAAAAGTAAACTCACAAAAAGTTTCGACTTCCTTCAAAATTCTTTGTTGGACCGGATGACTTAATGAAACATAATTCTTGTGTGATTCTCCCAGGTGTTTAGCAGTCATGAGCATTCCTGTGTGCTTGCCAGAACAATTGTTGTGAACGGGACTAGGAAGATTGTGCGAGCGCAGAAGATGGAAGAGGCTTTCTTGGTGAACGGGCGGATGAGTTCCGCATTCTAGATCAGCTTCTTGGTGGCCTATCCGGGCCAACCAAGCTCGAATGGGTTCAATATGCATGGGTTCGCCACGGTGGGAAGCACAGGCCAATGCTAGTTCCGCATCGGTTATATTGAAGTGATCGGCGGCACCTGTTTGAATGAGAGGTAACGCCTGAATGGGTTTTAAGGAAGAACGCGGAAAAACTGGAAGCTGGGAATTCCCATAGACTTCAAGCACATGGCCCTTTTGTCCATAAATAACTCCGTGAACGAAGTGTCTACTTTCAGTTTGGGGTCCGCGTGTGATTTCAATTTCAAATGGTTTCATTAACATAGGGGAATTTCATAAAACGAAGAGGTAAAGAGAACAAGAAGAATTGGTTGACCGGGTCTGTTTTAAGAAGAATATTGCCGTTCAAATATTGGGGAGGTTCCTTAGATGAAAAAACTTATTATCTGTTTCATGCTAATGACAGGCACAGCGCATGCGCACTCGTTTTTAGATTGCAAAAAAGGTGACACCGAGGTGGCAGCAAGAGCAGCGACTTTGCTAGTGGATGTTGAAGATATGGCACGAAAAGGATTTATTAATCGGAGTGAACTTCTCCGCGCTAGACTATTTCAATTCGAAGCCGAGCACTGCTCCGGAAAAATAACGACTTCTCAATTCTGCGAAGTAGCGATGCCTCTTTTGAGAGATTGGAATGCCCTCGAAGACACGGGTCTTGGGAATACTGCTCCCGCAGATAGAAAAGAAAAAATCACGCTTCTCGCTCGTGGAAAAATTCTCTGCGAATAGCGAGGGTTAATCGATACAGAAGTGGTCCCAGATTTTTAATTTTTCAAGGGGCTGCGCTTTTGCACCGGGGGGAGGTGTTCTCTCCCCAATCATCCAGATTTCTAAATGAATGGCTTTATGGTTAACGTTTTTCTGACTGGAGTTCCAATCCCGGCAAAGCCAACGGCTAAAGTGGGGTAAGTGGTCTTTGAAGGCAACTGTTGTGAGATTGATGAGATATTTTCTCCAGAGCGTATCGACCATATCATCGGCAAGATGGTTAGGCTTCTCAAAACTCGTTGGCCGGTCATTGAGTATATCCCACGTGGTTTCATTAAAAAGCCTTGTGTTTACGACGAGCCAGGTATCACTCGTTTTTGGGAATGGTGCGAACATTTCCCACTTCTGATGAAGTCGTAAAATATTTCCAGCTCGATAAGTATAGGGTGATAGACTAATCGAATCCTTATCGGAAAAAGTGGCAACATTCCAAGCCACGGCAATACCCCAGCAGATAAGAATAAACACCGTCTTTAAATAAGTAGCGATAGAGATTTTTTTTAGGTAGTCGTCAAAGGTGACATCGGGTCGCAAACCGTCCTGGTATTTCGGAAAGCGGGTAGCAAGGTCTTGCCAAATTTCTGCGGGCAGAAGGGCTAACCAATAAATGATACAGGCAAAAGGAAATGGTCCAAGTTCGAGGGTAAAAATCAAACCCAAGTGAAAGAGAATAAAAATCGCGATAATATGGGTTCGATACCGCCATTCGCGAAAGCAGAGTAGCCAGAGCCATGGTCCGAGTAACTCCAAACCTAAAGTTGCAAAAGAGAACAGTTTCAGTATCCCTAGGGGCAACTGAGAAAACCAATGCCCCATCGAAGTTGTAAACCCATCGAGGTTAAGTGCGTAATAGATGGCCGTTCCCTCTGTGTGCCAAATCGGGTGCCACTTCAGGAGGGCGGTCCCAAAGTACATCATTAAAAGTTGGCTAATGAAGGCCATACTGGCGACAAGCGATTGTGGCGAGTTGGGACGTCGATGAAGGGCCCATTTCGTATCGAGATTTAAAAACATTGACCAAAAGAGACAAAGTCGGACGAGATCATCTCCACCATGCGCAATCACTGAGTTGCGAGCGGAGAAAGAGCAAAAGAAAATCCACGAGAGAAACGTCGCTATTCGGGTGCGGTAGCCAACAAGAAAGGCGAGGTATACGGAGAGTGCCACGAGCATATAAACAAAAATAAGCGAATGGTGTCCGAAGGCATTGAGAGGAGAAATTACCCAAGGACTTGAAAATTGTCCAACCAAAGCGGATCGAGGAAGTACTCCCTCATCGGTGTAAAATTCGGTGAGATCAGCGACTCGTGTAATAAGATCAGCAATAAGAAAAAAACCCAATAAAATTCGGAAAAGGGCGAGTGAGCGTGAATCGAGAAAAAAGATCTTTTTTAACAGAGAGTGCACGATTTAAGAATAACGACCGTTAAATAAGCTATCAAAGCAAAAAAGGGTATTTGGTCTTAAGGGAAGAGTGAGCCTTCGAGCTTGCCTCCACTTTGGTCTACGCGGGAACTGCTTTCGTTATTGTTATTTTGAGGGTCGAGTCCAAATGAAGACCAAGACGCCAATGGCCACAAAGGAAAAACTAATTTTTCCGATCGTGGGAACTGTGGCTTTAGGTAAAATTACAAGTGCGCTGATAAGCAGCATTGTCGACGCGAGGAGTTTGGTGGGTTTGCGAATAACACCCTTCCGTTTCCAATCCTGGATTGGGGGGCCAAGGTGCTTGTGATTCATGAGCCAGGTATGAAAGCGTGGAGACCCCTTAGAAAAGAAAAAGCCTGATAGAAGCAAAAAAGGGGTTGTTGGTAGGAGAGGTAAAAAAATTCCAGCTACTCCCAAGAGCAGAAAAAAACCTCCAAGACCATTAAAGAGCCAACTCAGCATCTTTGTTTTCATTCTTTTACTTTGTACCCTTTTTGTTATTGAGTCTGTAGCAAATATTGCTTATCCATTTTTTTGTCAAAAAAAGGAGGCTCATGTGCGCCAATTAGAAAAACAGCTGACCCTAAGGTCTGTTATAGCCGGAATGTGTCTTGGTGGGTTCATGAGCTTATCGAACCTCTATGTGGGATTAAAAACGGGCTGGGGCCTTGGTGTTTCAATCACGGCGGGCATTTTAGCTTACGCCATATTTGCGGTGCTATTTCGTCTGAAACTCGTAAAAACTCATTTTGGAATGTTAGAAAATAATGCCATGCAATCGGTGGCTAGCGCCGCTGGTTATATGACGGGAGGAGGAACAATCGCTGCAATCCCGGCCCTTATGATGATCACTGGTCAGACCATGGGAATGATGCAGATGTTTTTTTGGATCAGTTCTATAGCGTTTCTTGGTGTGATTATGGCGATTCCAATGAAACAGCAGCTCATAAATATCGAGCAATTGAGGTTTCCGAGTGGTGTTGCTGCCGCAGAGACTCTTAAGGCCCTCCATGCCACCGGAGAAGAAGGCGCCAATAGCGGTTCTGAAAAAGCAAAACTACTAACTTGGAGTGGAGCGATCGGTGCTATTGTGGCTTTTTTTAGAGACGCAAAAGCATCTTGGATGCCTTTTAATCTTCCAGAAAAAATAGCTATTTTTCCTTCGCTTACAATTGCTGGGCGCCCTCTCATGGACTTCACTATTTCAATGGAAGGCTCTGTCATCATGTTAGGAGCTGGGGCTATCATGGGATTTAGAGCAGCCTGGAGCATGTTGTTGGGTGCTGTTGTGAATTATTTGTTTGTCGCTCCCTGGTTGTTTGAGCACGGGATTATTGGTCCTAAACTAGGTTATAAAAATATTGTTGGTTGGAGTGTTTGGTTTGGTTCTGCTCTTCTTTTGACGAGTGGTTTATTGTCTTTTGCTCTCCAGTGGAAAACCGTTCTTCGTGCCATGAAAAGTGTTGGTAATGCTTTTAATAAAGAGGGAGGGGCTGTCGATCCAGAAATGGCCAAAGAAGTTCCGATGTCTTGGTTTTTTTGGGGTATGGTTGTTGTGGCCCCGATGGTTGTTTTCTTAGAATGGCATTACTTTGGAATTAAGATTTGGATGGGCTTGTTGTCTGTGGTGCTGAGTTTCTTTATTGCTCTTGTTGCTTGTCGTGCGACCGGGGAAACAGATACCACCCCTACTGGTGCCTTAGGTAAGATCACTCAAATTACGTTCGGAGTGTTGGATCCTGGAAATGTAACAACTAATTTAATGACGGCGAACGCGACGGGCGGTGTAGCTCTACATTCGGCAGATCTACTGACTGATTTAAAAAGTGGATATCTACTGAAAGCCGATCCTCGGCAGCAATTTTGGGCTCAGTTTTTTGGAGTAGTGGCTGGATCCTTTTTCGTAGTTCCCGCCTATCACTTATTGATTCCAGATGCGAGTGTTCTTGGGTCGGATCAATGGCCCGCTCCTGCCGCACAAACATGGAAAGGTGTCGCGGAGCTTTTGGCGAAGGGAATAGAAACCCTTCATCCTACGGCTCGGCTTGCGATTCTCGTTGGTGCTCTTGTTGGGGTCGGTATTGTTCTTCTTGAACACTATTTTCCAAAAGCAAAAAAGTGGATTCCCTCTGCCGCCGCTTTCGGATTGGGATTTACGAGCCCTGGTTACAATACGATCGCCATGTTTATTGGTGCGGTACTGACGCTTTTCTTAGAAAAAAATAGACCAGAGCTTGCTGAGAGAGGTGTAATTCCAGTCAGCTCCGGATTTATCGCTGGCGAAAGTCTTATGGGTGTTGTGATCGCTGCTCTTGTAGTGGCGGGCCTGATGAGTTAGAAAAACAGTTTTTATTTGAATATATTTGAGATAAAACCAAACCTGGTTTTTGATGGCTTCCGAGTTTTTAATCGGTTCGGAAGCAAAACTTTAAATTTATTCCAACTCAAGCCAGTTTCAGTGACGTACGAGTAGAAATTGTCGACGATGGCCTGAGGGCGAAGATCAGCGTCGGATTCGTTAAATCTAAATGAAACGCGTTGGCCATTCTTTTTTAAATAATCCATTCGCGCACCGATGAGCTCAAGCTGGAGCAAAAACTCATCGACCGACTTTTGTGGGCGAAAGCCTCGAAGCTCAAAGGTATTCATTCCATTGATCCAAAACATTCTCTCTAAGCGAATGGCTTGGTAATAGGCGCCGCCGCCCCATTCAGGGGTGTAGGCTTCCGTGTAAACAAGGCTATGGATATTCCAAATAAAATTCTTCAATGTAGGGTTTTCTTCAGCATCGAAAGTCTTAAGAGCTTTTACAAATCCCTCTTGCTGTTCGGGCTTTAGAAAAATGATTGGAGGGTGATTGGGGTTGTCGTTACTAAAAACGCCAACAGTGAGTTGTGGATGATTAGCATAATCTGCGAAGAAGTTTCTAAAAAGCACTGGATCCTCATGAAAAAGATCAGCACCAATGTGAATGTGGCCGCCGCCCACCTCAGCATCAGGGAAGAGTCCTAGCGATTTCATAAAATAAAAAAGATCGTCTTTTAGGCGAACTCTGTTTTTTAGAAAATCACGATAAGTGCCCTTAACCGTTTGGGCCTCAATGACTCCTTGATCTATCCCGACCTCGAAGTACCAGCCATCATTATACGTGACTCTGAAGTTTCCACCATGTTTGTCGTATCCGATAGTGATCTTACAGTCTTTGCGAACTTTGCACATTTGTTCATATAACTCTCTTGCCTTGCTGAATATCTTTTCCTTTTCTGGAGAGTTTTTTCCATCTTCCTCATTAAGGAGCCGTCTATTCGTAAAGGTGAACTCTGGTCCAAAAGTTGCTCGTTCCATAAAAAGCGATTGAGAGGTCGATTGATCACTGCTGAGGATCGCCCGACAGAGATCGAGATTCGCTTGGGCCGCGGAGCTAATGATGAACGTGAATAGGAGAATTCCGAATTGATGTCTCACTTGCTCTCCCAATGGTACAAGAGTCCATTTTCAATCAAAATAACGTTCATTCCGGCTTGTTTAGCCGACAGAATACCGGCGTGACCATCTTCGAATACGAGGCAACGATGGGGTTCAACCTTTAATAATTGGGCTGCGAGTAGGTAGGGGTCGGGAGAGGGTTTGCCAAGCACCGTGTCTCCACTAGAGACAATGCAACTAAAGAGATGCTCCAATTGAAATAATCTCAAGTTGCGATGGATGCTTTGGCGATCGCTTCCAGAGACAAGACCTAAAGCCTTTTGGTTAAAAAAGGATTGAGCGATGGTGGCCACACTCTGGATCAGGTCGATGTTATTGATGGCGCGTTCAAAAAGTTCTTCTTTGGCGCGAACTATCGTTTCTGCCGTTGATAGAATAGAGTACCGATCAATGAATATTTCTGCCGTTCTCTTGTTGGGGGTCCCCGCCAGTTCCAGAAGTTCATCATTACTGACAGTGACGCCAAATTCCGCAAGAGCCATTTGCCACGCCCGATTGTGCGCGGGCATGGAGTCAATAAGGGTCCCGTCCATGTCAAAAAGGAGAGCATCAAAGTCTTTGATTACTTTGCTATCAAAAACTTTTTTTGAATTTGGCCTCATCATTGATGATGTCCTCCGTCACGCCACCCGGAAGTGCGAACTTGGTGCCAGCAGAGGCAAGCTTTATTTGTTTAATAGTACCTTTTGCTGTCGAACTTCTAATCGAGCCAGCAAATTAGGTTTACTTGAGACAGGTTGCAGTGAGCCCTATAGAGTTAGCTCGCCGCCCTTAAGAACGCCAATAATTGATTTTGAAACGGTTTTAAGAGACTCGAATACACCCTTGCCCTCGTTGGCCACCGCTTCAAAGTCGGGAGCATTGTAGGTGTTTAAGGTGGAACGCATCTCTTGAAGTTTCATCGCGTTTGGCAAATCTCTTTTGTTGTACTGAATGACCAGGGGAATCTGGCGAATGTCATATCCCTGTTGCTCTAGATTGCGCTCTAGGTTTTTTAAGGCATGAATGTTTTCTTCCATCCGTTCCTCCTGAGAGTCCGCAACAAAGATGACGCCATCGAGCCCTTTGAGAATCAATTTTCGAGAGGCATCGTAAACAATTTGCCCAGGAACGGTATAAAGATGGAAGCGAGTTTTATACCCACGAATTTCTCCGAGATTGAGCGGTAGAAAATCAAAAAAGAGAGTACGTTCGACTTCTTGGTCTAGGGATTTCATTTTTGATTTATTTTCGTTGGTGGTTTGCTGGTAAACCCACTGAATATTTGTGGTTTTTCCACCGAGCGAAGGCCCGTAATAGACGATTTTACAGTGAACTTCCTTCGCATTTGAATTTACAAATGACATAACCCTTCCCTTCCTTAGGCAAAGGAGTGTTTTCTACTCCCTTTGGGTAAGTGTTGCTTAAACTTCTGTTCGATTGAGCAACGCTCTACTTATAGTTCTATCATCTATATAATCGATGTCGCTGCCAATAGGGATGCCCTGCGCAATGCGGCTCAATTTGATTCCCTTCCCTTGCAGGAGGCGACTTATGTACAAAACCGTCGTATCGCCCTCAAGATCTGGATCAAGAGCAAAGATCACTTCACGGATGGGATGAGGAGAATCCTCTTTGCCCTCAATACGGCGGATAAGCTCTTTAATTTTGAGTTGATCGGGTCCGATTCCATCGAGGGGAGAAATGGTTCCATGCAAAACATGATAGCGCCCACGAAAGGCTTGTGACTTTTCAATGGTTGCGATGTCGGAGGGTTCTTCAACGACACAAAGACTATCTTCGTTACGGTGATGATCGAGGCAGTAATAGCAATGATCGCGGTCTGTAAAGTTAAAGCAGAGCCCACACATCTTAACATTGAGGCTCAGCTCAGCAATGGCTGAGCTGAGGCGTTGACTAAAATCATTGGGAGACTTGAGAATAAAATAAGCTAGACGTTGGGCCGTTTTAGGCCCAATTCCCGGTAACCGCGTTAGTTCTTGAATGAGCCTATCAAGGGCATCAATTTTTAACATAACGGATTAAACCAACATCATTTAGTTAAAAAAGACCTGGCAAGCTAAGGCCACCAGTGATTTTTTCCATCTCTTTTTGGCTAGTGTCTTTTGCGAGCTTGATAGCGTCGTTTGTTGCCGTAAGGATGAGATCTTGGAGCATTTCTACATCACCCGCTTGCATAACATCGGGATTAATTTTGACGGCCAAAAGCTTGTGGTCGCCGTTCACTTTTACGGTGACCGCGCCGCCACCTGAAGTTCCCTCAAACTCTCTGACGGCCAATTCCTCTTGGAGTTTCTTCATGCGAGATTGCATTTGGTTCGCTTGTTTCATGAGGGCGTGCATTCCGCCTGGAAGACCTTTCATGGGAGCTCCTTAACTGATTTAATTTGGCTCTTAAAAATAGCTTGAGCCGTTTTTACTAAAGGATGCGACTGGATCTGTTGATCGAGCTGATCCTTTTGTTGTTGTTCTTTCTGTTCCGTCAAAGCCTGGGCTGAAAAACCGGCACTTTTGTCTTTAACGGTTTGAATATCAAAAGCATAGCCTTGTCCCCAGAATTGATCAACGTAGGATTGTAACCGTTTAGCAGTTTGAGGGGCTGTTAACTGTTGTTTGAGAAATTGCATTTTATCGAGAATGCCAAGGGTGATTTTTTTATCGTTAAGCCCCATAAAGAGAATGCTCTCAAGTTTTGCACCGAACAGGCCATCAACCTTCTTTACCAGTCCAACAAAATTTAACCACTGATCGTTAATGGAAAGATTTGTGTCGACCTTCTGACCAGAGAGATTTTTTAAGGGCGAGTTGAGGCTTATTGATCGATCTGAGTTTCCGCCGCCCTGAGTCAATACAGAGTTTTGTGAAGTGGTAGCAATTGTTGCTAAGGGGGCCGAGGCCACCGTGGGAGCTGTTGGAATATTTCCCATCGTTTTGAGAGAATGCAGGATTTTTGCTAAGGATTCAATTTTAGGTGCCGATGCCAGTCTTAAGAGAACCATTTCCAATACAAGTCGGGCATCAAAAGCCTTGAGAATATCCTGAACGCCCTTAAGGGCCAAATCAAAGAGTAGATGTAGATCTTCTTCGCTCAAGGATTCAGCCCACTGTGAGAGGGTCTCCACCTCTGAGTCTTGAAGATCCACAATCAATTGGCTCGCAGGGCCAGCCACTTTTACGATGGTTAAATGCCTGAGAACTTCCATAAGTTCTTGGGCGAACAAATGAGGTTCTGCAGCAGTCTGGTGAAATCGTTCAAGAATGCTGAGAACTTTTTGAGGGTTACGCTCGAGAATGGCGTGTAAGGTATCAAGGACAAGGTGGCGATCTGTTAGTCCTAGAGTTTCGACAACCTTTTGGTATTTGATATCGCGATTGGTGAAGGTGATGACCTGCTCAAGTAGGCTCTGGCTATCACGCATGGATCCATCACCCTGGCGGGCGATGAGCCAAAGCGCTTCCATCTCGTAAGGCAACCCCTCGGTTTCACAGATTTTTTTTAAATGCTCGGTAATTTTTCGAGTAGCAATTCGGCGAAAATCAAAGCGTTGGCAACGAGAAAGAATCGTTTGAGGAATCTTATGGGCTTCGGTGGTCGCCATTATAAAGACCACATGAGCGGGTGGTTCTTCGAGCGTTTTGAGAAGGGCGTTGAAGGCACTCGTCGAAAGCATATGAACTTCATCGATGATATAAACCTTGTACTTACCTGAAGAGGGCATATAGCCAACGGTTTCGCGAAGTTCACGAATAGCATCAACACCATTATTACTGGCGCCATCGATCTCAATCACATCGACGTGGCGACCCTGAGTAATATCTAAGCAATCCGGGCATCCATGGCATGGAACAAAATCTTGGGCTTTTGAACAACAAAGGCTTTTGGCTAAAATACGGGCAGAAGATGTTTTGCCTGTTCCTCGTGGACCGGTAAAGAGAATAGCATGAGGCATTCGTTGGGCCCTAAGAGCGTTAACCAAGGTTTGGGAAACGTGCTCTTGTCCAACGAGTTCAGAAAAAGATTGAGGGCGCCACTTGCGGGCAATGACCTGGTAAGACAATAGCTATACCTCTCAAAAAAAACAAGTGGCCGGGCGATCCACAGCACATGAGCCCGCAAATGCCGTTGCTTCCTTCCGGACCTAGCGGAGTTCGATGCGAGCGCCATTGTGTGGGACCCGGCCATTCACGGGTCTATAACATCTCGACACCGAGTACAATCAGAATTTGGGAGGCAAAGGTAAGTGTTTTAGGGATTGGCCTCGGTTGAAGGGGAGACCTTTTCCGTAGGTTCAGCCAAAAGGGTTTTGGCATTGCCAGAGAAAATGGCCGTCAGGTCCTCTTCATTGAGATCACCCTTTTCAAAAAGAGACCATAGGCGTTCTTTTTGAATGCGGATGTTTTCTCCAAGAAGAGGCCAGTCTGAAGCAAATAAGATCTTTTCGACGCCTACGGCGCGAATGGCTTGCTTAAGAACACTAGCCGGTTGCCACGAAGTGAGTAAATAAAGATTATTGTATTTTTGGGCCATACGAATAGCTGTTTTGGGCTCGTGGAAGTTCATGTGAGCCGCAACAAATTTAATATCGGGGTAGTTCTGAAACCACGACTCATATTCTTTTATGTCACCAGCTTTAGGTAATTTAAAGAGGTGTGATCCAATAGCCCCGGTGTGGAGAAGTAAAATAGCTTTTTTTGAATTTAAAAATGAGAGGAATTCCTTATAAAAAGGAGCCTCGGTGGGAACTCCTGATTGGAGAGGGTTGATCTTAAAAATGCGCACGCCGCGATTATAAAAAGCCTGTAGATCAGACCCTGATTTCATCGTTGCAGGATCAATAAATGCCGCAGGAATGAGGCCCCCAATGCGCTTTGATTCATAAAGAACAAAATCATTACTAATGAGTGGGGGATGTGGAACCACAATGGCCTTCGAAACTCGTTCTCGGTGCATTTCGTTCTCAAGGTCAAAAACATCTGACTCTACTAAAAGATGAGGAATAATCATGGGTATGCCAAGTTCATCGGCGATTGGTCGCAATTTTTTAGGCATAAGGCGCAAAAGTGTTTGAGCTTGTTGTTGTACTCGGGAGACTGGTTTTAGCCATTGATTGATTTGTTGTCTCAGGGGGTTAACACTCGTTGGCCAAGGTAACCGTGGGTAAACATGGAGGTGAAAATCGATGACTTCAAAATCACTGAGTTTAGGTTTCGTCGACATAATGAGAACTCCTTTCTCGAACTTCTTTAAGGCTACTGGTTGCCGGGTTGAATAGGCAAACCAAAAGATACTGTCTGGCTTATGTATCCCCTCCAAGCTCAAGAGGCTCACTAAACTGAGTAAGTTTAAGACAGAGACGAAATTGGCGGTCTATTTTGGACTTAGAGGTCGTCAAATCGAATGAAATGAACTTAGGCAGAGGATGATGGGGGGATATTATGGCACAGACCTTGTATTCTTCGCCAACCAACAGAAGTCGACCCAGCCTGCCACAAAAGCAGGCCTTAACCTTGTTCGTTATTTGTATTTTGGGAGTTGAGAGTGAAGACAGTTCGGGATCAGTTTAATCATCGTGTTTGGAGTGCCTTTAGCCGTCTTATCGAAAAGAGATACCACCGATATATCGCTTTTTCGCCTGCGATGAATGTTAATGATTTTGGAAAAGAATATATTGTCACATCCATCGGGGATCTCATTTTGCCGCTTTTAGCCGGCGAGCACTTCTTGGGAGCTATTAAAGTAAAAGAGGGTGGTTCGCTGCCGGTGGAAGATCGCGAATCCATACAGAAAATGTTTAGTAAAGTGGGTTCGGCTCTTTTAGACGCCAGCGAATCACTAAACAGAATGGAGTCAGAAGAAAGGCAGCTTCCTGCAAAGCGATCTTTTAATCTAGTTGGTGGCGGCAATGAGATTCGCCAGAAAATTGCATCAACCATTCATGAGGTTATTGGAGCGTGGTCTTTTGTTCCGTGGACGGATTCTGGGATCGCCCACTGGAACACGGATGATATGGAAGATCTATCAAACATTTGCATTTATGTTCGCGATATCCTTGAGCTCTCCCCCCAAGAGCAACAACAACTCTTAACACTCAGGAAATTGCCGGCCGCACTTAGGCCTCATTTGATAGTAGGTAGTGTTCAAACTTTAGCTCATTACGCCGAGGAAAAAATGGTAGCGCCTGAATTCGCAGCTATTTTTTCAGAAACTTCTATTTTCACCGAACAATTACCAAAGGATTACTTGCGCTTAAAAGAAGTATTAGAGATGCTTGTGGAAGACGAAAATCGTCCGAGTTCGGTTGAACAAATTCTCGTGTGAATTTGTTTAACTGAAAACTGGGGGGTGGGAGATCATGAAGCAAGAGCTCAAAAACTATATTACTGAATTGCTCGCCAGCCATCTGGCGAATCGTGAATTTCAGGTCATTCCCTTGGTGGGAGATGCCTCTTCACGTCGATACTCACGGATTGTGTCTGGCACTAACTCTTGGGTTCTGATGGAGTGGGAGCCTTACGATCCAGAAAACTACTCACTACTCAGCGTGCAGAAGCATTTTAAAAAACATAACGTACTTGTTCCAGAGGTTGTTGCGTTCTCTGGTGAGCATGGGGTCATCATTTATGAAGATCTCGGTGATGTGACACTGGAGCAAGAGTTTTATAAAACCAGAAACCCATATGGGGTTTTGGGTTTTTACCGTATGTCTTTAGACGAACTCCTTAAAATTCACCTTATGGCCACCAAGGATCGATCACCTTGTATTGCTTTTAATTACGAGTTTGACGTAGAAAAGTTGAGCTGGGAGCTAAATTTCATGAAACAGCACTTTTTAGAAGGAGTGCTGGGGTTTAAAGACTTGGGGCGCGAGCTCGATCAGGAATTCATTAAGCTTACAACTTTGCTTCAGCAAAAAAATAAATACATTCAGCATCGTGATTATCATTCTCGCAACATCATGGTGACAGATAATAAGATTAGAGTGATTGACTTTCAAGATGCTCGATTAGGGTTGGTTCAGTATGATCTTGTTTCGCTTCTCCGCGATGCTTACGTGCCAGTTCCAGAGACTCTCGAAAAAGAACTATTAGAGTATTATCTTTATCGCGCAAAAGCCGATTTTAACCAGGAGTGGAACACCAATGAGTTTGAATTTCTCTACGAGATTCAGTCCCTTCAAAGACTACTCAAGGCTGTTGGAAGCTTTTCTAGCTTTTGGATGCTTCGCAAAGACAAACGTTATCTGAAATACATTAGTGGAACTATGAAGAGGGTAAAAAAGGGAATGGAATTGACCAATGAATTTCCTAACCTCGCTAAGGCGCTTTCGAATTCGGGCGCCTATGATTGGACTGAGGAGAAAACATGAATCTCTTTTTGTTGGCGGCTGGAGAGGGAACTCGCTTCCGTCCGCACACTGAGATTTTACCGAAGCCTGCCATTCCCTTTTGTGGGGCCCCGCTAATATATTACTCTTTTTATTTAGCGAAGTGTCTTGCTCCTGACCGTGTTGTTGTAAACACCTATCATCTTCCCGATAAAATTCATGATGTTGGAAATAAGCTTAGGTCCTTTGGTGTTGAGGTAAAATTTTCTGACGAAAAAGATCGACTCCTGGGCAGTGCCGGCGGGATGGCGAAAGCAAAAAACGATTTATGTGGTCGAGGAGGTTTTATTGCGCTCAATGCCGATGAAGTCATCATTCCTCAAAAAGCCGATATCATGAAACAGTTTTATATGGTCGCCAAGGAGAGTTCTCGTCTTTCAACTCTAATGGTGATGAGGCATCCAGAAGCCGGCAGAAAGTTTGGTGCTGTTTGGGCCAATAAAGTAGGCAAGGTTTTTGGGTTTGGTAAGGTTCGACCAGAAACAAACGAAGATCTCACCCCCTATCATTTTATAGGTCCCATGTACTTTCATGATAGAATTTTCGATCGCATCGATACGGAGCCATCTAATATTCTTCATGACACGTTAAAATCCGCCATCGCTGAGGGTGAGGACATAGGAATTTTTGAGATAGAGTGTGATTGGTTTGAAACCGGAAACCTCGAAGACTATCTAAAGGCGACCGAATCGGTTCTCGGCCTATTCAGAGATCAAAATCCTTTTTTATTGCAAATGAATCGAGAGTTATCGCTTTTGATGGATTTTGAGACCCGTGGAAAAACACTTGTTTTGAAGCACCAATCGGCTCAGATCTCTAATGAAGCTCAGATTGAGGGCTGGCTCGTTGCCGGTCCTCTAGCTATGATTTCGCGAGATTGTCTTTTAAAAGAGGTTGTAGTTTCTGATGGGGTTGCGATCAAGCCAGGCCAAACTTTTACATCAGCCCTGCTTCTCAATTGATTTTATAGAAGGGCCGTCCTTGGCCACAAAATTATAATTGTATTTGAATCAGGTTATTCTTTTATTGCTGGAGTAATTTTTAGATCTACAGCATTTTGATTGCGCATCACCTTGATGCGCACCTCAGCCCCTGGTTTAACCATCTGAAGAGCGTAGGTAAAGTCATAAAGATTTTCAATTTTTTGGCCAGCTAATTCAACAATAATGTCTTGGGCCTTGAGGCCAGCCTTTTCAGCAGGACTCTTCTCTGAAGTTCCCGAAATACGAACTCCTTTAACTCCCTCTTGTGAATAGTCGGGAATCGTCCCCAAATAGACTCTAAACTTTCTTCCAGGCATAGTGTTGTGATTGCTCTCCACTGCACGGTAGGCGATATTTTTTGTAGAGGCTTGCATCACCGCATCTTTTGCTAAGCCCGTAATGAGGTGAA
Source organism: Pseudomonadota bacterium (assembly GCA_041178425.1). Taxonomy (GTDB): domain Bacteria; phylum Bdellovibrionota; class Bdellovibrionia; order Bdellovibrionales; family Bdellovibrionaceae; genus CAUJGP01. The sequence goes on along the minus strand of JBEGVH010000010.1, from coordinate 134,082 downwards.
GGCCCTCGAAATTAATTTTATCTACCGTATCGAGCGGTGTGTGATACTCAAGGTGGGAACCTGTAAATAAGCTCAACACCGGAACCTTTTCTTCAACATAAAAACTCATGGCATCGGTAGGAAGATAGGGGTCGTCTTGCGCGACTATGCTTATTCGGTGCTGTCGCCCAAGAGCTTCAATTGTTTTTCTCCACTCCGTACTAGAACCCAGCCCCTGCACGTAGAGAGAGTCTTTAAGTCTTCCCACCATATCGAGATTCAGGTAGGCCTTAATTTTGGGATTATTAGACTTAATTTTTTTGAGCCCTTGCAAATAATTTTTAGAGCCTAGGTTTCCTAATTCCTCTCCTGACCAAACGGCAAAAACCAAATTTGTTTTTAAACCTTGCGGGTTACGAGCAAAGTAATGGGCTAATTCCAAAACTGCCGAAACACCACTTGCATTGTCATCCGCGCCATAATGAATTTTATCGGTCATTGCACTGGTAGCGAGGGAAACGCCAGCTATACCCAGACCTAAATGATCGCCGTGGCCGCCAACAACTACGGTCTGTTTTGCGCCAGGCACAGAAAGCATAGCAATCACATTGTGACCCACGCTTCTCACTGGGTGGAGGTCAACAATAGCAGAAAGTGTCGAATTCTCTAGGTCAAAGCCTTCTTGGAAGCTACCGTCATCGAGTGCTTTTTGTAGTTTTTCTAATGAGCGATCAGATTTGCTGAGGATCTCCTCGGCCACCTTATCATCGATGTTTACCACCGGAAGGCTCGAGTCACTGAGTGAGCCCTCAAATTGAAAAGTAGGCAATTTTTGTTTATAGGCCACTCTTGGCCCCGATACGACAATCAGTCCCAATGCACCAAGATTTTTGGCGACTGTCACCTTATGCTGGATGCGCGAATAAAAGTTAAGATGGTAGCGAAATTCGCCGGCAACATCGTTAGGAATGTCTCTAAAAACAAGTGCCCATTTGCCTCTAACATCGATTCCTTTGTAAGAGTTGTATTCGGCGAACTTTTCGGTGGCGGGGGCTACCATTCCATAGCCAGCAAAAACCACCGGTGCTGACTTAAAGTCTCCCGATTGAGAGAAGGAAACCGGGTTCCAGTCTTTGCCGAGTTCGAGCTTTCTATTATTGAGTGTGAGCTCATTTTTTTCTCCTAACGTAACGTTTGAGAGAAAATCAAACTTGTTTATAAAGTTCTTTGTGTTGGGCGCAGACTTGAGGCCCCATTTTTTGAAAAGTTTTGCCACTTCATCAGAGTAGGCTTTTTCCTGTGGGCTACCCGTGAGGCGACCTTGCATTGCTTTTGAAGCAAGGTAATTAACGTTGACCTTAAGGTCATCGATTGAAATTTCAGGCTTTAGTTCAACAGAAGAAAGCGGCTCTGGGTCTAAATTGAGAGCTCGCATGGCAGCAGCATGATCCCAATTAGCCATGTAAATTTGCGACTCTCCTTTGTTGTTTCGTTTCGTCCATGCCAATGATCTTCCATCGGGTGAAAAAACAGGAAGTCCGTCGAATCCCTCCTCATAGGTGACTCTCACGGGTTCTTGCTTTCCTTCGGCATCAACGATGTACAACTCGAAGTTTTGGAAACCGAGAAGATTGGTTGTGAAAATCACATATTGTCCAGAGGGGTGAAAAAACGGAGCCCAAGACATTACGTTCATGCGTGTCAGGGCTTTCTGATCACTGCCATCTATGTTCATGGAGTAAATTTCTGCGCTTCTACCGTCTGGGGTGAAGCGACGCCAAGTGATCTTCTTGCCATCGTGACTAAAGAAGGGGCCTCCATCGTAACCAAGGTGGTTTGTTAGTTGTTTTAGATTCGACCCATCTGACTTCATAATATAAATATCCATCAAATAAGATGGATCTGCTTCGAATCTCTTTTTACTGTCTTCGGAGAGTTCGCCTTTTTTGTAGCCGGCGCGATTCGAGGCAAAAACAATCCATTGGCCATCAGGAGAGTAAGCTCCTTCTGCATCGTAACCTTTGGCTGTGGTTATTTTTTTGAGTTGACCTGACCCGAGGTCCTTTTCGAAGATGTCGTAATTTTCGTCAAAACTCCAAGAGTATTTTTGGGTTGGTTGTTTTCGGAGAGCAAACTCAGCCTTCACTTTGTCATCAAATTTTGGGTCAAGATGAGTGGAGCTAAAAAGAACCTTTTTTCCGCTGGGGTGAATCCAGGCGCACGTTGTTTGGCCTTTACCCGTCGAAATCAAGTCAGTTTTTCCCGTCTTAAGATTCATTTTATAAATCTGGTAAAAGGGGTTGTTCTTATAGCGTTCGCTCTGAAAAATGAGCTCTGTGCCATCTTTGTTAAAATAGCCCTCTCCAGAGCGAGTGCCCTCAAAAGTCAATTGGCGAGCTTGTGAAATCAGTGCATTTGGAACAACTTTTTGGCCATCGCTTTTGTCGCCTCCAGGGCTTGTTTGCCAGAAGAAGGCGGTGAGAAGTGGTGAGGCTAAAAGAAGGAACGAAAGTTTTTTCATACAATGAGCTCCGCGGTGAGTATTTCGATGGCCATCATTTAATCTAAAAAATCAACAAATTCAATAGCTTATAAGTTTAAGCTAGACATTTTATTATAACCTGTGATATTTCCATAAGAAATCGTGGAACACAAACTTAAAACTTCGAACGACATAGCGAAAGACGAAATAAAATGCTTTACCAATGGCTTTATTCCCACGCGAGTGAGTTTTCCCCTTTAAATATTTTTCGTTACATAACTTTCCGAACATTCATCTCATTTTTTACCGCCTTCATTTTATGCTGGATTTGGGGGCCTCACTTCATTCGACGTCTTACCGGCAATCAACTGAAGCAGCAAATTAGGGATGATGGGCCACAAAGCCACAAGAAAAAACAGGGCACCCCAACGATGGGGGGCGGACTCATCCTCATGAGTACTCTTGTTCCTTGTTTGTTGTGGGCCAATGTTATGGATCCCTTTGTCTGGGGAACCTTATTAGTTACTTGGGGGTTCGGTGCCATCGGTTACATTGATGATTATCTGAAGGTGAGTAAAAAGAATACCAAGGGACTATCAGGAAAAATCCGCTTGGTCGGCGAATTTTTAATTTCGGGGGCGGTCGTCGCTTTTTTGATTTATCACTCAAATTTAGCGACAACACTGAGAGTGCCTTTCTTCAAAGATTTTGTTTTTGATCTGGGGCCAGCCTATGTCGTTTTTGCTTCTTTGGTCATTGTTGGAACAGCAAATGCCGTCAACTTGACCGATGGTTTAGATGGTTTGGCGATTGTTCCCGTTATTATTTGCGCTGCCACCCTCGCATTGTTTGCATATGTTTCTGGACATATTCAGATCGCTCAGTATCTTCAGATTCCCTTTGTTGCCGGCGCTGGGGAGCTAACTCCTGTGGCGGCTACAATTGTGGCTGCGGGTCTTGGTTTTCTTTGGTTTAACACTTATCCGGCGCAAGTCTTCATGGGCGACGTGGGCAGCTTAAGTTTGGGTGGGTTTTTGGGAATTATGGCCGTCATAACTCAAAATGAAATCTTAATGCTGATTTTGGGTGGCGTGTTTGTTGTTGAAGCCCTCTCTGTTATTACCCAAGTTATTTCTTTTAAAACGACAGGTAAGAGAATTTTCAAAATGGCTCCCATTCATCACCATTTTGAATTAAAGGGACTCGATGAGACTAAAATCATTGTACGCTTCTGGATCATTTCTATTTTGTTAGCAGTACTGAGTTTGGCGACTTTAAAGTTAAGATAAGATTTTATTAAATACCTAAATTAGGGGGCTAAAATGTTTAAAGAGCTTTCGGAACTAAAGGACAAGCGAGTCCTAGTCGTCGGCCTTGGGAAAACGGGCGTTTCATTAACGAAATTTTTGGTTGAAAATGGCGCGCAAGTAACTATCAGCGATCATAAGAGTAAGCCCGAGTTGGCCGGAACGGTTGAGCAGGTTGAAGGATTGGGTGTTAAGCTCGATCTCGGTGGCCACAGTCCAAAGACTTTTCTAGCTCAAGACCTTGTCGTTTTAAGTCCGGGAGTTCCATCGAACTTAAAGATCTTTGATTATGCAACGGCTCACGGTATTAAAATCACGAACGAGTTAGAATTTGTCAGCCAGTTCATTAAAGAGCCAATCGTGGCCGTGACTGGGACCAATGGTAAAACATCTGTCGCTCGTTTGATCGATGGCTTTTTGAAGGAATCCGGCATCGAAGTATGGGTTGGGGGAAACAACTTCCTGCCTCTCACCGAATATCTTCGCTCTGGCATTAAAGCAAAGGTAGTAATTGCCGAAGTGTCAAGTTACATGCTTGAAAAAGTTGAAAATTTTGGTCCATCCAACATTGTTTTTACTAATTTGGCGGAGAATCATCTCGATCGTTACAAGAGCATGGAAGACTATGTGAACGCTAAGAGAAAAGTGTTCCGCAACACCAACCAGGCAACAACCAGTATTCTAAATGCCGATGATAATGCTGTCGTTGAGTTGGCTCGTGATCCAATTGTTCAGAAGGGTCGAATTTTTTATTTTTCTAGAAAAACTTCACTCGAGCCTCAAATCATGAACATTGGTGGTGCAGTGAATGTTGGTGATGAAATTAGAGTTCGTACCGGGCCCGAGATTGAGTATTACAATTCTAAAAACATTAAAATGCTTGGAAAGCATTCCATCGAAAATATGATGGCGGCTATTCTGGTGGCCAGAGAGCATGGAGCTAACCACGACGCTATTCAAAGAGTCATGGATAGCTTCGGTGGATTGCCTCACCGACTGGAGTATGTTCGTAAGGTGGGAGGCGTTCGCTTTTACAATGACTCCAAAGCAACGAACGTTCATGCCGTTTTGAGAGCTCTAGATTCCTTCAACGAAAATGTGATTTTGATAATGGGTGGTAAAGACTCAAATCTTAGCTTTGAGGCGCTCAAAGGGCCAGTGAAGAGAAAAGTGAAAAGTCTTATTCTCGTCGGTGAATCAAAAGAAAGAGTCAATAGGGATATTGGCGACTTCAGCGAAACCTTCCTTATAGGTACCTTTGAAGAAGCGGTACTCATTGCCTACCAAAAGTCTCGAATCAACGACGTTGTATTGCTCTCGCCAGGTTGCCCAAGTACCGACATGTTTGACAACTTCGAAGAGCGCGGCGATTACTTTAGAGAAATTATAAATAAATTCAAATAATCCAATTCGAAGAACGGAACCCAAAAGGTTCCGTTCAGTTTTAATGGGGGGACATTTATGAACAATCCAGTAGGGCTACAAGGAATAGAATTCACCGAATTTGCATCTCCAAAGCCGGAACAACTTCATCAGTTATTTTGTGAATTTGGATTCTCAAGAACACATCGACATAAATCATTGAATATTGATTTTTATAAGCAAAACGACATTCATTTCTTTCTCAACAAGGCGGCCTCATCCTTTGCGGCCCAATTTACGCAGTCTCATGGGCCGAGCGTTTGTTCGATGGGGTGGCGGGTAGAAGATGCTCAAAAGGCACTTAAGATTGCTGTGGAGCGGGGAGCAAAGCCTTGTCCCAAAGGAGACCTCGTTGATGAGAAGGGTCAGTCAATTCCCGCGATATTTGGAATTGGTGATAGCCTTATTTATTTTATTGATCAATGGAGCAGTCCGGGTCTTTATTCAAAGCTTGGTTTTGTACCCCATGAATCAGTAGTGATGAATGAAGAAAAAGGATTTTTAAATATCGATCATTTAACCAACAACGTATACCAGGGCACTATGGAGCACTGGTCGAATTTTTACAAAAACGTATTTGGTTTCACTGAAGTTCGGTACTTCGATATTAGAGGCGCAAAGACGGGGTTAACTTCATACGCATTAAAATCACCTTGTGGTAGCTTTTGTATTCCTATCAATGAGGGAACCGAAAAAAAATCGCAAATCAATGAATATCTCGAAGAATACAAAGGGCCAGGCGTTCAGCACATTGCGTTTTCAACTAATGACATTTTGTCTTCCTTGAAAAAACTCCAAGGATCCAAAATTGAAACTCTCGATATAGACGATGAGTACTACAAAGAAATCTTCACTAAGTTTCCGCAGATCACTGAAGATAAAAAGGAAATTCAGGACTTTAATGTTCTGGTTGATGGTGATGAAGAAGGATACTTACTTCAGATTTTCACCAAAAACATTATCGGACCGATATTTATTGAGATCATTCAGCGTAAGAACCATTATTCCTTTGGCGAAGGAAACTTTGGGGCGTTATTTAGATCTATCGAGCGAGATCAACAAAAACGTGGTTATCTAGAGTAAAGAGTTTATCTTTGATGGCACCCTGGGTCCGCCCGGGGAGCGCTATAGGTGTCAAAAAGTTATTCACTCGAGATTTTGTCCAAGGTCCATATAATAGTCTTAATGTGTGCACACGCCTTGCAGCTTTCTCTTTTCGCAGGAGAGGTATGCATGCGCGGCTTTGTACTTTTTTCGCTTATTTTTTTAATCAGTCTAAATTCTTCAAGAAGTGATGCTCAAGTTCAAGATGGGGTTAAAAAACTGAGGGCATTATCCGTCGACTTTGACGATACCTTCATGCACACGAGTTCAAAGATCTATATCTATAACAAAATGACGGATAACGAGCTTGGAGTCAGTACTCTTGATTTTGCCCACGTAAGAGAGGGCTTGGGAAAGCCTGGAAAGTTCGAGCAATTTGAATTGCGATTTCCAGACGACTCTAAGTCATTTAGAGAGTTCAGCGATGCGCCCGAACGCAATATAGTTTTAGAAGCTATTCAAACAACCATTTCTCAGGCTGATCCGAATCAGTGGCAGGGGCCCGCATGGGATATCATAACCGAGTCATTGAATGATCCAGAGCAAGCGAAATGGTTCTCGATTATTACAGCCAGGGGGCATTCTGCCCGCGAATTGCACCAAGCGGTCGACCACCTTTCAAATCAGGGTTATTTTCGATATACCCCCCGCGAAGAATTTATTTTTCCAGTTGGATCACCGGAACAGCGAGCACTTGGATTTCCCACAGAAAAGTTAAAGGTCCTTGCGATGGAGCGAGTGTTGGACAAACTTCAGAAAGAGGTTGTTCGGCGACAGGCTCGAGGAGAGAAGATTCGTGGGGAATTTATATTTATTGATGATGATTATAAAAACTACGAGAAAGCTGATCAGGGTTTGAAGGAGCTCTCCCATCGTTGGCCCGATGTGGATTTGTATGTGAGTTTTGTGGGAAAGACAAAAGCTGATACAGCTCCTTTTTCTACCAGGGTTAAAGGCTTAAGGCCTGAAGAGTTGTCTTGTAAACAGATCGTCTATTTATAAGACGAATTGGGACCGCACACAGTGATACCAATGAATTAAGATAAGGTATTGCGAACTCAGCCACAAAACCCTAAACTAATGTTATCTGTTTATTTTTTGAAAAGGGGATAACGTGGCAATCAAGGGAAGAAGAAAAAGTTATATTATCAATCCTGAATTCCAAACAAAAATGCTCATTGCCTCTTTTGCGATCACTTTGCCGATTGTTTTTCTGTTCTACATTGCGTATTCGTATTTCATTCGGCTTTTCGTTGAGCGAATCGAAATGATGGATCAAAACACGGCGATGTCGTTGATCGGCTTTTTTTCTCAAATTGAATTTAATTTGAAAATTGTCGTGGTTGTTGGAACCGTAATTTTATTAATATTTAATTCCTTTTTCTTTTTGTATCTTTCGCATGCGATTGCCGGTCCAATTGAGAAGCTTAAAAACCACCTTCAAATGAAGGCTCAGAATGAAAATACTGGTCCGTTTGTGATCCGGTCATCGGATTTTTTTTCAGAATTGCCACCGTTTGTGAATGAAGCTTTTAAGGATTCTTCACCCACCCTTAACATGTCTGAAACCAAACCAGTGCCTTGAAATCAGGAGTCAAATCGGCTCCGAATACGATGGCATCAGCATTGCAAATTACTGCCCCATGAGCCATTGTGGCGGCTCTATTTGTAATTTATGAGGAGCTATTTGAGATGACCCTTCCACGCGTGTTGAATTATCTAAAATACGGTATCAAAGTGGCCCTCATGATCGAGGTTCTTTTTTGCCTTGGTTTTCCCTCTATTGGTTATTCTCAGTTGAAACTCAAAACAGTCACTCTCGCCTTATCAACCGAGCCTCCTAATTTAGATGCAGGTCGCGCAACAGACTCTGAGAGTTTTTTTGTTTTAGGGCATTCAATGGAGGGTCTTACTCGCTACGGTAAAGATGGTAACACAGCTCCCGGAGTTGCGGAGCGATGGACGCTAACTGAGCAAGGCGTCGTTTTCTATCTACGCGCAGACGCTCGTTGGAGTGATGGGCAGCCGGTGGTGGCGAAAGATTTTGTTTTTTCTTGGCGACGAGCTTTGGATCCGGCGACAGCCAGCGAATATTCGTTCATCTTGTATCCAATAAAGAACGCCGAACTTATCAATCAAGGAAAGTTGCCACTTGAGCAACTGGGTGCTGTGGCTAAAGATGATCGAACTCTCGAAGTTACGTTTGAAAAGCCCTGTGGGTATTTTCTCGGCTTAACAGCTTTTGCCACCTATTTTCCCATTCGAGAGGATTTAGTTCAGAGGACGAAAGATCGGTATGCTTCGAATCCTGAAAGCATGCTGTTTAACGGACCGTTTAAATTAACCACCTGGGTTCATGGATCGAGTCTTCGAATGGAGAGAAACCCTTTTTATTGGAATAAGAAAAACGTAGATGTCGATGTGATCGATGTTCCTTATATTACTCCGGATGAGACCGCTCGCTTTAATCTATTCAAGACTCAAAAAATTGATATTTTGGGTCTTAATAAGGAAAACCTCTCAAATGCTCAGAGGGAACATTTTAAGTTAAGGAAGTTTACTGATGGCACTGTGTTTTACTTCAGCTTTAATTTTCGCGAAGGTCATCTCACAGCAAACAAAAATTTGCGCAAGGCTATTCGCTCTGTTTTTAATGCCAATCAATATGTCAGTAGAATTGTTGGAATCCCAGGAACTATTCCAGGTACGGGATTGATTCCCGCTTGGCTCAATGGAGTAAATGGGCCATTTCGAAAAGAGTTCCCATTGATAGCCGTAAAAAATGACATTGCTATGGGTAAGCAATATTTGGCTGCTGCCATGAAAGAGTTAAAGTTGAAGAGCCCACCAAGTCTCGTGTGGCTCACAACAGATAGTCCAACGGCAACTAAAGAGGCTGAGTATATGCAGAATTTGTTGAAGACGACTTTAGGAATTCAACTGAAGGTGGATAAGCAAATCTTTAAACAACGACTCGCAAAAATGAGAGCTGGAGACTTTGATATTGTTTCCGCCGGTTGGGGACCTGATTACGCAGACCCAATGACTTTTGTGGACTTATTTACTTCGTGGAATGGAAACAATACGGGTCAATGGTTTAATAAAGACTATGATCAGCACATAAGAAATGCATTAGGAACTGTTGATACTCAAACTCGAATGGGTGAAATGGCTAAGGCAGAAAAAATCATTCTAGAAGAACTCCCGATTATTCCAACATACGAGAGAACTATCATTTATACACACTCGGATAAAATCAAGGGTTTGGTTCGAAGAGCCGTAGGTTCGGATCCAGACTTAACCAATGTGAAAATAGCGGACTGATCCGCAGGGAGCCTTTGTGTTTTCATATGCTATGAAGCGGATTCTTATTGGACTCATGACGGTGTATGCGATTGCTACAATCACTTTTTTTGCGATGCACGCCGTTCCGGGGGACCCATTAATGCGGGCAAAGGTCGTCAACGAAGTGGTTCGTCAAAATTTAGAGACCAAGTATGGTCTCAATCAGCCTCTCTTCGTTCAGTACGTCACTTTTCTGACTAATATGCTGAAGGGTGATTTCGGAATATCGTTCACTCAACAGAATCGTTCAGTCAATGACATCATTCGTGAACACTTCCCGGTGTCTGCGCTTCTGGGGTTGGTAGCCATTATTACCGCGGCCCTCGGGGGTATCGTTGGTGGAGCCGTGGCAGCTATCAGAAGAAATCAATGGCCTGATCGTACGATTATGTCGCTGGTTATTCTTTTTGTTTCTGTGCCTAGCTTCGTATTTGCTGCTTTTGCCCAAGTCGGTCTTGCAGAGATCAAAAAGAAGTTTGGTGTAGAAATCTTGCCAGTGGCTGGATGGGGAACACTTGCCCATTTAATACTTCCTGGTCTGATTCTCGGTTTGGGTACAATGGCCTTCTTGGCTCGGCTTATGAGATCTTCCATGCTCGAAGTTGTTCATCAAGATTATATCCGTACGGCAAAGGCGAAAGGTGTCGCTCCGATAAAGATTTTTATTCGACACCAACTCAGAAATGCGGTGTTGCCGGTGATAACTTTTCTTGGGCCTGCGGTAGCTGCGATCACAACGGGCGGATTTGTGGCTGAAATTGTTTTCGCGATTCCTGGATTAGGGAGGTACTTTGTTCAAGCCGTTCAGCAGCTCGATTACACGGTGATTATGGGTCTGACTGTATTTTATGGAACCTATCTCGTCATCGTAGTTATTATTGTCGATATAATCTATGGCTTTATTGATCCACGAATTCGAATTGCTGGAGCTTAGGAGCTGAATCTATGAGTAATGAACAGACATTTTCGGTGCAAGAAATAACAAAATTAGACTTCGAATTATTTCGCCCGGCGATTAAAGAAGATTCCAAGTTAAGCATCGTAAGGCCCTCTTTATCCTATTGGCAAGACGCCTTCAGGCGCTTTGTTGCAAATAAACAATCACTATTTGCCTTTACCTTGGCGCACGTCCTCATTTTGTTTTCTTTTGTAGGGCCCTTTTTTTGGACGATTGATCCGACCTATCAAGATAATACGAGCCCCTCAACTCCGCCAACGCTCGGGCGTAAGGCCGTAATTGTGGGTGATGCGCCGACCTTCGAGCCAAAGTTGGCTAAACTAGTTGAGACGGTCCCGGCGAATTCCCATACACTTATCTCATCGGTCTCTAATCTTCGTGTGATTAGCACTCCGACCACACAAAGAGTATTGCTTGAATGGGATCCCAATGGTGTCGGCGGTGGATATACTGTGTATCGTGATGAGGTCGAGCCCCTAGGAGATCGTTGGGGGGTACCAGTTGGAGATATCGCTACACCTCAACAATTTAATTTTGAGGATATTCAAACCCTAGAAGATCGACTTTACTATTACACTATCGTTACAAAAGATTTTAACGGCGAAGAAACCGACAAGGCTTTGACGATTCCCGTGCAGGTTTTGAATGCCATAGATCTTGAGTCAGCTCGTACGTTTGTTGCTGACGCAAAATTGGGAGCCGTTATCGATTTACCCGCCGCTCCTCTGGGGACCGATTCCTTAGGACGCGATATCCTCGCACGCTTAATGTCTGGGGGACGGGTCTCTCTCTTTATTGGGGTTTTTGCGTCTGTTCTTTCGGTGATTTTTGGAATTGCCCTCGGGGGTGTTGCAGGTTTTTTTGGTGGATCCATAGATACCGTTCTAATGCGGCTTACCGATCTAATTACCGGCCTTCCTTTTTTATTATTCATGATTCTTTTAAAGGTTGTTCTTAATGTAGGACCCGGCGAATCGGGAATAACTGCCTTGCTCATAAGTTTGGTGGTTCTATCTTGGACTGGTACGGCCCGCTTAGTGCGGGGGCAAATTCTTCAGCTTAGAAATAGTGAATTTGTTCAGGCGGCCAGAATGATGGGAGCGAGTTCGGGTTATTTGATCGCCAGGCATATGTTACCAAATCTCATAGGAGTTATTCTCGTAACACTGACGTTTCAAATTCCATCGGCCATTTTTACTGAGGCCTTTCTGTCTTTTATTGGATTAGGAATTGCGGCTCCTGCGACCTCTTGGGGCGCTATGTGTAATGATGCAATTCAGAGTTTGCTCACTCGGCCCTATGAGTTTTTTGCACCTGCGATTGTCATCAGTTTAACAGTTCTTTCATTCAACCTACTTGGCGATGGACTTCGTGATGCTCTTGATCCGAAACTCCGATCGAACGAATAGCGAGGGAGAAGGTTATGTCGTTACTTAATATTCGAGATTTACAAGTTGAATTCTCTACCTATGGTGGAAAAGTCAGAGCCGTTCGTGGTGTGAATTTAGAGGTAGAAAAAGGGAAGACTCTTGCCATTGTTGGAGAGTCGGGTTGTGGTAAGTCTGTGACTGTTCAGTCGATTTTAGGCCTAATACCGTCTCCTCCAGGGAAAATTGTTGGCGGCTCGGCGAAGTTCAATGGTGTAGAAATGATTGGCGCATCGGTAAGCCAGCTTAACAAGATTCGTGGCAAACATATCGGAATGATTTTTCAAGATCCGATGACATCGTTAAATCCCACAATGACCGTTGCCGACCAAATCATGGAGACTTTGTTAATTCACGATAATCTTTCAGAGTCTGAGGCTTTTTCAAAAGCTGTAAAGCTTCTCGAAGAGGTTCAGATTCCCGACGCCAAAAATCGAATTAAACAGTATCCTTTTCAATTTTCAGGAGGAATGCGCCAAAGGGTAATGATTGCTATGGCGATTGCCTGCGAGCCAGAACTCTTGATTGCCGATGAACCTACTACGGCTTTGGATGTTACGATTCAGGCTCAAATTCTAAACGTTTTGAGGGAGCTACAAAAGAAAAATAAAATGGGTTTAGTCATTATTACGCATGATCTTGGTGTGGTGGCCAGAATGGCTGACGAAGTAGCGGTTATGTATGCCGGCCAGGTGATTGAAAGAGGTACGGTTGATGAAGTTTTTTATCAGAGCCGCCATCCTTATACCCTGGGCCTTAAGCAAGCATTGCCATCTCATTCGCGAACTCGGGCTCAGCTCACATCCATCGAAGGAGCGCCACCAGATCTCTTTGCTCCTCCTAAGGGGTGTGGCTTTTATGCTCGCTGCAAGCAGGCAATGAAAGTATGCGAAATGCATTCGCCGCCAGAGTACCAAGAAGGTCAGCACATGGGTAGATGTTGGCTTCACCATCCACAAGCGAAGGGGGGTGTGTGATGATTCCACTTCTCGAGATAGTTAATCTAAAAAAGCATTTTAAAATCGGTAAAAATAAAACTCTCCACGCGGTAGATGGAGTCACCTTGACTATTTATCCTAATGAAATTGTGGGATTGGTGGGAGAGTCTGGGTGTGGAAAATCAACACTTGGTCGTACCCTGGCGGGGCTTTACGAAAAAACAGAGGGCAAAGTTCTTTATAAAGGTGAGGCACTGCCACAACAATACTCGCCTAAAGATTTCGCGAGACTCTCATCCGAGATTCAAATGATTTTTCAAGATCCCTATTCATCGCTTAATCCTCGAATGACAGTAAGTGAAATCATCGCTGAGGGGCCGAAGCTTGTAGGCTTATGGAGAGCGGAGGAAATTTCAGCGAAGGTGCAGATGTGGTTGGAGAGAGTAGGTTTGTCGGCAGAGCATGGCTCCCGATATCCCCATGAATTTTCGGGAGGACAAAGGCAAAGGATTGGTATTGCACGGGCCCTAGCGATGGAACCAAAATTTGTGGTTTGCGATGAACCAATTTCGGCTCTTGATGTGTCTATTCAGGCACAAATCATTAATTTGTTGGCGGAATTAAAAAACAAATTTGGTTTAACGCTTCTTTTTATTGCTCATGATCTTTCTATGGTGCGATATGTGAGCAATAGAATGGCGGTGATGTACCTAGGATCAGTCGTAGAACTCGGTGAAAGCGATGAAGTCTTTTTTAATCCTCAGCATCCTTACACCCAGCTCTTAATTGGCTCAAATCCGGAGCCCGATCCTGAAAAAGAGCGGTTAAGAAACCAGCCACCACTACAGGGTGAGATTCCGACACCAGTCAACTTGGTTAATGGTTGTCGATTTGCGGGTCGATGTCCAAAAGTGATAGATCGCTGCAGAGCTGAAACCCCAGTGCTACGCGAGATTAGATCTGGGCATTCAGTGGCTTGTCACTTAGTGCCCGAGGGGCGGTAGATTTTCGTGACTAAAATTCCGCCCTCCTTGATCGAGTACTTAACTTCGAAACCGGAAATTTCTATCCCATAGGTCTGCTCTTCGGAACCTGATTGGTCGATGGGAGCACCCCTTTTTTGATAGGCCGGTCTTGGATCAATTTCTAGAACTTGAATCATTAAATTTAAAAACTCGTCGTATTGTTCGTTGAGTGATAGTAGAAAAGATTTTGCTTCATCTGAAAAACTCACTGGATATTTTTTAATATCATCGGCGGCCCATCCTGCGTGGGCGGAGGGAATCGAATCTGCATAGGGAATATAAGGTTTGATATCTAAAACGGGGGTTCCATCAATCAAGTCTAAGCCCGAAATAAGAATCTCTGCTCCGCCATCGGCTTCAATATTGAGGGACTCAATTTTAACCGGAGAAATGCCAATCGGATTAGGGCGATGAGGAGAACGAGAGGAGAGTACTCCCACCTTGGTTCTTCCGCCAAGGCGAGGGGGGCGAATGCTGGGTTTCCAATTTTTACCACCGTGATCATGAAACACAAAGATCACCCACAAGTGAGAAAATTGCTCTAAGGTTTTGAGCGCCGTGACCAAGTCTGGATCATTTCGGAATTTAATTTTTCCCTTTGCTGACGAAGCCAGTTGAGGTTGCCGGGGCACTCCATACTTATCTTTGAAAGGAGACTCGACAAAACCAATAGGATCAAAGCAATACGTTAACGATTGCTTTGATCCCCCGCTGAGAGAATTTTTAATGAGTGTCGAGAAGTAATCGATCACGGGCTTTTAAACCTATGCTCGCGGTACTGCCGTCACACCAATTTTGAGAACTTCTCCGTCAATATCGAGTTCCTCAACATGAAACCCTTTCGGAACTTCAGTGGCAGCGAGTAAACTAAATGATTTTGCCAGGGTCTCTGAAACCAATGTGTTCTTATGTTCATTGATCGCTTCTGCAAGTACAGACGAACACGCAATCTCTAGAGTGATTTTGTCATCCAACCGAAAATCAGCCGATTTGCGAGCTGCTTGCACTTTTCTCATTACCTCACGAGCCAAACCTTCACGCTCTTGCTCTGGAGTGACCGTTGGATCGACTTCGATCGACACAATTTGGTGAGTTGTTAAATTAGGATTATCTCCCTTGGCGGAGCGACGAATTTCAACTTCAGCGAGAGTGATGTCTTCGCCCTCGATTTTGAGAGTTTCACCCTTTTCGAGGCGAATAATTTCTTCGAGGGTGAGCTTTTGGATGGCTGCACCAACCGATTTCATTTTAGATCCAAGCCGTTTACCTAAGACCGGAAAGTTCGCTTTCGCCGAGATTTGCACGTAGTGATCTTCGTTGGCATCGTATACGACTTCTCTAAAATTGAGTTCATCAACAAAGAAGGGCTCAAACCGTTTCAAAGTTTCGAGCACGCTGGCGCTGCGATGAATGATTCGAATCTTTTTGAGAGGAATTTTCGCTTTCACCTGAATTTTTTCGCGGTGATTACGACCAAGTGCCACGAGTGCATCCATGGCTTTCACAGCTTCTTCTAATTCTGGGCGTAACATCTTTAAATCGGCCTCAGGGTAGTTTTCAAGATGCACCGATGTTTTTTTATTGGCCATGACCTGGCTGAGGTTCTTGTATGTTACTTCACTCATAAATGGAGCAAACGGAGCCATCAATTTAGCGAGAGTCACCAAAACCATGTGAAGAGTCTCGTAGGCGAAACGCTTAGACTCCGGCATCCCCTCTTCCCAGAAAACACTTCGATTGAAGCGAATATAGGTGTTGGTGAGGTCTTCGATAAACTGCAAGAGCTGCGGCACTACATTGTAGAGGCGGTAAGCATCCATTTCTTTTTGGGTGTTGGCAATGAGGCCATGCAACCGAGAGAGCACCCATTGGTCGAGAATATTGGGTGAGTTCTGAGCGTCGCCTTTGGGGATGAAGCCATCGATATTAGCGTAGTTCGTAAAGAAGGAGTAAGAGTTCCACCATCGTAAAAGGATTTTACGAACAACATCGAAAACTCCTTTTTCAGAGAAACGAAGCTCTTGTGCTTTCACTACGGGAGAATCAATCAGATAAAGTCGAAGGGCATCGGCGCCGTGTTTATTGAGAACATCCATCGGGTCTGGATAGTTTCGTAAACTCTTAGACATCTTGCGGCCGTCTTCGGCGAGCACAAGCCCGTTGACGATGACGTTTTTAAATGGAGCTTTGTCGAATAAGGCGGTTCCAATAACCATTAGCGTATAGAACCAGCCTCGGGTTTGATCGAGTCCTTCAGCAATAAATTCAGCAGGGAATGCCTTTTTGAAGTCTTCTTGATTGGCTTCTGGATATCCCCATTGTGCATAGGGCATGGAGCCTGATTCAAACCAGCAATCAAAAACGCCTTCAATGCGCTTTAATGGTGACTTACCAGTAGGTGAGGGAATGGTAATTTGGTCAACCACGTCGATATGTAAATCGTTGATTGTTTTGCCAGAGAGCTTTTCAAGCTCGGCCTTTGAACCAATGCAGATCATCTCACCTTCGGCATTTCGCCAAATAGGAATCGGAGTTCCCCAGAAGCGATTTCTCGAAACGGCCCAATCACGAGCATTCTCAAGCCAATTGCCAAACCGGCCATCGCGTAAATGATCGGGAACCCAAGCTGTCGTTTGATTATTTTTAACGAGATTATCTTTAATTTTCTCAACGGCTACAAACCAACTGGAGACCGCTTTGTAAATGAGCGGAGTGTCTGATCGATAGCAATAAGGGTAACTATGCTGAAGAGTTTCATGTTTGAAGAGGAGGCCGTTTTTCTTGATATCGGCGATAATGTCTTTATCGGCTTCTTTAACTCGCTTTCCTTGATAGGGAGGAACCTCCGCCGTGAACATCCCATCGTCATCAACTGGGTTCACCAAAGGAATATTAGCTTTTAAACACGCGTAGTAATCTTCCTCCCCGAAAGCCGGTGCCATATGAACCACACCAGTACCGCTTTCGGTGGTCACGTGATCAGAAGAAATCACTCGGAAAGCGCCCTCCGTCGCTTTATCTTTGAAGAAATCAAAAAGAGGTTTGTAAGTTAAGCCAAGGAGTTGCTTCCCTTTAACGGTTTCGATGATTTCAACTTCGGCCTCTGCATTTTTAAAACTTGAGCCAAGAAGTGCTTGCGCAAGAATTAGTTGTCGACCAGTCGCTTTTTCTTTAACGGTGACGTAATCAATTTCTTCGCCAACTGCCAAGCCTAGATTCGAAGGAAGGGTCCAAGGAGTTGTCGTCCAGGCCATCATATAAGTGTTAGGCTTATTGTTTAGTTCAAAGAGGATTGTGATCGCAGGGTCTTGAACCATTTTATAATTTAAGTTGGCTTCAAAATTGGAAAGCGGTGTCGAAATGCCAACTGAGTAAGGAACAACTTTATAGCCCTCATAGATGAGGCCTTTTTTGTACATTTCTTGAAACACCCACCAAACACTTTGCATGAAGCTCACGTCCATAGTGAAGTAGGGGTTTTCCATATCTACCCAGCGACCCACGCGACGAACCGTTGTTTTCCATTCTTCAGAATATCTTTTTACGATGGAACGGCAAAGGCCATTGTATTGAGCCACGCCCATTTTAAGAACGTCTTTGCGACTTTCAATTTTGTGAGCCTTGTTAATTTCATACTCGACGGGGAGGCCATGACAATCCCAACCAAAACGTCTTGGAACGTTATAGCCCTTCATAGACCAGTATCGTGGCACAACGTCTTTCAAAACCCCCGCAAGCAAGTGACCATAGTGAGGAAGTCCTGTCGCAAAGGGAGGGCCATCGTAAAAACTATAAGTCTTTTTGTTTGGGTCCATTGTTTGCGCAAAGATTTTCTCTTGATCCCAGAAATCTAGAATCGATTCCTCTTGCTTAGCTAAATTCACATCTGGTTTTACGGAAGAATAGGGCGATTGGTTTTGATTTTTTTGTGTTGTCATAGAAGGCTAGAATTACCACGATTGGCCGACTTTTGGCAAATTCAAAAACGCCACTAAGTGTCTGAAATGACTGGGCTTGATGGCGGAGTTATCTTTTTCTTTGCTAGCCCTCTTGGAGAGGACAAGAAAAAACATCCCATTTTTATTTTGAGAGGGTGGTTTTTAATCGAGAGGAGTATGACAGAGACTCCCTTTTGAATCACCCTGGAGTGCAAGTCATGGCGACGATCAGTGAACGTGTTGAATGTAAAGAATTACTCAGAAAACTCATGCCAGTCGAGGAGGCTGTCAAATTAATACCCAATGGTGCAACAATGGCTATCAGTGGATTTACAAAATCTGGCGAGCCTAAGGTATTCATTCCTGCTCTCGGTAAATACTTCGCGGAAAATCATCCCGACTACCGAATCACCTTATTGAGTGGGGCTTCTCTCTCCGAAGATGTTGAAAATCAAATAGCCCCTTTTGTGAGTAAGCGTGCACCCTATATGTCTTCACCCGAAGCAAGAAAGCGAATTCTCAACCACACGATGGAGTTTAATGACATTCATTTATCGCAGTTCGCTCGCAACCTCATGTACGGTTTTTATGGCGACATTGATGTGGCCGTGGTCGAGGCCTCGCGAATCACTGCCAACGGCGGAGTGGTTCTCACCTCTTCTGTGGGTGTCTCAGGAGAAGCCCTTGTAAAAGCAAAAAAAATCATTTTAGAGATCAATACGGCGAGTCCCGATTACACTGGTTTTCATGACATGACTCAGCCGCGAGTTTACCCTAGGGTTGGCTGGCCAGTGCCGATCACCAATGTAGGTGATCGAGTGGGTTCTTTTCACGTTCCAATTGATCTCAACAAAGTGGTTGCCGTTGTTGAATCTAGAATCCCAGATTACGGAGTTGGTTTTAAAGAAACCTCCGAAATTGATAAGAAAATTGCTGAGAATGTTGTGGGATTTCTTGTTGATTGCCAAAAAAAATATAATTGGGGGCCCAAGATTCCGCCAATACAATCAGGGGTAGGTAATATTGCGAATGCCATTGTTGGCCAGCTCTATGACTCTCCTTTTCAGCGAATTCGTTTTTGGACGGAGGTCTTTCAAGACGGAATGCTTCGTTATGTAGAAAATGATGATAAATTTGAAGTGGCATCGAGCACCGCCGTCTCTTTTTCAAAAGAATCCTGGGAAAAGTTTTATCAACTTTTTGATAAATGCCGGGATAAAGTGATTCTGCGCCCAACATGGATTTCCAATTCACCAGAAATTATATCGCGATTATTTGTAATTGCGATGAACACGCCCGTGGAAGTCGACATTTATGGGCACGCCAATTCGACTCATGTCGATGGATCGAAAATTATTAATGGCCTTGGCGGGAGTGGAGACTTTCTTCGTAATGCCTATATTAGTATGGTTCACACACCTTCGATACGGGCCATGAAAGACGGTCGTGTGGTAAGTTGTGTGATGCCCTATGTTCGCCACATTGATCATACCGAACACGATATTAAATGTGTAGTTACCGAGCAGGGGCTTGTTTTAAATACTGAGATCAAATCTCCAGCGAAACGAGCCGTTGAAATGATCGATAAGTGTGCTCATCCTTATTTTAGGCCGTTACTGCATGAATACCTCCACCTGGCAGGAGCCGGAGATGAACCTCGCATCACAAATATGGATCGACTCAAGCATTGGTGGGAAGAATATGATGCCGCTTGCCGCAATTTTAATAAGTCAGTAGATGCTTCACAGGTGAACCCTTAAAAGTCATTTTATTTAGATCTTTAAGGTTTATCAAAGTAAGAACATCGATCACTTCGTACCCGGCACGTTGAGATACGCTAATTGCGGCCTGCAATGTGCCACCTGTCGCCAAGACATCATCGACGATTACAATTCGTTGCTGACCGTGCTGCATTTCTAAAGTGGCTTCTCCATATTCTAGCGCGTAGCTTTCGGCGACTACTGGAGGGGGAAGCTTTCCGGCCTTGCGAATGGGGATGAAACCTTTTTTAAAATGGGCCGCCAAGAGCATGGCAAGAATAAAGCCTCGGCTCTCGATACCTGCAAAACAATCGATGCTCTGTAAATCAATGTCTGCAACAAGGCGATGGGCAATAAACTCAAGCCTCAAGGGATCTGCCAACAGGGGAGAAATATCGCGAAAAAGAATTCCGGGTTTAGGGAAATCAGGAATTTCACGAACAAATGTTTTTAAATCTAACATAGTGGCCCCCTTTTTTTTGGAGAGCCACAAATAAATGCCGACTAACGATTCAAGTCAACCTTCTACGTAGGGGCCGCGCTGCTCATTGCCGACAAATTTTTTGCCGGAGGTCTTAAGGAGGTTATCCTTATCGAGAACCGTCAGTAGATCGATGCAATCGAAATCTTCATCAAAAGCTGGCTCTGCTATTATTTTAGATCCAAACTTGAGGTATGATTTTAAAAGAGGTGGTAGTAAGCTTTCGGCTTCCTGTTCGAGGCGCTCACTGTAATGCTCTTTCATGTACTCATACCAAACTGCAAAACTATCCATTTCATATTTAGCTCTAGGTTTAGCGCAGTATCGAAAATCGAGATGACCTTTATGAGATAAATACTGATATACGAGGGCGGCTTCTCGACTATTTGAAATTTTAATACTCGAACAGCCAATCAGTGTTTTTGAGTTAGAGATCTTCATATATTCGGCAATCCCTCGCCATAGAAGGCTTATAACGATTCCTCTTCGATGGTCTTTTTGAATGCAAGCTCTTCCTAGCTCGAGAACCGGGCCCGATAGTGATCGAAAGTGTTTAATCTCAAATTCAGTGAATGTGTAAAATTTCTTTGAAAACAGCGTTGAGTTGAGGCGGTAGGTTCCTACCACTTTTTGTGTCGGCTGATGAAGAATAATAATATGGTCGCAATGCGAATCAAAAGCGTCGAAATCATACTCAAGGTGAGTCACTGATCGAAACTCGCGGTTAAAAACTTCATTGCGTAACCGCAAACACTGAAGGAGTTCGGCCTTCGTTTCAGCGGTCTTGACCAAGTAGGGGCCCGCTTCAAATTTTAATGAAAATTTAGGGCCAAAACGGTGTATTCCACGACGGCGAAACGAGTAATTTGTTTTTAGTTGTGCAATGTATTGAATCATAATAACCCTCCTTATTTGATTCAAGAATTTGGTCTAAGAAATGATACGCAATAGAATAAGTCTTAATGACCTCTATAAATGATCCAAGGCGTGGATTTATCTCAACGACATCAACCGATTTCAATTGAGTCAGTCGGCCTAGGTGTTTTGCGAGAGTATTGATAAGAAGGTCACTTAGACCATCTCTTGCAGGCACCCCTGTGCTAGGGGCAAATTCGGGGTCGATAGAGTCGATATCAAAACTAATATGGAGAGGATTGGTGCCAATTTGTTCCAAAATTTCACTTAGAATAAAATCGAGGGAGGAGAAATTAATTTCGCTACTAAAGTATGAAGTGATTCCAAGTGAATCAATTACTTCTCGTTCGAAGGGGTCTACATCGCGCAGGCCAAAATAGATAAGTTTCTTTGGATCAAGTATGCTCCAGTAGGGCCGAACCTCATCGCTTGGAATATTGCCAACACCGAGCAGGATCGATAGCGGCATGCCGTGAAAGTTACCGGTTAGACTCGATTCGGCTGTATTTAAGTCGGCATGGGCATCAATCCAGAGAATATAGCCATCGGTATAAATATTAGAAAAGGCGGAAACAGTCGCCATTCCAACGCTGTGATCACCTCCCCAGTTAACCACTCGGTTGCCCCGCAAGAGCAAATCCCTTATGGCCCGATGGGCATCATGATAAAAACTCCAGTTGATAAAGCCTAAAGTGCCGTCGTCAGGGATCCTCGTTTTCACCTTGCGATCTTCAATATTAATTTTTTGATTGAACTTAAAACGCTCATCGAGAAACTTAAGAGCAATAAAGGGAGAATCAATCAGCCCTGGTCGGGCTTGTCCCTGTTCAGTGCTTAGTCCTACGAATGACCACGGTGGTGACTTCATTGATGATACCATCAATTAAAAAAAAATATTTGTCGTGTTAGTTTTTGGTTAAGCTGACTTCTTTTGCGGTAAATAAAAAAAGTAGTAACGCACCACCTACCACCTTAACACAAACCTAACAATACAATGGCGTTGAGAAAAGGCAGACTATCCGCATGGTGCCAGCTTTACAGATTTTAACAGTAACATATCAATATCTTCGCAAGCGTAAGAATGATTCTATTGTGCCACCAAATCAAAGATTATCCTGGGCCAACAAGGTCCTCGAGCTTTTAAAGTTTAGAGTAAAAGTATTTGGCGCTCCCATCTGCGAAGGACCAGTGCTCATCGTTTCGAATCACATTAGTTATATCGATATCCCACTCATCTTGTCTCATCATGGCGAATGTGTTTTCGTTTCGAAGAGCGAAGTGGCCGATTGGCCGGTTTTTGGTGCTGCCGCGAGGAAGGGCGAGACGGTTTTTGTAAAACGGAGTTCTGTAGAGTCAAGAAGTTCAGTGCGGCAAGAGATAAAAAAACAACTCGAAGAGGCCAATAAAAAAATAGTGTTGTTCCCCTCAGGTACAACGAGTGCATCAGAAGAGAAGGTGTGGCGCAGGGGCTGCTTTGAGATTGCCCATGAACTGGGAATTCCTATTCAACCAATCCGAATTAGATACTCTCCGACAAGGGCTGTTGCCTATATCGATGACGATTTTCTGCCGACCCACTTGTTTAAATTAAGTAACCAGAAAGAGTTGAGTGCGAGTCTCGAAATACACCCTCCAATTTTTATAAAGAACACTGCTAGTGAAATGGAATACTGTCGTAGCTGGTGCAACGGGTTGAATTTAAATTGGGAGGGCGCAACCAATGCTACTTTCTGATTTGCATATTCATAGTCGTTGGAGTGATGGTAGGCATTCAATCTCAGAAGTTGTTGATCTCTATGGTGAACGAGGTTTTAGGGTTATTGCGATTACCGATCATGTTTGTGAGACACAGTCCTTTCTTGGAAAGGCTGCGCATTGGCTTGAGAGAACCCTCACTGAGGAACGTTTTGACGAATATATCGCCGAGATTGAACGTGAGGCTTTTCGAGCTTGGCGGCAGTACCGAATGCTTGTAATCCCAGGCATTGAAGTCACAAAGAATGCGCTCAGAACTCAGCGTTCCGCTCATGTTCTAGGTCTAGGGGTAAGAAAATGGGTGGATCCTGATCTAGATATAAGAGAAATACTGAAAGCCATTAAATCGCAGGGAGCCGTGAGCGTGGCGGCTCATCCTGTTTTCACGCTAGATCCCTCTTACATTCCAACGCTCCAGCTCTGGAATGACAGAAACGTGCTGAGCGAATGGATCGATTGCTGGGAGGTCGCCAGTGGAGTGCAGCTATTTGAGGAGGTCTTTCGAAGCGGGTTGCCGATGCTCGCCAATAGCGATCTTCACCATCGACGTCAAATTTCTTCTTGGAAAACGCTCATTAGTTCGAAGTGCAAAGAGGACTCTATTTTGAGGAGTATTAAAAACCAGGATCTATCTTTCGGTTTTTATGGGAGCGACTCCATCGTCGATGATTTGAGCTTAAAATTTATTCTCTCGCCTTCTGCGAAGATAAAGTCATCGCCTTCATATAGAAGGAAGCCCTCGTTAGCAGGTGTACCCGTCTAAGAGAATTTCGGCGAGCCATTCCGGGTCGTCCAAAGGGATGTCATGACCGGCTGTTGGGTGAATGTGGAGTTTTCCAGCGAAGGCTTGTGCGATTTTTAGGGAGCTACGAAAATGAACCATCTTATCTTTTTTTGAAGTGATAACTCGTAGGGGCACAGTGGGTGAAAGAGAAACATTGATAGATGCAGCCAAGAGAAGCTGACGAATAAAATTTTGGAGGCTTATTGGATTTTGAATCGAAAGTTCGGTGAATTGATTGAGATATTGTTTTCTGATTTGCGGGTTATTCACTATCATTTTGAGAACCAAGGATTCCCTTTTTCTAGGGTTTGCGGAAAGCAAAGCCTTTAGTAGCAAAGTATAGATGCCCGGAGAAAGACGTTCAAAGGGAGAAGAAAACTGTCGGAGGCTTGAGTTGATAACAAATACAGATTCAAGATCTTGAGGATAGAGCTCTGCCCACTTTAGGGCGAGCATACCTCCTAATGAAATTCCAATCAGTCGCACCGGTGAGCAGCTTTGTGCTAAATTGAGGTCCCGTCGGAAATGTTCAATAATTTGCGAGGCATCGATGGGAGTCACTTCTCTGTTACGATCGCCATTTCCAGGAATTTCCAGCAATTCGATGGTTAAATTGGGATGAATTGAAATAAGGTTATTTGTGAAGTCGGCCCAATGGGCATTCCCGCGAGCCAAGCCTCTTATAAGAACAAATCTATTTTTCATACCAGCGTTCCAGACCTTTGCGTCGTTGTGAGAGACGCGCTTTTTCATTGGGTAACAACCATGCCTCTTTAGAGCGTAAGGTTCTCATCAGAAATTCAAACAAAAGATTGTGCCGGCGGTAGGTTCGCTTTAATCGGTGCTCTTTGATAGGATTAAAAAAGCCGCCTCTCGAGAACATTTGTATAGGGTTTTTTCTTACCCACGTCCAAGATCCCATTTCGAGAGTTAGCGGAAGATAGGGATTTGGGTTCGACTTCATAAATTCAATGAGCATATAATCCCACATATCACCACTCATTAGATAACCCTGAGACTGGGGTTCAATTTGATAAATATGGTATGGATACGTTTGTTCGAATAGGTGAGTTAGGGCATTCATCTCGGGCAGAAACTCAAAAGGTTCAACGGTGTGTGAATACGGAAACCAGAGTCTATCTTTCATGCCAAACCCGGAGTGAAAGTCGACAGAAATAACACAAGAGCTTTGCCCAGCTTGTTGAAAAAAATAGTTATAGAGGGCCTGATTTTCTAATTCTAATTTTCCGGGTTCCCCTCGATGCCACGGTAGCTGTTTGCTCCAGCGATGGCCTCCGAGTAATGGTGGAACACGAGTCGTCGCCGTTATTGGTGAATTTCTCATGAGATCAACATCATTACCGTTGCTTCTTGAGGCTCGTTCGAAGCCAACTGGATTAACTAATGGAATCGCAGCGATTCGGATATTTTTAAGGTTGTCTCTGAGAGATTGGTCCCAGCGAAGCCGGTCGACCGTGGTTTTCAATAAGCTCCAAACAACCTGAACGCCGATTCGTTCAAGCCCGTGGATTCCGCCCGTGATAAATAAGACAGGATGTTTCGGGTTCTCTGATCCGAGAGTGAAGGCGTGAATTGGAAACAACTGGTCTTTATAAGGGATTTCACAAAGAACCTCTGATCTAATAATTGCTTGGAGATCAGGGTCCTTTTCAATCATTTGACTTAATTTTTTTAGACTTCTTAACATGAACCAATTATGGATTGGCCGTCCTTAAATGCGCAAGGCCTTTTATGGAGGGGCATTCTGATGGTCACGCCTAGTGAGGTTGTATTTGAGACAATAATCAATGCGCATTTGCCAAATCAAACACAATGAGTTTACAAGTTAATTGTTAATGGAGGGATGGACCGTGGAACTATTTTTGGTGCGACATGCAATTGCAGAGGATCGTAAAACCTTTATATTAGAAAGTCTCGACGATAGCCTTCGGCCACTCACTAAAGACGGTAAGAAAAAATTCAGAAGATCGGCAAAAAAAATTAGGGACCTGATTGGAGCTGTAGATTTTATTATCTGTTCACCCTTTCTGAGGGCACAAGAGACGGCCTTAATTCTCAAGGGGTTTTATCCAAAAACAAGACAACTCTCTTGCGATGCACTTATGCCGAATGGAAAACCAGAGGAGTTTCTTCGATGGTATAGGAGTAATGTTATTAAAAATGCAAAAAAAGTTATCTTGGTAGGGCACGAGCCGCAACTGAGCATTTTGGCAAGTTGGCTTATTTTTGGTTCTCGAGAGAGCCGAATAACTCTAAAGAAAGGTGGCGCCTTGGCAATCGAAACTAGTCAAAGTTTCGACGCCAAATCGGCTAAACTTATTTGGGCAGTGAGTCCGAAGGTATTGGGATTATCCTAGAGGTGCTCACCTAGTGGTTCATTCAAAGAGTTCAGATACTTTAAAATATCCGTTTCGGGCACGTTGCGCGAGCCAACCCCGGGAGGTAAACGTGAGAGTTCATCAGCATCATAGTCCATTCTTATATCGAACCTTCTTTCCAACTGATTTCTGATGTATTGCTCTTGTTTGTACCAGTGATTCTTATTGGCGTTTGTGCTGCAAGTAGATCCTTCACTAGTTTCCTGTGTAGCACCCCAACGAAGTTCAGGACAATGGTAGGCGTCGAAAGACATTTGTGGCAAACGCAATCGAGCATCCTCAAGAGTAAGTTTCTTCTTGCTACCTCTGCTATTATAGTAGGTAATGACACATTGATTTGAAATTGCAATGTAATTAGATTTCAAATCATCCACTAAATTCTGTCCGTTATAGACCAAGTGACTGCTTTGATTTTTCCACATTTCGATCCAGGTCTTAGTTCGTGCTAAAAGAGTTGAATACAAAATTCTAAGAACGGTGTCTCGAGAGGGGCTGCTATAAGTTTCCCACTCACCACTGGCAACGTAGATGTTAAAAGGAAGCTTCTCGGGGTGTTCAGCGAGGTAGATTTTATTTACACGCGCTGATTCTACTGACCGACTGCGAGCCTGCATTGTTTGGCAAATTTCCCCAAGACGGTCTTTGAGTTCATTGAGGGGGTTGATATGCAGTCCTCCCGAACTCATCTGAGCTTGAACATACTCGTAAAATGTGACGTTTTTGTCTTCTACTGCAAATTGGGCTAATTTCCAGTTTCGGTTTGAGCGTTGTCTGCTTCCAAAATATTGAACTTCTGAAAAGTCACTGATCTGAGAATTAGAAAGCGCCACTAACTTGCCACCGTTTAAAATCCCACTGCTATCACGGCTGTAGTCTACAAGTTTGATTGGGCGCCAATTCTTAAAACCACCTCCAATTAAGGGATGAGTTCTGACAAATTTCTCGTTAAAAACCCCAACGGTCAAATTATTGTCTGTGTGAGCATCAACATAGTAAATGTGACCATCCTCCGAAATTCTATAAACCACAACCACATGTCCGAAAGGATCATAAATAGTTGTGCCAGGGCGAAGACTTTTTGAGTTGATGCTAATGGGATAGAAGTCGCTCCACAGATTCTCGACAACGTTGTCCTGGTGAGTGCGAATATTTGCGGTAGATATGAGGCTTGGAATAATTTCTGTAAAAAGTTGGCGAGCGTCTGGATATCCCCAAAATGTCGAGACCAGATCAACTCGTTCGCTTACAATATTTCCAAAAGGTGTATAACGAAGATCAGTCATATTTTCGGGATTGGACGGATGGGGAATCATTGTTGTGACCGCAAAAGGCAGGTTGTTTTTCCAAGCGTAGTAAGCTCTCAGAAGGTATGTCCAGTCAGCGCAATCAGCCTTAAAAATGAGGTCTTTTGGATCGGAGCTGCGATAGATATTTGCGGTTGAATTCATGCAATCGGTGACGTTACGGCACTTGCCCGCAGCAACAGCTTCACCAAGAGTTGTTACAAAGCGACCATAGCCAAGTTCGTCAGACATGTCCCAGTGATCTTTTTTGATTTTCCAGGCATAGGGGCCGCGGGTGTGGTCGATGTCGATTTCTTGGTTATCGAAGAGAAACGCCTGTGCGTCTGTGAAAATGAAGAAAGATAAAAGAACCAATAGGTTTCTCAAGTAGGCCTCCTGCGGACTGTGAGCAGGAGAAAGTAGCAATAAATAAGCCAAAAAGCATAGAAACCGCACTTATTTGTGTGCGGCTTCTAAATAAAGAATCTTTAATCGATCGTTTTAGTAAAAAGTCTTTAGCCCTTGCTTTTAATGGTTTTAAGGCGGTTTTTAGGATCAACAAAGACTACGGTAGGGACGTGTTTCTTGGCTTCTTCTAGGGGCATATTGCAATAACTAACGATGATGACAATGTCGCCGGTATGGACATGTCGAGCAGCGGCACCATTTAGACAAATTTCGCCATTTTTTCCGGGAATAACGTAGGTTGAAAAACGAGCCCCGTTATTACAGTTATAGATATCAACCTTCTCGTTGAGAAGGAGTCCACTCGATTTAATTAGTTTTGGGCAAATTGAGATGGAGCCTTCGTAGTTAAGGTCTGCATCCGTCACTGTGGCTCGATGAATTTTACATTTTAACATTTCTACGTTCATTTTAAGCTCCTTGAGAATTTAATTTTAATGCTTGAATTAAGCCCGTCAAAACCAGATCAGGGTGAATAACATCAAAAACTTTTTCTTTTTCAAAAAGGCCAGCGAAGCCTCCTGTGCCAATGACAAAGGGCTTTTCATTGGGAAAACACTCTCTGGTCAACCGTTGTGTAATTTCTCTAATCTGGCCCATATGACCATAGTAAAGACCTGATTGAAGAGATTCTGTTGTCGATCGGCCAAGAGTCTCACTCATGGTCAAAATTTCCACCGATGGCAACTTCGCAGTTTTAGCTTCTAGCGCTTCCATAGAGAGTCTTAGTCCTGCGATAATCACGCCACCAAGATAATCCTTGTCGCTGTTGATAGCGCAAAATGTGGTTGCCGTGCCGAGATCCACGATAATGAGGGGGCGATCAGCGTACAGATGAATTCCTGCGATGGCATTTGCAATACGATCAGCTCCCACCTCGATGGGGTTTCGGTATTTTATTTTCAGGCCCGTTTTAACTCCTGGCTGAATAGAAAAGGGTGTGATCTCAAAATACTTCCGGCAGGCTCCTCTCAGTGAATAGACAACCTCTGGAACCACCGAACAAAGGGCAATTTCCGTAATATCGGATGGATCGATACCATTTTCTCTTAAAACCGATCGCAAAAAGAGGCCGTATTCATCAGAAGAAGCACCGGTTTTCGAGGTTTTTCTGAATCTCAAAATAATTTTATCTTGGTGAACAACGCCACCAAAGATTTGGCTGTTTCCAACATCCAGAGCTAATATCATAAGTTAATCTCCCGGTTTTCACTTGAAATTTGAAATTTTTCGCAGAGGCATTCCGCCAAGCTCATCTTATTTGGTAGTGGCAAAGAATGATGCTGTGAGTGTAAGGTGAAGCGATGCAGGCCTCTCTGTTTATCGATGTCAGCCTGATCATTATGGACCACCCAATCAACTCCTCCTTCTTGAAAGAGTTTATGAACGGCTTTGGTCTTCGCTTCAGAGTTTTCGGTAGCAGTGTATTTAAAACCAACGATTGTCAGGGCAGGGTTCATCGAATAACTTTTCAGTCGGGGCAAAATCTTAAAGTTTGGTTCGAGTTCGATGACTAGTTTTTGATTCGAAGGTAATTTGCCGTTTACTGGCTCCGAGGTCACGTCTCCAATGGTGAGTCGAGATACATGAAAGTCACTCACTGCAGCAGCATGAATGACTCCAAAAAATGAATGAGATTGAAGGAGTGATTTCACTTGGTCGTTGAGGTCATTAAAAGTCTTAAAGCTCAACTGGTGGCATGGGCGCTGGGGTCTAGCGCCGTTAGCAGCGCCCAAGTAAAAAACTTCAAAACCAAAATCATAAAATACTTCAGCTAAGAATGCGCCCGTTTGGCCAGTGCTAAGGTTGGTGATGACCCTCATAGCATCGATAGGTTCCTGGGTGCCCCCACTGGTAATGAGAATTTTTCGAGCTGTTGTTTTGGAGGAATTGGGAGATTCCAATCTTTCAGTCAATTGTAAGAACTCCAGTTCTCTTGTGATGCAATCGATAATTTGTTCAGGCTCCAGCAGTCGCCCCGCTCCGACCTCACCACAAGCCAGGGCTCCTGCTCCAGTTGCAAGAATTTTAAGCCCAAGGGCCTTCAGTTTTTCTAATGATGCCTGGGTAAGGGGGTGCTCGTACATAGCCGTATTCATGGCAGGAGCAATGAGAAAAGGTTTCTTAAAATCATGCGCCAAAAATAAGCTTGTAACGAGATCGTCACCAATTCCTTGGGCCATTTTGTTGATGGTGTTGGCCGTCGCTGGGCAAAGGATTACTAAATCGGCCCAACGAGCAAGGTGAATGTGCTCCATCATGTGGTTGGGAGCGTAAAGATCACAAACAACCGGGCGTCCGGTCAGCCCCTCGAGGGTGGCAGCACCAATAAAATTCATCGCCGAAGGCGTGGTGACGACCTGAACCTGGTGGCCCTTTTGAACGAGCTGTGAAATAACATGACAGCTTTTGTAGGCAGCAATGGAGCCACTCATCAAAAATAAAATGTGTTTATTTCTAGATTTTAACATTATCAATTAACCTCACTGAGCCTAGGTGAATTGCGGCTAGCCTTCGACCTTCCCAATCCTCGATGTAATCTACAACAAAGCCGGCTTCCTCTAATAGTTTTTTTGCTTGAGGAGCCGATGGGGACGAGGAGATAATTCTATAGAGTTGAGGGGCTCGTTCTTTCTCTTCGGGAGTCAGGCGAGTATTTCTAGAGCTCATCGCTAAACCATCAGATTCGCGTAATGTGGGAACAGGCACAACAGTAAGAGGGAGAAAAAAAGCGTTCACCATATCTTGAATCAAACGGAGTTGTTGATAATCTTTTTCTCCGAAAAACGCGAAATCAGGTTGTACCAAGTTAAATAGTTTTAAGACAATCGTGAGAACCCCTTCGAAATGGCCTGCCCTATGGGCGCCGCAAAAGTGTTGGCTCCATTGTTTCTCACGAACTTCATACCGATAGCCATCGGGATAAAGATCAGCCATTTGCGGATAAAAAATAGCATCAACACCTTCTTTTTCTGCTAAATCTCGATCGGCATCAAAAGTGCGAGGATATTTTTCGAGGTCTTTTGGGTCATTAAATTGGGTGGGATTAACGAAAATACTGAGAATCACATGATCACATTTTTCGCGAGCTTCTTTCAATAATGAAGCATGCCCGGCGTGCAGAGCACCCATGGTTGGAACAAACCCGACGAGACCGTTGAGCGTTTTTCGGTAGTCCTGTAGCTCTTTTGTTGTTTCCAAAATTTTTATCATGTGTATGACTCTTGTTCCGTAGGAAACTGATTCGTCTCGACGTCTTCAATAAAATCATTAATAGCCGACTGGATTAGCTCAACTCCATTGAGATATTTGCGTACAAAACGGGGGCTAAATTCCTTATTGAGGCCCAACATATCATGGAGAACCAAAACCTGTCCGTCGGTCCCAGCGCCAGCACCTATGCCAATGGTTGGAATTTTCAAGCTTTGAGTTATGTGATTAGCAAGTTGAGCGGGAACACACTCCAGAACAAGCGAAAAGCAACCAGCCTCTTCAAGGGCCAAGGCTTGTTTTTTTAACTGCTCTGCGGCCTCAGGGCTTTTTCCTTGAACTCTAAAGCCTCCCATTTGGTAAATCGCCTGGGGAGTGAGCCCGATGTGACCCATAACGGGGATACCCGACTGTACCAAGTGTTTAACCAGATCAATATTGCCCTCGGCCCCTTCAAGTTTAACAGCATGAACGCCCGTTCTCATCAGTTTTTCCGCAGCTTCTACACTGCTGGCAAACGATTTGCGATAGCTCATGAAGGGCAGATCTCCAATAAGAAACTGATTGGGAGCGCCGCGAACAACAGCTTCACAATGCAAGGCCATCAGATCGTTCGTGGCTGGTATAGTAGTTTTGTGACCGTGTTGAACCATGGCAACGCTGTCGCCGATAAGTAGGCAATCGATTTTAGAGTCATCAAGAATTTTGGCTGACCATGAATCGTAGCAAGTGAGCATAGTGATTTTTTGATGAGCTTGCTTTTTACGTTGAAAATCAAGAACGGATTTAACTTTTATGGGTGCCATAATTTTTCTTTCCTTATCGTTGGTCAAAGTGTTCTGAACTAAATTCGGGCCAGGCAATTCTGACATGGGCCTCAAAAAGTTCCTTGAGTGGAGTTTCTTTTATTGCCGAGTAGTTCTTTAAAAGTGTTTTTGAGTCGCGACGAGCAATTGGGCCCGTGAGAGCGTTGTCCCATTGTGTTTTCAAATTGCTAGTGACACTCTCGAGATACGGAACCAGATGGGCACTAGTAACTCCGAGTGTCTCCAAAAAGGTTTTGCCAATGATTTGCCAAAGTAAAACCGTAAAGTTCCCACTAGTAACACACAAACCGTGATAAAGAGCTTTTTGATTTTTTGGAATGATAAAGCTTGGATTGGGAAGGCCTGGTAAGAGAGTAGTCAAGGCGATAGGATTCGTTGCAAAAATAGCAAAGGGAATACGTTTATAAAATTCTAGGTCGAAGAGATCGTGGCTAAAACTAATGAGTGGGTGTACATTAGCAAGACCAGGAATATCGAGGGCTCCCGAAAAATGAATGGTTTTGGAAGCTCTTAAAAAAGCGAATTGTTCAACGAACTCCTCCATCGCAGAATCTTTGATAAGGATTAAGGTTCGATCACTCCAAGTTGCTAAATATTTTAATTGGTCTACAGATTGGGTGGTGTAATGCCATCCCTCAACCAGGTGACCGAGGTGAGTAAGGTAGAAACGCATATGATGAGCGGTTCGACCATTGCCGATGATTAAATATTTAAATGTGGGTACCTGTCTCATGGGATCAAGTCCTTTTTTTGAGCTTTTAAGGGCGTACGGATGAAATGTCTAGGGCTTTTCTTGGGGCGGGGTTGATAATCGTGAGTTTTTTGGGGGCGGCTTAAATCCCAAGTCATTTTAGTGAATTGGAAGCAATATAACGCTGGTGGGGTATGAACCATTCTTGACAGTTTGAGCCCAAAAGCGCAAACAGCCCATATGAAATACCTTTATATTACCTTTGTTGGTCTCGTGTCTGTCGCCGCTCTTGTATGGGTTATTCAACTTGGGCTCCAGGGTAAACCCTTGGCCAAAATTAAGTTGAGTGAATTTCAAAATGCTCAAGAGGTGAGTCAATCTATTCTCATGCGACTCCGCCAAGAAATAAAAGATCATAATATTGTCTTTTTAGGTGTGGATCCTGAAGAACCTGAGCACCTAGAGATTTGGCGCGATTTTATTTTGGCAGCGCGAGAACCTGGATGGAAGTTCGACGAAATTATTATCGAGCAAGGATTGAATCTAAAAGCGCCTTGGGGATTCCAAGAACAAGTTCTTGATCTCAAAAAGGAAGAAGAGGCTTTGAAGACACTTTGGAATAGTGATCCGTATAAAAACAAGAGAATCGCAGTTGTGGTTCCTCATGTTTATTCTTCGCAGCTCATTAAGAATAACCCGATTCAGCGACTAAAAAATAATCCTGAAGATGTTCGATTTCTCTCGGTCACTGCCGTTCCTTTGGCAAAGTCTGATCGAGAGCCCGAAGTGAATAGAATTCCCTGTTCCGCTGAAGGAGCCGATTTTACCGGAAAGAGTCCACTGGGTTGTGCCATCAGAAACAAATCAGTCTTTTGGAAAAAACCGCCCAAAGAAAATGTTCGGCTTGGAATTGTTGAGCAACATGGCTTGAGTGATTTTATATTGTTTTACAAGCCAATACGCCCTTGATCTTCAAGGGCGTTGTCGATCTAGAAAAGAACGGCCGCCAAACGAGCTGTTAACAAGTTGCTATCAAAGATGCTTATCAAGTTGAATAAATAAAATGTCTTTAAAATGTGATGGCGGCCGCAGTGTTTAAACCTAATATTGTTGAAGTCTTCAAATCAGCAGACCCCATCTTGAAAGCCTTTCCAGGCACCAAGAGTCCCGAGTTGAATCTCCACTCCATATTGTCGCTGGCTTTGAAGCTAAACCCAAGGTCCCACTCAAAGCCTACGTCGCTACTAATGTCTTCAACAGAGTTTCCAACAGTCATGCGAGTATTATTCAAGCGCGCAGCGATCAAAGTATTTCTCATATTCCAGCGATCGGCAAGCTGTCGTGTCCATTGTGGCGCAATGAACAATACATTGCTTACGAATTCATCATCAGCGCTGTTTCGCAAGGTGTATGGGCCCGGATCGGCATGGCCAAGTTTTGTTTTAAAAATATCTGTGCTACTGCCTACAGCATGGTTAAATAGCACGAAGGCTAAGTCGTAATTGCGATCAAGAAGGTAGCCCTCAAAGTCTTCGGTGTCGGGGTTGTCGCCGCTGACGGAGCCCGCTTTAACGGTCCAAGTATTTTTGCTATCAGTAGGAAAAATATTAAACTCACTCACCACGGCGTAGCTACTAACTTTAATATCTTTGGCGGTAGCAGTAACGGCACCCGTTGATCCCGATTGAAAACCACCTTCGACTCTAAAGTTGAACTGAGAAAAGTCTTTACCAAGAATAATATTGTACGAATTCAAACTCATCGAGCCACTAAGGTTAGCGCCATTTAGGCGCGCCAATGGAATATCATTCGCATTAGGATTGGCTCTTGTCGTCTCATAGAAAAGACCTAGCCAATCTCCCGTGTCGGGATTTTTGTATTCCAGGTGAATGGTTTGATTTGTAATCTCGTTTCCAAGTTGAAAGTCGTCTGCCAATTGCTTGCTAATAGAGGGCATGATGAAAAGGTTTCCGATATGCATTTTGTAGGCAAGAATATCGCGAGTATCGTACCAATGAGAAAACGGATCATTGCCTGCATTGTGAGTAATGCCGAGGCCAAACTGAACAGGAGCGCGTCCTACCACAAGAGAGCCCCATTCCTGATCAAGCTTGAGATACATTTGGCTCACAGCAAGAGGAGTTTTTGGTCGGAACTGAGCCAGTGCGTTTGAGTCATCGATATATGATGATGAAGATGGTGGATCCGTCTTGGCGCGAGTGCTGTTACCCCACACTGACCCCATCTGTGAATTCGTATAGCGGGGGTCAGAGTTTTCGGTAAGATGAATTCTCCCTACGATTTCCACTCCATCGCTGGGAAGAATGTGAGGCATCAAGACGAGATTGTTGAGAAGGTAGCCTTTTCGACTACCCGACGTCATTTCACTTTTATCCACCTCAACATACTCGATTCGGTATTGCCCTTTCCAGTCGAGCATCATCCCCATCGCGGACTGTTGAAGCATCAAAACAGAACTTGAAATCAATAAAAGTGATCTTCTAAACATTCTAACCCCTCCCTAGAGCACCCAATATTTAATTGGCAGCGAAGCCTAATACGTCAGTTTCGCGAATAATTACAAAATTAACACCATTATGGGAGACCTTGTCACCTGCGTATTTGGAAAAAATAATTTTATCTCCAACTTTGAGCTCAATCGGATGAATACGGCCTTTTTTATTTTGGTGACCGCGCCCGATCGCAGTGACAAAGCCCTCAAGATTTTCAGGTTGAATTGATGAATCAACGAGAATGATTCCGCCTTGGCTGACTTGGTCGGCTTCGATGAGTTCAACTAAGAGGCGATCATCCAGCGGCTTCATCCAAGCTTTTGTTTTGGCGGTGGTAGGTTTAGTAGCTGCCGGCTTTTTGCTAGCGGTCTTTGTTGGGGTCAATTTTTTCGCTTTAGCGACAGCTTTGGGAGATGATTTGGTCGGTTTTTTCTTGTTCGTCGCTGTCTTCTTAGCCGATTTTGCCTTTTTTGCTGGGCTCACTTTTTTTACGATCTTGGTTTTGGTTGCCTTCGGCTTAGCCACCTTCGCAGAAGACTTCTTTGCAGTGACCTTCTTTGGGGTTGCTTTTTTTGCTGGCTTATTTTTTTGTTTTTTATTTGCTGCCACGACGATTCCTCTCTTCTTCATAATATTTTTTGTATAGGATTTCCCACTCGGGGGAGCTTTCTATCACAGAACGTTTTAAGCTTGCTACTTTTTCTCTCGCTTTTTGATCGATTTCTAGATCCTCTTTAACAAATTCAGTGATCGCTTGGCGAGCCACCCTTAGTGCGAGATCATCATCAGAGTAATCGACGAGGTCGTCATTCCAGAGTTCATCAGTCAGAACTCGAGCGAAGTGGAGTTGGCGTTCTTCCGACAAAATCATAGGACCACCTTTTTTTCTTTTGCCAATTTTGTTTTTACAAGTTGAAACATTTTGTGGCGTTGAAACTCACCTGGGTTCGATCGTTCCAGTTCATCGAGTTTTTTGTTGACCTCTTTGTCGAGGTCCGACTCCTTTTGCAGTTCAAGCTTGAGGAGCTCAATTCCTCTTAGGAGCACCTTTTTTTCATCTTCTTTGAAGGTTGCAATATTCTTGACCTTCCAGTGTTTGAAAACCTTTTCTACGATCGCTTGTATTTGATTTGGGGTTAGCTTCATATAACTCCTTAGGCTTCCTCGGAGCAAAACACCAAATTTGTTTTATTTTGGTGAATTTTGCTTGGGGTAAGGCTTTGACTAAACGAGGGTCTGTTTCTAATGTCAAGGTCATGACTCATCAGAAAAACAACAAGAGAGGTTTTGTCATTTTCGCGGTGCTAGGATTTCTCATTCTAGTGACGCTAATCATCATTGCGGGTGGTCTCTTTGTTTATAAAGTAGATCAAGACATGCTTCTTAAGATGCAGCAAAAGCAGCTCCTGCAGCCTACCATCTTCTATTCTCATATAGGACATTGGAAGGTCGGCGATACAATCCCAATCGAAGCCTTAAGAGAACAACTTGCTAAATCCCTTCGATCAAGAACGGCCCAGCAAAGTCTCTTTCCTGGAGATTTTGCCTTTCTGGAGGGGGCTCAGTGCTCGGCCTATTTACCTGAAGGTCATGAAATCATCGAAGGGGATCACTGCCTGCGAGTGGTTTGGGATAAGGGGGAGCATCCGTTGTTTCGTCAACCTTGGGTAGAGACACTTTGGATCGATTCTTCAAATCTCATTAAGGGTATTTTTGATGGTGAGCCCTCTCAAGCGAGATCGCATTTTATTGTTGCTCCCCAGGTGGTGGCCCAATACCTTGGAGGGGAGCCAATTTTGCGAGAGGAGCACGGTCTTCCCGAGATTCCGGTGTCCTGCTTGAATGCCATTATTGCCATCGAAGATGCAAAGTTTTTGGAGCATCGGGGTGTAAGTCCGATTGGTATCATGAGAGCGGTCTTTGTTAATCTTGTTGAGGGGCGAAAGGCGCAAGGAGGAAGCACTTTAACTCAGCAATTAATCAAAAACTACTTCTTAACACCTGAGAAAACAATTAAGCGTAAAGCCCTCGAATTTGTCATGGCTCTTTTAATAGAGCATCATCTCGACAAAGATTTGATTTTAGAAACCTACCTTAATGTTATTTACATGGGTCAACAGGGTCCCTATCAGGTTCGAGGTTATGGAGCCGCCAGTCGTTATTATTTTCAAAAGTCAGTCTCTGATCTAACTCTTGGCCAATGCAGTCTACTCGCGGCGATTGTCAACAGTCCTGGACAATACAGTCCATTTAAAAATCCTGAGAAAGCGATGGCGCGACGCTCTGTTGTGCTTGAGAAAATGGAAGAACAAAAATTAATTTCATCTGAGGAAAAAAAGCAAGCTGAAGGAGAGCCTCTTCCTCAAAATGAAAATATTAAACTTTATACAACTCTCCCTTACTTCCTCCAGGCCGCAGTGGAGCAAGCAAAGAAGTCAGGTATTTCGGATCTCTCCGGTTATCGCTTATTCACCACTCTTGATCTGCGACTGCAAGAAGCGGCTCAGGCGGCTGTTGTTAAGAGTCTTGAATCTATCGAAAGTCAAAACGCCGTAATTAAAAAAGTGAGAGAAACAAAAAAAATAAACCTAGAGAGCGCCTTGGTATCCGTGGATATTGAAACGGGCGGCGTGCGCGCCGTG
Source organism: Pseudomonadota bacterium (assembly GCA_041178425.1). Lineage (GTDB taxonomy): Bacteria > Bdellovibrionota > Bdellovibrionia > Bdellovibrionales > Bdellovibrionaceae > CAUJGP01. The sequence continues at coordinate 96,432 of JBEGVH010000010.1, read as the reverse complement.
GTCGGAGGCCGCTCTTATCGAACTACCCAGTTTAACCGTATTCTCACTTCAAAACGGCAAGTCGGTTCTACTTTTAAGCCAATTGTCTATTTGACAGCATTAGAGTCGGATGAAGAGAAATTCAGCCCTATTTCAGAATTAAAGGACGAGCCGTTCACCTATTCTTATGGAAAACAAAAGTGGTCTCCTGCAAATTATGATCATAAATTCTTCGGAAAAGTTCCGATGTATTTTGGTTTAAAGGAGAGTCTCAATCTGGCAACGGCTCAGCTGGCCGTTGATATTGGCCTGAATCCTATTATTGAGACGGCTAAAGAATTGGGAGTACAGTCGGATCTGCCCGCGGTCCCCTCACTCAGTTTGGGGGCCCTTGAGTTGCGTCCTCTGGAACTCCTGCAGTCTTACATGACTATTGCGCGCTTCGGAAGTTATCTGGATATTACTTTTTTGGATTATATCACTGACCCAGAGGGAAAAATTGTTTGGGATGGAAACGATCGTCCCATTGACAACAAATTGTCTTCGACAGCAACTCAAACTCTGATTGGTATGCTAAAGCAGACCTCTATTAGTGGTACGGCGAGACGAATTACCTTATCGGGATTTCCTAAGGTTGTTGCAGGTAAGACCGGTACGACGAACGAAAATCGCGACACCTGGTTTGTCGGCTTCACCCCCGATTTATTAACTGTCGTATGGACTGGGTTCGATAACAATACGTCTACCGGTTTAACAGGAGCAAGTGGCTCGCTGCCGGCATGGCTGGCCTTTATGAACGAAGCCACGAGATTTGATCAGGTGAGAGATTTTCCATGGACCGACGAAGTCGAATTAAGAAAAGTTTCTACGTCTGAGTTAAAAACCCAAGGTTTCTGGTCTGAAAAAGAGACGCAAGAGCCAGAAGAAATCGACCTGATTTTTAAAAAATAGGAGATAGTTTCAATGAGAAAAATAAGTGTTTGGATTTGTGTTGCAATCAGCTTAAATGCGACTCTTTCTTTGGCGCAAAAGACGGCCGTAACCGATATACCAACGAACGAAGAGACGACAATCTCTATTCGAAAGGGCGATTCAGTCGCCAAGGGAGACAGATTGTTCGAGATCGTCAGCGGAAGCGCAGAGATCGAAGGCGATCCGAGTGTTTTAATTAAGGAAGCCCGCGGCTCTTGGAAAAAAGCCTGTGCCGATTGGAAAAAGGAACTAAAAGAGCTTAATAAAGACAATAAAATCATCTCTATGGACTGCGGTAAGATGTCTTGTGTGTCCTCAGGCGCAGAGGGGCATGTCTGCTCTTCCTCGGCGAGCTTTAAAGTCAAAACCAAGATGAATTAACACTCAGGGGCAATCCTATTGCCCCTTCGTTGTATGATAATACTTTCATGGGCTCGTGAAATGAAGACAGGGCTGATGGTCATATTCTCAGTCCCCGGAGCCAATTGTTCTAAAATGCGAGGCACTCTTTTTGCAATTCTGGTAAAGCAGCAATGAAGAAGGGGAATTCGAAGTCAAAATGACACCAGCTCAATTCGGAAATGTTTCCATCTTTAAAACGGGGCCAAATGAATTTGTAGGGTTTCACAATGTGAATCTTGAGGTGGCTCGCTTGAGCCCTTCGCTTGTCGATTCCTTTGAAGCGGGTAAGCAATCTGAAGAATTAACTGAACTAAAGTCTTGGTCTGAATCTGTTAGTGAGAGCTGCAAAACCTCTACGCTTGCTCAAAAAATTCGAACCATCACCGTAAATGCAACCCAACTCTGTAATTTAAAATGCACCTATTGTGCGGCGGGGGGTGACGGCACCTATGGCGACCCTCAAGTTAAGTTTGATTTAAAAAAAGGACTTCCGCAATTAGAGTGGCTGATCCGCCAATGTGAAGAGGGCACAAGTTTTCAAATAAACTTCTTAGGAGGGGAGCCTCTCCTCTATCCTGAGACTATTAGCCAAGTGGCGCAATGGGCCCAAGATTTTGGGGCCACTAATAAAATCAATGTTCGGTTTGCTGTAGTGACGAATGGGACGCGTCTTTTAGACGTTTCTGTTTTAGCCCTCTTGATAAAGTTTAAAATAGCAGTCACAGTCAGCGTAGATGGTCCACCGCACGTTCAAGATAAGTTTCGTCCAACCAAGGCTGGCACTCCCTCAAGTTCTATCCTCGAGGCTGGCCTTAAACAACTCTCATTAATAAAAGAACAGCTTCCAAGCGTAGGACTGTCTGCAGTTTTTCATAAGGATCATCTCGAGATTGTTCAGACTTATGATTATTTTCGCCGATGGAACTTCGATTTTTATGAACTGAACTTCTCTCATACGGATTTCGATTCGGAAGCCAGTAAAAGTTTTGCAAAAGAATTGTCGGAGGTCGCTGCATTGGCCGATGCTATTGGCGGAGAGTGTGAGTTACGCAAGATTCGTCATTTTGATTCGATCTTCCAGCGATTAGACGATCAGGTGCGGGTGGAAAATTTCTGCGGTGCCGGAAAGTCCATGCTCTCGATGGATGCAAGGGGCTCTTTGTTCAGTTGTCCTTGGGAGATCAGTGATAGGCAATTAAGCTTAGGTCAGGAGAGAGAGAGTGTTTTGGTGAATCTCCCAAAATACGCTCAGTCTCAACTGCAAAGTCGGAACTGTGGAAGCTGTTGGGCGCGCTTCCTATGTGGCGGAGGGTGTCAGTATATCCATAGTCGGGGTACCCATTCCAAAGATCGTGTCGATCAGGACTTTTGCGATAGAACTAAAAATACAATCTCAACACTATTTATTTACTATGAAAAATACAGGAGTTTTAACGGTGAAGCATATTAAGATTTGTAAACCAAAATTGACGAGCAAGAAAAAAGCTACCCCTTCATCGAGTCGGGTTATCAAATCAGGAGAGAGTGCTAAGACTTTCATCCCAACGACCGAAGGCCTGGGTTGCATTCCTACAGGGAATATCATTGACCGAGATTAGGCCTCTTAGTTATTTTTCAAGTAAACCTAAGAATGGGTAATACTTTGGAAAATACACAAGGACGCGTTGAAAATATTAGTATGGATGCTAAAGAGAAACTTTCGACCAGACTCGTTCGATGGCTTATGGCCGTAGCGTTAGCTGTCGGTATAATTTTCTTACCCCTCGATTTTTTTGAATCGTATCTTTATGACGTTCGAACAGTGATTCGATCAGCACCTCTGACCACCGGCTTGATTGAACTGGTCTTGATCGAACCGTCGTCTGTAGAAGCCCTTAAAAGAGTGCCCACTATTGCCGATCATACGGCTCTTCTTTCGAAGCTCAAAGAGGAAGGTCCCAAGGCCGTTGTTTACGTTGTGAATCCAGCAGAACTCGTTGGTACAGAAGAGGAAAAGGCGGCTTTCGTTGCAGTGATTGATAGTCTGCAAAATGTCTACTTTGTTACTAATGAGTTAGCTATGAAAGGCGAACAAGGTAAATTAGATTTACCTGAGCCATTCAATAAAATTCATGTTATGTCAGGTCCGATCACATCAGATACTAAAGTTCTCGCTCAAGATGGTGTAACTCGTCGAATGATGTTAAGTTATCAGGGTACAACGATGTTTCATCCCTACTTGGCAGGTCAGTTGTTTCCCGAGCGAGGTTCAATTAAGGCCGTTCATGGAAAGTTCGACTTCTACGATAGCGAGCAATCCTATATCGACATGGCTCCCACGGGATCCTTTTCTCGATCAAATTTTATTGATGTCATAAATAGTAAGGTTGAAAGCGGTCAATTCACCAATAAGGTCATTTTTATCGGGACGGAGTTGGGTGAAAGCACTCACGAATACATCCGCACCTCTTACTCCCGCGATGTCACTGCCATGACAGTCACCGAGGCTCATGCCAATATGTTGAATACCATGATTCACAATTCGGGTGTGCAAAAGGTTCCGCAATGGCTTAATATCTTGTTGCTTGTCACTTTGGTTCTGCTGACCGTCGAAGTCGTTTTGTCGATGACTCCAGTAAAAGGCCTCATGGTTCTTGGCTTGTCAGTTTTACTATTTGCGGTAGCAACATTTGTTGCATTTTGGCCCTATGGTTACTGGGTGAACATGGCACAGCCCCTCCTGGGAATCTTTGTGGCCTACTATTTTTTGATCCCCTATCGCCTTATTGTTGAGAATCGTCGCAGTTGGGAGCTCTATCACAAAAATAAGCTACTCACTCAAGTGGAGGAGCTTAAATCAAACTTTATTGGAATGATGTCACATGATCTAAAGACTCCTCTAGCAAGAATTAGTGGCATGCTAGAAATTGTCCTCAGGGATAAAAATCCTTTGAGTGATGATCAAAAGCAAGCGTTGAAATCGATTCAAAAATCGACGGATGATTTGCTTGGGTTTATTAGTTCAATTTTGAACTTCAGTCGGATTGAGAGTGAAGGGGTTCAGTTAAATTTAAAGAGCAAAGATATCAATGCTCTCATCGAAGAAGTTCTACAAAAGACAGATTATTTGGCCAAAGAGAAAAAAATAAAAATAGTAAAAGAGCTGGAACCACTTTTTAGCTTGAGATTGGACGCAGATCTTATCCGCCAAGTGCTTCTCAATTTGATTGAGAACGCTATCAAGTACAGCCCCAATGATTCAAAAATTAAGATTAGAACAGAGGAAAAAGACAACCGCGTTCTTATTCAAGTTTCTGATCAGGGTATCGGCATCCCAGATGACGAAATGCCTCGCCTTTTCATGAAATTCTTTCGAAGCCGAAAGGCTAAGAACTCTCCTGTTAAAGGCTCGGGATTGGGACTCTACTTATCAAAATATTTTGTGGAGCTTCATAAAGGTAAAATATCAGCGATAAGTGCCGAAAATAAAGGCTCAACGTTTACGATCGAGCTGCCTGTTTTAACCTAGTTTGAACGACAAAAGCTGAAAAAAATGCATGGCCGATCCGTATTCAAGGTAAAAGTGTCAGTTTGATTCGCTCTCGCCATTAGAAAAAGTTGGGCTTTGTCCCAACTTTTTTATTCTTGTTATTTTAAGGTATTGAGATATTTATCTCCCATCCCAACAGTGGGTTAAGAGCGGGGGATTTATGGCTCTGAGAGTTTTAGTGGTTGATGATGATGAGGGTCTTAGAAAAGGTCTGCGGGGAATCTTGCAGAGCTCTGGACGTTTTGAGATCGATGAAGCCTTTGACGGAATAGACGCCGTTGAAAAAAACCTACAGCAACCCTATGACGTGATCCTTCTCGACGTAGACATGCCTCGCATGAATGGCCTTGAGGCCCTTCGTCAGATTAAAGCAAAGAATCCAGAAATAATTGTACTAATCATGACGGCGTTTGCCACTATCGATAGTGCCGTTCAGGCTGTCAAAGATGGAGCCTATAATTACCTAGCAAAGCCGGTAAGCGGTGATGATCTTATAATGATCCTCGACAAGGCTCTGGAGGCGCACTCTCTTATTTCGAATGTGGCTGTTTCTGCGCCTGTGCTCATGGATCAGGGTCGCAAAATTATTGGCAATACAGCACAGATGCAAAAAGTCTTTAATATCATCGACCGGGTCTCAAAAGTCGACACCCCAGTACTGATCCGAGGAGCTTCAGGCACCGGAAAAGAAGTGGTCGCGAAAGCTATCCATTTTAATTCAGGTAGAAAAGACGAAAAGTTCGTTGCTGTGAATTGTTCCGCAATACCGGAGAACCTTTTTGAATCGGAGTTTTTTGGCCACGAGAAGGGCTCATTCACCGGGGCTGATCAAAGAAAGATTGGTAAATTTCAATTTGCCGAGGGTGGGACCCTTTTCTTAGACGAAGTGGGAGACTTGCCACTGCATATGCAAGTAAAACTACTTCGGGTTCTTCAGGAGAAACTGTTTACTCCAGTGGGATCTTTGAGAGAGATTCATTCGAATGTCCGCATCATTGCAGCAACGAATCGGCCTCTCGAAGACATGATTAAACAGGGTAAGTTTAGAGAAGATTTGTTTTATCGTCTCAATGTTATTCCGATATTTTTGCCTCAGCTTGCCGAGAGGCGCGAGGACCTTCCAACCTTGATCAATGTCTTTGTTCGTAAATTTAATCAGATGCATGGTAAAAAATTGACTGGAGTCGATCCTGCGGCCATGCAGGTGTTGAGCCGCTATGATTGGCCTGGAAACATTCGTGAACTTGAGAATGTGATCGAGCATGCTTTTGTCATGGAAAATTCTCAGCGAGTCACATTAGGTTCCTTGCCCGAATTTGTTTTACAATCCGTGGGAGTCAATCTCAAAACTTGGCAGAATCTAACTTTAGATACAGATAAGAATGGACCCCTAGAGGTGTCAGCTCTCGACAGTCACTCTTTCGAAGAGGCTGAAGAAGACGATAACGAGATCGGGGACATCGGTACGCTCTCATCAGACTCGGCTCTCGATTTTAATATGCAAAAGGAAGCTTTTGAGAAGGAGTTCATTATTAGGGCTCTAAAAGCCTTTAACGGAAGAATCAATCAAACGGCACTCCATGCTAATATTCCTAAGAAGACTCTATTGAGAAAAATAGAGAAATATGGAATTAACGCCAAAGATTATAATCTTTAACTTAAGGCTAATTGGGCGTAAGTACCTGATTTAAATGGTCAGCTCTGTAGACATTGAGATTGAGCTTTAAAACTATGAAAGCCGCATGGAACGGCGTTTCCAGAGGTTTTTGGGGGTACAGGGACTTTTAGTTGCTGTTCTTTGCGGCGAGCGTTACAACCCCTAAGTTTACAACCACTTTTAACTTTGATTAAGAATTACTCAAATGATGCATTTGCCACCACAGGCTTATACAAAAGAAACATTGATTCAGGCCTATAATTGGCTGAGGTCACAGCCCGCCAATGTGCAGGAGTTGGCGAAGTCTCCCGAAGCGTTGGTGGCTCTCTATACGCGCGCCCAAATGCATGGTGATACATCTTTGAGTAGAATGAACCTCCAGGGCTTTAAATCCGAGCTGAAAAATCTTGCGAGTATGATGGGCGATCTTGAAGAATCTCCAAGTGCCAATAAAACTGGGGGGGGGAATACAAAATATCCACCCAGCAATACTGCAGCTGCAACCATGCAGCCAGGTGGATTTACAAATTCTCAATTCGTCGCTCAAAATAGCTCTTCCAACTCTCCGCAGCCGGTTTCTTCTTCAAGTTCCATGGTCAATGCCTCCTATTTGGGGGGAGTGCCAAATCCGCTAAACGATCCCAGTCTCCCACTTTTCAGCGCCTCCATGAGCTCGAGCCCTACAATTACGGATCTCCGTAATTTGGTGGATGCTCGAAGTTGGACAATGATTCAGGAAGTTAAAAATCATTTCAATTTAAGCTCGGAGCATGAAGCGATTCGATTGCTTGTGGCTATGGGATATCAAAAAATGCGCTCTCAATTTTAATTACCTTGCTGTTTCCTTTGAACTTTTTTGAGAACTTTGAGAGAGTCTGAGAATATTGAGGCTCAACATGAAATTTAAATATGTTTTTTTGATCGCTTGGTCTACTTTTGCCGTCGCATTAGATCAGCTTACTAAAGTATATGTGCACACGCGTTTTCAACTGGGTGAATCCGTTTCAGTCATCGAAAACTTTTTCAATCTCACTTACGTTCGGAATCCAGGTGCAGCCTTTGGTTTTTTGGCTGAGTCTCACCCTGATTTCAGAGAAGCCTTCTTTTTAACTGTTCCTCCGGTAGCGATGATTATTATTTTAGTGATTCTGAAAGGTGTGGCCGATAAGGATCGCTGGCAGATTTTCGCTTTGAGTAGCATTTTTGGTGGAGCCGTCGGAAATTACATCGATCGTTTACGTCTCCGTTACGTCATCGATTTTCTCGATTTCCATTTGTACCATAAATATAATTGGCCTGCGTTTAATATCGCCGACTGTGCCATCGTCGTTGGTGTAATGATTCTGATGGTGCTCATGTGGCTTGAAGGTAAAAGTCAGTCTGAACAACCAGCAAAATCTTAGGACTCCATCGATATGTATCCCATAATCGAGTTCGGAGTTTGGTCGATTCCAACGTACTTCGTGGTCATTAGCTTCGACTTTTGCTTGTTACTTCTATGGTTGCGTTTTCGAAGCGAGTCGCTGGGCCTTGATGTAAGAACAGCTTTAGATGTGGGGCTTTTTAGTTCTTTCATCGGCTTGATTGGTGCCCGATTATTTCATGTTTTATATGAGTATCCAGATTTTTACTTTAGGCATCCTAGTTTTATATTCAAATTGTGGGAGGGTGGATTCGTTTTTTTAGCCGGAATACTTGCGGGCATCGGTGTTGGTATTTTATGGTTGAAGAAAAAAAGGTTACCTCTACTGCCCTGGCTGGATCTTTTTGCTCCCCTGATTGGATTGGGCTATTCGATGGGCCGTTGGGCATGCTTTTTTCAAGGCTGTTGCTACGGAAAACAAACTGATTCTATTTTTGGAGTTCATTTTCATAACATAGAATTTTCTGGTGAGTCCTTCGGACGATACCCTACTCAAATAATTACGGCAGGGCTGGAGTTTTTTTTGGTGCTCGTTCTACTCCTGGTTGAGAAACGAGGAGAAAGCCGAATTCGACCCGGCGTTATCTTTTGCCTGTGGATTGTTGGTCACGGTTTCAATCGAATGATTATGGAACTTCTTCGCGACGATCCTCGGGGACCTTTAATTTTAGGTTTTGGTGTTTCTTTTTGGATTGCGATTATGTTGGTCATTTCGGGAGCACTGATGATGAGGGCTATCTTAAGCTCGAATCCGGTGGCCAAGGATTAGTTGCGGTAAAAACAAGAAAGGCGCCTTTTGGCGCCTTTCTTGTTAGTTTATTCTTTAAATCCGTCTTTTCCTTCTCTAGGATATACAGCAAACTTATCAAATTCGCCGTATTCATGAAGTTTGTTATAAAGAGTCTTAATCGTAATACCCAGCGCATTAGCAGCTTGGGTCTTATTGCCATGAAAGTGCAATAAAGCCTTTAAGATATATCGTTTCTCTAGTTCATAGAGAGTGAGCTTCGCATCATACTCGGTAAGCAATAATCGTTGTTGAGGAGCTCTGATATGCTCCGGTAGGTCGTTTGGCATAATCATGTGACCATCACAGAGGATTTGTAGTCTCTCGCAGATGTTTTGAAGTTCACGAATGTTTCCTGGCCAATCATAATCACTTAAGATCTTCATTGCCTCATCATGCACTTGTCGGCCCCGGCCAAGAAAAGCTTGTGAACCATTATTTAAAAAGTGATTAACAAGAACAGGGATATCTTCACGTCTTTGGCGTAAAGCTGGAGTTCTCAATACAATAGTATTGATTCTATAAAATAGATCTTCTCTGAACTTACCTTGGGTCACATCTTTTTCGATATTTCGGTTGGTCGCACTGATGATACGAACATCAACCATAATAGGTTCTTTTCCACCGACTCTGTAGAGTTCGCCTTCTTGTAGAAAGCGTAACAGCTTGGCTTGAATTCCTGGAGTGAGCTCTCCAATTTCATCAAGAAAAAGGGTTCCGCCATTTGCCATTTCTGCGAGACCAATCTTACGATTATAAGCTCCGGTAAAAGAACCTTTTTCATGTCCGAAGAGCTCACTTTCTAAAAGAGCCTCTTGAAGCGCACCACAATTGATAGCCACAAAAGGTTTGTTTCTACGATTACTTCGGTCGTGAATAGCGTGAGCAAGAAGCTCTTTGCCCGTGCCAGACTCTCCAAGAATAAGTACAGAAGCGCTAGAGGTTGAGACCTTGTCGATCATTTTCATTAAATTGGACATGCTCTCTGAGGCAAAGACCATAGTCTTGGGCTCGATAACACGTTGGCTTTGAGTAGGATTCCAGTAAGACTGATAAGGGTTTTGTGACCCAGGCAAAACAGGTGATGAATTCGTGGGCGTCGTTGTCATGCTTTCCACCTTTCAATGAAGAAATTGCACACACTAATGTTACGCAATGCAAGAAATGCAGTGCGTTAGTGCACAAGTTATAATCAGGTAGAGAAAAAATTCAAGAAAAATTTTGCACTACATAAAAGTTTTTCATCAGTTTACCCTGTTGTAGATGGCATCAGAGTCAATAGAGACGCTTTTGGGAATGTTTTTGCGCGAAATGGACGAAATTGGTCACTTTAGTGGCAATACTTTGAAGGCTTATCGAATAGATCTCCATCAGACCTTTGGTTCACAAAAAAACCAAGCGCTTCCCACAGAGTCACTCCTTTTGCGAATAATCAAAGAAGCTCAGATCAGATGGGGCTCTTTGGAGCTATCAACCCGGCAACGAAAAGCTGCTACGGTGAAGGCATTTCTAAATTGGCTCTATGTGAATAGTTATATTGGCACTCCACTTAACGAGAGGGTAGAAGCACCGAAAGTGCCACGAAACATCCCTCACTTTCTGGCCTTTGATGAAGTATTAAGTCTCTTTAGCTATGTGCGAGGTTTGCCAACTGAGCATCCCAATAAAGTCCGCTACAGGGCACTCCTAAGCTTACTATACGGCGGTGGATTGCGGATTTCAGAGGCCTGTGGAGTTCGTTGGGATAAATGGCGGTTGAACACCCGCGAGGTGTGTATTTTAGGTAAAGGAAGCAAGGAGCGGTGGGTGGCTCTTCCTGAGGTGGTCATTGAATCAGTGAGAGTACTGCCTCGAACTGGGGATTTTATTTGGGGTGAACAGCCTCTTAATGTTAGGCAAGCCTTTGAATGGATTCGCAACATGGGAAAAGAGGCGGGACTGCGGGCACCCCTTAACCCGCATGCTCTTCGACATAGCTACGCGACACACTTGGTATCGGCTGGAATGAATTTGCGTACTCTTCAAGAATTAATGGGTCACTCTAGTTTAGCCTCTACCGAGAAATACATGCATCTGAGCATGGACCAGCTAGCGCGAACAATGGAAGCTCGTCACCCCCTGAGCAATAAAAAGCTCAAGGTCTCTTAATATTAAAAGTAAAAGTGTCCGATGGCAGTGATGATCGTACTGTCATCGGCGTTCGGCGAAGACTGCTTTCCCGCAGAAAAAAACAAATCAAAATAGTTTATCGGGAACCATTCAAATCCAATCGATCCACGATGAGTGATGTTATTTTTATTAGGTTCAACAGCGGCAGCCTCCAATTGAACAAAGGGTCTCAATCGTTGGCGAAGTTCATAAGACAGACGGCTAAAAAGAGCTGCCTGTTCGGACTTTGTTTTATCTCTAAAATGCCTGTAGGCGGCTTCCGCCTGAAAAAAAGAGGATTCGCTGAGAGTCGCAATACCATGCAAGTTGAATTGGTTTTCGGCAATTCCCTCTCGATTAAACTGAGAAAGATTCAAACCCAATTTGTGTTTTGAATTAAAAGCTTTCGTAAAGGCCAATGATAAGCCTTCGAATGACTCATCATTAACAAGAAGCTTCGACGGAGAAAGAAGAGTTGCTTGGAAAACCAGATCATCCAAAAGATAGGTGAATTCTGAATTATAAGTCTCATGAGAATGAGTCCAGCCCAGTGATTCTGTTGTTAATATTGTGTGATCTGGTAATCCGAGGCCGTGATTCACGCGAAAATGGCCGAAACGCAAAATTAACTCCTCACTAGGCCTCAGGAGCAGAAAGTGGTTTCGTGAGTAGGCTCTATAAGCCTTCTGAGTCGAATCCATTGGCCTCCAGGCTCCGACGCTAGCAATGAGGGCCCAAGTGTTTTGATCATAGGCACCTTCGAGCTCCGATTGCATAGGAAAAAAACGAGCCTTCTCGATTGACGGAGTTTGAGAAAACCACTGGAGCAAGCGAAATTGACCTCCGACATGCCAAGGAGAGTTTGGTGCCTCCGTCTCTTGCGAATCCGCTAAGTTTCTCAGGGAAGAATAGAGTTCTTTTGCAATTGTTTTTCCGTAGGGTGTTAATAGGCCTCGACCACTGGGGCTAAAATGACAAGTAGAACAACTCACATAGCCATGTCGTGCGGTTTCTGGAAATCCCAGAGCCGAAAGTGGTAAAGTAAGTGCCAAAAAAAACGAGCAAAGTAGGCTATAGGTTTTCAAAAAAATTCTCCCAAAAGAGACCTAATTATTTAAAGCACCCTTATTTATCCATTCTTCGATGACCTTAATTTCTTCTGGTAAAAGCCATTCAAAACCGTCCTCTTTGGGAGGCATCGAGGGGCTTGTATCTTCCGAGCCCTTTATCGCGAGGATGAGTTGACTCTCGGCTGCGTTTCCTGGAATTACAAACTCTTTCAATTGCGCTTCCTCTCCGAAAAGTAACTCTTGATAATTCGTAAGCTCAATGCGGCAAGATTCCCGATTGCGATATTCATCCAAAGGATCGACTTTGGTAGCCCGTGAGTCAGTTGCCTTTTGGCAGTATGAGCTCGTAGGCACATGACACTCTCCGCAGCGCACACTGAAGATTCTATCCCGAATGGATGTAAACGTTGGTTCAAGCGGTTTAGGCTTAGACGGTGGAAGCTTACCAAACTCAGGCAGGCCATTCTCCAGCCACGCAAGCAATAATCGACGCTCCTTGCTCGGTAAGACGCGATCTCGTGGCATGCTACCGAGTGTGAAGACACTGGATTTAATTTGATCCGCGAGCCCTCGAGTTTCGACGTAGTTGTTGAGAGGATACTTTCCACCACGATGGCAAGCGATACAATAGGGTTCAAAGACTTCGGTGTAGACCTGGGCATAACCGATGGCTTCGGCCTCACTCACACCAATGGGAGAACCGTTTTTAGGGTCTGAGTTAGAATTTCTATAGCGAGTATAGGAGCACCCAGTTGTTAAAAACTGGGCACTCACAAGAAGGATAAAAATGAAAATTAGATTTCTTGAATTCATTACCTTAAGGAACGATTTCATTCTTTAGAATTTTACCGTTCAAATCCAATGTTAAGACTAATTTATTCGTAGTTGTTTTGGCTCTCATTAAAAGCTCAGCCAATGCCTTGCCACCTTGAGTTTTCTTTTCGATCGTCAAAGATTCAAAGTCCATCGCGAATGGATGTAGTTGATGATTCGATTCATGTTCGTCCAGAACAAAGTGCATAGCAGATTCAACAAGTGAAACAGGGTCTTTTCCCGTCCATTCGACGTTAGGTCCTGCAGTACCCCCCTGATTGACTAAATAGTTTAAAACTTTCCCTGAACCTTCGACAAATAGAGTAACACTCAATGGAGATCCATCGGCCGGTGCATTTTGAAAAGAGGTCACTGCGAATTTGGCCCCGGTCGGGTCGCCGGCGGTCAATAGTTCTAAATCCATTTTTTGAAACTTAGAAACAAATCCCTTATCGATTTTCTTCAGTACAACCAATCGCTCAATGCGATGACAAGCGACTTCTGCCGCCTTAAGCGAAGAAATGCCCTCTGCCTTAGCTTGAACTGTAAGGATCGCTGAGAAAAAAATAACTGATAAATTAACGATGAAACGCATATCAACTCCTTTGAGGATAAGAGAAAACTTTTGACCCTAATAGAAAATAGTCAGTTTTTAGATGTAGGCAAACGGTTTTTAGTGATTATTGACACGAAACCACACATAAGGAAAAAAATCCAAAGGTGGTCCATAAATTTGTACGACGACAAAGTTTTGTGAAGAAAACTTTAAAGTGAATTCCAAAAGACGAGAACTACAACGCTTTAGAGGTAGGGTGAAAAGTCTCACTCTTAGGGCGAGTTCTTGGCAGCCCCTTTCTTTTCAATATCGCTAGCGACTCCGCGAATCTTGTCTTTTATGTCCGGTGGAAGGCTATTGTAAAAAGCCTCAGGGTTACCTTGAGCCTTTTGAAGAAGTTCCATCATTTTGTTTGGATCATTGCCTACACCTTGCATTACCGCACTAAAGGCATCAGAGGAAATATTGTATATTTGTTGAGATTGAGACGCATCTCCTCCGGTTAAGGATTGTACCTTATCGTCGGCTGATCGTGCTCGGGAATCCTTTTTAAACAATTCTTGCCTCTTGCTTTGGTCCTTTAACAAATCCTGAGTGTCCCTCATAGCATCATCTACGGCTTGATCGGAACCCGCGATGAGAACCGATGAAAAGGCGACAGTGAACAAAAAACACAATGCTTTAAACATAGAAAAACCCCCGGATTTCCGTTTTCCCTATCATAGTCCTCAATAGTTCAGAGCTAAAGTACATTAAAGAAAGCGTATCAAGATGATATAACGCGGTCTAAGCCGTTTAAAATTGATTTGTGATTCCCAAAGCGAACGATAGCACCGAATTGTCGATGCTCACGAGAGAAGGGTCTAGCCTGTGACTGGCATTATTAAACATGGGGCCCGTATTACCGTGGCCTATGCTAAAACTGAAGATTTCCGTGGCCTGCCAGTTCAAGGATTGGCTCATCTCTATGAGTTCATTTTCGGAGCCATCATAACTGACTCCATTAATATGTCCGAAAATGACTTCCGCATAAAAATTTTCTGAGAACATAAAATCAGTCATAAGAAACTGCCTTCCTACGTAGCTCTGCGCTTTATCAATAGATGACTCATTAACGTTCTTTTTAAAGCTTAAACCGCCAGTGAACTTTAAAAAATTATTGTCAAAAAGTGAGGGCGTGGTTGTTAGACCTAAACTCGCTCCAACACCGTACAATTGTTGTTCTACCTGAAGCTGTCTTTTGGTTGTGGGAATCACACCAAATAAAGCATAGGTTGGGCGAAAAGATCCCAGCCATGCTTCCGTAGGAATTTTTATTCCAAACTGAAATAAACTGATCTCACCCTTCGAGTTATCATTGAGATTCAGTTCTCCTGTCATTTTCACGTAGTATCTGCAGGTAAAATCAAAGCAACTCGATTCCAAAACTGGATTAAGTAGGAAACCAATACTTCTCTCTGGATAGTCTTCGCCTGCATACCGATAGGCCGAATTGCTGTACCCAATCTGCAAATCATTTGAAAAACCGACCCTCTGGATTGGCGTTTTTGCTTGTAATGTCTTAGGGCGGGTATAGGTGCCAGAAGAGGACTGCAATGGAGTGCTTACTTTAGTTTCATTGGTTGTTGTCGGCTTGCTTAGGCTGTCGTTTTGTTCAGAAAAGTCGAGGTAGAGTCTTCTTGGTTTACCCTTCTTTTTTCCATTTTTGATGGGCGTAACTCCTTTGGCAAGGCTACTGGAGCTAGTCTTTGCGCGAGCGTGCAATAAAGAAAAGGGCGCAATCAAAGAGCTGAACAAAAGTGAAAATACTAAAATTGCTTTTTTTGTCATTGAGTCGCGACCTCCAAAACTTAAGTTGAGAGCCTTGCACGGCGAATGCCGTCTCAAATTGAGACTAATTGAGATTAAAGACTCTTTGGTTGTTTAAGTTCTATACGATGGGCCAGTTTTGGGTCGTTTCAAGAAATGTTCACGGGTCCGAAGAATATTTTTTTTGATAAAGTTATAAAGGTTTCCTTTTGAATCGCCGAAGAAAAGGGGCGGCAGACTTCAACTGTCTTGATTCAAGACTGGAGTAAAGCCTGCTGGCAATTGGTTGGTTTTTGTAAATTGGCCCTTTGTTGCTCTCTCTACTGTGATAGTCTGCTCACATGGAGAAGAGTTGATTTAAAGGTTGGAGGATAGATGAGTAAACAGCTTAGAATTTTATTAGTAGATGACTTCGAAATGATACGATCCTTGTTAAAACAAGCATTGAAGCAACTCGGCTATACCGATCTTACAGAGGCTGTTGATGGACTTGATGCTCTCGATAAAATTTCTAAAGCTAAAGAGGCGGGTCAACCATTTGATCTTGTATTCCTCGACTGGAATATGCCCAAAATGACTGGGATTGAAGTTGTTCAAAAATGTAAAGCTGATGAGAACTTCAAAAATATTCCCTTTATCATGATCACCGCTGAGCGAGAGCAAAAAAGCGTAGTGACGGCCTTAAAAGCGGGTGTTTCCGACTATGTAATCAAACCTTTTTCACCCCGTCAGTTAGCAAGTAAAATCGAGCGAATTTTAACTTCAGCGTCTGCTGCTTAGGATTTGAGGGTCGATTCGATGAGTGCTGTTAGAAAAAAGAGCGAAGCTCAACTCCATCTTGATGATGAAATGGTAAAAATAATCGATAAGGCGATGCTTGAAACTTTCAGCTCGTTTATGGGGTTCAATCCTATTTTAAAGCATGTCGAACGGTCCGATAAAAATATCAGCGATCGATTTGAAATTTCAGGGATTATAGCATTCATTCAAGATAAGGTTGAGGGCACTCTTGCCATTCGATTTCGTCAAGAATCCGTATTGCGACTTTTAAGTCGTGTCTATGGAGACGAACTTTCAGTCGTTGATAACAGAGTTATTGGCGGCGTGGCTGAATTGGCCAATGTCATTCATGGTATTGCCAAAGAAGATTTGAATCTTCAGGGGTACCATTACCAAATGTGCTTACCGGTTGTAATAATCGGCGAGAACCACGTAGTTGTTAACGCTTTAAGCGGCCAAAAACTCATAATGAACTATGACCTTGATGGCGATGAAGCGATTGTTGAATTAGTTTTACATAAACGATAGATCCAAGGAGGATTTGATGAAGACATGTCAGGTTACACTAACTAAAAAAGACTTTACGGCAGCCGACCTCAGTAAAGTTCAAGCGGAGCAACCAAGCTGGATTACAGTGTTTGGTCATCCATCTTACTTTGAAGATGGATCTTTGGGACAACGTTTGAAAGCCATTTTTCCTAAGGCGGAAATTATTGGTTGTTCTACAGCCGGAGAAATTGGTAATGATGGGGTTCATGACAACCGATTGGTTGTGACAGGTGTTAATCTTAAGCGACCAAATATTCGTGCTGCATGGTGCGAAATCACTGGAGCTGAAGGTTCAAGAAACTCTGGAAGCCAACTAGCAAGTAGCCTTTCTAAACAAGGTCTCAATGGCGTATTTGTTCTTTCTCAGGGTGTTAATGTTAATGGTAGCGATTTCATCGCGGGCATTAAATCTCAAGTGAGCAGCGAAACAGTCATCACTGGTGGACTTGCTGGCGACGCGGGAGCCTTCCAAAAAACATATGTTCTTTGTAATGAAAAAGTAGGATCAAACATTGCGGCTGGAATTGGTTTTTATGACAACGCCGTGAAAATTGGTTTTGGATCAATGGGGGGCTGGGAGCCGTTTGGACCAGTTCGTCGTGTGACAAAGTCTAAAGCTAATGTTCTTTACACCTTAGATGGAGAACCAGCTTTGGAGCTTTACAAAAAATACCTCGGTGACCACGCGAAGGGTCTTCCTGCTTCAGGATTGCTGTTCCCATTTGCGATCTTGAAAGAAAATGGTGACCAAACTGGTCTTATCAGAACAATTCTGGCTGTTGACGAAAAAGAAGGTTCACTCACTTTTGCGGGCGATATGCCAGAGAACAGCATAGTTCGTTTGATGAGCGCTAAAACGGCCAATCTGGTCAACGGAGCTTCGGGTGCAGCTCAGTGGGCGTTAAGCAGCATGGGCGACGGCAAGCCTCAAGATGCGTTTGCAATTCTTGTTAGCTGTGTGGGGCGCAAACTAGTCATGGCAGATGATATCGAGGAAGAAGTGGATGCTGTTCAAGCTGTTATGCAAAAAGGAACAGTAACTGGCTTTTACTCTTACGGCGAAATTTGCCCATTTGGTTTCGTCTCAGACTGTAAACTGCACAATCAAACAATGACAGTAAGCTATTACACAGAGATGGATTAATGCGAAGTAAGAAACTCCAAAGACAA
Organism: Pseudomonadota bacterium; assembly: GCA_041178425.1. Lineage (GTDB taxonomy): Bacteria > Bdellovibrionota > Bdellovibrionia > Bdellovibrionales > Bdellovibrionaceae > CAUJGP01. Next base: position 78,788 of record JBEGVH010000010.1, on the reverse strand, counting down.
ATTAAGAAGACCCTAGGCACCGAGGAATTCGAAAGTGAACTCCTCGGGGTTGTTGAAACTCTTAAAGCCGGGACAGCCATCAATGATGGATCCGTCTGGGCTGAGAGATTTTCTCAATTCGGGGCTTTTCTTGACAGCATTGACAATTCGTTTTCACAGAACGAAACCATGCTGGAATTGGCTAATAGGAGTTTAGAGGTTTCGACAAAAGAACTTTATGAAGCGAATGAAAGATTTCGCTTCATAAACAACGCAATTACGGCAATGGTGAACAGCCTCGATGAAGGGTTTCTTGTCATCGATAAGGCTGGAAAGTGTGGTCAGGTTGTATCTTTAGCCGCCAAAAACTTTTTGGGTAGAGAACCCGTAGGCGAGCATTTGAGTGATATATTAAATATTCCCTCAGACGAAAAAGAATCTTTTAGCGAGTGGATGAACATGGTTTTCGAAGAGATAATTCCATTCGACGATCTTATTGATCTGGCTCCAAAAATTCTTCCGTCTGCAAAAGATGAGAATCATGAAAATCAAAAAATTGAAATTAAATACAAGCCAATTCGAAACCCAGATGATAATAAAGTCATAGAACTGGTGGTCATACTTATCGACGTATCGGAAAAAGCTGAGGCTGAGCGTAAGCTTGGGGAACAAAAGCTTTTTACTGACATGGTGATAAAGTACCTGAATAGCAAGTCGAATTTTAGTCGAATGATTCAAATGTACCGTGAGACAACAGACTCAATGAAATCGTGGGTTTTTAGCCAAGAAGACATGAGGGCCCAATTCGAAGATCTCACTCGTCAGTTGCACACTCTAAAGGGTGGGCTGAACACGCTTTCTATGTATGCTCTTGGATATAAGATTCATCAAACCGAAGATGAAATACTCACTTACTGTAAGAATAATAGCAACTTGGTTGAGAGTGAAAATTTAATTCATTTTCTTGGGCAAGAGATGCAGGTTTCTTTGGATGAGTTTTTACAAAAACATAAAAGAATCTTTAATTTCGAAGGCAAAGAATCAATTACAAAAGAAATTCCTACAAATAACATCTACAAGTTTTGTGCTGAACTCCTCAAGATGGGCCTTACAGACTTATTAAAGTACTATGTCGACGAAATTGTTGCCGTTCCGTTTGCAAGTCTTTTTGCTCCCATTGAGGCCAGTATATATTCGCAGTCGTTGAGTCAGGATAAGCCTGTCGAATTCAAAGTGATTGATACTCATAAAATTAAGGTCATTCCCGAATTTTATAGCGCGCTGTTCGAGCAAATGGTTCACATCTTTAATAATATTATTGATCACGGGATCGAGACGTCTGAAGAGAGAGTTGCGTTTGATAAAGAACCTCAGGCGAAGATTGTTATTCAGTTAGCCGTTTTCGAAAGCATGCGAGATAAAACACAAAATATTCATATTTCGATTAGTGACGATGGTCGCGGTATCAACCCAGAGGCTATTAGGAATAAGTTAGCCGAAAGAGGAATTGAGACTGCCCATGAGTCCGACGACCAAGTTATTATGCACATTTTTGATCAGGGCTTTTCAACTCGATCGAGTGCGACTGTAACTTCTGGACGAGGCGTTGGTTTAACAGCCGTGTTAAAGCACATTGAAAGCATGGGTGGAAGCCTTTCAGTAAAGTCGAAAGTAGGAATGGGTACAACGTTTGATATCATTGTGCCTTTCGTAAATGAGTTAAACCCGAGTGTGGTCGATTGGTTCAATACGGCCGGTATTGCTTTGAATCAGCGACAAAACGCTGCCAGTTAAATCTGGAGCTAAGGCCAGGCGAATGCCAAGACAGACATCCCCCCAGTTAAGAAAGATAAACCAGGTCTAGTTTTCCTGCTCTTCCATTGAGTTTTAATTTTTAACTACCGATAGTAAAACAACTGTAAGGTGGTTTTTGTGAAGTTTGATCTAAGACCCGATGTTTTCGATAACTTTGTAGATGCAATCTGCATTGTCAATGAAGATCTACAGGCTGTTTATTTTAATCCGAGTTTTGCAAATCTCGTAGAAGAAACCTCTTTGGCAAGTATTCGTAAGAAAAAGGTTTTTGAACTGCTTCAAATTGAAGAATTCGACTGGGATCGAGTAAAGTCAGCAACGAGAACATCGCTTGAATCTCCAGTCAGAGAAGTTCCTTTTCGAACGAAGACCCGTGAAGGGCGAATGCAGGTCACTTGGAAAAGTGTACGTGAGAACACTGGTAGTTATAAAGTCATTCTTTACTTTAAAGACGTATCGCTCGAAGAAGTACTCAATCGAAAATATCATCAAGAGCTAGAAAAAAAAGAAGAGACTATTAAGGCTCTCGATCAGCATCTTTTTCAGATTTCTCTTATTCGTGATGTGCTCGAGCGCACAACCACTTTTGATGACCCCTTGGTGATGTTGAGAAATCTCTTCAGCCATTTAACTGGTATTTTAAAAATGGATTTGGCTCTTTACTTAAAACAGGATGAGCCTGGGGCCCAGCCGAGCCTACTTGCCTACTCCGACAATGGAAATTTAGATCATCGTGGTATTAGAGATCTATCAGAGTTAATTAAGGAACCCCTTTTGGGCAATGAACTATCTTATCAGACTGTCGGTGGGTACAGTTGGTTGAGCTTCCGTTACCTCGACGACTCTGAGCGACAGAAGTTCTTTGTTTTTGCTAAAAAGGCTGAGTTTCTTTACGAAGATGAAAATCTTTTGGAGACCATCTGCGAGCCGCTGAGCTTTTCGATGGATAACCGTGAATTATTTAAGAAAGCCATGACCGACGAAATGACAGAGCTTTATAATCACCGTTATTTTAAAGTTCGTCTGGAGAATGAACTAAGAGAGCACGGTGAGCGTAAAAAAACCCTTGGGTTGATGTTGTTAGATGTCGATCACTTTAAGAAAGTGAATGATACCTACGGTCACCTCGTTGGTGATATTGTTCTAAAAGCGATGGCACAGTGTCTTAAAGCATTTTGTCGATCGACCGACGTCCCCGCAAGATATGGTGGCGAAGAGTTCGCAATAATAGTTCCCAATCTCGATGAGCCGACATTGCAATCTATTGGCGAGCGGTTGAGAGCTGCGATTGAGAGTATGGTCATACCAGCGCCAGGGCTTGAAAAACCACTCAAAATTACTGCGAGTATTGGTTTAAGCGTTTTCCCTAATCATGGTAAAACTCCTACCGATCTGATTGGGAATGCGGATGAGGCATTATATGAAGCCAAAAGAAGCGGTAGAAATAGAGTAATGCTTAACACGAAGGTTGCCGCGTAAAGGCTCTACTTAGGTAGATCCTGCAAGGCAACTTTGTCTCCCACTGTTCTGATAGCTCCATAACAGCAGATAAAAATAACGGCAGCGCCTGTAATCTGAACGAGAGTTATTTGTTCTTTCAAAACAAGCCAAGAGAAAATCATCGCAAATGGTGACTCTAATAAAAACAGAGTAGCGCTTGTAGATAAAGAGAGAGTTCTCTGGGCCCGCACCTGAATTGCAAAAGCCACTATCGTCGCGCCAAAAATAATCATAAGTAGACTAAAAATCCCTGCAATCTTGGGGGATGCGGGTATCCATGACTTTGTTTCAGATAGGCTCAGTGGTGAAATAAAGACAGCGGCCCAGAAACACTGAATAAAATTAAATTTAATTGGATTCGTGAAGATCTTCGACAAGTGACCAACTTGGTGAATATGCCAACTGGCTGATAGGGCGCAAATAAGAGTGATTGAATCTCCCCAATTCCAATCGTTAAATTGTAATTTTAAAAGGAGTGATAAACCGACGAGCGAGCCCAGCAGAAACATCCAAAAAGAGGTTCCAAGGGGTCTCTTAAGTACCTTAGATTCAATCATTGGAACAATGAGAACGTAGAGTACAGTAATAAAACTACTTTTCGATGGGGTCGTGTATTCAAGGCCCAAAGTTTGAAAAAAAATCGTTAAAACAAACATAAGGCCCGGGCCTAAACCTAAAAAGAGTTCTTTGCGCGTGGGTCGCTCTGCTTGCAAAAGAATAAAATAAATAACACCGACAATCGAAGAACCAGCAAATCGCAAAAAAGTTATTTGCGAGCTGGTCCATAGCTCTTGCGCCATAGGAATGGCAACGAAGGAAAAACCCCAAAAAAGATCTGCGAGAATGAGTTCGATAATGGCTCTTTTCTTAGTCATTTTTGTTACTAGGCGAAGCTAATTCACTACCCTTAATTGACTCGGTAAGACTCCTGTTGGCAAAAGGATAGCATACGGTAAGGGTGATGCTGTCATTCTCATTAATAAGTCTCATTTTTAGCAGGCACCAAGCATAGAGCTTCATTTGCTCAAAAGCCTTGGCAGCGAAATTCGGAGATCCAGTTTTATAATCGATGATCCAAATTTGATTTTGATCATCTCTTCCCCAAAGGTCTATCTGCCCTTCGATGACTTGATCGGAGTCACAAAGGCTAAAAGGCCATTCCACATATCCGTTGGCAATAATTCGTTGAAAGGGAATCTCTGAATTCGATATAAAAAGTTTTAGTTCAGGCGGCAAAATATCTATTGTTCGTGCGCTTCCAAAACTTTCCATCTGCTTATGGGTAAATGTTCCTTTCACGATATTCGAAACATCAAATCGATTGTTACCGGTATTTGAAGATGTCGATTCAGCTGCTCTGAGAAGTTGAGTAATGGACACTGACCGTTTTTTCAGGATCTCCTTGCTGACGATAAAAGGGAGCCGCTCTCTCTGGGACGTTTCTGGAGCAATCGAACAGTCATAGCGAAGGAGATCGGCAGATCGTTCTGCGGCAAACTCGTAGTGCCCCGCAGTTTTCGATTGATAGTGTCCTGGCCCCTTTGATGTAAAGTCGGTGAGATGCCGAGCCCAGCCCGTATTCGAGGTGTCCTCGGATCGCTCCGGAGGAAAAAAATGGAGAGTTTTCTTTGCCCTAGTGATCGCTACGTAAAAGAGTCGTTCATCCTCTTCGCTCAACAGACGTGAAATATCCTCAGCCACTTGCTGCGAAAAGTAGCTTGGAATTTTTTTTCCGGTATCCTTTTCTAATAGACTGAGAGACCAGGTTGAATTTTCTAAATCAGTAGTTAGTAGTTCAGCGGATTCTTTTTTTCGTTGATGATTGAGATAAGGAATCAATACATGATCAAATTCTAATCCCTTTGAAGCGTGAATGGTCATTAATTTAACCTGATTAGATTCGCGGAGAGAGCGAGCTTCGCTCTCTCCTGCCTCTTCAGTGTTGACCTTCAAAGAAAGAGGATCGGTATAATTGAGAGTTCCTTGATGAATGTGCTCTTGGATATGAGTGATTAACTTCCAAAGATTGCCCTCTTTACGGCCAGTGGGATCTTCGTGATTGCATAATTCAAAAAGTTTAGATTCGAGAATTTGTTTTTGCCAAACCTCAAGGTGGCCAATGGTATTGAGCTGTTCAAGAGCCGTTTGCAGTCTCTGAATCACTGGATCATTCGAGCCCTTCAATGAATTCCAGAGTTCTTTGTCTTTATGTTTTGAAGATTCCAGCAAAAGCTCAGTCCTTACAAGAAATCCCGGAGATCGTAAAAGCTCGATAAGATTTTGATTATCAAATGGATTTACTAAAAAATGCCAGAGGCATAAAGCGTCCCGAACTTCTCGGTCTTCTGTAAAGCGACCTTGAGAAAAAATCTGGACCGGGACGCCTGATTCGCTAAGATCTTTAAATAATTCAAAAATCTCGTTGTTTTCACGGCAGAGAACAGCAATGTCAGACGGTAATACGCCGCTATGAAGTAGTTTTTCGATGGCTTTTAAGACATCCTGTCCTCGGTTTTTCTCTTCATCGGTGACAAGGTAAAAATGTCCAACAAGCAATTGGTCGGAATGATTGCTTTCGATGGAATCCATGGCGCTAAATTGATGTCGATTTACGACATCCATAAGGTCATTGATAAAGTGAAGCGTTGGTGTCATGGATCTTCGGTTGATCGTCTTGATCTCAACCTTTGCCATCGACTGGCTAAAAGATTCGATTTTTTCGTTAAATACTTTGCTTCGAGCTCCCCTAAAAAAGTAAATAGATTGCTGAGGATCTCCAACGACGTAGTGAGGACAATCGTTGATTAGCCGTTGCAGAATTTCAACTTGAATGGGGCTTGTATCTTGGTACTCATCAATAAACCAGTAATTCCAGTTTTTGGAAAACGCTTCTGTTTGAGGTGAAAAATTTCGAATAATGTAGAGAGATAAAAACTCGAGATCTTCGAGTTCGATTTCACCAAGTTCTATCTTTTTCTTTATAAATTGATGAGAAAAATCTCTAGCTAGCTCAATGACCTCTTTTTCGAAGGTCTGGTGATCTATAATTTTTTGCAGATCAGTCCAGGGGTTATCTGAAATATCCTTGAGAGTTTTCATTAGTTCTTCACGAGTTGCCTTTGCCGATTCATCCCAGTTGGCGAGCGAGCCTAAACGGGTTGGAATTTGTTTTTGAAGACTCGGTAGAGCCTGCAGCTTACTCCATCGATCAGAGGGGGCATTTAAGCAGGAAGACAAGGCTTCCAAGGAATCTGCCAGTTTTCTGAGAGTCTCAGTTTTTTTTGAAAGAGCCAACTGTGAAACATAAGGGAGCAAGCTGTTGGTGAGGTTCTGAAGGGTACCAATTTGGTTGTCCCAATATGATTCTAGTGAGCTTTTTGATAGTTGTAAAATATTAGGATTAAACATGGAGGCGCGGTGATAGGAGAGAAAAAGAAACCTGATTTGGCTCCAACCATACGCCATGACCAAATCATCCATTTTGGATTGATTTTCTAGCTGATGATGGAGAATGTCAGTGATCAATCGGTCATGAGATTTTACGATTTGAAATTGTCGATCAAGGCCGATCAAAGAGCCGTGAGCGCGCAGAAACTGGTTTAGGACGCCATGAATGGTGGAGACGAGAAGGAGTCCTGATGTTCTCAAAAATTTCAGAAAGAGATCGCCAAAGATAGGGTCTACTTTACGAATTTCAAGTGCCTTTGCCAAAAGTCTCTCGCGTACCTCTTGTGTGGCCTTACGAGTAAAAGTAGTTACAACAAAACGGGGAAGCTCTCCGTTATTTTGCTGCGTGAATTCACGAACGAGATCAACAATTTTATGGATAAGACCATAGGTTTTTCCCGCCCCAGCTCCTGCCTTTACGATGGTGTTTACAAATTCGGATTTTGAGCTCGACACAAGTATCTCCATGCACAATTCTGGCATTGGGTTGTTGGGTGCGGATTTGCAGGAAAATGTCCGTTTAAAATCTTTATGGCCGTGTCATGGAGAAGAGTTTCAAACTCCTCTAAAAGTTTTTCTTTCCCGACTGGAGATAGGCTAGCAGAGGTCGTAGTACCGCTAACTATTCCTTCGGGAATGTCTTGAAGCGTAAATCCTTTTCGCGAAAAGTCTTTGAGTCCCATATAGTGGGCGGCCACTACAGTGGTTGGGGGCATCGGTTCGGTCTCGGAGACCAACGCAAAACCCCGTTCAACACTGGATGTGTACGCGAGCAACTGAAATTCCAAAAAATCAAACCACTTATTAAAGTGATGGAGCTTTGCCAAATCGTTTTTATAGTCTATCACGACGGCATATTTGTGGTCCTTTGAGATGTCAATGCGATCAATTTTTCCACGAAACAGAATCTTTTGCCCATTTATTTCTATTTCTCGTTTGAACCAGGCTTCCTTTGCAAAGGTATAAAAATCTTTATTTTCTTTTCTGTACTGAGCTTCGAAAGCTATAAAGCGGCGACCAAAATCTTCCAATTGTTTTTTACTTAGCCGCTTCGATGATTCAGAGAAAAACCACTGGTCATTTTCCTTTAGGCAAAGGTCTACAAAATCTGGTAGGTTTTTTTCGATTTCAATGGCGTCAAATGGCTCGACAACTAAAAGCTCAATGAGTCTGTGGTGAATCGAACCCTTCGTCCTTGGGTTGAGGTCGAGATCCACGATCGGAGTATCTTCGAGACGGAGGCCTTTTTCTGCTAAGAATAAAAAAGGGCATTTTTGATAGTTTTGAACTGAACCTGGTGAAAGAGTAAATGCCAATGGTAATCTTGTCGCAATTTCGACAGGTCTTTGTTCTATTGATTCGCTGTGCAGAAGATATTGCTCCCAGGCTGAGTTTCTCCACCCATCAATTTTGTTAAGCCCCTCGTTACTCAATTCGCGTCCATTCAACCAAAAAATAGAAGGCACTAATTCTGCGCCACTAAAAGTAGACTCAGGAAAGCAAAAAACTTGTTCCTTGCCATGGGCGAGCAGCATATTTAATTGGTATTCTCGAAAATCTCTATCTGGATGTGGGAGAAGGTGGCCTGTGTGATGCTTAAGACTCAATACTTCAGCGCCCTTGAGGAGGCCAGCACTGGATTTTAATTGTGATTCGGAACAGCCAAGAAAAATCAGATTCTCTCTTTCCTCGGGAATTCCATTCATCAGCGAATAGATTCCCAAGCCATAATCCAATTCATTATCTAATGTGATTTCAGTATTACCCAAATAATCTTCGAGGTATTCAACCCATTGGCGCAATGAGAGTAGTCCTAAACTTTGGCTCTCAATAAGCCAACGCTTCAGAAGGTCTTCTATTTTGCCATTAGAAAAAAGTTCTGGTGTTGCGAACTTAATAGCCCAGTCGATAAATTGATTACAATCAATCGAACTACTAACCACATCGCCTTTGATATCTATTGGTGGCAAACGTTTTGACCAAAGCTTTCGGTGTTCAAGGTATTTTGCATCACTGTGATTGAGCGGGTGAAAGTCAGCCAGTTCAAGTTCTTCCGATTTTAAGGAGGCTTTTGATAGTTTTTTTATTTTTGAAACCCAGGCAACAATAGAGCCTAAAGTGCTGGCAATGATCGTGTGTTTTTTGTTGAATTCCAGTCCTTCTTTTTTCAAGTGCCAGCGAAGGACGGGCCAGTAGGCTTCAATATCGGGTGCGACGATTGCGCAGGTTTCGAGCGCTATTCCCTGATCCAACCAGGTGCGTAGTTGACCCACCACGAATTTTACTTCCGCCAACTGACTTGTGAATCGACGGTAGAGGCGCACTGGAGTGGAGCGTTTCGCTTGAGGCAATTCACTTCGATGATGAGCTTTAAGGTGAAAGTCCTCATAAGGAAATTTAATCCAATGAAATTCTGACATAAAGCTGGGTTGAGGGGTTAGAACGCAAATATTTAGCTTGGTGGCCAGAGTGTTAATCAGTTCAACTTCAATGGTTCTAATCTCTGGCCCTAAATCAATGATAAGATTCCTGTCCCAAAACTGATGGTGAAAAGAAGACTGGATGAGATAGGCCGACGCCCAGTCAGATAGCAGAACTTGATGTTTTTTAAAATCTTCCCAAAGGGCCGCAGAGATTCGATACCAAGACTCCCAGGTACAGTCGTTGTTCATCACCTCGCCAAACCAGTGGAACATTATTTCATTCGAATCGGGATGACATAAAATGGGAAGCAGCTCATTGATCGCATTGAACACGGATGCAGGCTTTGTGAACGGGAGGCCATATTGGCTTAAAAAGTCCGGCGTTAGGGTTTTCTTCAAATAGGCAATAAGCCAGCTCTTGCTAACGATTTCAATATCGGGTGAGGATCGTTGCAATAAAAGCTTCCAAAAGTCTTCTGCTCTTAGGATTTGCGGTCCGGCGATGAATCCATTTTTTTTAAGGAGGAAGTCTTGCCAAAAAAGTTTAGTAGATAAATCGGAAACAATAAGGGAGGTCTTACTGAAGTCTTGAGACTTTAGAAAAGAATTTTTATCGTGAAGTGATTGATAGGTTTTCAACTCTAACATGATTCACTTAGCTCATGTTTTGTTTGAAAAATCAAGAGACCGAGGCGCTGATGCTGATAGACTTTTTTATCGGCGGCGCTTGAGCCTTTTACCTTTGCTCGAATTAAAGTCCAAGAAATTAAGATTAGCATCAAATCCGAGATCCATGGTGAGGGCGAGCAAGATTCGACGATCTTCATCCTGTCCAGGATACTCTCCGAGTTCTACGCCGTAATAGGCCAAATCAAGCTGCATTAAGAGCAAATCAACAGAAGCTCCTATGGAATAATATCCCTGACTGAATCCGCCTCGAAGATCAAGGAGAGGAAGATCAAGTTCAAGTCCCATGTGAAGCTTTTTACCAAAGGGCTCCGAGGTCGCATTGATATGTTTGATATCGATGGCGGTGGTAAGTCCGAAGAGTGCTAAATCAAAACCAGCAGCCACCCCAATGGTCTGATCGTCGAGGATTCTTGGTGGTTTTTCTGAACCACCCACCTTCAAAAAAGTGGTCGTTCCAATGTCTTTCCAAACACCTGAGACAACAGGATTAAAAGGAGCGGGAATCTCCCAGCTAAAGCCAATGTCGGCTCCGTAACCAACACCCTTTTTTTGAATGTTATCTTGAATTGTTTGCGTGTCGCCATTCAAAAAGGTTGAGATTCCAAAATCTTGCTGTCCTCCGGTTCTGTTGATTCTTTTTGCATTGATTCCAAAATGCGAATGAGGCCCAATTTTAAAAGCACTACCCACAACAATTCCATAATCATTCACATAGTTGATATCAAAATAAGGCAAGATTGGATCTTTTAATTCAATCCCCGAGCTGCCAGAATCATAAATCCCCATTCCGAAATTAGGGAGTGTCAGGGTTACTTTTCCTCCAGCACCGAGCCAAAGCTGTTCACCAAAAATTTCTGAAAATTTATCAACCCCAGTTCCCGTCGACTGAGAAACCTTTTGTACGGTGTTATAAGCATTTTCACCATTTAGGCCGAGGTTCATATTGAGAAGAGTTAAGTTGATGCCAGAAGATCGCCCCAGTCCGGCAGGGTTGTAAAATAAGGAATCGCCATCTTTGGCAACAGCTGAGTAAGCATTGCCCATGCCGAGGGCTCGGATGGATTGTCCGTATTCAAAAAACTCGGCTGATTTAACAGTCGTCGAGATTAAACTAGTGATGATCAAACAAAAAAGGCTCGGTTTAGTCAAGGGCAACATCCCGGCGGAGTCGTTAAAGTACAGGCGCTTGATCCTTCCAGACCAGCATCAGTACTTTCTAGGAGCTTTCGATAGTTAGTAAGAATTTTAGTGCGTTGAGTATTATCAGCAATGTCGCTTTCGTTGAGAATCACACAGGTTTCTGGGGCACAAAGGGTATTTATGGCGGTCGCGACTGAATCTAAATTGGTCGACGTTGAGTTACTGGCTCCGAGAAGTGAGGGCAGGTTCTCGATGAGAAGACCAAATCCAGTGGCCACTTCGATGATTTCATCATCAGAAATTTTGTTACTATCGCAGGCGGTAAAACTAGCGTCGGTAGTGCCATCTCCATTTGAATTCGTTCCATCAACATCTGATTTGTTCCTCAGAAGGCCTCCAACCTTTGCCATTGAAACAAGGGCCATGAGCATGTTGATGTCTTTGGCTCCATTCATGGCGGTTAATCGAAGGGCCTCTGTAGTGCCAATCTCTCTTATTTTTGTTTCTGCATTTTTGCACGAATCGGGATAAGCGGCCTTATCGGTAAAAGAACTTCGGAGAAATTTAAATATTGTCATTGAGCCATCAACATTCGAGATGCTGTTGAAAAATGGAATAAATTCCATTCCGCAGGCACCAGCATAAGCACTCGCATACGTTATCTTAACGTCATTTTGGCTTTTATAGGCGTCGCTCAATTGATCGAGATTTTCTATCGCTTTAGAAAAATCGCGTTCATCGATATTTTTTTTAGCTTCATAAAGGAGCATTTTGTCGGAGTCTTTTTCTGACAAGGGCTCCAAAATATTAGCGCATTGAAGATTGCTCAATGAAAATAATAAGATAAAAAACGCTCGCAGTCCTTGCTTCATAACTATAGGTTAAAGGGCTCCCGACCGTCAGGGGAGTCTAATTCTAAAGACTAAGATCAAGGTCTAATGTGGCTGAGGGTTAAGGAGTATTTACCAAATATTTTTTGTTCAATGAGTCGAGATAATCTCCAGACTAGCCAAAGAGCTGGGATTAGGTTTCACTTTATATATGAGAAAAAGAAACAAGTTCATTTCGACAATTTCTATTTTGGCCTTGGCCGCTGGTTGTTCCAAAAAAACAGTGGATACCTTTGAAACAGGTTCTACCGACGTGCCAGTCGTTGATACCCCACCCGCTAATAACTATCTTTGGCTGCATCACAAAGCAGAGACGGGGGCCCTCCGATTCACTCACCAATCGGGAGACTGGTCTAAACAATGTAAGGTTGATCTAGATTCGACGAATCCGGCAGAACGAGATATTTCTTGCGTCGTCGAGAGCACTGAGCTCGATTTGATGCACATCGGGATGAATATTGAATACAATGTGCCAGCCCATATTAAGTGCCCTTATGCTGCAACGATGGCGCCTTATTTTTTTCAGTATGAACCTCCTAGAAATGATTCGGCAGATAATCCTATACCAGCAAAACCCCATATTGAGCCCATTTACGTAGAATACAATCAAGATACGGATGCCGGAACAACATCTGTTGCGGGTTACTACGACTCCGGAAAAGTGAAAGCCAATCCTTATATCGAAATGATTGAGGGTGGATACACCTGCTCCTATAACTATGCTCCCTACGGACCTAATTGCTGCGAGGGTGAATACACCGAATTAGCAATAGTGAAATCCGGTGGAATAACGACCAAGACCCTCAGTACTAAAAATTGGGGTGGAAAGCATAGCAATTGCCTCAATGGACCAGCAATGAGTCTCAATCCATTGAATGCCGAAGGTTGGCCAGCTGTGCTTGTTTGGAGAATGAAAGAACAAGTTGGTAGTCAGTTTAAAAATGACAACGACAATACCTTTCAATCGCCTCTTGAGATTCTTGACGGGATCAAAATTAAATTAGCTGATTCTACCCCGACCAAAAATTTTGGCAGTTTTGATGTTCCCAGTCTGATTACAAAAGGTTTAGGCACCACCCGTTATTTAGCCACCTATAAAAATGGTGCGGTACCCAGGGCTTTTTCTGATATTTTGAATTATTATGATTCTGCCTACCCACCCGGATATTTATGGCGCGCCAATTATGCAGATCCACGCTATTATACGATGCTATGTGCGGACCATGCGTTCGAAATTACAGCCAGAATTAAGCTTCAGATCAGAGAATGGAATACGTATTCGGAGCTTAAAACTGCAGTGGAAAATTTAACGGAGCCGTCGTCTAGCGAAGATAACAAAAGTGGTAACGAAACTGATTTCCCTTCCTTTCCTAACCACGATTTCTATGATTGGGAAGACACTTCCGGGTGGTCATCAATCTTTGATGGAAATGGCAACGTAACGAGCGGCACGGGCCAATTCCCTGGCGCCGTTCTTTGAATTAGTTTAATCACTCGGAATGTTCTGGAGATACCATTTTTTTGAGATCCAGTTTGTGGGCGGGTACGCCCCCCCAAATTTCTCCCGCAGGCACTTCAGTTTTTGGCATCACTACCGAATTGGGTAAAATTTTTGCGCCTTTTCTGATTTTAACTCCACCCATCACGGTGGCTCGTAGGCCAATGGTGACATCGTCTTCAATCAAAACTGGAGAAAGTACAAGAAACCCTGCTTGCCCATAGTGAGCAACAATCGTTGCAGAGCCACCGATGGTGACTCGATGGCCAATTTGAATGAGAGAGGGATCGGAGATGTGCGTAGAGTTAATAACTGAGTTTCTTCCGACCTTCATTCCCATGGCCGTATAAAACCAAAGCCCAAACGGCGAAGGCGTAACAAATTCCAAGAAGGAATATCTAAGCAAGTATAAAATGCCATTATGAATATACCAGCGAATCGCTTCGAGCGAATAGTATGGGCCCTTCCATTGCTTGAGCTTGCCCACAAACAGCTTGTTGATAATGGGTAGTACAATCATTGCTGTAAAACCGCAGGCAAAGAAGGAAGCTACCAAGGCTGCACCAATAATGAATGCACTGATAAGTGGAGAGTACGACGCTGAAAAGAGATGAGCTTCTCGAACGATGATGACCCCTGGAACAATCGAAATACCTAAAATGACGGAGGCCACCCCATAGAGAGGAATGATCAATGTTAGTTGCATCAGCGTTTTGAATTTTCTCAGTAGGGTCTCAAGAAAGCCAGCAATGCCTTTTTTTTCGCTTCGACTTAAAGCGTAGGGGGACTTGTCAGAATCCCCCGAGCCTTTTGAAAAATTATCAGACATTGGTTACTTAGTGATCTTTTGGATGATAGCAGTAGAAACTTTAGCACGTTCGGAGAGAAGATTTTTATGAGCCTGGGCTTCCTTTACCGTTGTAAACATTCCCACGTTTACGCGGTACCAAGAGTGGCCTTTAACACTGGCTTCCGTTGCGAAGGATTCAAATTTCAAAGCTCTAAGCTCATGCACTTTCTTTTCTGCTTCTTCGAGTGAAGGATAAGATGCGATTTGAATCGTGAATTTTCCTAGACCTTGAGCGGCAAGTTCCTTGGCAAGAATACTCGTCTTTTTAGCGGCAGGAGCTTCAACCACTTTTTCCACAGGCTTTTCCACGGCTTTTTCAGCTGTCTTAGCGGCAGGCTTCTCATGCTTTTCAATAGACTTTTCGACGACAGCTTTTTCGGCTGTTTTTGCGCTATGTTTGTCAGCGACTTTCTCGCTATGCTTTTCGGTCTCATGGCTTGCGGCAGTTTCTGTAGTCTTCTCAGTTTCAGTAGCCTCTGCACTTGCAGGAGTGCGTTCGTGGCCTTGAGCCTCAGAACCATCATGCTTTTCTGGAGAAGTCGCTGACGCGAGTTCTTCGTGATTGGTCATTTCCTGTTCGAGCTCTGCTACTTGATCATCGTTGATCGATTCAGTTTCATGACTTGCAGCGGCCGTCTCTGTTTCATGACCGGCAGCAGTTGCTTCATGCGACTTTGACTCTTCAGCTACTTCTTCTCCAGCTGGTTTTGTAGGTTCTAAAGCAACCATTTTATGTTGGTTGTCGCTGAATTTTTTTCCAACAAAAGTTCCAATAGAGAAAGAGAGTAAGCTAATGAAGAAAACTAGCACAATCTTAACTACGGTATCCGTCCCTGAATTTCTATAGTCGTTCATTTTATAATTCTCCTATTTTTCGAGAGGTGTGTCCCCGTTAAGATATTACCGTGATGGAGGGCGTGTTCCCAAGTTCATTTGTAGTATTTGAATTGACTACGAACTTTGGTCTAGGCACGATGGAAGTTATCTTGAAGGGGTCACTATGAATTCTTATGACCATGAGCTAGCTGCAGCTCGACAAGCTGCCCAAAAGGCGAGATCGATTCTATTAGATCATTATGGAAACCTTTCCCAAGTTGAGTTTAAACATCAGGCAGGGTTAGTGAGCGAAGCCGATCGCGCTTCTGAATTGGCCATTAAAACCCACTTAATGGATGCCTTTCCTGAATACGGTTTTTTAGGTGAAGAAGAGGCTTACGCCAACCCCACGAAGCTTCAAATGAGCGACCAAAAAGGCATCTGGGTCGTTGATCCATTAGATGGTACAACCAATTATGTTCATCGTTTTCCTATTTTCTGTATAAGTATTGCCTTAGTTATTAATCATCATCCTGTTGTTGGTGTGATTGATGTGCCGATCTTAAATGAAACCTACTGGGCGCGAAAGGGGCATGGTGCCTATTTAAATGGTCATCGTATTGAAGTCAGTAAAACGTCCAAGATGAGTCAGTCGCTTGCCGCCACTGGTTTCAACGCTGAAAAAGAGAAAACTCTTAATGAGCAATTGCCCATCTTCGAGCGGCTGGTAAAAAACACAAGAGGAATACGTCGGCCGGGTTCCGCGGCGTTTGATCTTTGTATGGTTGCATCAGGTGTTTTTGATTTTTTTTGGGAACAGGACCTTAGTCCGTGGGACGTGGCGGGCGGACAGATTCTCGTTGAAGAAGCGGGTGGTTCGCTTAGTACCTTCGATGGGGGAGTCTACAACCCATGGAACAAGACAATCCTCGCCAGCAACGGATATTTCCATCAAGACATCGTCAAAATAATCTCCAAGAGTTAATCCCGAACGACCTTTGTCAGTCAAAAAAGTGACGGCGTCTCAAGACTTATGTTTTGAAAAATTCCTAAATTTATCAAAAACGATTTCAGTTTTACAGTTTACTACCACTTGGTCGTGTTGGCATCGGCTTTGCTGTTTCTCCTGTTGAGATAATCACTGGGGGTAATTGTGGCAGAGGAGAAAGCAGAAGCGCAAGGGGCCAGTCAGGCACCTAAAGGTTCTAAACCAACGCTATTTATCATTCTATCTGTAATCAATATGGCGATCGTAGGTGCCGTAGGATTTATGCTTTATATGGGTAAGAAGAAAGAAGCGGCTGAGCCTAAAATTGAGCATGTTATTAAAGGAGAACACGAGGCACAAGCCGAAGAAGCAAAAGAAACAGGAAATTTTGTTAAGGAAATGATTCGACTGGAGCCTTTTGTTGTAAATCTTGCGGGCTCGCGTGGGCGACGTCTGGCGCGAGTCACCATGGAGTTCGAGGTCGAAAATGAAAAGGTAAAAGACGAAATCGAAGGCCGCTCTGCTCAGATCCGGGACATTATCATTATTATTCTCTCAAGCAAAACGTACGAATCTCTCGCGGATAAAGCGGGAAAAGACGCATTACGTGATGAGGTTCGAGATACCGTGAGCGGATTTCTAACCAAAGGAAAAATTAAAAAAGTTTACTTCACTGAACTCCTTTATAATTAGGAGAGGTAAAAATGAATCAAATACTAAGCCAAAGTGAAGTTGATGCCTTGTTGGCAGCAGTCTCTGAAGGAGACACGGGCGCTCTTAATAATAAGCCTTCCTTTGGAGGTGTTTCTGGGGGCGGTGGTAGTGGAAAGGGTGGGGGAAATGGTTCCACTCAGTTAGCCGATGACAAGGTTGTTGTTGTTTATGATCTCACCAGCCAGGATAGAATTATTCGTGGAAGACTGCCTCAGCTTGAAGTCATTTACGAAAAATTCATGCGATCTTTTCGCATCAGCTTATCCTCGGCTCTCAGAAAGATTGCCACATTGAATTTAGCAAGTACGGACTTTTTAAAGTTTGGAGAGTTCGTAAACACTCTTCCAATGCCGACGTGTATGAGCGTTCTGCGTTTCAATGCTCTTCGTGGATCGACCCTGTTAGTGATCGAGAGCAAATTAGCCTATGCTCTCGTTGATAGTTTTTTTGGAGGGTCTGATCGTCCCTACACAAAAATTGAAGGCAAAGACTTTACTCAAATCGAGCTAGCCATTGTTAGAAAAATTGTCGACATCGCAATAGAAGATTTAGAAGCCGCCTGGGCTCCTATCGAAAAAATTGATTGCAGTTTTCAGAGAACCGAAGTGAATCCACAGTTTGTTGGTATCGTTCCTCCGACGGATGTGGTGATTGCAACAACCTTTGATGTTGAATTAGAGAATGCAAACGGAACAATCACTCTAGTGATTCCCTATGCTACCATTGAGCCAATCAAGCAGAAGCTTTCGACGGGTTTTCAGGTGGAGTCTGACCAAACAGATCGTAAACTTTGGTATCAAATTATTAAAGAACAGTTGATGCTAACCAACGTTGAACTCAAGGTGAATCTTGGCGAGTCCCAAATTAGTTTGGCCGAAATGATGGAGCTTAAAGTAGGAGACGTAATTCCGTTGGATCAGGATGCTAGCGGTGAATTTAATCTACAAATAGAAGGTGTGCCGAAATTTAAGGGCCTCTATGGTATTCATCACGGATCTGTTGCTGTTCAATTAACAAGAGTCATTGAAAATTAATCGGAGGTTCATATGGGAGATAGTTTTGACAACTTAGCCGAAAAGTTATCTGCAGAGAGCGCAGCGGCTGCGGCAGCTGGTAGTTCAAATGAAGGCGGTCAGAATTTTGCTGATGAGGTTAAAGATCGTAACTTGCTGATGATCTTAGATATACCACTCAAAGTTTCTGTGGAGCTGGGTCGAACGCGAATGCCGGTGAAAGAGTTAATTAATCTCGCCCAAGGAAGTGTCGTCGAATTGAATAAGTTGGCTGGTGAGCCACTTGAGGTCTATGTCAACGATAAGCTCATTGCTCGGGGTGAGGCAGTTGTTGTGAACGAGAAATTTGGTGTGCGGCTGACTGACATTATTTCGCAATCTGAAAGAGTCGAGCAGCTTTCTTAGTAAATGGGGTAGGGGGCCAACATGAATAAATTTGTTATTATTTTTTTACTTGTTTTCTTTTTTCAAACTAGCAGTTGGGCCCTTAATCGTCTTTTGTCAGCAAGTACTTCTGGAGAGCAAGATGTAATTAGGCTTGAGTTGCTCTTTGACCAAGGAGTAGACGCCTCAAAATTGAATCCACAATTTGCAGAAAAGACGATGACGATTATGATCCCCGAGGCGACCTACAAAAAGTCTTCGACGGAATTATCGCCATCAGTTTCTTATATCAATGATATTAGAATTGTGGCAGCGAAAGATAAGCAGGTTGCCGTTCAGTTTACTTTCGTGGATATGCAGGCCGCTCAAATGAAAGAGAATCTTACTATGGAAGCTGCCGGCAACAGCCTAATTGTCGAGATTCTTCCACCCATCTGGAGTAAGCCTTCTCTGGCTGAGTCTCTTCCCGTCAAAGAGAATCAGAATCTCAGCAGCATTGAACCAGTAAAGATTGAAACAAAAGCGTCAAACGAAAAAGAGATTCCACTTTTTGATAAAAAAGCGAATCGCTCAAACGAAAGCTCTGGTTTCGGAAAAATCATATTCATGGTTATGGGAGTCACCCTCTTGGGCGGCTATCTCATTTGGTGGCTGAAGAATCGTAGTAAAATGGTCAACGGGCCGGAATCCCTCATGAAGATCAAGGTACTTACTCAATTTCATCTTGGCCCCAAAAAAAGTCTTCTCGTGATTCGTGTAGCTGGAGAGTCGCTTCTTCTCGGAGTCTCCGAAGACAATATCAACTTGATTAAGACGCTTGCTCTTTTAGATGAAGATCTCCCTGAAATTTCGAATGAATCTTTTGTGGAGGCCCTCGAAGAAAAGGTAAAGCCTAAAGCGTCAAAAAAAGTAGCTGATGTTGAGAGTGAAGTTGCTTTAGACGAGGAATTTTCTTTTGGACCTGCTGTTAAAACAAGTTTCTCTAAGAAAATTCCTCTTTTAAGGAGATTGATATGAGCGTCTCTCTGAGTTTAAGAGGGCGATTTTTAGGGTTTCTGAGTTTTTCCATCTTCTGTTTTATCGCCTTGTTATTGACAACTGGAGTTGCCAACGCCCAAGTCACACTTCCAACCGTTAATCTCGGATTTAAGAGTGTCGATAATCCAAGTGAAATGGTGAACGTCATTCGAATTTTGATGATGCTCACAGTTTTAACGCTCGCCCCAGCGATTTTGATTATGATGACTGGGTTTACTCGCATTATAATTGTTCTGTCTTTTCTTCGACAAGCACTCGGTCTGCAGCAAATGCCACCAAATCAATTGCTTATCGGCTTAGCTCTTTTCCTCACCTTTTTTGTCATGAATCCAGCTCTGACGGAAATTAATGAAAAAGGTCTGCAGCCCTATTTAAAAGGGCAAATAAGTCAAGAAGCGGCATTTGATGTGTCAATAAAACCGCTCCGTCGATTCATGTTCAATCAAACTCGAGATAGCGACCTCAGCCTGTTTCTTAAGTTCTCGCGCATTGAGAGTCCTAAAACCAGGGCCGATGTTCCAACGATGGTATTGATTCCTTCGTTTATCGTCAGCGAATTAAAAACAGCTTTTTTGATCGGCTTTATTATTTTTTTGCCATTCTTAGTTATTGATATGGTTGCTGCGAGCAGTCTGATGGCCATGGGAATGATGATGTTGCCACCAACCGTAATTTCACTGCCCCTCAAAGTAATGCTGTTTATTGTTGTTGATGGCTGGGGCCTACTGATCGGATCGATGGTAAAAAGCTTTGGCTGAAACAAATAGGATTGGAGAATCGGAATGAATGAAGATATTGTGCTTCGATTAGCGCAAGAAGCTATAAAGACGACAGCTTTTGTGGCCGCCCCTATTCTGATCAGTACGCTTGTTATTGGTCTTGTGGTTAGTATCTTTCAAGCACTCACCCAAATTAACGAAGCAACATTGAGCTTTATACCGAAAATGTTAGTTGTTGGAATCGTACTTGTTTTGGCAGGTCCATGGATGCTTGACCTGCTGACCAACTACACTACGGATCTTTTTGAACAAATAGCAGAGCTTGTAAGAGAGTAGGAAATTGGGATGCCATCAGTATACCAGTGGTCCGAAATTGAGATGCTCCTTTTCATTCTCGCGTTTTTGAGAATCACTGCACTCATAACGAGTTTTCCAATATTCGGGGTTCAGTCCGTGCCTAACTCGACGAAAGTGCTTTTATCTTTAATTTTAGCGACGGTAATGTTTCCGTCGGTGAAAACCATTAATTCGGGTTTTCTTCATGATTTAAATTCCGGCTTTCTGTGGCTTGCCGCTCGGGAGGTGATGATAGGACTGATTTTAGGATCTATCGCTCGCTTTTACTTTATGGCCATCAACATTGCCGGGCAAATTACCAGCAATGCGATGGGGCTCTCTGCTGCACAAATGTTTAATCCCCTCATGGGTACCCAATCGAATATTTTAGAACAGTTTCAAGTTACTCTCGCCATGCTTTTATTTTTAGGATTCAACGGACATCACCTTTTACTGATGGCAATGCATGAGAGCTTCCGTCTGATTCCAATGTCTTTTGACATGATTAAGTGGGAAGGTGTCAAAACTGTTGCAGCCATGGGGTCTGATATTCTCGTCTTAGGTCTTAAGATTAGTGCTCCGGTGCTGGTTGCCATGTTCCTAACTCAGGTTGCGATGGGGGTCATTGGTCGGGTTGTTCCTCAAATTAACGTGTTGGTCACAAGTTTGCATTTATCAATCATAATCGGTCTTTTTGTCATTTTTGTGACACTGCCCTTTTTTCTCGAGGGAGTTCACGAAATGGAAAAGGAGATGGGGGAGAATCTGTTCCGCATTATGAAGGAGATGTAGGTGGCTGAAGAAGCAGGCGAGAGGACGGAAGAGGCAACGCAAGCTCGTCGTGAAGAGTTTAAAAAGCGAGGTCAAATCGCCCAGACGCGAGAGCTAGGCTCTGCGATGGTCCTACTTTTTGGTTTTTTTATGATCTATTTTGCTGGTCGTTATTTCACTCAGCAGATCATTTCTCTCTTTAATGTTTTTTTTGTAGAGGGCCTTCTCCAATCTATAGCCCAAGATGACGTCAAAAAAATGACGATGTTAGCTGGAAAGTCTATTGCCTTCATCTTTTTTCCTATTGGAATAGTTCTGTCGTTTGTTGCCGTTTTTTCAATCGTGGTGCAGATCGGCTTTATGCAGGTTGAAGATGCTCTTACACCAAAACTCGAAAAAATTGATCCACTCGGTGGTCTAAAAAGAATTTTCAGCCTGAAAAGTGTTGTTGAGGCCCTCAAGGCTCTTGTCAAAATCTTCATGGTGGCCTTCGTTATCTATCTTGTCTTCAAGTCCGAGTTCAAAACAATTGTTCACCTTATGGATCAGTCGGTCGAATCGATTCTCAGTTATATGGCCGCGAAGGTTGGACAACTTCTGGGGTCTGTGGCCGGACTTTTCTTTGTTCTTGCCGCGGCTGACTATTTTTACCAGTGGTGGGATTTAGAAAAGCAGATGATGATGACAAAGCAAGAAGTCAAAGAAGAGCATAAAAGCCGAGAAGGGGATCCGATGATTAAATCTCGGATTCGCCGAATCCAGCGCGAAACGGCTCAGCGTCGCATGATGCAAGACGTACCCAAGGCTGACTTTGTTGTTACCAACCCTACCCATATCGCCGTAGCCATCCAATACGATCAGGGCAACCCAGCTCCCCGAGTGGTTGCGATGGGAGCTGATTTGGTGGCTGAAAAGATAAAAGAAATCGCTCGAGATAATAGGGTTCCGGTGATTGAAAACAAACCTTTGGCACGCACGATTTTTAAAACGATGAAAATCGGTCAGTTTATACCGCGTGAGCTATTTCAGGCAGTAGCTGAAGTACTGTCCTACGTCTACAAACTAAAAAGAAAGGCTCTAAGATAGATGGAGCAATTATTCCAATTTCTCAAACGATTTGAAAAGTACACCAAGAATACAGATCTTCTGATCGCATTCGGTCTTCTTGGTATCATGGCAGTGATGATCATTCCAATGCCAGCCTTCTTTTTAGACATTGCCCTTACATTTTCACTGGCAATCAGCATTCTTATTCTTTTGATTTCAATTTATATTACTAAAGCCCTTGAATTTAGTGTTTTTCCTTCGTTGCTCTTGATCACAACACTCTTTCGCCTAGCTCTGAACGTCTCGACTACAAGAGTGATTCTGTCCAAAGGGCACGAAGGACCAAATGCTGCAGGTGCGGTCATTCATGCCTTCGGTGATTTCGTCATCGGAAACAATTACGTCATTGGATTAGTTGTTTTCGTGATTCTCGTTGTGATTAACTTTGTGGTAATCACAAAGGGTGCTGGACGCGTGGCGGAAGTGGCAGCTCGATTCACCTTGGATGCTATGCCAGGTAAACAAATGTCGATTGACGCCGACCTCAATGCCGGAGTTATCAATGACCAAGAGGCCCGACGTCGAAGAAAAGAAATTGAATCTGAGGCAGATTTTTACGGGGCTATGGATGGTGCCAGTAAGTTCGTGCGTGGAGATGCTATTGCCGGAATTTTAATTACAGTGATTAACGTTCTTGGGGGACTTTTGATTGGGGTCCTTCAAAAGAACCTCGATGTCGCAACGGCAGCCAAAAACTATACAATGTTAACCATCGGAGATGGTTTGCTCGCCCAGATTCCAGCGCTCATCATTTCGACTGCGGCTGGTATGGTGGTGACCAGGAGTTCGCGTACTGACGAGAATATGGGATCTGAACTCGTCGGACAGCTATTCATAAATCCCAGAGCAATTGGAATCACGGGCGGCGTTCTTGGGCTGCTTGGAATTATTCCAGGATTGCCTACCTTTCCATTTTTTATGATCGGTGGATTTCTTGGTGGAATCTCATGGCTCATCAATAGATATCAGATCGAGGAAAAAGAAACTAAGAAGCGCACGGAGGCAGAAGTAGCGAAAGCTCCGGTAAAAGAAAACATAGAGAATCTCTTACCGTTGGATCTTATTGAGTTGGAAGTTGGTTATGGACTTATCAGTATTGTTGATTCAGAACAATCAGGAGACTTGCTCGAGAGGATTGTATCAATCCGGAAGCAATTTGCTCTCGATCTTGGAGTGGTTGTTCCAAGCATTCACATTCGCGATAATCTACAACTTCAACCCGGTGAATACAGGCTATTAATCAAAGGAAATAAAGTCGCAGGCGGAGACTTGCGCCCCGATGCTCTTTTGGCGATGGATCCTGGCACTGTTATTTCTCCCATCGCGGGTATTAAAACCAAAGAGCCAGCCTTCGGACTTGATGCTATCTGGATCTCGCCAACACTCAAAGATGATGCTGAAAGTTCCGGGTATACTGTGGTGGACCTTCCAACTGTTATGGCCACTCATATTACAGAAGTTGTACGAACTCATGCGCACGAACTTCTCGGTCGCCAAGAAGCCTCGACTTTGGTTGAAAACTTCAAGAAGACACATCCAAAAGTGGTCGAAGAACTCATTCCCGATTTGTTACCTCTTGGGGCTGTCGTGCGAGTGCTGCAGAGTCTTCTTAAGGAACAAGTGTCAATTCGAGATTTACTCACTATTTTTGAAACACTCGCCGACGAAGCGACCAAGTCGAAAGATATCGAGGTTCTCACTGAAGCCGTTCGAAAAAGTTTGGCTCGAGCTATCTCGTCTAAATATAGAAATGAAGAAAATACCATCCCAGTGTTGTCATTGCATCCTGGTTTGGAAGATTTGATTGCGAATTCCTTACTGCAAACAGAACAAGGAGTTCAACTTGTTATGGATCCTCAAACGGCCTCAAAAATGATTTCTCAAATTGCTCGCTCGGTTGAGATGCATCCCGAAATTGCCGGTCAGCCAATTTTACTAACGAGTCCCACAGCTCGGCGGCACCTCTTTAAGTTGACACATCGATTTATTCCCCAGTTGGTAGTTCTCTCACACAGTGAGCTTTCAAGTGATGTAAACGTTAAATCTATAGCAATCGTGGAGTTAAGCAATGGTCGTTAAAAAATTTGAAGCCCGATCAATGAAGGAAGCCCTCGAATTGGTGAAATCCGAAATGGGGCCAGAGGCCATAATTATGGCCGCTAAAGATAATAGTAAAAGATATGGGCTTGTCGGTGAGGGAAGCGTAGAAATAACGGCCGCTATAAAACCTGAACAATTACAAAAGAAATTATTGGCCGAGTCACGAATCCCTGCCAATTTAAGAGAGAAAGTTCATCGTGGTTCAGCCAAGGCCCACCGTGAACTGATCGAAAAAGCTATCGAGCGCAATGAGACGAGAGTTCAGCCTCGAGAGCGACTGGAGCCGGTTCAAGCCAAATCGAGTGGTCCGGTCGATAGAAAACAACGTTACATCGATATTCAAGACGATGTAGAGCCCGCAGTTTTGCCGAATGGAACGAACGATCGTTTGAGAAAAGAAGCACAAAAGGCATGGCGCGAAATGCAGGAGCAAAAAGCTTCGGGTGGAAGTCGTGAAATCCATGCATTAAAAGAAGAAATCGAAGGTTTGCGTGAAATTTTCAAAAACTTCAAAGAAGTGCCACAAAACATTATTCAGGGACACCCAGGTTCGGAATTTGGTCTCAAGTATGAATTAGCCTCTTCCTATGAGAAGTTGTTGGGAGTCGGAATAGCTTCTCCTATTGCGGTTGAGATTCTTAAAGAAGTTCAAGAACGCTTGCCAGAGAATGGAGCAAAAAAAAGCAGTATTATTCATGCGCTTATTGCGAATGCACTTATTCGGAGAATTGACGTTACCGAGGGTAATATAGAATCTAAATTCGAAGTTTTCGTGGGAGCGGGTGGGCATGGCAAAACAACGTCTCTCGTTAAGTACGCTGCAGATCTTGTACTGAACCAGCAAAAGCGCGTGGCAATTTTAACTGCGGATCAACAAAAATTTGGCTCTATAGAACAACTAAAGATTTACGCGCAAATCCTCAATATTCCTTTCATGGTCATCAACGATTACTCTCAGTGGGAAGTCGTGTCGGCTGAGTCGGGATCTTTTGACAAGATTTTGATAGATACGCCGGGTGTTCGTTTTCGCATCGGTGATGAAATGCAAAAGCTGAAAGAACTTTTGCCACCGGGCTATCTTCAGCCTCATGTTCACCTTGTAATTTCGGCTGTCTCAAAAGATCAAGATGCCATTGAAATTGGAAAGCGATTTTCATCGATTGGATTTGATGATGTCATTTTCAGTGCCCTTGATGAGTCTTTTCAGCACGGAGTTTTAATCAACTTTCAAATGGCACTGGGAAAACCCTTCCACTCATTTGGAACAGGTCCAAGGGTTCCGGAAGATTTCGAGCGTGCAACGAAAGAGCGAGTCATCGATTTACTCCTCAACCAGGGCCCAGAACAACATCTTAATTTTAATTTCAACCAGGATCTATTTTGAAAGGAAAGAAAATGCGTAGAACTAAAAGCATTAGCATCACATCTGGAAAAGGTGGAGTAGGAAAGTCAACATTGGTAGCAAACATGGCCCAAGAGCTTTCCTTGAGAGGAAATAAAGTTCTGCTCTTTGATGGTGATGTTGGAATGGGTAATCTACATATCCTCTTTGGTGCTAATCCAGAGAAGAATATTATTGATGTTATCAAAGGTGAAGCATCCATCGACAACGTTGTTACTAAAGTCATGCCTGGTGTTGACCTCGTACCGGGAGGGAGTGGTCTCATTGAGGTGAACAGTATCAATTCTTTTGAACGAAGAAATCTCCTTGATGTCATGGATCACCTGTCTCAGCGCTACGACTATCTCCTAGTAGATACGGCACCAGGAATTGCAGAGCACGTGCTCTATCTGAACGCGGCTGTTGATCAGACGGTGGTAATAATAACGCCCGATCCATCAAGCTTTGCTGATGCCTATGCTCTAATTAAAGTTTTGAACCAAAGCCACAGAGTACAGAAATTTTCAATCGTTAGTAATTTTACTAGAGATGAACAAGAAGGAAGTCTCTTGTTCAAAAGATTCTCAGAAGTAACAAACCGTTTTTTGAATGTCGGCATGAACTACTTAGGAACAATTCCCTTTGAGCAAGGTCTAAGAAAAGCCAGCCTACACAGGCGGCTTATCATGAAAGACCGTATTCGCAATCCTGTTGGTGATAACATTCGCGGAATTGCTGACCAAGTATTAGACGATCGTCCTGAAGTTAGCCAGTCAAAAGGCCTTCAGCTGTTTTGGTCGCAGGTTGTAGGTGTGGCATGAATTTAATTGGACTTTCAGTGAAATTCTCAAAATGGTATCTTGAAATACGTGTGAGGAACTAAATCAATTTTTGTTCCTCTTAGGGGAGAAACTAATGTCAAAGCATTCGGCGCTTTTGAAAAAATACAAAGAAGACCCGTCTCGTCTGACAGCTCAGCAGAAAGACCGTCTAATCATGGAATACTCCCCTCTAATCCGATTTATCGCACAGAAAATCGCAGTCCGACTTCCTGCAAATATTGAGTTAGATGATTTAATTTCTGCTGGCGTTATTGGGTTAATGGATGCGATCGAGAAGTACGACCCGAGCAGAGACAACAAATTTAAAACCTATGCGGAGTTTAGAATCAGAGGAGCCATCTTAGATGAGCTTCGCTCTCAAGATTGGATCCCGCGATCAGTGCGCGATAAGGCAAAGCTAATCGATCGTAAGCAAATTCAGTTATCAGCAGAGTTTGGTCGTGAGGTGACTGACGAAGAAATGGCGACAGCGCTAGGTATTAGTGTTGAGCAATATCATGACCTCATTAACCAAACAAAGCCTGTGAGTTTATTGTCGATCGATGAATCACCTTCGTTTAGCGATTATGATAAAAAATCTATTCTTAATATATTAGAGGGTTGTAAACTAGCGAGCCCCTTTAATCAGCTCAATATTAAGCTGGTTAAAGATGTTGTCGCCAAATCAATAGAAGAATTGCCCGAGAGACAAAAAATGGTGCTCTCGCTTTATTATTACGAAGAGTTGAGCCTCAAAGAAATTGGGCAAGTTTTGAGGGTCACCGAAAGCCGTGTTTCCCAATTACACGCTCAAGCGGTTCAAAGATTAAGAGTCAAACTTAATCAAGTGTTGAGCTCAGGTGAGCTCGATGTTGTTTAACAACGAGCTGATCACCTGTTTGTGCAAGCCTGTAGTTTTTCTTTTTCTATTTACTGTTGCGCTCGCTTGATTTTCTCAATGAACTTTTCTGGAGACTCGAATTCGTTAACGGTAAGTTCTTCTCTCCACGTACCATCTTTTCCATAAAATAAAAGGGTAGGAAGTCCAACAATCTTATATTTTTCTTTTAGCGGTTGAAGTTGAGTGGTTTCCTCTGTTGCATCGAACTTTAAAAGAACAAAGTCCTTAAGAGCTACTTGCACTGATTGATCACTAAAAGTCTTTTCTTCAAGCTCATGGCAGGCAATGCACCAGTCAGCATAGAAATCGATGAGAACTGGTTTTCCCTCTTTCCGAGCGAGTTGAAGCCGTTCCTCTGAATAGGGTTGCCAATTCAAAGAGTTTTTAAGGGGTTCAGCCAACGCTGAGGGTCCCTTGTGGATTTTTGGTGATTCGGGCCAAAGAAGACTGAGATAAAATAAGCCACTTGCAATCAGAGCCAATCCTAAAACAATTTTCGATGTTTTCATGAGAGTGGCTGATTTTGGAAAACGATAAAGCAGGCTTGAAAATACACCTAAAATTATCAGAAGTTGGCCTAACCCGAAGGCATAGGTAAACATCAACCAAAATCCCATCAAGCGGTCTTGCGATTGAGCAATAAAAGTCAGAATTCCAACCAGAACGGGCCCCACACAAGGACTTGCGATAAATCCAGACAGTAGGCCCGAAACGTAAATACCACCGGTGTTTGAACTCATTTTATTAAATCTATTCTGTAGCCATAAGGGGGTTTGGAACTCAAAGAGTCCAAACTGTGCTAATCCCATAGCAACGAAAGCAGTTCCAAAACCAACCTGTACCCATACATTACTTAAAATATTGCCAAACAGCGCACCGCTTGAAGCGGCCGCAACCCCTAAAACAGAGTATGTGGTGGCAATTCCTAAGACATAGGTAAGTGCATTGAGAAGCTTTTTCAGTTTGGCATCGTGCCCGTGCCCTTTTCCAATAACTGCAATTGTCAAAGGTAGAATTGGCAAAAGACAAGGAGTGAGAGAGGTCAAAACACCCGCCAAGAAAACAAAAACAAAAAGGTAAAATGAGCCTCTATCTTTGGCGCTCTTAAAGTTGTCTTCGAGCAAGCTTGAAGGTTTCTGGTTTTCAGAAACTGGAGTTTTGGAACCACTGACAATAAATTCTGTTTCCCCTTTGATTGTTTGAGGAAAATAGCAAACCGTCTCTGAGCAAGCCTGAAACTTTAATTCAAAATCTAATCTGTTCACCCCCTCTTGAAGAGGCTTTTGAATTTCAAGGTTAGTACTCAATGTGCCGGATTCACGTATGCCCTGCTTATTAGTTTTAGAGAACTTGTCGAAAAAATCATGAATCGGACTTAGGTCGAGGGCTGAGTGAGCGCTTGGATAGGGCTCTAGGATCGTGAGCTGAAATTTATCAACGTAAGCCTTGAAGCCTGGTTTAAGGGAAAGTTGTAGTTTTAAAGTTCTTTGCTGGAGAGCCGGGGCATGATGGGGGGAGATCGAGATCTGGGTTATGCTTAATGGTAGGTCCTCATTTTCAAAGGACCAACTTTTCTCAAGAGAGAAAACGGACATTAGGACAGTCACTAACATGAGCAATATTGATCTCTTCATACCAGCCTCGCAAAGCATTCGATCCGTCTATCGGTTTAACGAGTCAAGTTCGCTCATAAACACAAAAAAGGCAAGAGCCTGGCGCAATCGGAAGGAATTCGGTTCTTGATGATGGTCTAGAAAACCCGCAAACCCCTTAAAAATACAGAAATTAAGCCGAAAAGAGATTGAATCTCTGGATTTCGGAGGCGAAATGGGATTTGTAGGTGCAATCATAGTTATGATCTGTGTATTCGGTGGGTTTATGGCCGGAGGCGGTAACATGTCTCCTGTCATCCATGCTGCCCCTCTCGAGCTCGTTATCATTTTTGGAGCGGCGATCGGTGGTTTTATCATTGGTAACCCAATGAAAATTATCAAGCTTGCTATTAAAATGACGGTTCACTCACTTACGGCAAAAGGTCCGCAAAAAGACGAATACATCGAACTCATGCAACTCCTTTTTACCCTCTTTCAAAAGTTTAGAAAAGAGGGACCGCAGGCGGTTGAATCTCACGTTGAAAATCCTGAGAAAAGTGAAATTTTCACTCAGTATCCGAAGATCCTGAAGAATCACCATTGCATCGACTTCATTTGTGACACCATGAAAACAACTCTTGCAGCCGATTTATCGCCTTATGATGTGGATGATTTATTAGATGGAGACATGAAGGCTGCCCACGCAGAAGAACATGCGGCTCAGCACGCTGTGCAAGCGATTGCCGATGGTCTTCCTGGCCTGGGTATCGTTGCCGCGGTTTTGGGTATCGTTAAAACGATGAGTTATTTGACGGCGGGGGTTGAAAAAATCGGATCGCTTGTTGGTCACGCCCTGGTTGGTACGATGCTAGGGGTTTTTCTTGCCTACGGTTTTTTTGGTCCGATTGCGACTAAGATCCTCAACGATATCGAAGCTGAGGGACGCTTTCTAAGCGTGGTAAAGGCCGCACTGGTAGCCTTACAAAGAGGAGCGAACCCTAATACCTGTGTCGAGTTCGCTCGACGAACAATTGCGCCCCATGAAAGACCAACGTTCAAAGAATTAGAAGTAAAACTGAAAGAGAAGAAAGCTGCATAAGAAATGGCTGCAGAAAAAGAAAAGAAATCAATGACGGTTATAAAAAAGATTACCATCAGCGGTGGAGGACACCATGGTGGAGCTTGGAAAGTGGCATTTGCCGACTTTATGACCGCTATGATGGCCTTTTTTCTTTGTATGTGGCTCTTAAGTATTAGTCCTGAGGCAAGGCAAAGTATTTCAGATTATTTTTCTACTCCTAGTGTGATCGAGTATCAATTTCGTAATTTCGGAGTAGAGTTGACTCTAGAAAAGCTATTTACAGATCTATTGAATGAACCCCTCGACACAGTTTCAAAGCTCTTTGAGCCAATGGATAAAACCCCCAATCTTTTTGAGTTTCAGGATGATAAAATTGCTCTTGCCTTTTTGGCTGACGCCGTAGGAAGCGATGCTGAAAAACTTGAGGTTAACCATAGTGAAGTTAATTTTGTAATTCCAGACAATAAGTTGTTTCTTCCTGGAACCAGCGATGTGACCAGTGAGTTCATAACAATAATGAATCATGTAAAAAAAGCTGTTGGAGGGCTATCCAATGCAAATATTAGTATCACTTCGGAGCTCTATCTCGAAGGAGTTCGTGATTCAGACCCTAATTTAGCCAACACCGTTGCGACATCGCGATTAGATCTTATTCAGATGAAGGTTAAATCAAGTCTTGAACATGACTCAACAGAGGTAGATGGGAAAACAGACGTGAAGCCTAGAGGGCCTCAAGTGGCGCCAGGTCCAGGAACTGGATATATTAAATTCAATATTCGTCGACTGAAAGACTCTGAACCCGCAAAACAAGAGAAAAAAGAGATGCCCAAAGAGTCAAACTTTGACAGACCCGCCGAGACCAGAGAACTATATGATGAACTCAATGAGTCGTTTCTACGGGAAGTTCGTAAGAAGTAGTCATTATAATTAAAATTTGTGCGGGATCTAAATCGTGAAAAAAGAATCTCTAATTGACACCCCATGGTCGGAACTAACTTTTATTGCCTTTGATACAGAAACCTCAGGCGCATACCCTTTGGGAAATGAAATTGTTGAGGTGGGACTCGTTAAGTGGCAAAACGGTAAGGAAATCGCGTCGTTTAATCAATTGATTCGTCCTCGTAAGCCGATGGGAGAAGAGGTCATCAAGATTCACGGAATCACCAATGAAATGGTGGCAAATGCTCCGTCGATGAATGCTGTGATTGAAGATGTGGTTAGGTTTATTGGAGATGGAATTCTCATCGCCCATCACGCGCCCTTTGATCTTGGTTTCTTAGTTTGGGAGATGGAGAAATTCGGATATAGTCTTCCCTTAACGCCTCCCCTTTGCAGCAGTCTTATTTCTCGAAAATTAATTAAAGGATCAGATAACCATAAGCTTCAGACACTTATTAAGCATTTGAAGATTGAAGCTGGTCCAGCACATCGAGCGGAAAGTGATGCCAGAGCCTGTCTTGAGGTGGCTTTGCATTGTTTTCGCCTCCTGGGCGAAACCGCGAATTTAAGGAGTATTTTGTCGGTTCAAGGCAAGGATCTTTCTTGGAAAAACTATTCTATTAATGCTTTAAAGCATAATCATGACCTCCGCGGATTAATTGAAGCCTTAGAAAAAGATCAAGACATTGAATTTGTTTATTTGGGTGGTTCGCGCAAGGGACAAACGCGCAAAGCTCACCCTCAGGGCATTGTAAGAAATCCAGATGGCGACTATCTTGCGGCTCATTGCTTGATTGAAAATCAAAAAAAACGATTTTATTTAAAAGACATTAGAGATTCGATGCCCTGTCCATCGGCAGGCTTGTCGACTTAACCAATTTTCTTGCAACTAAGGCCATTTGTCCCAGTGGGAGATGGATCGTCAATTTTTGAGCCACCATTTTAGGAATTATACTTAATAAAAGCTGAGGCCAAAAAGAAGAGTGTTTGCTCATTTTGGTCAAAAGCTCTTCAAGAGTTATCTTTGTGAGGTGTGCTTCATGAGAGATGACTTCAAACGAGTGATTGTTGAGGGTTTTGGCAAGAAGTTCAAAATTGAAAATCCCATAAGGTTCCTCTGTTGCTATTAGCCAGTACTTTGGAAACCACCTTGCAATAAATGATTCCCGATTGGGTGTGACGATATACAATAACCCATTTGTATTAAGCTGTTGGTAGCAAAAATCCAAGAGCTTATGAGGGTCTTGGCTCCATTCAATGATATTGTTGAGAGCCATAAGGTCAAAATGCGGAGGGGATAGATTTGCGTCAATAGTGGTTAGTCCATCGTGGGAAAAAATTTGCCATCCAGGAGAATTATTGAATTCGTAAAGCCATTCTTTATTTGTCGAACCTAAGGAGAGGGAAAAGATGCGGGCCAAACTTTCGTTGGATTTTATCGTTGAATCAGAATTTACAAGAACGTCGTTAAGCTGTCGGTAGTAAGATTCTTTTTCTGAATCTGAGACGATGGCGCTTTTTTTTCTCTTGGTGACATAGTGTTGTGACGGATCAAAAATAAAATGACAATGAACACATTCGGCAAGATGATCACCAATTGAGCTTTGGAAATGCATCGACGATACTTCTTTGCAAAGGGGACAGTCTGATCTTACGTGGTTGGCATTGATACTCAATTTTAGATTATGAAGAAGATTATTACTTTTTTCAGAATAATCCGGGTTCTGTCCTTCCATGGGAATAGCTCCCAGGGAAAAGTCCTCTGAATTACTTTTATGAGTTGTTAACACCTTAATTTCATCATCTGAGTCGATGAGACCATTTTCCAAAAAGTGTTCAGCAATATTTCTTCCCGTTGACTCTAAGAGCTTGAATTCATCGTTGGTGCGCAGGGCGAACCTTCGATTTCGACCTTCAATAAGGTCGTTAACATACTTGTCAAAAGCGTAGATCGGTC
This sequence comes from Pseudomonadota bacterium, assembly GCA_041178425.1. GTDB lineage: Bacteria > Bdellovibrionota > Bdellovibrionia > Bdellovibrionales > Bdellovibrionaceae > CAUJGP01. The sequence goes on along the minus strand of JBEGVH010000010.1, from coordinate 45,898 downwards.
CCGCATGTCGATGGGAGATTTTACGCCCCCAGAAAATCAAGAGGCCACAAAAATTGAGGCATATAATAAAAAACGTAAGCAAATAAGGGACTAAAAGCTTATTTGTTAAGGCCATATTGTCGCCGATAAATGCGCTTATAGTCATTCTTAGGTAGGTGTAGGAAAAAATCATGCCAATCAAAGTTATTGAAAGAGCACTCCCCAGAAGAAGAAAAATAAATCTAAGTTGATAGTCGTGATTGATCCATAGCCTTTTTCGCCGTTTATTATCATTGGGCACAAAGAGCTCTTTGTCGGTAAAGAGGGAAATCCCAATGGATCCTAAGCCAATCCAAAAAGATAAGTGAGCCAGGCTAAATTCGGGGCTTTTAAAATTCGCAATTTGAATTGTCAAAATGGTGCTGCCGTATCCTCGGTAAATCCATTCGGTCAGAATTCCCATAAGGGCTCCGGATACAAGAGAAAGGCCTACTTTAAATTTGACTGACTTGATAGGCCACATGATTTGAGTGGTCCCGTAGGAGAGTGCCAGGAATAGGGCGATTGTGCAGAGGGAAAAGATTCTTAGGGAAGGGGGGAGTTCAGAGAAGAATCCTAAAAAAACACTGGAAGAATAATGAGATTGAAAGTGAAGAACTCCCCAATCCAGCGATTGGGTAAGCGAATCTCCCCATAGTTTGGAAAAACCATCGGTCAGCCAAACTAAAAAAAGAGGTAGTAGATTTAAAAACCAATCTTTACGCTTCATTCCTTTTTTTCATCCCAAATTAGATATTCAGTTTACTTTTCGGAATGGTTACACTGAAAATAAAGACACACTTTGGTCTAGAATTAGTGGGTAATTTTTGGAGGACATATGACTATCAAAGGATTGGTAGCAGTTTGTATCGGACTCTTGATATTTCAGGAGCACTGGGCGTTGGCAAAAACAGAGACCGATCTCACAAATAGGGTCGAAAAGGCATTTAAAAAGCATGGCATGAGTGGGTCTAGCCTCAGCGTTTCTGTCTTCAAAAAAGGCAAAGAGATTGTCGATATCAATGCTAATAAAAAGTTGATCCCTGCCTCGGTCACGAAGTTATTTACCGCCCTTGCGGTTTTGGAACACATTCCTCCCGGCACCAAATTTTCAACTCGCTTAGTATCTACAGCAAAAGTGGAGGACGGACAATTAAAGGGCGATCTTTACCTTGTTGGAGGTGGAGATTCTGGTTTCGTATCTGAAACGATGTGGTATTTAGTAAATGTCTTCAAAAGAGAAGGAATCAAAACTATTGAGGGGGACATTGTCGTCGACGACAGCCTCTTCGATGAAAAGAGATTTGATGAGTCACGTGAAGATGCTCGCGTAGATAGAGCCTACGATGCACCGGTGGGAGCGATGTCCTTAAATTGGAACGCGGTTAATGTGTTCCTGCGACCAGGTGAGAAAATAGGAGACCCAGCACGAGTATTCATTGACCCTGTCAACGAATACATCACGTTAAAAGCCGAACTCACGACGGCAAAAAAGTCTGATTTCAACGTCTCTCGCCAGCGAGATTCAGAGGGGAGGGATCAAATTATCGTGAGGGGAAAAATCGATAATGATAGCAAAGAAGTGGTTTCTTACAAAGGAATCACCGATCCAATCGCCTGGACAGGTGCTAATTTAAAAGAGTTCCTCTCTCAGCGAGGAATCAGTGTTAAAGGAAAAACCAGGTCAGGAAAAGCACCGGCTGGATCGAAGTTGTTAGCAGAGGCTCCAAGTAAGCCGATTGAACAGCTTTTGGCGGACATGAATAAATTCTCTAGTAACTATGTTGCCGAGATGCTGACCAAACAGTTGGGTGCGTACAACGAAGTTCAAGGAAACTTGGCTACGGGTTTAGACTTTATTAGAGAAAGCGTGAGGAAGGCTGGGGTTTCAGATCAAGAGTTTGAAATATATAATCCTTCAGGATTAACCCGAGATAATAAATTTTCGTCTCGAGCTCTTGTGAAAGTTCTTGAAAAAGTGAGAAGAGACTTTCGATTGTTTCCTGAGTTTGTTTCGAGTCTCCCAATCGCGGGTGTTGACGGGACTTTGAAAAATCGTATGAAAAATGAACGTGCACAAAGGTGGGTTCGAGCAAAAACCGGTCTATTGACCGGGGTGGCCTCCTTAGCGGGCTACATCGGAATGGAAGATGGAGAAGTCCTTTCTTTTGCGTTTATCTATAATGGAAATAAAGACGGTGCGTCTGTTCGAACGGCCTATGACCAAATAATATCGGATATACTCTTAGTACCGTAATTGAGACTGCCTTTGGTCTGAAGTTTAGTTGAGAATCGACTTTGGACAAACTTTAAGAGCCCTTGTTGAGAAAATACTTAGGCTCGTGTAAAATTTAGAAAATGGTACAAATGGATTTTGTATATCGAAGGGACGATTATGAAGATCAGAATAACCCTCATGTTGCTCATTTTTTTCTCGCACAGTTTCCTTCGAGCCGAGGTTCCTATTTTACGAAGCTTAATTCCCAATTCGCAGATCATTGAACGTGATGGTGTTGAGTGGAAGGCTACTAATTTTAAATCTCAAAAAGAAGCTCTTGGTTTAGAGGAAAACGTCTTCAAGCCCAGGGAAAACATGGTAAATGCCGTAGCTTTTTGGACAAAGATTTATACCCAATATAAAACCACACAGGGTGTGATTCACGATACTGAAAACCTCAATATTGTTTATGAAAAAGTTGATTTTGATTCTATCAATCGAGACGCATCGTTAGATGATCGGCAGAAGGCTAAGATGCGGGATAGTTATCTTGATGAAAGAAAAAAAGCGATTCTCACATCACTTCAAAGAATTGCCACAGAAGATAGAAATATCGAGCCTACGGCCCTCGATAAAGCAATCAAAGAAGCATGGGAAAAAGAAGGTGGAATTGAGGCTATCAAGAAAGCGGCTGACACCAATCGTATTCGGTTTCAGTTGGGGCAGAGTGATCGAATTCAGGAAGCAATATTTTTATCCGGAAGATATTTGCCAATGATGGAGAAGATCTTCAAAGAAGAAGGTCTACCCATACAGCTAACTCGTTTAGTATTTGTTGAGAGTTCTTTTGATGTGTCCGCCAAATCAAAAGTGGGGGCGAGTGGACTTTGGCAAATAATGCCATCGGCTGCACGTGGGCGCCTAAAAATAAATAAGGTCTATGATTTAAGAAATCACCCAAAGAGAGCGACCGAACTCGCGGCTCGGATGCTTAAGTTTAATTATCAAATGCTAGGAGCTTGGCCACTGGCCGTAACCGGGTATAACCATGGCCCCTATGGGGTGAGACGCATAGTTGAAAAATACAACACGAGAGATCTCGGTGAGCTTATTCAAAGAGGAGAAGGTCGCAGTTTTGGTTTTGCCTCTCGGAATTTTTATGCAAGCTTTCTAGCCGCTCTCGAGGTTGAAAGTAATGCCGGAGAGTATTTTCCGGGTATAAGAAAGGCAAAAGAAGTTCCCTTCGAAGAGCTAAACATTCGTAAACCCATTTACTTTAGAGATCTGGTAAAGGTATTTGGCGGTGATCGTGAAATGGCTCAGCAGTATAATCCACACTTGAATAGCCTGGCTTATGCCGATCACTTTGGTCTCGACTCTAAAAGTCATCTTATGATTCCTAAAAGTCTTCAAAAAAAGGCAGAGAAACTGCTTGCCAGTATAGGTCATGATAATGCGCGGATGGGAAGCATGATTAGAAAACCATCTGCCATTCCTTCGGATGATTCCGATCAAAAAAAAAAGACAAAAGAAAAATATCACACGGTGGTACTAGGCGAAACCTTATTTAGGATATCAGTGAGATATGGAGTTAGTGTTGACGCCATCCTTAGTCTCAATAAAATAGACGACGCCTCGAGTATTAAAGTTGGTCAAATCTTGATTTTACCGTGAAGAATTATTTTCAGGAAGTTGATGGGGATGCCTTTTGAGATGAATAAGGAATCCCCAAATAAAAACCAATAACATTCTGTTCTTGGAAATTGAGAAGTTCGACTCAGTCAGCGATCCAAAGTGAAAAGCAAGTTGAGCTAATAATAGTCCAAGAATTAAAAAACTTAATTCTTTATGGCCAGAGTCTCTATTCACTACATAAAGTTCATGGGTTAACTTTAGAAATAGCCCACACCAGATAACATAAAATAGAAGCCCGACCAAACCCGTGCCCGCCAAAAAGTGCAGGTACTGATTGTGAGCATGACCCTCAAACTGACCTTGAGGAACTTTGAATTGGTCATAAAATTCTCTGAGTCGTCGTTTATTCTCCCCGTATCCTATTCCTGCGATTGGGTTGTCAGTAAAGATTCTCCAATTTGTTTTCCAAAGGATGATTCTCTCTGAATCATAGCTTTTTTGAGAGTCAAAGACGAGTAAAGTTCGTTCTCGGAACTTGGGCCAAGCGGTCATCATCAAACCACCACCAATAAGAGTAACTGCAATTGCGATCAAACCGACCCGTTTTTTAAAAATAAAGGCACCAGAAATGGTGGCTAATGCAAGGGCAATCCATACGCCCCTTGTAAAACTAAATAGTACTGTCAAAATCAAAAGTATAAAATTGAGGGGTACTTCAATAAGCTTGAAATCTTTTTTCTGAAAGTAATAAAGAGAGATCGGCAAAAAAATTAGTGCTAGAGGGCCATAGGAGTGGGCGAGTGGCATTGGGTTTGAAAATAGTCCGCCAGTTCGCCAGAAAGTTTCTAAATTCTTGGTTCTCGCGTCCCATCCCTCATAAAGAGGGTCAAACCCGAGAAAGTAGATAGCTATGGCGTAAATGCAAACAATCGAGAGGATAGTTAAAAAAGGCTTTAGTACGTCCTTTTTGGGATCGACCTTTGACCAAAGCAAACTAATCAGAGGGACCTGCGCCAGCCAGATGAAATCTCCCATGGCCTTTGTGCTGAATCTACTATCGGGAGTTACATAAAATCCAACGCCTATCCATGCAATCCAGGGGACGGCAAGCAGGAGCCAAAGAGGAAAGGGAATAGCTTTAGATTCTCTCCTATCAACAAATAGCAGCAGATAGGCTCCAAAAAGCGTGGCTAGTCCAAAGAACAAATCCATAAGGCTTTGTGAAGCCACCAAGCCTAAAAAACAGCCTATCAGTAAGAATTGAGATATTCGCATCATTGTCTCTGGTAGTCATCCTGATAGCGGGTAATGTCGTCCTCTCCAAAATAACTGCCCAGTTGGACTTCGATGAATTCCAAAACCTCTGATCCGGTGTTTCTCATGCGGTGTTTACTGCCGAGCGGAATCTTAACGTAGCTACCCTTTTTAACGGGCACGATGTCATCGTTCAGGACAACTTCACCCTCGCCTCTAGTGACAATCCAGTGTTCTTCTCTCTTTGTGTGGCTTTGGTACGAAAGCTGCTCATGAGGAAGTACTTCGATCACTTTCGATTTGAAGACTTCTGTATCTTTAAGAATTTCGTACTGACCCCAAGGACGATATTCAAAAACGTGATCAGTGACGAGCTTCGGAAAGCGCAGGCTCATCGACTCATAGACGTCTTTTACTAACTGAGAAGAGCCTTTCTTTGAAATCAATAATGCATCTTTCGTATCAATAACGAGTAGGTCGTTTGACTCAATGAACGCATATTTTTTTTCTAGATTTGAAAAAACAAAATTATTTTCCGAACGAACTTGTACGTTTGGATTTTTCGTTGAACCTAGAATTTCGCTGATAGCATCCCAAGATCCCACATCGCTCCAGCCAATATCACAGGGAATGCAGGTCAGGATTTCTTTATCAAGTTTTTCCATGATGGCGTAGTCGATACTGATGCCTTCTAATGATTCGTAGACCTCACGCAAATTAGATAAGTCATCTCTAAGAAGATTAATTGCATTCCACATCTGAGGTTGGTGCTTAATGAAAGCTCTGATCATCTCTTCAACCTTGAAAACAAAAATGCCCGCATTCCAAAAATAGTTTTTTGCTTCAATAAAAGAGAGGGCCGTTTCAAGATTGGGTTTTTCATGAAATTTTTTAACTGTGTAACTAGAAATTCCGTGGGCTGCTCGAACCGATGTTTGGTCAATCTGAATGTAGCCATAACCGGTTGCAGGAAATATTGGTTGAATACCGAGAGTGACTATGTGCCCAGCCTCCGCCTCCTGACTGGCGAGCTCAAGCGCAGCATGAAAGTTAAGTTCTTTTTCGATGAGGTGATCCGCCGGAAACACACCAACAACGCGCTCTGATAAACCATTTTTCTTTAAAATGAGGCAAAGAAGGGCTATTGCTGGTGCCGTATTTCGCGCCATTGGTTCAAAAATAAATTGTGTTTTGTTTAAACCCAAGGCTTTGCCTTCGCGCAACGTTAAATCACGCAGGGACTCAGAAGTGACAATCCAGGGCTGATTTAACTTTAAAAGTCGCTGAACGGTGAGGGTGTGCAGTGATGCCCCAAAAATGTCACAGAATTGCTTTGGTAGTTTAGTTCTAGATAATGGCCAAAGGCGGGTGCCACTTCCGCCGGATAAAATCACTGGAATCATTATTTCCTCGTTCCTCAAGGGTATTCTTTACGTTTAGAGGCAATGCCTCGGAAAGGCAAGATCAAGGGTCTGGTTTGGCCTATTTTTTGCTCCCCCTAAAGTTGTCGCGGAGTCTCAATTTGAAGCGATACAGAAGAGGTGCAGATGAGGGTGCGGTCCTTTATTGGGGTTATGTTGGCTGCCTTCGGCCTGACGTTAACGTCAATGCCCTCCTTTGGCTTTGAGTATGGGCAATGCCTTCTCGATCGGTCTGAATCCTTTGATCAGTCACTCAAAGATTATAAAAATGTTGCCCTCGCGAAGGGAGCCATCAAAAAGTTTGGTCTCGAGCATAACCTTATTCAGATAAAATGGAATTATGATACCACGAGCCTCATTTATGATTTGATCGTTCTAAAGCCAGTGCTCGATGATTTTGATTCGATTTTTCAATTTCTTGAAAAGGAGCGCCCAGAAGCCCTAAATAAAGTTGCGGAGTATCTCAGTGGTGCTTCAGGGCACTTGGCCTTGGCTGAGGTAGATGGCCCCTATCGTCCTGGCTATCAAGTTGAAGATGAAACTGATAAATTAGATTTGCAGAGCCTAATAAAATACTTAGGTGAGCAGGTTTCCCATCAAGAGGAGCACCTCCAGAAAGTTAATCGGCTGAGGGTCGCGGTCGACTCTGAAAGAGTAAAAGATGCGTTGGGAGACTTTTATGACCACATTCAGGAGGCTTCCATCGGCAGCACGCCTCTCGATCCTCGTACGATCGGGCAATGGATTGAATTAGAGCGATTTTTCCGTTCGAAGATTATTCCAGAAAAGTGTAAAAACTGTCTTGAGATGACCGGTCGCTATAAGAAACTATTAAAAGAATGGGCTAGTGAGTCTCACCTGATAACTCCGGAAGAGTTCGAAGCTGATGTGCTTCCCAGGTTGCCGGCATTGAATCGGGTGAACTATCCGCGTTTGAGTGCAGGGTCTTCAGGTGTTGGTCAACAACTCGTGGATCATTTTTATTTAAGGTCCATTGAAGACTTCTTATTCAGTCGAAACGGTTTGACCCTGCCATTGGTCGTAGCTTGGATGCGCAATGATCCTAATTATAAAATAATTCTAAAACAGGCTCAAACAGACGAAAAAGCGAAACAAGAGTCGACCCCCGAAGCCAAGCTCTTTAACTATGTTCTCACTCAGGAGAGAGTTTTAGAAAATGCCTTTGATCACTTTGTTTGGAGAGGTCAAGAGGGTACTGATTTAGAGAAATCTATCGACGGCGTCGCGCGAACTATTTATGGTGAGGCTGAAAGCTGTCAAGCGGCGGGAGCCAATCAGTTCGAAGCCATTGGCGCTGTCATTGCGGCGAGATCAATAAGCGTAGATCAAGAAAACCAGCGCAGAAATATTTTTAGCACCATTATTGATTACGCAATAACGACGCTCAATAAACTATCGCCGATTGAGATAGCTCCACTCAGTTCTTATGATCGTGGAGCTTCAGATTTTGGCCGAATTAGGCAGAGTCATGCCAATCCTGAAATCATTGGTATGACAACTCCAGCGCAGGTGGTTTCAAGACCTATTCAGTTTTCCGTTTGGAAGATAGGTCGCACCCAGGAATTTGAGGTTGCTCGTTGGATTCAGTGGCCCAAGGATCTCGGCTACCCCCAAGATTTCAAAACTTCAATATCGGCTCCCGTTGGGTCTGAATTAGATCCTGCTCAAAGAAAAGTTTTGTGTCCAAACCCCGTTGGTTACAAAAAGGCTTTAGAGGTCGCAACTCAGGTGGTGAATGATTATTATGGCTATGCCAACACCTATCGTTTTTATCAGGGGTCAAAGAGAGTTGTTCCATATTTTTACACGCATGGCCCCAAGACCGACTTAGGATTTGTAAGGAGGTTGCAACCGATGCCATCATTTATGCGAGTGACGGGCACACACTCAGATAAAAAAGGTTTGGTTTTTGAAAATTTACCATTGTTAGGTGGAGATATAAACTGTCGATCTCTAAAGCTTTATGTTCCTAAGTCCTTTGAAATAGCAAGTAGTGCTTACTACAAAAAGAAACGTCAGAGCAAAGCTCGTAAGAAATAGGCCCTATTTTGAATCGGAACAACTCGCCAAGACGAAATCTTTAAACGTCACGTTCATAAGATCGGCTTCGTGAGCAATTGCGAGAAGAGCGAGTTTAGAAGTCCATCCGTAGACATTTTCGCTAGGACACTCATTTTGTCGAAAAGCGAGATCTGATATACACATTCTCTTGTAGACCGCTCCCGGACTATTGAGACTTTCACTTTCTGATTTCTCCTTGTGGGTTCTAAAGAATCCGCCAGCCAATCGGCAACCGATCATGTAGATGACTGGCTCTGCAGTGGCCTCTTCGGCGCGAATCACGGATGGGATTCCCTCTTGAATCACAACTTCTTCGACATCTCTGCCGCCTTTTGCGGCCTTCATTTTTTTTCTTGATTTATAGTTTAGGCTCTTAAATTCCTCTCCTGAGCTGACTTTCAAAACTGCAAGGCCGTAAGTGCCAGAGTTGTTTTTTACAAAGATAAATGGATCTCTTTTAATATCGCGCTCAGTGTATTCGACTTTGAGTTCGTCAATCATTCGATCAATTCTTTCGGCGACTAAGTTTACGCTTTCATCATTGGTGATATCAAAGTCCCTGAATTCTTCTGTTTTAACGCGCAAAAGGAAAGGATCTAGATCCGCGATGGCACAGAACTCTTCTACTAGCTCGTTATAAAATTTAAAAAAGTTACTTTTCTTTCTTTGATACCATCCGAGTTCACGAGGTGGATTAATCGGGAGGGCAATTCTCTGGGCCCAGTTGTCTTTGGCATCAGAAAAGTCATTATTGCTAACAATCAAATCAGGATTGAATTGGATAACATGTGGATTATCAGGAAAGGCAGAGTGAATAGTTAATAATTTTCCACTCGCTGACGTCACCTCCAAAGGTGCGTCTAAGACTTTGGGGATACCAACTAAAATCTCGTAATGAGCTTCTTCGAAAAGTTTTTTGATAGTGGCTACATTTTCCCAATAAAAAGAGTTTTGGGTATGTTCTTCGGTAACAAGGAGGATTCTTTTGGGGTTGGATTGGTAATGTTTCTCTAGATAGGTATTCAGGAGTTTTGGGCACTCTTCAAGGTCAGAAGGGCAAATGTTATTGAACCCAGCTGGGTAGATGTTAGCATCTACAATTCCAACCTTAAAACCCGAGTCTCGAACATCGTAACTCGAATAAATCGGGTAAGCTAACTTTTCAGTTTTTGATTCATACCACGAATGAAGTTTTTCTGAGGAAAGGCAAATTTTCTCGTGAATAACCGTTTGTGACATGAATTACCTCGTTGGTACTTTCTTTTTAGGAAGCTGCGTAGGGATATACTCTGGACGGCTATCAGCTTCAAACGTTTGGACTTTCAAATTAGTTGATGCTCCCGCTGGCGTCTGGGAGACCTCAGAGGCCAAGGTTGAATCAAGGTTCCATGGTTTCTTTAGCATCTCAGAGTTCAATAAATATGAAGCCTTGGATTCTAGAATACTTAGTTTCTCAAAGAGGGGTGCACTTTTTACGTAGACCGAAGTTTCTTCGGGCGGTCTATAGCTTTTTAGTCTTTCCAATGATTCAAGGTAGGTTGCTAAAAAGAAGGATTTTTGCTGAGATTGAGAGACCAAATCAGTTTCCCAATCATAAGTGCTTTCAAGCCTGAAATTTTCAATGAACTGCCATAAATTAGTGTAAGTGTTTAGTAGCATAGACTGAGCCGCAGGCGCCCAGGCTGGATGATTAACTTCAATCGCCTGAAGAAGGAATTTTTGGTTTCGGTTAAGCGTTGAAAGGCTTTGACGAAAACTTTCTGAATCGATTTGGCTAAGTGAAATGCTTCCCATCCGAACGAGAGTTCGACTGACCCATTCTGGGTCCGACCCTTTTTTGATTGCTTTTAGCTTTGTCAGTCCTTTTTCTGCTCGGGTAGTGTAGGAATCGGCCAAATGGCCTTGATTCATTCTGGAGTGAATTGAGGCAATCCTTGCAGGAATTTCTGCCAAACTGATTTCGATGGGCAAATACTGCTTGAGTTTATAAGCATCACTTAAAGCGGCCAGGGCTTTTTCATTTTCGAGAAGAACTTCATTGCAATAGGCAATACGGTAAGAGGCTAATGCCACAAATTCCATTTGTTTATCTGTAGATCGTTGTATGATTTCACGATAACTTTCGATAGCCCCTTGCCAATCCTCCATACCTTCCTTTGCTCTGCCTAAGGTAAAGAGGATAGCATACCAGTGTTGGGAGGCCGGGTTATGTTTTAGAAAGGCTACAATCTCTTGAGTGACAGTTTGATAGTTCTTTTTTTCAATTTCGGCTTCCCAAATTCGAAGTTTAGTTTCGTCTTCATCGTAGTGAGTTGCGGTATCGAAACCCATTAGGGAATTAAGTCCAAAAACATTGAGCGTGGAACATCCTATTGAGAGGAAGACCGTCAAAAAAAATACGCAGCAAAAGAAAACTAGGTTGGCGGATTTGGTTCGATCCATTTGTAGTCCCTTACAAGTTGGCGAAGTCCCTCTAGATCAGCAATGTCTTGATCATACTCTGGTAACATTAAAATATCCAAATCTTTAATGGAACCAGAAAGTAATTCGAGCGACTTCAATCGATTCGCGTAATAGGCATTTAACTTCATGCAAAACAAATCGGCTTTACTCCCCGAGTTAAAGGGTTTGGGGAGCCAATTGGGATAGGACCTGTTAATTGTAACTAATTTTAAATTATATCCATTTTTTTTAATTTCAATGGCAAAGGCCTTTGCTTCTTCGATTTTTGCTGCATCAAAGGCGGTCACCAAATTGAATACGGTTTTTTCGCTTAGGAGAAGCCGGTTAACTTTCTGGGTTCTTTCTTCGAGGCGTTCCTGCCAGCTATCTATGCTAACAAAAAAATCCTTTAGTTCCATTACAAATTCGGAGCCGGTGAGAGTCTGAAGTGCCTGGAGAACCTTTTGGGTCCCAAGCTGAACAATCTGTTGCACAATATTAGTTGCACGGGATTGTTTGAACCACTTGGCAATGGGTTCACTAAATAAAAATGATATTTTCTGGGGAGCTCTTAAAAAATCAATGGCATGTTTTGTAGGTGGAGTATCCAGTATGATGAGGTCATACTTTTTACTTTCGAATGCCGAGAAGAGTTTTTCTAGTGATGTGAACTCCTGAGATCCGCTGAGAGTGGTCGAGAGTTGTTGATAAAGTTTATTTTGAAGAATAGGGTTAGGATCTATCCCTTTGTTGGCGACTTTTCTGACGAAATCATCGAAAGTTTGTTTTGAATTAAGGACGCTGGCCCATAGTTCTCCTGGGGCCTCTGGAAAATCAATTCTCTGGTCGCTGCCATCAGCTTTAAGACCAAAAGTTGTGGCTAAGCGGCGCGCAGGATCGACTGTTAAAACCAAAACTTTTTTACCGGCAAGGGCTCCCCATACTCCTAGTGATGCCGATATTGTGGTCTTACCGACACCCCCGCTACCGATACAAACAATTATTTCTGAGTCTAAATAGTTCATTTTAAGGCCTCTCGAAGGCTGCTAATGATCATGCCGCTGTCAGAGCTGAAGATCATGGGTAGAATTTTTAGGTCGGGATGTCGATGCCGAAGAAAATTAATCCATCCAAGCTGTCGCTGAGAGAAATCTCTGAGATCATTAATAAAGGTCGTCTCCGCCGCCGACAGGTTCTTTACTTGGGTCCCCTTAATTTTTACTTCGTCCTCGGTATCCCAAACTTTATTGCAAATGAGAGTCGGGGTGATTCCCACTTCAGTCTTTATTTCTCGAAAAAGTTCGTCAGCTTCAACGGCAGGAAGTTCCTCAGGAAGCGAGACGACGGTGTATTGGCAAACTTTGGGATCTCGAATGCAGGCTAACATTGTGGCCGTTTGGTCTGCCATGGGGCCAAATTTGACTGCTTCTGCCATTCCTCTGGGAGCTCGCAATAATGCGAGCATGTGGCCTGTAGCGTAGCAGTCGACGACTATGGCATCATAATCGAGAGGTGGTCCGATCTGTCGAATCCCACTTGTAATTTTTCCAAGGATAGCTAGTTCGGATAATGCGGGCGCGACCTCGATGAGGGCTCGGCTAATTCGATTTTCAAAAAATAAGTTATAAAGAGCCTCAACTTTAAGAAGGTGAATAGCATATTCTTTGAGGCACTCGGCTCCCGACCAGAGGGCAATATCGAGGTTTTTACTTAATGGCCTCGGTTGATAGGTCACCGTGGTATTGAGAAAATCCCCATAAAAGCTTCTGAGGCCTAGTTCCACGAGCAAAACCCGCTTGGATTCAGCCATATTCTGGGCCAAAGCGAGGGCCACCGTGGATTTACCCACCCCTCCTTTTCCGGTCACAAAAATTATTTTCTGTTCAATCATTGCTGAATCACCTTTAAAATTGATCAGATACTATAGAATTGAGAAATCCACTATAAAATCCGATGCAGTGGCAGTATTTCATTGATTTTCACCATTGTCTCACCTAAATTTGTGCCCAATTTTTGGCTAAGGAGCGTTAATGAAAACTCAATTAGAGAAAGTGTCCACTTTAGGACGTAAATTAAATATCGAAGTCCCCGCGGCGCTTGTAACATCAACCTTGAACGATTTCTATCATGGCGTGCAGAAGCAAGTTGAATTAAAAGGCTTTCGTAAGGGAAAAGCACCTATCGCAATGATTAAAAATCTCTACGCCGATCGGGTAAAGAATGACGTTACTCAAGAGCTTCTTAAGGTTGGATTCTCTAAAGGTTTGCAAGAGCATAAATTGGAGCCTGTTGACTATCCCGAATTCGAATTCGACGAAGTCATCGATGGCAAAGATTTTACTTTTAGTGCAAATTTCGAGGTAAGGCCAGAAATTGAGCTTAAGACATACGAGGGACTTGAAGTTGAGAAAGAAATTTTCTCAGTGGATCCAAAAGAGATGGAATCTATTTTGGAGAACATAAGAAACTCGAGAGCGTCGTCTGAAGATGTTACTGAAAATCGACCTGCTCAAAAAGGTGACATTGCTGTCATTGATTTTAAAGGAATCATTGATGGAAAACCTCTCGATCGAGGTGAGGGCACGGATCACCCTCTTGAATTGGGTACTAAGAGCTTTATCGAGGGTTTTGAAGACGGAATTATTGGAATGACAGTTGGGCAAACGAAGACTCTTAACCTCAAGTTCCCAGAAAATTACCATGCGGATCTTTCAGGTAAGGCTGTAGACTTCGAAGTTACTCTCAAAAAGCTCCGTAAAAAAGTTCTTCCTGAGCTTAGCGATGAATTCGTGACAAGCATGAGTGGTGCTCCGAGCACGGTCGAAGACTTAAAGAAAAACATCATGAAAGACCTTGAGGATCGTCAAAATAAAAAAACAGACGAATCTCTAAAAGAGAATCTTTTGAAAAAGCTCATTTCAGTGAACCCTGTTGAAATTCCGCAATCACTTGTACGCGAGCAAAAAAAGTTACTAGTACAGGATATGCAAAAACAGATGGCTAACGATGGAATGGCGGAGCAAGATTTTGCAGAGTACAAGGATAAGTGGGATGCAGATTTTGAGAAGACTGCAAAACAAATGATACACGTTGCTTATTTGGTAGATGCAATTGCTGCTAAGCATGAGCTTCATTGTAAAAAAGAAGACGTAGATGCAAAATTTGAAGAATACGCAAAACAGACTGGAATCGATATTGGCAGAATCCGCGAATTTTACTCTAAAGCCGAATCAATGAATCGAATGGTTCATAAAATTACTGAGGAGAAAGTTATCGGATTTTTGATTGAGAAATCAAAGATCAAAGAAGTACCGGCGAAAGCGTAACTTAAGGTTTTTAGTTTAAAATTTTTGAAAAGCCAGGTTATTGAACCTGGCTTTTTTTATTAAAAACCTTCCAAGTTTTTAAATAGTTGAAGGCTTGAAACACTTGAAAGTCTGACTTGAGTAGTTTCTCGCGTGCAGATAATGACTCTTCTGACTTTTTATTGACGTCGTTCCACCAAGCGTTCATTGTTGCGGCGCTATTCTCCCCCTTGGAAGAGGAGCGTTGTTCTTTTTCGCTCGCAAGGTGTCCTTCCATGTCTTTTTCTCTCAGCGTTTCCCCTGAGACCACTGCTTTATTAAAAGCCTGAAAATCAATGTTTTGGATTTCAATATCGGGCTGAATCCCCTCTGCCTGAATCGATCGACCGCTTGGAGTATAGTAGCGGGCAACAGTGAGTTTAAGGCCCGATCCATCACCCAATTTTATTACGGACTGTACAGAACCTTTTCCGAAACTTCTTTCCCCGGCAATTAAAGCGCGGTTATTATCCTGAAGGGCTCCGGCTAGGATTTCGCTAGCGCTCGCAGAGTATTCATTGATAAGTACAACAATCGGGAGGTTTGGATAGCCGCCATCATTTTTTGCAGAAATAATCTCTTTATCCTGCTTGTTTCTTCCTATTGTTGATACGATTGTTCCTTGATTGAGGAATAAATCACTTATTTTTACGGCCTGCTCAAAAAGGCCACCTGGGTTTCTTCGCAAATCGATGAGGACTCCTCTGAATTCTTTGTTTTTTGCAGAATGTTCAGAGAGAATTTTTTCGAGGTCTTTATAGGTGTTCTCAATAAAGCTCGTGATTCGAACATAAGCATAGCCGTCGTTGAGATCTGTATATTTGACCGACTTTAGCTTAACTTGTCCGCGACGAATGGCATAGTCAGTTGGTAAATCGGCAGATCCTCTGATGATGCTTAGGGTGACTACAGAGCCCCGTTTTCCTCTCATGAGCTGGGAAGCCTCGACGAGGCTTAGGCCCTTCGTGCTGTGTCCATTGATACCTACTATTTTATCACCGGCTTTTACTCCAGCATTCCACGCCGGTGCGTCCTCAATAGGTGAAATAATCGTCAGAATGCCGTTTTGAATAGAAATCTCTATGCCTAAGCCACCGAATTCACCACTGGTCTCTGATTCAAATTCTTTATAAATATCTACAGGCATGTAATTGGTGTGTGGGTCGAGCTCTCGCAGCATTCCCTTGATGGCTCCGTAGATGAGTTTTTTTGTATCAACCTCTTCAACATAGAATTGTTGAACCATGTTTAGAATTTTGGTGAAAGTTTGAATCTCTGCGTAACGATCCTCTGCATAAGCTGCGATCGGACTTTTGAGTGTTGTGATTAAAAGAACAGAGCTGACCCCAAGAAAAAGGTACTGTTTTTTTGTCATTGAACACTCTCCCAGGGGTTGTTTTCTTTTGATAGAAGCTCAGAGTTTGTAAGAATCCACCGGGAAGGATCAGTAGGTAGCGAATTCTCTCGTATTTCAAAATAAAGTCCGTTACCCATTCGATCGTTAGATTTTGCCACAGAACCGATATGCACACCTTCTTTAATAAGATCTCCGGCTTTTAACTTTGAGAGTTTAATTCGAGAGTAAACGGAGTGAAGATCGCGTCCGTGGTCGAGAACAAGAGTTTCACCTAATCCATCGATGGAACCAGTCCATACCACTGTTCCATCAGCAATAGCTCGCACGGGAGTTTCCGGAGATGATTCAAAGAGAACTCCATGAAATGGAAGGGCAGGGGTGACGCTGTCCATCTTCAAAACACCGAAGCGAATTTTGATAGGTCCGTTCGTTGGACTCGTGAGTTGTCCTTTTCTATCGAGAAAGTTTTTATTTAAAAGAGATTGATAAAGATTTATTTTTTCAACATCGTTGTTAGCGATAGCTCGGTTCAATTGGTCGGTCCAAACCTTAGAGTTAGATTTAAGGCGAGTACGAATTTGGTTTAGAACTTGTCCTTTTTTCTTAAGTTCGCCAATAAATTCGTCGGCTTCAGTTTTTAAGTCTCGATGTAATTCGTTTAGCTTGGCAATTCTCTGGGATTGTTTTTGACGTTCTTTCTCAAGTTTAACGAGATCTTTGTTAAATAGCCTAACCATTTCTAGATCAAGCCGAGTGGCGATCATAAAGACCTTATGGTTTCTTTCAAGTTCACCCGGGTTGGACGATTCGATGAGATTTCGAATAAGATCGGTGCCAGAATTATTGTTGAGATACCGTATGCGCGAAATAATGATACTTCTTTTCGTTTCGATCATTTCGCCGAGAGACTTTATATTCTCTGTTGTCTCACTCAACGCTAATTCGATATTTAGCCTTTGATTTAAAAGTTCTGTTTCTTTACGAGAAAGACTCTCAATCTTACGATCCGCAGCCCGCCAATCCTGTAATAACTTGGCATTGGAGGCCGGAGCCGCCAAGGCCCCTGTTGAAAGTAACGTGGCGAGAATAAGAGTCGGAGCCGGTAAGTTACCCATTGGTCGAACGTCCAAGTCCTTGAAAAATATTGAAGATGGAAGTCCAGCGGCGGCCCTGGCCTGACGCCGCCCAGCCGGTATTAACTTCTGATAAGCAAAAGTAGCTACCAAAAAAGCCGATGGCTGCCGAAAGGACGAGAGCGAAGAAATAGTCCATCATGGTGGGTTGCCAAACGAGACTTTTAAGATCGAGAATTTTGCCGAGGTCAAACGCAGAATTTTTCAGTGCGAACAAACCGAGAACTACAAAAATTAAGGCGAGGCCCATAGCCATAGAAGAAAGGATTGTTCCTTCAATTAAAAATGGTTTTCGGATCATCGAAGGAGTCGCACCGACGAGTTCAAGAATTTCGATTTCTTCTCTTCTCGCATTGATGTGAGAACGTATGGAGTTCCCGATCACCAAGATGAGGGTCAATGAAAGGGCGATAATAAAAGCAATAGTACCACCCCTAAACGATTTCAAAATTGAAGTGTACTTATCGGCCCATGATTTTCCGAAACTCGTTGATTCAACAATAGGATTTTTCCCTATTTCGATGGTAATTTTTTGAAAAACTTCAAATAATGAATCTCCAAGTAAGTTAGAAGACCCCTTTATTATGAAATGTGGGGGAATTGCCGCAACAAGTTCGTCATTTGAGGCAAAGTCCATATCCGATTTAGGCATAAGACGTTTTAGACTTGCCTGAATTTCTTCTGTTGATTCAAAGGTAGTCACAGTTTGCCCAGAATAGTGTTCAAAAATCTCTTTTAGTTTTTGTACCTCAGTCTGATTCGCTTCCGGACGCAAATAAACTGTCATTTCTGAATTATGGCTCCATCGCTCCACCAAGTGAGTAAACGATTCGATTGAAATCCAAGAAATAATTGCAAAAAGATAGACGAGGCTTGAAACCAGAAAGGTACTCGTCATGAGGAGATTGCGCTTCATCGTCGTCCTCCCTGAATCATTCCATCTTTGATTTCAATTCTTCGCTTTTTATATTTGTCTATCAGATACACGTCGTGGGTTGCGACAATGACGGTTGTTCCTTGATCGCAAATTTTCTGTAAAACACCCATAATTTCCTGAGCTAAACTATGGTCGAGGTTCCCTGTCGGCTCATCCGCAATAAGAACAAACGGCTGGTGAATGATGGCACGAGCGATCGTTGTTCGCTGTTGCTCCCCCCCGGATACAAATTCCGGGTATTGATTGGCCTTGTGCGCAATGCCGAGGAGATCAAGAGTGTCCATCACTTTCGTTTTAACGGTGGACTGAGATTCTCCGCGAATTACGAGAGGGAGTGCGACGTTGTCAAAAATAGTTTTATTTTTTAACAACCTGAAGTCCTGGAAGACGACGCCAATTTTCCTTCGATAAAAAGGAACCTCTGAGGTCGAAAGATTCGACAGCGAAAAATCGCCAACCTGCACATCACCAGAGGTTGGTCGATCGAATGCCGAAATCATTCGAAAGAGTGTCGTCTTACCAGCCCCACTCGGGCCAGTTAAGAAAACAAATTCACCCTTATTGATCTCAAAACTGACATCTCTAAGAGCATGAACGGGGCCTGTATATGTTTTGTAGACATGAGATAATGTAATCACAACTCTATTCTAGGCATTTTGTAGAACATTTGGCCACTCTGCAAAAGGTCCAGAATTTTACGATGTTGATTTTTGAGAGCCTCGCGAAGGGCGAGGCGCCGTTGAATATTTGGCGTCGAACGCAGTAAATCGGCATAAGGAGTTTTATAACTCTTTATAACTGCTCCATTTTTAAAGACCCGGGTCACGATTAGTTGCATATCGGTCCCCCAGTCTTCAGTCTGGATGTGATAGAGATCTAAGCCCATTTTTAAATCAGAGTTATAACCTTTTTCCATGTTGCATTCAGACTAAACCACGAATCATATCGAGACAAGAGACTGGGAAATAGCCCCGACCAAAATCCCAATTTAGATCTTAAGTTAGAATGACCGGATGCCGATAAGTATCCGTGGAATTTCGCTTACTTAATAAAAAATATTTAGTCGTGCTCCCATCGGTTATGTTTGCCGTTGGCTGTTCTTTTTCTCGAGGTGGGGGGAGTGCTTCTAATCCCGGTGCTAGTGTTTTTGAAGGAGCCTACTGTAGTTCCGTCCAATCAGTTTCAAATGGCGTTACAATTTCAGGTTCAGCGACCTATCAGTATTTTAAGCCTGTTTATCAAGGGGCCACAAAAGGATTAACTCGGAATGGTTCAGTTCCATTTATTAATAAAATTAGGCGTGCTGAGGTAAGGGTTTTAGATCCATCGGGCACTGTAGTCCAATGTGGTGAAACCGATGATAACGGTGCATTCAGTCTGCAAATTGAAGAGCCATCGTCTGCAAAAATATTTAGAGTTGAGGTGAACTCAAGAGGCCTTAACAATTACGTTAAGGCTAGCATTTTAGATAAAGGCACTTCGAAATCGTTCTATTCGATCTACTCAGAGGTAGCTATACAGCCAGGTGTTACTAGTTACGCCATACCTCCCCTAGAGGCTCCGGCTCAAGTTGACGGTAACTCTCCCTACACAAACTTGGAGGGGGGTGCTTTTCATATCTTTAACATGATCTTGAAAGCGAATGAGTTTCTAAGATTGAATGCAAATGCGTCTTGCTCCATTTGTTCGAGTTTTAGCGTGGCTCCGAAAGTCACTATATACTGGATGAAAGGATTTAATCCGTCTTCTTATTTTAATGAGGACTCTCCATTGAGTTTTTTTGATGTATCAGGCTCGATTGAATCGACGCCGAGTTTATTTATTTTGGGTGGCTCCAATGGCAACGTAGATTCGGCCGACACCGATCATTTCGACGACTCCGTCATTCTGCATGAGTATGGACACTTTTTAGAGCATCAGTACTGGAAAACGTTTTCACCGGGCGGATTTCATAACGGAAACCTAATCATCGATCCGCGACTCGCCTTTAGCGAAGGATTCGCAAACTTTCTGGCTTCCGCGGTGCTCGGGTCCTCAAAATATATCGATACGATTGGTTCGCCCAATCAACCAGACGTGGGTGTTTATCTCGATCTTGAGACAGAGCCGGCAGCGCCGATTGATGTAAATCAGGCGACGGGCGTGCGAGATATGATAATTACCAAAAACCCGGTGGGTGAGGGTATTTATCGAGAAGTCTCCGTTTCGAGAGCGCTCTATGATTATATCGACAATACTCCATCCGAAAACGTTTTTGATAGTTCAGGAGTGGCCAATCAGACGACTGAGATCGCTTTCGTTCCTTTTAGCTTTCTTTGGTTAGCTTTAACCAATACTGACTACGGACTCAATTCTATCACGACTCATTTCACGTCGATGGGGCACTTTAATAAATCATTGGAATCTGCTCTGACGGCGGGGGATTCTTCACTTGTCGCAGGATTTAATGGGGCCAGGCTCAGTGAGTTTCAGACAAAAGATACCACACGTTATGCTCACCCGTTGGTATCGAGTGGTCAGGTATGTACCCATAGCTTGGTGCCCGTTGAGGACCGTTCTTATGGCTCGAATATGTATGGGTCGTATATCGACCTGTTTCGATCGACGTCGATGTTTCAACTCACCCATCTTGGCGGGCAGCTCAATCTAAAGTTAGAGTATACAAGTACTTCGGGGTCCCTCGATTTAGATCTTTATCTTTACAAAGAAGACCATAATCTCAGCGATTCGGGAGATTTGATAGCCGCTTCGGATCGCGCTCTTGCATCGGAGTCAGTTCGAGGAACAGAATCGGTGTCAATAACTCTCTCAGCAGGAACCTATCTAGTGATGGTCGCCGCCGATACTTCGACTTTATACAATTTGTCCCCAACCGCGACATTCAAATTACTTGCCGGACCAACAGGAGCGACATACCTATGCCCCGCGCCATGAGAGGTTTTTTGTTCTTAATTGCGCTAGTTGCGATTGGGTTCTTCGTGTTCCCACCAGAACGCTTTTCTCAAAGCAAAGACTCTCGTTCATTTAAATTCTTCGGTAAAGGCATGAGCACGCTTCATGCCGAAGCGAGGTTTCAATGGCTGGATAGCTCGAAGGGCGAAGGAATTGTGAGCATTAATTTTTTAAAAAGTTTTCTGAGAGCAGAAAATTTAAGCTTAACATGCAAGCTTCCCGATGATGCTTCAACGAATGACGATTTGGAGAGGGTTATTGCTAGCCCAATTCAAGGTGAATCCCTTTTGGAGTTTAAAGTCGGAGGGTTAAAAAAAGATGAAAATCAAAATATTGTATGTAAAATGAACTCATTGGCAGGAAGCGGGAGTGCAATTGCCTTAGTGATTCCTACCAACTACGAGCAAACACTCGAATTCAAGATGGCCCAAAAATATTCTCCAGGATTACGTACACACAGCTTGAAGTCATCTGACACTATCAAACGACTTCCTGCACGAATACAATTTTAAACCGTGTAAAAAACCTAATTAACGGGAATCACGACGACTTCTGGATTGAATTCGTCTCTTAAAATACCCTCGATGGCCATTAATGTACCCTCTGTGGAACTAGGGCATGTGCCACAAGCTCCTTGATAGTAGATATAAAGTTGAGGATGCTCGTATTTAACAACTTCAATATCTCCGCCATCGCCTTGTAGTCCTGGTCGAATCGTTCGATCCAAAATCTCCTCAATCTGTTTTAATTCAGCAGAGAGACCTTCGCGCTTTTTCTTTTTCTCATCATCAGCTGTAATATTGGGATTATGAATTGGCATATCTCTCTGAATGACAGCATTGACCAAATCGCGAAGATCATCAAAAGAGCGCTCCGGGGCATGAGTAATGGTGATGACATTTGAGAAAAAATGAACCTGGGTAATTCCATTAAGCTCTAGTAGGTCTTTTGCGAATGTATAGCTACCACACTCTTCTGTTTGGGAGAACGTGGCCTTTCCCTGCATAAGCACGGGCCGATCTAAAATAAACTTCCAGGCAAGGGGGTTAGGAGTGGGCGCAATTCGAATAAGCACTTCAGTTGATGTCATGACAATAGGTCCTTTGCTTTTTTGAGAGCATTAAGAAGAGAATCAATTTCTTGTTCGGTATTATAAATTGAAAATGAGGCTCGGGCACTGCCAGAGAGTTTCAGTTTTTGCAAGAGTGGTTGGGTGCAGTGATGTCCTGTCCTTATAGCAATTCCTTGTTGATTAAGTAAAAAACCAATATCGCTAGCATGAAGACCTTCGAGGTTGAAAGCAAAAACAGGTATTCTACAGACGGATTGAGGGCCCAAAAGGGTTAACCCCGAAAACTGAACCAAACGTTCGAAAGCATAATTAACTAACTGTTTTTCATGGTTTTCAATTTGGTCGATCCCGATGCTATCAATAAAATCTATGGCCGTAGCAAGAGCTACAGCACCACCAATATCAGGGGTGCCTGCTTCAAACCGAAAAGGGATATCATTATAAGTTGTTTTCTGGAGTGTAACCTCAGAGATCATACTGCCACCTCCTTGGTAGGGAGGCAGATTCTTTAAAAGAGATTCGCGCCCATATACTACCCCAATACCAAAGGGGGCAAACATCTTATGCCCAGAAAAAACATAAAAGTCAGCATCAAGATCTCTCACATCGACCTTCATTTTGCCAACAGCCTGTGCTCCATCAATCACTACGATAACTCCCTTTTGATGGGCCACTTCAATGAGTTTTTTCACATCAACTATATTACCTAAATGATTGGAGGCGTGTGTAACTGAGAGAATCTTTGTCTTTTCAGAGAGAAGCTGTTTTAGCGAAGCCTCAGAAATGCGACCATCAGTGTCGGCCGTGAGAATTTTGAGCGCAAGCCCCTTTCTCTCGGCAAGCATTTGCCAGGGTACGATGTTGGCATGATGTTCGATATCTGAAATGATGATTTCATCGCCAGGACTAAGCGTTTCGCCCAAACTCGAGGAGATCAAATTAAGTCCCTCCGTCGTGCCTCTGACAAATATTATTTCTCTGGAAGAGTGAGCATTTATAAACGTGGCCACTTTATTTCGTGCCTGTTCAAAAAGATCGGTTGCTCGATCACTTAAGAAGTGAGCTCCCCTATGGACATTGGCTGCCTCGTGGCTATAAAAATCGCGAATGCGATTAACGATTGAAATAGGCTTCAACGTGGTTGCAGCGCTGTCTAAATAGATTAAATCGAAGCCATTGACCTTTTGTTTGAGAGCAGGGAATTCATTTCTAATCAGGGCTATGTCCAAGCTCATGTCAGAGGCCCTTTCCAGTAAGTTTCAATTCGGGCTTTCAAATATTTTTGTATGCTCGAGTCCGCAATTTGTTCCACTAAATCGTACAGAAAAGCATAACAAAGTATAGAATAGGCTCGCTCTTTCGAGATACCGCGGCTCTGAAAATAAAAAATTTCATCAGCGTTTAATTGGCCAACAGTGGCTCCGTGAGTAGCCTTAACATCGTCGGCATAAATTTCCAGCTCTGGCTTGGTATCGACTTCGGCATTTTCACTCAGTAACAAACTTTGGTGTAATTGAGAAGAGTCAGTTTTTTGAGCGTCGGGCCTAATATTAATTCTCCCATTAAAGATTGCTCGTGATTGGTCGAGGAGTAAGTTTTTGCAAATTTGTTCACTTTTATTGTTGAGACCATCGAAAATCAATTTTGTCTGTTGATCTACAATTCCCTTTTTTTGTGAGAGTCCAATTCCATGAATTCTGCATTCGGCGTTAGAACCAACGAAGTTTATGTTTACATCGCTACGACTCCAGCCTCTTGAGAGAGAGCTATGGAGACAGTGAAGATCAGCTTTACTTTCTAATTTAATAATCAGTCTAGTAGTGTCTTGTTGATTTTCGCTCAACTCTCTCCATTGAATAAATTGAGCTTGTGCTCCTTCGTCAAGATGCAGTTTGGTTGAGTGATTAAGCCATATTGATTCTGTTTGGTTGGGCCACTGATGATTTTCAATAAATTTGCATTTCGCATCTTTACCTAAGCGAATGTGCAACCGCGAAGAGAATAGCGGCTTTTCTTCTGTAGCCGAATAAAGTTGAACCCAATTGATAGGCTTTTCTACAACCACTTTTTCAGGAATATGAACGTAAAATCCTCGATCAAAAAAGCTGACATTAAGAGCTTCGAGGGGATCATTTAATTCGGAGAAATCCAAAGAATCAATAAGGCCTTTTTCTAAAGCTTGCTTTAGAGTTAGAATTTCAATTTCTTCTCTAAGTTCCTTAGGACAATCGATCAGCTGTCCGTTGTGAATAAGTACGGTATAAAAACCGAGATGGCTCAAGCTCTGCAGAAGACTACTGGTGTCCAGGATCTCCTTATTCTGGTCATCGTTGGCCGGAATAAATCCATCGCTCAGCTGTTGAACAGGAGAATATCTCCAGCCCTCTTGTTTTTTAGTGGGCCAGCTCAGGGTTTCAAAAGCTCTAATGCCGAGATTTCTGATGAGTTGATAGCCCTGAGGCTCCCCTGGTCTGCTGTTTAGCTTGCTAGCATATTTTATAAAGTCCATAATTTGCCTCTCGTTGCTGGCCGAAGTTACATTAACCAGTCGTAACCCTTCTCTTCTAATTTTAGCGCTAAGCTACGATCGCCCGTTTCAATAATTTTTCCGCCAGCAAGAACGTGGACATAATCTGGTTGGATATAATCCAGCAGTCGCTGGTAATGGGTAATTAGGAGTATTGCATTTTCAGAAGACCGGAGTTTATTAACTCCTTCTGCAACGATACGAAGGGCGTCAATATCTAACCCAGAATCAGTTTCATCAAGAATCGCCAGGCGGGGAGAGAGAATCGCCATTTGCAGAATTTCATTTCTTTTCTTTTCTCCGCCCGAGAACCCCACATTAACTGGGCGATCGATAAACTCAGGTCGCATTTGTACTAACTTCATTTTTTCAATTAAGTAGGATCGAAATTGCTCTTCTTTCATCCTCGGTGCACCTTGGTGCTCACAAATGGCATTGAATGATTCAAATAAAAAACTAAAATTGGAAACGCCCGGTACCTCAATAGGGTATTGATAGGCGAGAAAGATGCCTTCTTTGGCTCTCTGGTCGGGTTCGAGCCCTAATAAATCAGTCTTTTGAAAATTGATATCAAAAAGAATTTCGCCAGATGTGACCTCGTAATTAGGGTGGCCAGCGAGAACCTTTGATAAACTACTTTTTCCTGATCCATTCGGGCCCATGATCGCATGGACTTCGCCGGCATTAACTTTTAGGTTTAAGCCTTTGAGGATTTCTTTCTCTGATACGCGTGCATGAAGGTTTTTGATTTCTAACATAAATTCCTCTCTTATTTTAGCCCACGCTATTTTCGAGCTTCATTTCAATTAATTTTACAGCCTCTACGGAAAATTCAAGGGGCAGTTCCTTGAAAACCTCTTTACAAAAACCATTGACGAGCATCGAGATTGCTTTTTCATTATCGAGACCTCTCGATTGCATATAAAAAAGTTGATCTTCAGAAATTCTCGAGGTCGATGCTTCATGCTCTAATATTGCCGTTGGATTTTTAATCTCAATATAAGGAACTGTGTGGGCACTGCATTTGTCTCCCACGAGCATTGAATCGCATTGAGAGTAATTTCGAGCGTTCTTAGCAGAAGGTAAAACTTTAACCAGACCTCTGTAGGCATTAGAAGAGTGTCCGGTCGAGATCCCTTTGGATATAATGGTACTTCGAGTGTTTGGCCCGATATGAATCATTTTTGTGCCTGTATCTGCCTGCATATAGTCATGGGTTAATGCAACAGAGTAGAAGGCCGCTTCAGAAGATTCTCCCTGAAGAATAACACTCGGATACTTCCACGTGATCGCGGATCCAGATTCAACTTGGGTCCAAGAAATTTTTGATCGAGCTCCGGCGCACTTACCTCTTTTGGTCACAAAATTATAGATGCCACCCTTGCCATGTTTATCGCCCGTATACCAATTCTGTACTGTGGAATATTTAATTTCTGCATTTTCAAGAGCAACCAGTTCTACAACGGCAGCGTGGAGTTGGTTTTCATCTCTCTGGGGGGCCGTGCAGCCCTCAAGATAATTCACAAAACTACCTTCGTCTGCCACAATGAGTGTTCTCTCGAACTGACCAGTTTCTTTGGCGTTTATTCTGAAGTAAGTAGACAGATCAATAGGGCATCGCACGCCCTTCGGAATATAAACAAAGGATCCATCGCTGAATACAGCTGAATTGAGCGCAGAATAAAAATTATCCGAGATGGGTACGACAGATCCGAGATATTTTTTTACTAAGTCAGGATATTTTTTAACAGCTTCAGATATAGGGCAAAAAATAACGCCAACTTTATCAAGTTCCTCTTTGTGCGTAGTCGCTATGGAAACGCTATCGAAAACCACATCCATGGCGATGCCACTGATTCTCTTTTGCTCTTGAAGAGGAATTCCCAAGCGTTCAAAAGTTTTTAGAAGTTCCGGATCGATCTCATCAAGGCTCTTGGGAGACTCTTTTTTTTGTTTCGGTGCCGAAAAATAACTAATATCCTGAAAGTCGATGGCGGTGTATTCCACTTTTGCCCACTGGGGCTCAACGAGTGACTGCCAGTGTTTAAAAGCTTTTAGTCTGAATTCTAAAAGAAAATCGGGTTCGTTCTTTTTTGCAGAAATCCAGCGAATGGTCTCTTCACTGAGCCCTTTAGGAGCAGTTTCGGACTCAATTTGAGTTTCAAAACCATATTTGTACTCATTTTCATTCATTGGTTGCATTCCTTAATATTAATGGATTGAGAGAGGCCTTCTGATTTAAGGGACTTGGAAGGATTTTTTTGCAGCCTTTTAGCCGCAGGGTTGATTTCGCTTTCAATGATCTCTTGCACAGAAAGCTTTTGGTAAACATCGACGAGGCGATCGTTCAATACCTGAACAGGGCTAACAATATTACAGTTACTTTTTATTTTGCAGGATCCAGAGAGACATTTAACGAGTCTTAGTGGGCCAATAAGAGTTTCGGAGAGCTGGTAAAAACTCATTTTACTCAGGTCTTTAACAATAACATAGCCGCCTGTTGCGCCATGAGAGGAGTGGAGCCAGTTTTTATGTGCCAGAATTTGCAAAACTCGCGCTATTGTGTCAAAAGAACATCCGTAGGTGTCAGAAATTTCTTTGGCGGTGGTGAGTTCTCCCGGACGCTTATGAAACATGTGTTTCAGAGCTATCAGGGCGTATTCTACCTTGCGATTTAGCTTAAACATTGGAATTCCTCAAAATTGCTTGCCATCTAGTTGAGCTTTTAAGCGAAAATCAAAGGAAATTCATCAAATTTTTATCAAATACGTTAAAAAATACCGTATTTGATAAGTAGAGGGGATAAGACTACAAAATGCAGATAATAAAAATAACCTTTGGGGTCCTAATTCTTACCATATGCGTTCTTTTTACTCTTAGATTTTATGGTCTAAGTCAGCAATTTCAGGCGTTTGAGCATCCCATTTTGAGTTCTCCTCGCCCGTGGATTCTAGCGTTTGGCGGAAGTTCTGAGGAGGCTCCTTCTCATACGATTGCAGCCTTGAGTGATGCTGCTAAGGATGGGTTTATGCTCGCCGTTAACGTCAAGTTAAACGCAAACAATCATTTTTATGCTGTCCCTCAGGGGTTAGAGCTCCATAATCAGGGTTTCGCTCGCAAATTTCATGAATTGTCCGATAGTGAGGTTCAAAAAATAAATCTCGGAGATGGAACGTCTCCATTAGAATTGGAGAAAATTCTTGGTGCATTTCCTCAGGTGCCCCTCTTTTTGTGGATCGATGACAATATCGAAAATATTGATTTGCGATTGCAGCCAGTTTTAAAAAAATATGGAAAAGGTCAAAATGTTCTCATCCATAGTGAATTTGATAATGTTGTTGGTAGCATAAAGAAGCTATTGCCGGAATTTCTTTATGGTACGGGAATCGGTCAGCGGGTGAGGATGTTAATGTTGGGTTCGCTTTGGTTAGAGCCCATTGCTCCAGCTGATGGGGACTTTTTACTTTCTCCTCTTTCAGAGCGAGGAGTATCAGCAGTATCAGAGGCTCTAAAGGAAGAGGTTAATCGTAGACAAAAGGTGTTTATACTCGGACCACTCATGACGCAGTCTTCAGTAGACAAAGCCCTTGAAATTGGAGCTGCCGGGTATCTTACGTCTAAGCCAAAGTATCTACGAAATAAACTAAAGGCTCTCGGAACAGGAGTTGATTTGTCTGTACCCTCTCGATAACATGGGATTTGTTATCTCGCGGAGGGGTCATGGAGAATTCAGTTCACGTTAATACTTCGGCATTCGATGCCATTATGCAAGCCAGCTTATTGGTGCAATTAACGCTTCTGATGCTCATAAGCTTATCTGTGTTGTGCTGGGCGGTTGCCTATCTTAAACACAGACAGTTTAATGTGTTAAAAGCAGCGAACGAGCCTTTTTTGGTCAAGTTTGAGAATAGTAATTCTTTAGATCATATTTTTGAAAATCTAGATCGTTTTCCTGGAAGCAGTCTGGCCCGAGTCTTTGCTGCGGGTTACTCCGAAATGAAGCGATTGGCTGAATCGCCACACGGTGAAAAAAAACAGGGAACGCTTTTGCAGCTAACGGGAATCGACAATCTTGAGAGAACAGTTAGAAAAGCCATAGATTTAGAAGTGGCCAAAATGGAATCTAAAACTAGCTGGTTAGCTACAACTGGAAGCACGGGGCCATTTATTGGCCTTTTTGGTACGGTTTGGGGCATCATGAGTTCTTTCCAGAAGATAGGACAAATGGGTTCGGCAACTCTGGCCGTGGTTGCGCCTGGTATTTCTGAGGCGCTTGTAGCGACGGCCATTGGTCTTGCAGCGGCTATCCCTGCGGTTATGCTTTATAATCACTTTATCTCAGAAATAAAGAAGCAGGAGTTGGTATTAAACAACTTTGCTGCCGATTTTTTAAATGTCGCTAAAAGAAACTTTTTTAGGGAGTAAACCATGGGTGTCCAGTTCGGTGGATCCGGAAAAAGTCGTGTCACTATGAGCGAAATCAACGTGACACCGTTAGTAGACGTCATGTTGGTTCTCCTTATTATGTTCATGGTCACCACGCCTCTCATGCAGCAAGGCATCGAAGTTGATTTGCCAAAAACAGCTTCGTCTGGAATTCAAGCGACCGATGAGCCCTTTGTGTTGGTTATTCATAAAAACAAAAAAATATCCGCTGGGAAGGAAAGCCTGGCCTTGGCAAGTCTTCACGAAAAGTTGAGAGCAATTTTTAAAACACGTAAAAATAAGCAAATTTACCTCCAGGCTGACCGATCGGTAGACTATGGCTATGTCGCTGAAACAATGGCTGAAATTCGTCGGGCGGGGATTTATAATATCGGATTAGTCACTTTGCCCAAAACTGAATAGAAATGAATGAAGATTTAAAATTACCCCTATTATTATCAACGATATTGCATTTAACGGTAATCCTTTTGTTTACCATCAAGGCCTTCCTGTTTCCACCTCAGGTCACTTTCTTTGAACCAGCACTTAGAGTAGATATTGTCGGGCTTCCAGATAAATTCAAAGCCAACGAGCCCCCTGTTACCGAGAGCGAAATCAAGAAGGATGAAAAAAGTGAAGCTAAAAAAGAAGTTCCAAAGGCTGAATCTAAAGAAGAGCCTGAGGTCATCATAAGTAAATCCAAGTCTTCAACGAAATCTGATGAATCGAAATTGAGTGCCGCTGATGCCATAAAGCGGTTGAAGCAGCAGCTAGCTATAGATAAAATTAAGAGTGAGATGAAAGATAAGGAACGCGAAGCCTTGTCTAAAAAGATATCTAGCTTCAAAGGAAACGTCTTGTCTCCGGGTACTGAATTAACTGGAGTGAATAAGCTACAACATGAAAATTATTTAGGAAGTTTGGATCGCCATGTTAAGCAATATTGGAGTTTGCCAGAATGGTTAGCCAAGGGTGATTACAAAGCCCAAGTAAAAATTTTAGTTGATGAGCAAGGCATGCTTTTAAATGCGCAGCTCATTAAAAGCAGTGGTAATCCTGCCTATGATGAAATTGTTTTGGAAACGGTGAAAAAGGCCTCGCCGTTTCCTATGCCACCGGAGAAATTCAAGGCAATGGTTAGTACGAACGGAATGGTTTTGGGATTTCCTGAATAAGTCATTAACAGGAGGATTATGTGGCTATAAGGTTAGTGTTATTTTCTTTTTTATTCTCTATTTTAAGTGCAGTTTCGTGGGGGCAGGAGACTGCAGATGGTTTATACATTAAAGTTGGCGAGGCGCAGGTTAAAAAGAGTCTTCTTGCGTTTCCAACATTACAGTTTGTTGCAAGTACTTCTGCAGCGCCCCAGTATCAGCGAGTGGGAACAGAAATCTACAAAACAATCAAAAACGATCTAGAAGTTACGGGATATTTTGATTTCATAGATAATAATGGCTTTCTCGAGGATACTGATAAAGTAGCACCAATTCCAATCACGGAAGCGCCCAATGGGTTTAAATTTGAAAGTTGGAAAACACTCGGTGCTGAATTCTTAATTCGTATGACCTACACCATTTCCGGAGATCAAATTAATCTCGAGACCTATTCCTATCATGTTCCAAAGCTTCAGCGAATCATGGCAAAAAAATACAAAGGTGGAATTAGCAATTTGAGTAAGATTGCTCATAGCTTTTCTAATGATCTCATCTCAGCCCTAACTGGAAAAGAGGGAATGTTCCTCTCAAAAATTGTGGTGGCCGCAAGTCAGGCAGGTTCAAAGTTTAAAGAGATTTATATCATGGATTGGGACGGAGGTGACCCTAAAAAGGTAACTTCTCATAATTCCATCGCCTTATCTCCAAACTGGTCTCCCGATGGTAAAAAGATTCTTTACACCGCCTTTGTAAAAAGAGGCCCCAAAGGGCTTCGTAATCCAGATTTATTTATGTTGGATTTGTTGAAAGGGCAGCGGTGGTTAGTATCCTACCGGATGGGGCTCAACTCTGGAGGTTTTTTTCATCCCGATGGGCAATCAATTTTAATGACAATTTCCGAATCTGGCAACTCAGACATCTATAGAGTGGATCTCGATGGAAAAATATTGAAACGCCTCACAAATGGGCCTAGTGGAGCGCTCAATGTGGAGCCCGCCGTGAGTCCGGACGGGAAAAAAGTCGCTTTTTCCTCCGATAGAAGTGGGCGTCCCATGGTTTGGGTGATGGACATCAATGGTACGAATGCATCAAGAAAAACATTTGCGGGTGTTTACAATTCATCGCCATCATGGTCACCCGACGGTAAAAAAATAGTTTTCGCAGGTTTAGATGCAAGACACTATGATATCTTTATTATGGATGCAGATGGTTCTCACCTGGAAAGGCTGACATCTGCTAAGAGGGTTGATGGGCGTCCCTCTACAAACGAAGACCCAGTTTTTTCTCCCGATGGTCGACATGTGATGTTTACCAGCGATAGAACGGGCACAAATCAAGTCTTTATTATTAATATCGATGGAACAAATGAGCGTCGGATAACTTTCGATAAAAATAACTACTATAAGCCGCGTTGGTCCAAAAATTTTGATTAATTTTAATGCAGCTGAGTAGAGCCCACTTGACCGTTAGATCCAAAACGGTCTACAGCCTATAGTTTAGGGGGATTTTATGTACTCAAAACAACGCCCAGCCACTTCATGGTGGGTCGCTCTTTGGATTTATATAGTAACGTTTTTCCTTGTGACGCTGACTTTTTTTCAGGCGGCTAATGCCAAAGGGAAAGAGGTTGATAAGTCAGGAACAGAAAAAAAAGAAGCCAATAAAGTTGAAGATACGAATGGTGTAAAAGTGAAGAAAGGTAATAATAGCATGTTAGTGATTTTTGAAACAAACCAGGGGTCATTTAAGATTAAGTTGAATGCTGAAAAAGCACCTAAAACGGTCGAAAATTTCTTAAAATACGTTGATGATGGTTTTTATAGCGGCACTATTTTCCATCGTGTGATTAAGGGTTTCATGATTCAAGGTGGTGGTTTCGCTCCAGACCTCAGCCAAAAAAGTACTCGAGCCCCAATTAAAAATGAAGCAAACAACGGATTAAAGAACAAAAGGGGCACGCTTGCAATGGCGAGAACAATGGATCCACACAGTGCCTCCGCTCAGTTTTTCATTAATTTAGTGGATAACAACTTTCTCGATTTTAGTGGCGAAAATATTCAAGGCTGGGGCTATGCTGTTTTTGGAGAAGTAGTTGAAGGGATGGATGTTGTGGATAAGATCGCTACAACCAAAACTACGAGCAAAAAGGGATATGATGATGTTCCTGAGTCGGTTATTGAGATCAAATCTGCTAAAAGAGTTGATAATTAAATCATCCGTTAGCAACTTTTTTTGAGATTATTAATAAAGACCCCAACGATAAAAGTTGGGGTTTTTTATTTTGATCGAGGATTCTCCGAAAGTAGATCTGACCGGAATAGCGTACTTAGCATAAACCTCGGATCAAACTAAGTTTATTGACTCGTCTAGAACCATTGATTCTAATAAAAGAATGGA
Organism: Pseudomonadota bacterium; assembly: GCA_041178425.1. Classification (GTDB taxonomy): domain Bacteria; phylum Bdellovibrionota; class Bdellovibrionia; order Bdellovibrionales; family Bdellovibrionaceae; genus CAUJGP01. Next base: position 13,530 of record JBEGVH010000010.1, on the reverse strand, counting down.
AATTGCGCTTAGGGTTAACCAGTTAAAGCAGAGCTTCACCGTTGCGGACGGAACTACCAAAGAAGTTCTCAAGGGTATCAATTTTTCAATTCCTAAAGGAGCCCTCACTGGATTCATTGGTATAAATGGTGCGGGAAAAACCACTACAATTAAGTCGCTGCTTGGTTTTATTAAAGCTCAAGAGGGTGGATTTGAGTTTTTTGGGGAAAAGGGTCTAACCACTCTTGGGCGTCGAAAGCTCGGATTCATGCCAGAACGACCCTATTTTTATGATTTTCTCACAGGCCATGAGTTTTTGTCCCTTCATTGGAAATTAAGGGGCCTTGCCATTAACGAAGAGTTCGAAAAACGGTGTGATACTGTTTTAGCCGCTGTAGACCTGGCACGTGCAAAATATTGGCGTCTCCGTCAGTTTTCCAAGGGTATGCTCCAGAGAATAGGAATCGCGCAGGCAATTATGCATTCACCAGAGCTCTTGATCCTAGATGAGCCAATGAGTGGCCTCGATCCTGATGGGCGGGTACTCGTGAAGAACATCATAAAGGATCTCCATGCTAAGGGTACGACCATCTTTTTCAGCAGTCATCTACTCCAGGATATGGAAGAACTGTGTGATCGCCTGGTGATCATTGATAAAGGCACCATCATTTATGAAGGCAGCTTATTGGAACTAGATTTGAATGGCATAGAAGAGTTCACCATGACGATCGCTAGATTAGACGGCAACCTAGAGACTTTAACTGTAAATAGAAGAGATCTTCAACAAACGATCGATTTAAAACGAAAAGAAAATTATCAAATAACTCAGATTATTCCCCAAAAAAGGAGTCTCGAAGAGGCTTTTATAGATCTACGACGGAAAAGAGCTTCTCAATGAACCACAGAGTCTTGGCAATAGCTCTAAACTCATTCAGAGAAATTTACCGTGACCGGTTTTTTCTGATTCTCTTAATGGGGGTTATTGGTTTTTTTATTTTGAGTATTTTGCTCGGAGAGATGAGCTTTGAAGAGCACAATCGAATTCTTTTTGATTTAGGAGTTTCGGCCATTCATTGGTTAAATCTTGGAGTATGTATATTTATCGGAGGAGGGTCTCTCAGGCGAGAACTCGATCGTCAAACTTACATGACACTTCTTTCGACGCCTCTCAGTCGACCGGAATTATTGGTTGGTAAATTTATCGGAATCTTTTCAGTGGCTCTTTTTTCTACGATCCTACTCGGAGGGGGCTTATTTATGCTTCTAAAAACCTGGGGAGCCCTTTCAAATTTTATAATTATTATCATCGGAATTTTGGTGGAGTCTTCTATTCTTTTGATGCTGTCTCTTCTACTGAGTTTAGTTGTTTCTCCATTCGTTGGTATTTTTGCAAGTTTGGGCATCTACTTGATGGGGCATTGGCTTGAGAGCCTCAAATATTTTGCATCGAAGGCGAATAGTGTTTTTTATTTTGGATTTTCAGAATTTATGGATTGGACGCTCCCCAATCTCTATCGACTCAATTGGCGAAGTCCCTATGTATTGGAGGCTGGCCTCGGATTTGATATTTTCGGAGCCAGTATTTTTCATGGAATTGGCTGGGTTGTCATTCTCGCAGTCATCGCTACGGTAATATTCAATCGAAAAAATTTGATTTAATGTGGAGTAAAAATGGAATTGGATCAGGCTGTGCTTACTCTTGTATTCTTTATTCTTGGAGCGTTGCTTGGAAGTTTTGGTAATGTAGTTATTTATCGATTACCCCTGGGAAAGAGTGTGGCCTTTCCAAGAAGTCAGTGCCAGGCTTGCGGTAAGACCGTTCCGTGGTATCACAATATCCCAATCTTTTCTTGGTTCGTGCTGAAAGGCCGTTGTTTCAACTGTCAGGCCAAATTTTCCATCCGCTATCCCTTCGTCGAATTGATCATGGCAGTGCTCTTCGCTCTTCTTTATCAAAGGTTTGGATTGCAGTGGATTACCCTTGAGTATGGAATCTTCCTTTTTGGTTTGATTGTTGTTAGTTTCATCGACATTGATCATTTCATCCTGCCGGATATCTTCACAATTGGAGGGATGGCTCTTGGTTTAATCGGTGCCGCTCTGAACCCCGAACGTGAATTTATGGATGCTCTTTGGGGAGTACTAATGGGCGGAGGGTTTTTGTGGCTTATTGCATATGCTTACTGGATCCTGAGAAAAGAAGAAGGAATGGGAGGGGGAGATATCAAGCTACTTGCTTGGATGGGAGCCATTTTAGGATGGAAGGCTATTCCCTTCATAATTCTTGTCTCAAGTCTTTCGGGGTCGGTGGTTGGAATTTTATTGATGGTGAAACTGAAAGGAAATCTCAAAACTGCGATCCCTTTCGGTCCCTATTTAGTTTTTGGTGCCCTCCTCTATTTATTCGCCGATTCCGAAATTGGTCTCTGGTATACAAAAATTCTCTTTCCTTCGCAAATAGAGCCCTAGCCACGACCTAGGTGTAGTCCTGCGTAATCAATCTGACTTCACGATTACTCTATAGAAAAGGTAGCGTACTGAGTTTTGGCGAGTCCTAAGTCCGAATTTCATGCTTTTCACGTCCGAAACACGCCGTAAGTTTGACTCTTATCGAGCCCTTTTTTCTAATGAAAAAAGGGAGTCGCCATGTTTTTTAATTCAAAAAAGGTCATAGGTATTGATCTTGGTTCAAGCTCAATAAAATTAGTTGAGCTTGAGGCTGTCAGTGGGGGCTATAGTCTGGTGTCGTTTGGTGTAGTTCCCACTCCGCCTGATGCAATATCCAATGGTCAAATTAACGAAGCTGGGCCCTTGGCGGGAGCAATATCAGGATTGATTCAGGATAGTAAAACGAAAACTAAAAATTCCGTTACTGGTATGTGGGGATCCTCGATCATTATCAAGAGAATATCTATACCAAGAGTTGATTCAAAGGTGCTACGCGAAACCATCCGGTTTGAAGCCGAGCAATACATTCCGTTCGATATTTCGAGCGTTGCTCTAACCCATGTTGTTTTAGAAACTAATCAGTCAACAGATACAATGGACGTACTTGTTATCGCAGCCAAGAGCGACCAATTAGTTCAGTATGTGGAGGCCATCTCACTCAGTGGTTTAAAGTGCTCGATAATGGATGCGAACAGTGTTGCTTTAGCGAATTGCTTTGAACTTAACTACGGTACATTTCCCAATGAAACAATTGCACTGATGAACTTCGGTGCTGAAACGACCAATTTTGTTGTGCTCCACAACGGAGATCTAATTTTTTGCCGTGATATCGGTGTTGGTGGAAATAGTATAAGTCTTGAGATTTCTAGAAGTTTGGGAATTTCACTTCCAGAGGCTGATACTTTTAAAATAAGTGCATTGGCAGGGGCTGAGGTCCCTGATGAAGTCCATGCTATCATTAGCTCGGAAATTGAAAAAATGGTCGAGGAAATTAAAAACAGTTTTGATTTCTTTTCAGCCTCTAACGTTGGATTCAACGTGTCTCGGGTCTTTTTTTCGGGAGGAAGTGCCCATTTATCAAGTTTGATTCAACAAGTGGCTATCTCCTTGGGGATGACCTTTGAAAAGATGGACCCATTTAAAAAAATAAAAGTAAACACCAAGAAATTTAACATAAATTATTTAGAAAAAATATCGTATTTGGCTCCTATCGCCGTTGGACTTGCTTCGAGAGAGGCGTTTAAAGAATGATCAAAATAAATCTTCTCCGAGCACTTAAAGAGGCGCCCTCCGCAGATGGGCAATCAGCGACATCCGGGCTATCGGGATTTTCCTTAAAAACGTTGTTTGCAAAGTTCGCTTCAAATAAAAGCTCCGATGGAGCTACGGACGATTTTGATTCCGAAGTTGGGTCGATAAATCCGAAGGCTGTCCTGGTCAAAATAGTTATTATTTTTGGCATTGCCGGAGGTTTGAAATACCACGAAACGATCAATATTCCTAAGCTTCAATCTGAGTTGGCAGACGAGAGTCAAAAGCTAGAAGAGCTTACCAACTATAATAATAATGCTTCCTCCGCGGTGGCTGAAATTAAAAAGCTACAAGAACTGAAAAATCAGATAGAAAAGCAGATAGAATCGCTCGATGGAATTTCGAAAGTTCGGGTTAAATACGTAAGGGCATTAGATCTTATTCAATCGAATATTCCCGAAAAAATGTGGTTTTTGGGTTTGAAATCGAATGATAACGTCCTCGAAGCTGAAGGAATCTCAATGTCCGACAGTGAAATTAGCCAGTTCCTCGATGTCATGGGTAGAAGTGTACATTTCTCCGATGTGAGTATGCTTTCATCCGAGGACGTTGGACAGAGAGACTCGGACAGTAAGAAATTCAAAAAGTTTACTCTCAACTTTGTGTTAGAGGTGGGTAAATGAGTAATTCTTTGGGTCAATTTCTCAATCAGTTAACGGTTTCGCAAACAATTGCTGTTTCTGCACTTATTGGCGGACTCTATTATCTAAATATTTACGATGATGGTAGCAAACTCAAGAATCAAATTGCAGAAGTTCAAGCGAGTCTGCAGGCAGAAGAACAAAAAAAAATCGAAACTGATAAAGTAAAAGCGGAAGAAAGAGAAATCAAAAGTCAGGTAGGGGCGCTCAGTGATAAGTTCAAAGAGGTAACTGCTCGCTTCCCTGTCAATTTGAAATCAGACGAGATTATTACTGCGATCAATCAGCTTGCTAAGGCTGCCAATGTGAGGGTGGTTCAAGTTAAAAAAGAGAATGTTGAGATAAAGGAACTATACGAAGAAGTTCCTGTGAGTATGGAATTTTCAGGAACCTTTAATAATCTATTATTGCTGCTCTATAATATTGGCACCATGGAGAGAGTTACAAATCTAGGTAATTTCCAATTCTCTAACAGTTCTCAAGATTATAATGGGAATCTTAAGCTCGCTACACGAGTCGTTGGTTATAAATATCGAAAGCCACCAGAATCTCCGAATGCCAAACCGAGCGGAGAGACGAAATGAATAACCGTCAAACCTCGAGAATAACTCAGCTCGGTCTCTTAATAATCGGTTTAATTTCAGTATTCATGGGGCTCTATCTCGCGGGGCAAGTTTTTTCCCATAAGAGTGTGCTGGCTCAAAACTCGGAAATTCTCCCGGCGGGAAATCAAGGCATTGGTCAGACCACGCCACCAACCGGAGATCTTAATTCCGGGAAAGTGGATGACCCAATGGCCTTAGATTCGAAGAGTGGAAGTCCGAATTCTAACGGAATTAATGAGAACGAAAATCTTGGTGAATCGTTCGACAATAAACCCAATTTTGGAGAACCAAATTCTGAGCTCAATAACGTAGTGCCTAATCTACCCATGGTAGAAAATTCGGGCGAGTATAGATATGAACCTGTGGGGAAGCGAGATCCGTTTCGTCCTTTCAGAGACTCTCGAATAGGTGTTGGGCAATTGCGAGCAGCTTCGCGGACACCAGAACCGCTTGAAAAATTTGATATTAAATCTCTAGAAGTAGTTGCAATTGTTTGGGGTAACGAAAAGCCAAAGGCCCTCATTCAGGATCCAGAGAAACGTGTTCACACTGGATTAAAGGGTCAAAGGATAGGTCGAAACGAAGGATTTATAGCAGAGATTCGAGAGGGTGAAATTGTGGTGGTCGAACTTTTTGATATAAATGGGAAAACTGTTAAGGAATCAGTGGTTTTACCAATTCGAAGGTAATTTCTGGAGGTCGAATTTATGAGATCTGCGCTTAAAATTGTGATTCTTGGGTATTTATGCATCGCCCTCCTCTCCTGTGCAGGGCAGCCTGTCAGTGATGATGGAGGTGACTTTGCGGATGACGGCGCTGTCGCTCAACCTTCAGACACTGGCGATGGTGCTGATTCTGGGGCTGGTTCTGGAGATTTGCTAGCGGATGGTGGTTCTGAAAGTTCCTCGTCTTCCGGAGGAGATGACTTCGATAGCGTCGATCAAGATTTAGAAAAAGAGCAGAAAATTGTGGGTAGCGATGAATCGCTTGGTGAAGAACTGCAAGACGATTTGGCCCCAATGGATAAACAAAGCGATTCTGGGACAAAAGATGCAGAGGTTGCACAATCTCCGACGAAGGAAGAGTCATTCAACGATCCTCAGGTCGAAATTGAGTCTACTCCAAAATCTGCAAAGGAAGAGTCTTCACTATCCGTTTCTGAATTGAGCGATGATCCTTTGCAGGATTTAGCAAAAAATGACGGATCATCAACGGTTACAGAACCCATCGTCGAAGATGCATCACAATCCAAGTCTAATCAGGTAAGTTCAAAAGGATCGGGAAGAGCCGAGATTTCAAACATCAAGTTTGAGGGAAACGAGAGTGGTGGCGCACTCATCATCGAAGGAAATCAGCCGCTGGATTATACAACTCGCATGAATGCTGAATCAAATCAGTTCGTGGTGGAGATCAGTGGTGCTCAGCTTCCAAAGCGTCTAAAAAGACCTTTTATTACAAAAGATTTCCCTAGTTCCATTGGTTCTATTGATGCCTATCAAACACCTAATGGTGATACAGTAAGAGTGGTTGTTCAATTGCGCGAAGGAGCGAGTGAACCAGCGGCTCATTCGGAAGGAAGCTCAGTGATTATTGTTCCCCAGGCAATATTGGCTGACAATTCAGTGAAGGCTCCGGATGCACCCTCCACAAGTGAGTTTCAGACCGGTACGGGTACTTCTGCTAATATCCTCTCAAGCAAAAATCTTGAGACCTTTTTATCAGGTAATATGAGATATTTTGGAAAAAAGATTTCCATTGAGATGAAAGATATCGAAGTTCGAGATGCTATCAATCTTATAGCTGAGGAAAGTGGTGCCAATATAATAATGTCAGAAGGTGTTTCTGGAAATTTAGCCATCAAGCTTAAGAACGTCCCCTGGGACCAAGCCTTGGTACTTATATTGAAGGCCAAAAAGTTAGGATACACTCGGCAAGGAAATGTTCTTCGAATTTCCCCTCTATCGGAGATAAAGCAAGAGGAGGAAGATGCTCTTAAAATTGTCGAATCTAGGAGGAAAGTTGAAGTCCTAAAGGTTCAGATGATACCAATAAACTACGCTAAGATAAGTGATCTTCAAGCTCAAATAAAGACGGTGATTTCGGAAAGAGGAAGTTTAGTTGCTGACAATAGGACAAACTCGCTGATCATTACCGAAACCGAAGAAGTTTTAGAAAGAGCTAGAAAAATTATTTCCAGCTTAGATATTGCTCCGGCCCAGGTGCTCATTGAGGGCAAACTCGTTGAGGCTCGTGAGAGCTTCAACAAGAGACTAGGAATTCAATGGGAAGTGACCGGAACTCCCATGAGCCTAGGAGACGGTCCGAATGGTCCAATCAACATGGTTCCCAACTTGGCGATCAGACCTGGTGCTTTATCAGGTGGTAGTTTGGGGTTTAATCTTAGTTTAGGTACGTTAGATATATTAGGAGACCTCAATGCCGTTCTTTCCCTTGAGGAACAAGAGGAAAATGTGCGGGTGATTTCTTCACCTCGAATTGTCACCCTCCACAATGAAGCGGCAAACATTAGCCAGATGGCTACCGTTGCCGTCTTGGCATCTGAGAATAAGAAAGATGGAAGTAAAACATACAAAGACCTTCCTCTAAAAATGGAGCTAAAAGTTAAACCAGAAGTAGCAAATAACGGAGTCGTTCAGCTAGAAGTGGATATTATGAGAGAGTTTTTGGGGGCCGTTCGGTCCGACGGCAGTGCTGGCTCCCACTCTCGTTCTGCTAAAACGAAAGTTATGGTTAAAAGTGGACAAACTGCTGTTATTGGCGGGATTTATCAGAATGACTCCAGTCAGTTAGATACCGGAGTTCCATTTTTAAAGGATCTTCCAATTTTCGGGTTTTTCTTTAGAAGCGGTAATTTTCATAAGGATAAGACGGAGCTGCTCTTGTTCTTGACCCCAAGAGTTCTATCTCAGGCCGGAGGAAGTATTTTTGCTCAAGATAAGCCTATTCAGTCAGATTCGATGAATTCCAATGAGGGTGATCTAAAGCTGGAGTAGGATTTCTTATCAGTTGTGGGTGGTGAGTCAGAAGGGGTTTTTTCTTCAATTTAATCCCTAGAACACTGCCTTAGTAATTTATTTTTATCCTAATGAAAGATAACTCTGATCCATATCCTAGTTCGCCATCGAGAGGAAAAGAGTTATGAGCAGTGTTGGTCCCTTAGCAAATCAATTGAGGCCTAAAGCTTTATCTGATTTTTTTGGCCAAAACAAAATTATGGGTGCCAATTCTATAATTGGATATTGTATTAAATCGAGAAGGCTAAGTAATTTGGTACTATGGGGCCCCCCTGGTTCCGGTAAAACGTCCCTGGCTCTGCTATTGGGTGCTGAGTTTGATTGTGAATTTATCCCACTTAACGCAGTAGAAATTGGATCGAAAAACATCAGAGAAATTGGTCAACAGGCCCAATTAATGATGCGTTTAAACGGTCGACAAACCATAGTTTTTGTCGATGAGATCCACAGACTAAATAAGTCCCAGCAAGACGTATTGTTGCCATTTATTGAACAGGGGGACTTTGTTCTAATTGGAGCAACAACTGAAAATCCAGGTTATGAGCTTAATCGCGCACTACTGAGTCGATGCCACCTTTTAGTCTTTGAAAGTCTCGAAAAAGCGGACTTACTTAAAATTCTTGAGAAAGCCTGTCGCCAATACAATAAAGATTTATCCTGGTTAACTCAGGAGGCTCTTGATTTGGTTGTAGAGCTTGCAGATGGAGATGCTCGAAGGCTTTTGAACCTTATCGAGATACTAATAGTTTTTAATGAGCAAAATCCAGAACTACTTCCTCTTAATGACAGGCAAGTTCGGGAAGTTATCCCAAAACAAGCTCTGGCCTTTGATAAGAGGTCTGATAATCACTATGATTTAATTTCGGCACTCATAAAAAGTATTCGAGGTTCTGATGCCGACGCTTCCCTCTATTATCTGGCGAGAATGATTGATTCAGGAGAGGATCCTTTTTTCATTGCGCGTAGGTTAGTTATTCTTGCTAGCGAAGATGTTGGCAATGCTGATCCACGCGCATTGCAAGTAGCCGTGGCGGGGGCAGAAGCCGTTCAAATGGTGGGACTGCCAGAATGTGGGATAAATCTTGCTCAAGTTGTGACTTATCTGTCGAGTGCTCCCAAGTCTAATAGAAGCTACAAGGGTTGGTTGAAAGCCAAGGCCTTCGTTGAAAAATTGAAATCCGTAGCGGTCCCCCTTCATCTTAGGTCGTCACGCACCCAAGAGATGACTAAATTGGGTTATGGAGTGGGGTATAAATATCCCCACGACTTTCCAAAGGGTTGGGTGGAGCAGCAGTATTTCCCAGATTGCGAGAGTGTTCCCGCATTTTATGAGCCCAGCGAGCGGGGATTTGAAAAGACTATAAGAGACTATGCTCTTTGGCTTAAGAGCAAGATATAAATGTGGCAGATGGATACAATACGATATTAATGTAGAAAAAAACTCGGTGAGCAACTTCAGTTTGAGCCCTAGCTTGCGCTAAGGCTCATAATGTCTTTCTTCTTTAATATGGTCTATGCGAGAAATAGGTAATAGCGGTGCTGGCCTGGGCAGAATAGGAGTGTTTTGTGTTAGCCGGTATCTCAATTCGATCCCCAGTCCTTAGCAAAAGCTGAGTGCCAGCTACATTTAGAAGTAGCTCTCCTTCAGCAACGAAGCGAACCTCTCCAAAGGGGTGCTTTTTTTCGATTTGCTTTTCCGCTCTCAAAAAGACTTCTTCTTTCGGCTCAAGCCCCTCCCCTATAAGGATCATTTTAATTTGATCTGCAGTTGGTGGTGTTCCGGCCTGCCATCGAAAAACTAGCATTTTTATTCTCCTGACTGATCTATTTTTAATAAAACTGAAAAAACATTACTCACAATTGGAGACATACAAACCAAAAGTGAAGAGTGTTTAATAAAAATCAAAAAACGATGAAAAAACAATTAAGTTTTTACTTATTCTGACGATAACAACAGAAGAAAATCTGATTTTGGGGGTCCATTGAGTCATTCAGGAACCAGTGCCTCCGTCAGCGGGATGCTTGAGGAGATTGTCAGATTCATCGGACGAAGTAGCGGGCTTAAGGTTAAGGATTACGTATCCTTTTTCGAGATCACCCAATTGGTTGACGGTAAGAAGCTAACGATTGACGTTGGTAGCTTAGAGGCGGTCCTCCATAGGCAAGATCAGGATGGGAAGGCTTTTCTCCAGATAAACCTTCATCAAAGTAAAAAGATTCTAGTCACCGATCACCTAGTAGGCTTCAAACCCAAACCAATAAACGGTTTAGATCTCAAAAAACTACCGAGAGTGGTTACTACGCCAGACTTACTAAGCGTTCTCGAGGCCATCGAAGAAACCCTGGGTTCACACGATTCTGGGTCAAAAGACGCTGAAATGCTCAAGAAAGCCTATTTTGCGATCATTTCGGGGGCCGAAATCATCGGGTTTCGGATGGATCAGGAAAGGGCTTGGCTAGCTCGACTCGTTGCGCCAACACAGGTTTCTTTCTCCTAAGATATTGTATTTATTGCATTAAACACATTCCCGTCAAGAAATGCTTGGCCTCCAATTAGGGGGCCATTTTTTTTTAAAAAAGCCTATTGACCAAACGCCCGCTTTAGTACAGATTCAGCCCCACTTCGAAACGCTTTTGGGGGCATAGCTCAGCTGGGAGAGCATCTGATTTGCATTCAGAAGGTCGCAGGTTCGATCCCTGTTGCCTCCACCAAAAACGATAAAAAAGTTTTTGGAAAAAAAAGTGAAAGAAAGCGAAAAAAAAGCTTGACGAAGAAAAAGAGGCCGAATAAGTTACGAAGCCTCGAAACGATAAAAAGCTCTTTGAAAACTGAATAGCTAGATAAAAGATTTATGGGTTCTTAAACATTTTTTTTAAAAACCCAAACAATTAAGCTTAAGCTTAGTGTTTGAGTGATTCACAGAATTCAACTGGAGAGTTTGATTCTGGCTCAGAACAAACGCTGGCGGCGTGCCTAATACATGCAAGTCGAACGGGGAAAGCCTTCGGGTGAGTACTAGTGGCGCACGGGTGAGTAACACGTGGGTAATCTGCCTTCAAATGGGGAACAACCAGTCGAAAGATTGGCTAATACCGCATAAGACCACAATATCTGCGGATATAGGGGTTAAAGGAGTAATTCGTTTGAAGATGAGCCCGCGCGAGATTAGCTAGTTGGTGAGGTAATGGCTCACCAAGGCTACGATCTCTAACTGGTCTGAGAGGATGATCAGTCACACTGGAACTGAGACACGGTCCAGACTCCTACGGGAGGCAGCAGTAGGGAATATTGCGCAATGGGGGAAACCCTGACGCAGCGACGCCGCGTGAGTGATGAAGGACTTCGGTTCGTAAAGCTCTGTCGCAGGGGAATAATTTTGAATGTACCCTGTAAGAAAGGATCGGCTAACTTCGTGCCAGCAGCCGCGGTAAGACGAGGGATCCTAGCGTTGTTCGGAATCATTGGGCGTAAAGCGGGTGTAGGCGGCTTTGTAAGTCAGATGTGAAAGCCCTGGGCTCAACCCAGGAAGTGCATTTGATACTGCGAAGCTTGAGTGTGGGAGAGGCTAGTGGAATTCCTGGTGTAGTGGTGAAATACGTAGATATCAGGAGGAACATCGGTGGCGAAGGCGGCTAGCTGGCCCAACACTGACGCTGAGATCCGAAAGCGTGGGGATCAAACAGGATTAGATACCCTGGTAGTCCACGCCGTAAACGATGGATACTTGTTGTTGGAGGTATTGACCCCTTCAGTGACGAAGCTAACGCGTTAAGTATCCCGCCTGGGGAGTACGGTCGCAAGATTAAAACTCAAAGAAATTGACGGGGGCCCGCACAAGCGGTGGAGCATGTGGTTTAATTCGATGCAACGCGAAGAACCTTACCTGGGCTTGACATGAACTGGAAGGGTGGCAGAAATGTCCCCGCCCGCAAGGGTCGGTTCACAGGTGCTGCATGGCTGTCGTCAGCTCGTGTCGTGAGATGTTGGGTTAAGTCCCGCAACGAGCGCAACCCTTGCCTTTAGTTGCCAGCATTTAGTTGGGCACTCTAGAGGGACTGCCGACGTTAAGTCGGAGGAAGGTGGGGATGACGTCAAGTCCTCATGGCCCTTATGTCCAGGGCTACACACGTGCTACAATGGGATATACAGAGGGTAGCTAAGTCGCAAGATGGAGCCAATCCCTTAAAATATCTCTAAGTTCGGATTGAAGTCTGAAACTCGACTTCATGAAGGTGGAATCGCTAGTAATCGCGGATCAGAACGCCGCGGTGAATACGTTCCCGGGCCTTGTACACACCGCCCGTCACACCATGAAAGTTGGCTGTACCAGAAGTCGCTGTGCTAACCGCAAGGAGGTAAGCGCCCAAGGTATGGTCGATGATTGGGGTGAAGTCGTAACAAGGTAGCCGTAGGGGAACCTGCGGCTGGATCACCTCCTTTCTAAGGATTTTTTCCTAGGTCATACGAGATTTTCTCGTAGAAACCCATAAATCTTCTAGCTATTTAGTTTTGAAAGAGCGTTAGGCATTGGGCCTGTAGCTCAGTTGGTTAGAGCACACGCTTGATAAGCGTGGGGTCGGAAGTTCGAGTCTTCCCAGGCCCACCAAGCATAATGTCTGCGTTTAAATTTTGATCTTTGACAATTGAATAGTTTGATTCTAGTGATTTTTAGCGAGGTTAATTCCATTTCAAAGCTACAAAGGGCTTACGGTGGATGCCTAGGCACTAAGAGGCGAAGAAGGACGCGGTAAGCTGCGATAAGCTTCGGGGAGCGGCACACACGCTTTGATCCGGAGATTTCCGAATGAGGCAACTCACCGCTTATGCGGTATCTTTGACTGAATTCATAGGTCAAAGAAGCAAACGAGGGGAAGTGAAACATCTCAGTACCCTCAGGAAGATAAATCAATACCGAGATTTCCTTAGTAGTGGCGAGCGAACGGGAAACAGCCTAAACTTTATTTATTAATTTAGATAGAGGGTCGTGGGACCACAATATGATATCTTGAGAGCTAGTAGAAAAGGTTGGAAAACCTTACCAAAGAGGGTGATAGTCCCGTAAATTAAAGCTTGATAGAGTCTAGTGGCATCCCGAGTACCACAGAACACGTGAAATTCTGTGGGAATCCAGGAGGACCACCTCCTAAGGCTAAATACTACTTAGTGACCGATAGTGAACAAGTACAGTGATGGAAAGGTGAAAAGAACCCCGAGAGGGGAGTGAAATAGAAACTGAAACCGTTTGTCTACAAGCAGTAGTAGCGCTTTATATGCGCAACTGCGTACCTTTTGCATAATGAGTCAGCGAGTTATCTTTGCGGGCAAGGTTAAGCCGATAAGGTGGAGCCGTAGCGAAAGCGAGTCTGAATAGGGCGTTTAGTCCGTAGGGATAGACCCGAAACCCGGTGATCTAATCATGGCCAGGCTGAAGCGAGGGTAACACCTCGTGGAGGGCCGAACTAGTTGAGGTTGAAAACTCTTTGGATGAGCTGTGATTAGGGGTGAAAGGC
>JBEGVH010000009.1:0-273249 GCA_041178425.1 Pseudomonadota bacterium | reverse complement strand
GCGGCGAGGGGAGTACAATCGATGACAACTCTTCCCTCATTGGAAACAAAAACATTTGATTTACAAAATCATCCGTTAACGTACCGGTTCCACAAACGTGCAGTTCAAAAAAGCTGGCAAGTAAGCTCGTAGATCTTTAGGGCTAGCAAAACTAGACCTAAGATCGCTTGAGCTATAGTCAAAATATGTCGAATCAGAATTAGCTTTTTCTTCTGATTTTTCATAATGACCTCCATTTTTTGTAGAATGGGGGTCGTTTCTTTTTTAAGGCCTCGAGTGGTTCAGCCAGAGGGCTGTTATTGCAATAATGAAATACCAGTGAGCTCGATTGAGAGGTGTTTGACGTCCGGTGATTGGAATCCCAGATCGAAAGGCGGCCGAACGTGGGTGCCTTTCGAAGCTCCATCAGTTTATCGCCAAGCTACCTTGAATGAGTGGATAAGCTGGGTACGGCCAAGGCTATGTTCAACAGCAAGCAAAGAAGTACTACCGCCTCCGTTATTTATGTAGACCCTCACATCCACGAATCATTGAAACTTATTTTTGCAGAAGCTTCCTGCGTGAAGTACGATAAGATAAACAAGGAAAAAAATGTCAGTTTCGAAGTGCGATTTTCTGATAGTGGGAGCGGGGCTTACCGGCCTCAACCTAGCGTGGGAACTTCAGCAGGCTACGCCAAGCCTTCAGGTTCTCATTGCCGAAAAATCAAAGAGTTGTGGTGGGCGCATGGCCACGCGTCGAGTGGATGAGTCCAGATATGATCACGGGGCTCAGTTCATTAAGAATTCGCTGGGTGCACAAAAATTGTTTGAATTTTGGCGGCAAGAAAATGTTTTGAAGATATTTCCGTCTGACCTTTTCGAGGCTTACTGTGGCGCCTCCGGCATGACCGACTTGGCAAAGAAGTTAGCGGCGCCGTTGAACATCTCTTATAATTTAAAAGTCCAAAAGCTGGAGAAACAGAGCGATCATTGGCGAGTCTCATTTGAAGAGGGTGAGCCTCTAGATGCCCAGCAGGTAGTTTTGACGTGCCCGTTACCACAGTCATTGGAGATTCTGAATCGGTCTGGAATTTCCTTCGCGGCGGACCTTGTGAACATTCATTATCAAAAAGCAGTCGTCTTGCTATTGCGTTTCGATGCGGCGCTCGAAACCGAAATGATTTATTCTGAAAATGTAGACAAAAATATTTTTTCCATCTGTAGCCAACAAGCGAAGGGTCTCGGGAAGCAGCCGGATTACACATTCGTGATGCAGGAGCCTTGGACAAATACACACTTCGATCGCTTGGACGGCGAAATCGCGCAGGCAGCCCACGCTATCGTAAGCCAAAAGTTTCCGCGCCCAAACATTTTGAATCTTCAGGTCAAAAAGTGGCGATATGCTCAGCCTACGCGGATCTGGAATCAGTTTTTTGAAAACCCGGCTCCCAGTCTTTATCTGGCCGGCGATGCATTTGGTGGCGCGAGTCTCAATGGTGCTCTGAAGAGTTCGAATAGTTTGGCGGAGTACCTCAAAAAGTTCCTCGTGGCAAAGTGTGAACACTCATGAAGACGTGCGCCACTTGTGGACGAATAATGGAGCCTCAGGACACCTATGAAGCACAAATTCTTGACCTACTGAAACGTCGAGGTGCTGGAAAAACTATCTGTCCTTCCGAAGTTCTGCCAGAAAGTCAGAAACAGGATAAGTTGTTAATGGAAAAAGTCCGTTCGGCAGCAAGGCGTCTCGCGGCCCAAGGAAAAATTGCGATCCTCCAAAAAAGAGTTATAGTTGATCCGTCTACAGCTAAGGGTCCCATTCGAATCAAACTTCTCGGTCCGGGAATGGTTTGAAAATGCGAGCGCTTATTTGGTTCACCCGAGATTTGCGATTGCAAATTTGAAAACCCAGTGAGCTCGTAGATCCTTAGGGCTAGTAAAGCTAGACAATACCGTTCCCCATAAACCCTCAGTTTGATTCATTCAATCGTGAAGACCCTACTTCCTTGTTAGACTAAGGATTATTTTGCTTAATCTCAATTCCAACTGCTTTCACTTTATCAAGAAGGGCAGGAGCACTCTTTGTTCCCGGAAAATAACCCTTAAAGTTACCTTTTTTATCGTAGGACGGGAGATCTTGATAAATAAAATTGAACATCCCAATAATGCGGACTTTCTTTTTGGCAAAGGCGACATATTTGTTAAAGAGTGTGATCATTTTTTTTATTTCATTATTACTTGGTAAGCCCAGCGACCATTTCCAAGTGTCGGGAACCAAGAAAATTTTTTGGTCTGCTGAAGTTAGGTTTGATTTTAGCTCTTCATAGATTTGAGGAATCGATTTGCCCACACAGTTGTCCCAGCAGTCATAAACATCAAAGCCAATCCAATCGTAGTTTCTTGGCACTTGCCCTGAAAAACCTTTTCCATCGACACCAAAAATCACCGCCACAAGACTTCCCGGAAATGTTGTTTTTATTGTGCTACCAATGGTTTCTAACATTTGCCGCATTTGTTTTTTTGTCTTCCTATTTTTTTCGAGTTTGTTGTATGGCTCATCCAGTGGGTAAAAAGCGAGAATAGTGCCATCGGCAACGTAAGGGGAGATTTGGGCGGCAAGAGTATTCCAATTCTGATTGTACTCTGCTGGGTCCTTCAGATTGAAGTCAGCCTGAAAAAAATAGCCTGATAAACTGACGATGGCTTTCAAGCCATCCTCTTTAGATTTTTGTAGTTGCGCAAGAATAGCCTCAGTGTTCGCCCCTTGGCCGTCAAGAATCCAATACACATTCGAGTGGGAGGCGACCTCGGGGTTAGCGCCACTGGCATAGTATCCAAAATACTTTAGGTGGCTGGGCATCGTGTTTAGGTCTTCCAGTTCAGTATAAGAGGCAATCTCCGTTGGTTCCATGGCCGATTCAAGATCTGTTGATTGATGAGGATGTACTGATCTTGCAAAGGCCTGGTCAGAGATGAGTACTAGTTTTGTGATAAGAACGGTGAGCGCGATCAATTTCCAGTTCTTCATAGATCCTCCGCTGCAGATGATTTGGCAGCCCCTTGAGAATAAAACAGATAGTTCATACTTTCACTCTTGGACCGAAAAAAACAGACGATCGACGAGGACAACGCGAGCCAAGCTTGCTCGCGTTTGTGCCTCGATTGGTCTTAAGGTGGGTTAAATTCTATAACGCAATACCTATGTTGAAGGCCATACCCACGCTAGGTTTCTTGAGTGAATTAATAAAGTCGATATCAGTTTGAAGGGCGGAACCTTCGATTACCTTTGGATTGGTTTTTTGTAGCGGAGATTTATAGGTAAAAGCCACGCTGGTATAAATTCCAAAGCTGAATTCAGCGCCGCTTTCCCAATTCAGGAGTCCCCAGTCTTTCATGCCGACGGAGTAGACTCTGCGCTCGGTTGATCCCTCAGCGCCGAATTCATAATTCCAAGATGAAAACCGTTGTACTCCAAAGCCGAACTTATCCCATTTTTTACAATTCAAAAAAATCAAACATCGACTGGCTGTGTGGTTTTTATCACCGACAATATAATTGTAACTCAAACTAGAGGACACGCCATAAAAGGGGTCTACTCCAAGATTCACTTCTAGCGATTGGTTTGGAGTGAGTAAGCGTTCATAACCAACTCCTGAAAAAACCTTGATCGAAAAAAATCCAAACCCGTAACTCAGACGATTCTTAGATTCGCCTGCGTTGGCGGTCCAAGAAAACAGAATGGTCAAGACTGTTGTGAAGATAGCTTTTTTCATGAGATGCTCCTCTTTTTGTTTTTATGGGGCCGTTCATTGGGTAGTGAATCACCCCTGTAGTTAAAGATTACGAGACTCTCGATGATGATTACATATAGAAAATAAGCGCTTAAATACCCATAGGTATTAGATGGTTAAGAGTTTTCTTTGGTTAGTAGGGGTGAAGGAAAATAGTGGAAGGGTTCCGAGGTCATCCGAAAGACGGAGAGAGAGTTCCTACTTGGGCTTTCCTAGTGTCTTTCTCAAAACAACCCCTTTTTTTTAAGAGCCATCGCAGAGTGGTGATATGACTTTCATAACCAAACCGATTTTATAGGAGTGTTTGTGAAAAACTTAATTTTATTTGGATCAATGTTTTTTGGCTCATTATCGTTTGCCTGCGATCAGCAAGAGGCGCAAATAATCGCCAAAATTTCGAGCGTCGTGAAAAACACTAATTCCTGTGTAGCTCAAATTGAATTAAAGGATATTCGATTTTTCTCTTCAAGTATGGTTTGCCCTCTCGATCAAGTAGAAGTCTTAAATCTCGGAGTCAATGTGGGTATCAAAGACGGCCATGATTGTCGGCGTGATGTTGGCGATGAGATCAACGGCATAATTTATCGAGTTAGTAGTGGTGAAATTTACATCGAGTAAATTATTGCGGGGACTATTGCGGGGACGGAGGTCTTTCGATGCAGTCTAAAGTTAAAGAACTATGGTCGATCTTATCATCGCAATCAAAGCGGCCGAACCACTCTTCGCCTCTCCGTGAAAGGCCCCACAGGGTTTTAAGCCCTATCCGTTGAGCGCTGAGGAAAGAGCGATCTATGACCACTCTTCCCTCATTGGGAACAAAAACATTTGATTTACAAAATCATCCGTTAACGTACCTGTTCCACAAACGTGCAGTTCAAAAAAGCTGGGTTAAGAGCTCGTAGATTTTTAGGGCTAGTAAAACTAGACCTAAGAACGCTTGAGCCACAGTCAAAATATGTCGAATCAGAACAAGGTTGTGGTTCTGATTTTTCATAATGACCTCCATTTTTCATAGAATGGGGGTCGTTTCTTTTTTAAGGCCTCGAGTGGTTCAGCCAGAGGGCTGTTATTGCAAATTTGAAATACCAGTGAGCTCGATTGAGGGGTGTTTGACGTCCGGTGATTGGATTACCAGATCGTAAAGCGGTCGCACTCATTGCTTTCAGACAGTGAATGGTTTTCTTTGGAGGAATTAATTCGTTTTTGGGTTCAGGGTGAAAAATGCCAACATTGCTTTTTTGCTTGATTCAAAATGTATACTCTCTGATTGCGAAACAACCCAGCAGTCATTCGTTTGGCCTTCCTGGTCGCCGATTCTTGCAGATCCGGTGAGTATATAAACAAGAAAAATAGAGTCTTTTGAAGTTGTAATTTTTAAGCTCTTCTCGAAGTTAATTAGCTTTACTTGTGCTTGCATGAATTGAGGATCGTAGATCAATCCCAGATCGAGCACTTCTCCTTCGATTAAATCGCAATGGGTGTCGGCATCTCCAGCGAAGTGCGCAGCTTCAAATTTTTCATAAATATGGCCGTTCAGCATAAACCCAGATCCCCTAATAGGAATCAGGATTCGCTCAAAGCCTGAAAATTTCGAAAACACGGTGTCTTCAATTATGGGTGCAGAGCTCAATCGAAATTCGAAGTTTAGGTTTTCTAGGTTGCTTTCTTGGGGGTGAATATAGATCTCAGATGTCACACCCTTTTTATTTTTCCAAGGCATTTTTCTATAATTAGAAGCTTTTAAGAGTTGTTGCATGGCTTATCTTTAGTGAAAATGAGTCGAAGTTTTATTCATAGGTTAATAAACTACAATCTACAACATCTTCAATTTTTCGGCCATGCCCATTATCGATAGCCACCCGAAAGAGAAGACTTGGTCCTGGGTTCTGTTCGGACGGAACAATCTTTTTTAAGGTGAGACTTGATGGATATGCCACTGTCTTTATATTTTTCTGTGCCAATAAAGTCTTCACATTTTTAGCCTCTACGAATCCTTCGAAAAGATCGGGGTACTGAGCTCGTTCATACTCTCTGGTCCAAGCCCGAATAACAACCCCCGGTGGGTTTCCGTATGATTGGTGTGGAGTCATTTTAACTTTGCTGTTAACTCCTTTGCAAATTGCATAAACATAGGCTGATGCAGGGCTCGCAGCGATTGCTGTTATCAAAGCTGAAACTAAAACCTTGAAATAAAAATTGTTTCTCATAAATAAAGATTAATTACCCTTCGTTATCAGTAATATATTTAGCTTAACTCTCGCTAGACTTCAATTGAAGATAGGTTATGCAAAAAACAGACCATCTGAAAAAAGCCAATTAGAACGATAGGAGATTCGCGAGATTGCAAAAAAGAGGAAGAAAAAGGGCAATTTTAAAGAAGATGGTAACAAAAACAAGTCAAGAGTTACAAGTTAACGCAGTTATCTGTTCTTTTTCATTTCCTTTAAAATATCGACAACTTTTGAATTCCAGATACCATCTAGATAATAACTTTCGGAGATTATCTTATGGCGACTTCAAAAGAATCACGAGATCTTAGTTTTCTGAACCTTTTTCGAGGCCGACTCAAAAATGAATTTGGATTCTCCTTAACGAGTGTAACCATCGGTGCTGCCATTTTAGGAATTCTCATTTTGGTCATCGCCGAGATTTTTAAGATCAGCAATAACAGTTTTCAGCAAGTTCGAATGAGCAACGATCTTCAAACTGTGCAAAACCTCGTACAAATGTCACTTGCGGAGCCGGAGGTTTGTCGAAGCGCCCTTCAAGTGAACGGGGCACCCCTTACGACCTATAATTTTCCCTTTCAAGATCCTCCAGTCGCCAAGGTCAATTTGAGTGACATACAGATGAACGGAAAAACTCTACTAAATACCCTCGGTGGCTACAGAATTGAAGCTAAGTTGTTTTCACCCGCAGCGCCCGGCACGAGCGTACAACTTGTTGATCGCAGGGATAGCACTCTAAAAGCTTTCAATAAAAATTCAGTTATTATTTCTCTTAATGGAATTAGATCTGACGATCCTGCTGGAACTATTAGTATTAGGGCTAGAATTCCAATCTCGATAATAACGGGACCACTGCCTGGAAGTCCAAACACTTTTTATGATTGTGCGACTTCCTCTCAAGATTATAAGGCAATGTGTGAAGTCTTAGGCGGTCAATACGAGCCGAGCAAATCACCCCCCTGTTTACTGAAAAAGTTAGGCATAGCCAATAATTTCAATGATCGAGAAAATATGGAGGCGGCAACACCCAACATGGGGTTATACAGCAGGGAAGGTGCCTTGATAAATGGTGTCATTATTGGCCATTCAAGCACAGGGGTTGATATGGCATATCCTTATGAGAGTATCGGAGTTGGAAACCCCGGACATAATCTTCGACTCCAATCTCCTGGTACTATTGCATTGCACACGGCAATGACCGCGAGTGAGCCAGATAATAATAGTAAGGTAAGACTTATGATTACTAACGCGGGAAACGTTGGAGTTGGAAAAGATTCACCACGATCTAAACTCGATGTGAGTGGTGAAGTCATCGTGGGAAACACAAATTCTGTAAATTGTAATACTGATGCAGAAGGGGCGATTCGCTACAATAAGGTGACTCACCAGATGGAAATTTGTGGTGGAGGCGATGGATCAGCAACTAATCCTCCAACGTGGAAGCCAGTGGGTAGAGCTGCAACATGCCACGATAAAGTCTTTGGTGGAGACAAGGCTGTGGATGGTGAGGAAATTTCTAGATTCTTAGTAGGTGTTTGTGATGACGGATGTTACATTTCCAAATTTATAGCAAAAGGTGGAGAGCTCCACATCCCAGATCATAAATGTACGGCGACTTCTAAAAGAAGTATAGGTGTGCGACTTGTGCAGTCCAATCGACATTCACCAACAACAGAATTCAATTTTGCCAAGGGTTCGGAATCGTGCGCTGAAAGCGTACGCTGTCATGTTGAGGGCACTCCTATTGCCGGCTATTACCCAAAGGCGATCAATGTTCAAATGTCATCAAACTCCGGTGGAGGAGCCAATTGTTATGAGAATTATTTAAAGATTTTTTGTAGTCCTCTCTGAGGACTACAAAGAGAGAAGAGACGGATACTCAATGGTGATTTCAGACACGCTCACTGGCCTCTATTTTGGGGCTCAGGATGAGCCCCATTTTTTTGGTGGGTGAAAAACCGATATTGGTTGTGGCCCCTCTTGCGAGAGGCACTCAACCGCCATCAGAAGGCTTTTTTAGCCAATCGTTGCAATCAATTGCGCGATCAAGAGAGAAACGACCGACATTACTTTAATCAAAATCGCAATGCCAGGTCCTGAAGTATCTTTGAATGGATCGCCAACAGTATCACCGATAACGGCTGCTTTATGTGTATCGGATCCTTTAGGGTGACCAGGGAGACCGCCCTTTTCGATGAACTTTTTAGCATTATCCCAAGCGCCACCGGCGTTGGCCATATAAAGAGAAAGTGTTGAGCCCACGGCTAAACCACCGGCAAGAAGACCCGCTAAAGCCTGAGGCCCAAGCCAGAAGCCAATAATCACTGGAGAGACAACTGCAATCAATCCAGGTAAGATCATCTCAACGAGGGCCGCTTGAGTTGCAATATCCACAATTTTAGCTGGTTGAGGTTCTGCTTTGCCTTCACGCAAACCAGGGATTTCTTTGAACTGACGTGCAATCTCTTTTACGATTTTTTGAGCCGCTTTTCCAACAGCTGTCATCGTTGTTGAACCAACCAATAGTGGTAAAATAGATCCAATCAAAATACCAATCAACACTCCTGAAGAAGTGAGATCGAGAGACATCGCGGCTTTACCGGCTACTTGTCTAACATGGTTCACTTCCATGTTAAATGCTGAGAAAAGGGCGAGAACGGTCAGAATGGCAGAACCGATAGCAAAACCTTTTCCGATTGCTGCCGTGGTGTTACCAACTGCATCTAGCTCATCAGTAATATCTCTAACTTCTTTGCCTAAACCCGACATTTCAGAGATACCGCCGGCATTATCAGCAATCGGACCATAAGCATCAACTGTCATTACCACAGCTGTTCCTGCCAACATTCCCACAGCCGCAATAGCGATTCCGTAGAGACCCAAGGCCTGATCGGCAATGTAAGCGGCAATAACGACGACGATCATTGGAGGCGCTGACGATTCCATTCCCACAGCTAAACCTCTGATGATACCAGTGCCTGCACCAGTGATAGAAGCTTCAGCCACTAAACGAATTGGGCGAGCCGCCGTGTAGTACTCGGTAATCAAACCGATGAGCGCTCCGCCAACGGTACCCGCAATTAATGCCATCGTAATGTTTTGTGATAAACCAAAGAGAGGCATAAGAACGTAGGCCACTAAACCTAAAAAGAGGGGAGGAACAATTAGCGAATTTCTTAAGACCGTTGCTGGTTTGCCATTCTTAAAAAGCCGTGCCAAGAAAATGACTACAACTGAAATTAACAATCCTAAAGTGGAGAGCAACAAGGGCAATGCTACGGCAATGTTTCTTGGATCGGTAGAGTTACCGTCAGCTAACAAGCCATTGAGCTTTTCAACAGGAACAGTCAAGGCGATGGCCATTGCAGAAACAATGGCAGCCACCATCGATTCGTAGATATCGGCACCCATGCCGGCCACGTCACCTACGTTGTCGCCAACGTTATCAGCGATAACACCAGGGTTACGAGGATCGTCTTCAGGAATGTTTTCTACCACTTTACCGGCGATATCAGCGCCAACGTCTGCGGCCTTAGTGTAAATACCACCGCCAATACGAGCGAACAAAGCTATAGACGATGCACCCACAGCAAAAGAGTGAAGAATAGTGCCCACTGATTCGGGTTGATCACCAAAATAATAATAAATAGCCGCTAGACCAATAAGTCCGAGTCCTGCGACTGACAAACCCATGACGGCGCCGCCATCAAGAGCAACCAACAAGGCTGAAGCCTTTGAACCCGTCGCCGCCGCTTGAGACGTTCGAACGTTGGCATAGGTCGCCGCTTTCATTCCAAAAAAACCAGCTAATAAAGAGAGAAAAGATCCTAAAATAAAGGAGCCAGCAGCAACCTCGCCTAAAGCGTACCAAAGGGCAGCGCCAACGACTAAAGCGTAAATAACAAGAACCTTGTACTCACGCACAAGAAACGCCATCGCGCCTTCACGAATATAGCCCGCGATGCGGTTCATCGTTTCGTTTCCAGCGGGCTGTTTCTTTACTCTCAAGTAAAGACCTAAAGCCACAACCAACCCAACGACTCCAACGATAATTGGAGACATCAATAAAGTTTCCATTTCCATACTTTTTTCTCCACGGTTACTCAGAATAGACAGTCGAGCACCCTCATGCGAACTCTCATTTTATTCTGATTTTTTAGGAGCCTTTAGCTAACTGAAGTGCCGGGGGCGAGTCAAGAAGCTCTTATCTTAATTGATTAGCGTTGAGTGCGGCCGTAACGAGCATCACAGGGTCTCAGAATTGGTGCCAACGGCGCAAGAATTTGTGTTAAGGTAGCTGCTCGAATGTTCACATTTTTCAGTCTTCAGCGAACCTCAAATTGAGACTGCCTATAAAATGATTTGCAGAATTAGTGACTTCAATGAGATTCTGATAAGTATGAAAATACTGGTTCGTAAAGGGGAGAAGTCCATGGCTCCGAGGGGTCGGGGTTTGCGATTTAAATTCTTCTTTGTATCGATATTTGTTGGCCTCACTTGGGCGATGTGCCCCTATGCCCGGGCACAGGCTAATATGAACAATAACTGTCCACAGCCCCATGATCGATGCACGGCTTCCTGCGGCACCAATTGTACCTATTGGACTTGCAATAATCCCGCAATAACAAATGATTACACCATTAATAGCCTCCCTTATAAAACTATCTGGTGGGAAGAACGAGGCTGTTTTGGAAAAATGAATACCGTTAACATAAATCAACTGCGAAAAACGTATTCATGGGGGCCTGCAGATAACCGAACGACAGTGGATTTAAGATTAATTCCCCATAAAGTAGGCCAACTAAGAACTTGGGCGTGTCTTTCAAATCAAACATACGGAGGCTGTTGTGCCTGGTCATGGAATGCTGGTCCTTGCAGTGCTACTTGTGGTTATGGTGTGCAGAACGGAACTGAGATCTTAACGTCATACTGTAATGCTCCTAATGGCGACTGTTGCGGCCCAAGACCTGCAAATAGAACCCAAGCTTGCACGAAGGTTTGTCCGCCACCACCACCACCACGGTCCACTTTGATTGATGCCGTGCCGGGACCAAGCATTGGTTCGGTGCTCTATTATCAAAATCAGGGCGTTGTGAGCGGCACTGGTTTCGTGATTACCTTTAATGAGCCCGTCACCATTGCTGATTGTTCAAAGATTTATTTTCGCAACACCTCCGTGGGGTACAACGTTCCAGTCGGGGTGTGTAGTGCCTCAGGCAACAAGGTGACAGTTCGAGCGACTCCCCACTGCGCACCAAAGCTTCAAGATATCATGTGCAATGGTCACAACTATACGCTGTATGTTCAGGCGGGGGCAGTAAGAAATTTAAAAGGGGTTTTACTTGTTACGCCTGCAAATAGATCATTTAGGGTCGATCCGAACTAGAAAGTGATGCTTTAATTAAAGTGGCACGTTAATTTTGTCTGTGGGGCCTCTCACTTTTGGCGGATTGGCCAATTTTACTTTTTATTTGTGGTATCATCTTTGTTTAGACATTTTAGAATTTTTTCGAGTTTTACATTGAGTTTGGTATTTTTATCTCGAATTTCCCTGAGAAGTGAATCTTGAGTGTGAATTGCTTCTATTATCGGAGCCACTAAGTTTTGGTAGGCAACCGATTTAGTTCCATCTCGATTGTTTATGACAAGTTCTGGAAAAACCTCTTCGACATTTTGAGCGATAACGCCAATTTGTCGTTTTTGGCTCTGCAGGGGATTCTTCCATCGAAAATAAACTCCGTTTAGTTTTAAGATCTTTTCTAAAGCTCCCTCAATTGGTTTGATCGCCGTTTTGAGGCGAAAGTCAGAATCTGCAGAGACCGTTTGGTTGCCCCAAATATCACGCGTGACGCGGGTGTCGTTTTCTACAAACGTGGGTCCATTAACAATTAACTCTCCTTGGATTGTGGAGGTGCCATCAACGCGAAGACCAAGTGAGCCAACTCCATTAATATGCAAACGGGCCTGCGGATTAGATTCATTAATGCCAATGTTACTGTTGCCTTTTATCGTCATAGCAACTCCATCGGTAGATTGCTTTCGAACAAAGACAAGGTCTCCCCCCTTGTAATGTTTAAAAACAAAACCTCCAAAACTACTATCGATGGCACTATGGGTTCTCGAAAAATAAATAGCTCCGTCGGTTTGGCCTGATTTGCGGCTCCAAAGCCCCATATCCGAAGATTGATTTGTGCCAAGTGCGATTCGTCGTCCGTCACTATAGGCCGCTGCAAGTCCTACGTTATCAAGGAGTGGAATTGATTCGCTTCCATTCATCAGGCCTGGGTTGTTATCGGGATTAGTAGCGAGTAAAAGGCCATCATTAATGAGCATTTTTTTAGTAGGATCCATGATCAAATGGTCTGAATCAATATTGGGTTTTTGCAATGGATAAACGTTAGAAAATACAAATGGTCGGCTGCCGTATGTTCGAACGATCGCCTTGCCAGCCGGAAAAATTCCGTTGGAGGAGTCAATGTCCGAAAAAATAGCAAAAATGGAGGAGTTATTTAAGTCTGTAGATATTCCAACGGCATTCGATTTATTTTGACCGAGGGTCATACCGTTTTTTTGGGTGCCACCGATTAACAAGGACCGCGCGGCTTGCCAATTGTTTAATGACCAATCAATGCGTTCTGTGTTTCCAATGAGGATCCTGTTTTCAGTGAACAGATCACCATTTGTAAACCCTTGTGCATTCGGAAGTTTGTCCCATTCCGTGAGTGGGGGAGAACTGCCTGCAACAGCCGCCCTGGTCAGGAGGCAATTGGGAGTTTTAGTGATATCATACTTGCCACCCAGTGTGCGGCAGATTTGTTCGTAGTCTGTTGGGTCGACGATACAGTCAAAAATGTAACCCGTTGCAGGATCTGTGATGAGGCCAAGAGGTATTTCTCCTCGAAGGATTTTACCCCCTTGGTCATCACCAGCTACTTTTTCACCGACGATAAGTATATTGGTTTTCCAAAGATTATAGGTTTTGGGAGAGCCCGTTTGGTCGGGATAAATAATGGGTGTACTTGCGGCCACCGTTTTTACCAATCGGGCTTTGATTGAATAATCAGTGGGTCGGTTGTTATTGGCTTGTAAATCAATTAACGATCTAAGAAGGTTATTTCCGCTGGGCCCAACCACTCGGAGACTTTGATCGGGAGATGCAGGATATTCTTTACCATCGTATCTGTAGTTTTTTAGATCAGGGAGGGTGGCCAAGCAAACCTTAGTGCCTGGATCAAATGGGGGACCGTTCTTAGGTGCCTCCTGAGGTGTTTGAGGGCGAGTTAGCGCGAGTTTAATGAGACCCTTCAAAGCGTCAAGATCGTTTCCCATTCGCATATGTTTTAAACCCTGTAAACTTGAGTTTGAAAGTGTCGCGATTGAGATTGCAATGATAGACATTATCCCAATTATCATTGTGATCTGTATTAATGCAATTCCAGTTTCAGAGCCCGATAAAGAGGGTTCGTTTGATAATGATACATTTTTTTTCGATACTGGGTCTTTGGCAATCACAGCGATCCTCCTTTCTTACAGTTTCTTTTCACAATGATGTCTTGAGATTTTTTTTCACAGAGTTTTGCTCTTAGTCGTTCAACGCCTAGATGCAGTTGATCTCTCTTCTTTTTTAATTCGTTAATTTGAATTTGGTGCTCGCGAATAGCTTCAATCAAAGGCGCGACAAGATTAGCGTAGGCCACAGCCTTCGTTCCTTTTTCTGTATCAAAAACAACTTCGGGGAATGACCTTTCAACATTTTGGGCAATTAAACCAATGGTAGGAGATGAATTTGGGGGTTCATTTTTCCAGCGAAAGTAAACTCCATTGATTTTAAGAATATGCTCGAGCGCGTTGGTGATAGGTTCGATGTCGGTTTTTAGGTTCTCATCGGAGGCCGCATAGATCGTCTGGTTGGAACGCAATGTTCCTCTGACCTCCAGGGAGCGATTCAAATAGGAGTTGCCAATAATCCTTGTTTCTCCCGGAAACTCCGTGCGACCTACCACCCTCAAGGCGGGGGAAAAAGCACTGCCTGCACTGACATGAAGTTTCGCTTCTGGTCGACTAAATCCAGTTCCAA
This sequence comes from Pseudomonadota bacterium, assembly GCA_041178425.1. Classification (GTDB taxonomy): domain Bacteria; phylum Bdellovibrionota; class Bdellovibrionia; order Bdellovibrionales; family Bdellovibrionaceae; genus CAUJGP01. The sequence goes on along the minus strand of JBEGVH010000009.1, from coordinate 259,172 downwards.
TTCCAATATCTCCGGTTAGCCCCTTCATGACCATCGCGGTGCAGTTGCTGCAATTATTTTGTTGTTGTGCCACCTGAAAAATGAGGTCACTACCTCCATAGGCCTTGAAAACCATGGCCCCACCTGGGTAGTTACTCGTCCAATAGGCGCCTGCGAGAGTTTTGGTTGATCCGAAAACGTTGGTATCGTTAGCAAAAAAGAATCCTGAGGCCCCATCCAGAGAGCGTCCGAGTAAGGTTTTTCTATTATCACTATTATGGGCAATAAAGCCACGATCGATACCAAGAGGAAACATTTGCGTGCCATTAAGGTACTGTAAGCCTTCTGTGAGACGGGCAGAAACCATTGCACCCTCAGAAAAGAAGAACTTACGGGAACCATTCAGGCCCATGCCGATATCAAAGCTATTGCCAGAGGTCCCCTTGAGGGCATCGAAATACCAGGCTCGATCTCCATAGGTATCTAATGAAAAATAACCTTGGCTATAAAGATTTTTTTTATCCTCTTTGGTCAATAAGGAATAAAAGCGAGAGCCATCGAGGTTTGCAGCAATACCAATGTTTCCATTCTCTAGTTCACCAAAGGCCATTCCCTGATTCGCGGCACCTCCTAGCGCAACACCTCGTTGTACTTTCCAAAGCTGACGCGTTCTAGTGATTTCATCTTTAACTCCGATTCCGATTACGTTTTGAACAAATAAATCTCCGAGAGTAAATGTTGAAGCTGTAGGAATCGCGCCCCAATCATCTGCGATCGGAAGCTTGGTCATCAAACAACGAGGAGTTAATAAGGGATCCTCGGTGAATCGACCACCAAGCATTAAACATGTTTTTTTGTCATCCGTTGGATTAACAGCACAATCGTAGAGATCTCCATTAGGGTAAGTCACGATGGCGATTGGAATACGCGTTCGGGTTATTTTACTTCCGACACTTTGATCGTTAACATCTTTTTCGCCAATGATCAGCAAGTGTGTAATGAAAACATTAAAATTTGTTAGCTTTCCATTAGCACCTGAGTCTGGATAAATCGCTGGAATAGGCCCGATGACAGCATCAGATATTTCGACTTTTGCAGTGTATGAGTTTTTTCTGAATGGAGCGAGTAATTCCTCTCCATTTGGCCCATTGATGGTTATACCTGTGATTTTAAGGCCATTATATTTATTGAGGTTCGATAGGCTCTTGCGACAAATTCGTTCACCGAGTCGCAGTTCATTGGGAGTGGCAGGCCTCTTAAGTGCGGTTGATACTAAGTTCTCAATGCTCTGAAGATCGTTACCGATACGAATATTACGCAAATTCTGAAACCCATTATTTGAGATCGCGGCAATTCCGGTCGCTAGAATTCCAATGAGGCCCGCTATTAACATCATCTCGATTAAAGTGGCACCAGCTTCATCGCCTTTTATTTTAAAGTCTGCGGCCGTCAATTTGATTTTAGAGAACCAAGTCAAATTGTTCATTGGGTTCTCAATTCTTCTTTTGAAATTTCACTTGTTAGGCGACAGAGCTCTTCATCCGGAGCATCAAGACACAGACGTTCGAGCATTTGATTTAGCTCTTCGGCTAAAGAATCATGCTCATGCTGGAGACTTTCAATTTCTTTTTGTTGAGATTTTATGGCTTCAATGAGAGGTGCCACTAGGTTTTGGTAGGCAACAGCCTTAGTTCCAGATGGCGACGTAGAGACGGCCTCAGGGAATACCTTCTCCACGGTTTGGGCAATCACACCCATTTGGCGATGGGGCCCCCATTTTTTGTTTTTCCAGCGGTAATAAACACCATTTATTTTTAAAAGTTTCTCGAGGGCATTAGTAATAGGTTGAATGTCTGTTTTTAGCCGTTCATCCGAATCCCCGACAACAATTCTTGCGGTGTTGGGGTTATGAATCGTACCAGCGACTCTCATAACACCATCAAAGATTGATTCTTTGATCGATGAAAATCTCACTTCGCCGTCAAACGTGCTCTGGCCTAAAACCTTTAGCCCTGGATTTCCGATAAGGCTATCTTTTGCGTTAACATAGAGTTTAGCGTTATGCCTTATCGTAAAACCGCCGCCGATATTTGCGTTCCCTGTATCACCTCTAATAAGGAGAGGAACACAGTCGGCTAAGCAGGGAGAAGAATTTTTGTTCATAAAGATGAGGTCATTACCGTTATAGGCTTTCATGACCATGCCCCCTGCGGGACTGCCATTCCAGTAAGGACTCGAAGCATCAACATAAAAAATGCCACCCAAAGGTTGTGTGGGAGAAACCGTGAAGACACCGTAAGCGCTGTCTCCCGCCGCTGAGCCAAGAAAGGTCTTAGAGTCATCACCATGAATAACGAGCAGACCCAGATTTTCCCTGAGTGGGTTTGTGCTGCTTTGGCCGTTGAGGTAGGATCTGGCTTTTCCAAGATCTGTAGATGTCATGGCGCCGTTGACGGCAAAAAGTTTTCTCCGAGGTGAGATGACGGCTGAGGTACTAGAGCCTGTGCCAAATACAAATGGCGTATCTCCATAGGTTCTGAGAGCCATTTTGCCGTTGGGGAATAAGCCATTGCCGGTATTTGGATCAGGAAATAGCGACCAAGTTCGATAACCGTTTTTGTAACTAGTAAATCCAAAGCTGCCGTCATCTCCTTCGCCAACGGCAAGGAGTTTTTTGTCAGGAGTGGCAACGGCTAAGCCAACAGGTCTAGGCGAATTGGTTCGGTTTGTAAAACTAGTATTCAAAGTAGCAGCGTCTCCCGCAAACAGGATTCGTTGAACATAAGTATCGCCATTAATAAACGGGGGAGTATTATTGGCTGGCATCAAGCTCCAGTCTTGAACAACTGGAAGTCGGTTAAATACACATCGTGGGAGCAGAATAGGATCTCGAGCGAGAGTTCCTCCCAGGAGTTCGCAAATTTTGCGTTCATCGAGAGTGTTGAGCTTACAATCATAAAGGGTTCCGTCTGCCTTAGTAATTAAACCAACGCCAACCCGGCCACGAAAAGTATCTCCTCCCAACTTGTTCGCATTATTTTTTGTGCCTACTACAACAATGTTTGTAAGCCAGTAGTTAAAGGGAGTCATAGGGCTATTTGGTTGAGCCTCATCAGGGGCTGAAAAAGAAATAGGACCAACAATGGCTTGGTCCACATAGGTCGAAAGTGAAAGCTCAAATACGTTGATGGAAGCAACGACATTTGATCCTCCAGCGTCGTAGATTCCATTTAAATCTTTTTTTGTACCGCTGTAGTTACCTATATCCCTGAGACCTACGGGACAAACTCTAGAAATATTACTTTGCTTTTCGCTAACAGAGGGGGGGGCGAGCAAGCGTTCTTTCGATCAATTGTTCAAGCGATAAAGTCTCAGTACCTCCTTGCATATGCCGAAGGCCTTCAAAGCCAAAGTTGAAGATGGAAGCAACACCCAGGGAAACGATCGCCATGACCCCTAGCATGAGCATGAGTTCGATAATAGATACGCCAGCAGAATGAGAAACTAAACGTTTTGTGTTTATTTTTACAGAACGATTCCAACGATTCCCTGTAATGGGTATCGCCCCATCATCTCTAAAATGATAATTTAATTCCCTCACGGTTCTTAAGATAAAAGCCCCCAACTGCTCACTTTATCTTATCGGTATTTATCGGAATAGATTGAGAAAGAAATGGATCAATCTCATCTTGAATCTCACAATAATCTCAAAAAGAAACAATGGGGCAGGATTTTGTCTCTTTCATCTTCCAATTCGGCCTTGGTGAGGCTTCATCGAAGGCTCGCGGGAGGTAACCATCTATTACAGTAATCGCCGTTTGGATCGTACAAGTCTTGTTGGCGTTGAATGTTAAAATGTCGATTCCTGGGGTCTGTTCCCACTCCGGCCAAATAGAGCCAATTGCCCCAGTTGCTTTCGGTGTCATCGTCGATTAAATTTTGTTCGAAGTGTCTGGCTCCTAAAGTCCAGTCTAAATTGATGTGTTTTGCTAAGTAACTAGCAACATTTTGTCGACCTCGATTCGACATCCATCCGGTGAGCTTTAACTCTCGCATATTGGCATCAACAAAATTCACCTTTGTTTCGCCGTTTTTCCATGAGTTTAAAATCTCAGTATCGCTGAGCCATGTTTTGGTTGGGGTGCTCAAGCCGTTGGGAGAAAAAAGCTTTGGCCCAATTTCTAAAGCAAGAAATTTAAAATAATCACGCCATAAAAGCTCATAGAAAAACCATCGAGTTGATTCATTGGCTCCGTGTATTTCTTCGAACTTTTTAAGCTCATAAAAAAGCAATCGAGGGGAGAGAGCTCCCAAAGCTAAGTAAGGAGAGATTTTTGAAGAATCATTTTTATTGAGGAGGCCATTGCGAGTTTCTTTGTAGGTTGAGATGGATTGAGTTTCCCAAAAGTACTCATGCACTCTTTTTAAGGCGCTCTCTTCTCCTGGAATAAGATCAAAGGGCCATTCGATTTGCGGAGGATTAATAACTTCGTCATAAATTAACGAGTCGTTCGGCTTTAAGGCTTCGAATCCCTGTAGCGAATGTAGCTCGGAAGGCTTGGGCGATTGGATTGGAGGTTGCCTTTCGACGTCTTTTCGAAAATCAGTAAAGACTAAAGGAAGTTCTGCAACACTGAAGGGCAGATGTTCAAAGTCTAAAAGCGTTTGTTGATAAATTGAAATGACCTGAATTTGATCAAGGCGACTTGTTAAACCGTTTAAGGTAACCTGCTCCCTCGAGTTAAAAGGAGCTTGGGTAACCAGATAATCAATGTGATTGTTTGCGACCCACTGGGGAATTTGGTCGATTGGCGAACCGTCTAAAATAAAGAAGGGAACGCCCTGGTTGCGGAATCGATCCCTCAACTCAAGGAGGGATTGATTATAAAAGTTGTTGGCAAAAACCGATTTCTCGGTCGATGCAAACCCGATCGCCAGAACCTCACAATTAGCGTTTACAGCCCAATTGATGAGTTGGTTATCATGAATGCGAAGATCTTTTGTAAACCATAGGAGGCAACGCTTTTGTTTCATAGGTAGTAATCACAAATGTAGTTTGAACACCTGTTTTATTTACTTCGCTCGCTCAGCCAAACCTACAACATAAGCCTCAGGTAGCCCCGCACTTCGAGCGCCACGCTCAAGAGCTTCAAGGTAGTTCTCGCTAATCGGACCAACGAGACTTGCTCTTTGAGGGTTCGTTGTAAAGGCTGTCGCCTCAATAGCTTGGCCGTCGACGTGCACCGTCACTTTGCGTTCGATAGACATTCCTGTTACGACACCTTCTTTGTGTTGCACCACCGGCCATTCCTTCGCTGGAATTTCAAAAAGTAATCCGTAGACCGAACTGCCTGTTTTATCGCAAAGACCAGCCACACGGCCACCCCACCAACGTGAGGGAAAATCAAAAATCAAATCAAGATTTTCAGCAGCAACGACTTTTCCCTCAGGGAGATTAAAAAAGTGGTAGGAGTGTTCCATACGCCACTGTTCGAAGGCCTCACGATCAAGAACCCCTGAATAAGCAAAATAAAGTTTGGTCCCGGTTTCAGTTACGTCTTCTCGAGCTTTCATCACTTTAGAATAATGCGCGTCCATTGTATTTCTCCTAGGACTCCTTTATAGCCCGATGAGTGGAGGACTTGGAATCTTTTTTTATAATTTTTATGAGTTCTGATCCACAATTATTGACATTGTAATAACCAATTCATCGCCTCGTTCAAGGCAGCGGTGTTGCTGTTGAGGTTGTGTCCATAGCCTGGCCAAACCTTTTGGTAAACACGATTTGAATAACCAGGAATCTTTTGTAGTTCGTTGGCAAGGATTTGATGCGAGCGCGAGTAGCCGCTGTCGTTGCCGCCGGCCACAAAGGCAAAACACGACTGACGCAACTTAAGTTGGTATGTTTGCTTAAGCATATTGATTTGATTAAATCCCCATTGGCCAGGAAAGGCCAAAACGCCCGCTACCTCTTGCTGGCCAACATGAGCGGCCTTCTGAAGCTCCAAAAGCTCATCAGGGTGAGGGGAGCAGAAGACGTCGTTGCGATCATCGGGGGCTAGACTATCGGCTTGAGGAAGCGACGCAAACTTCATGGCGAGGTCTCCCCCATGAGACCAACCTGCATAAAATATTTTTGAACGATCCACATTATAGCCTTTCAATACTAACTCACGGGCCTCGGCCAGCAGGGTCAAAATATATTTTTGGTCAACATAACTGCTTCGCATAGTCTGGCCACCGTTACAGATTGTGGTTGCTTTTGTGTCGAGGGGATTGGTATCGATAAGAATAAAATTTGTTTGATCCGCCCAGGCCTTCCAATGTTGGTAGCTACTATTCCACAAAACAAGGACTGAACTTGCTGATTTGCTACTTCGATAGCCCTGCGGTATGTAGATGATTGCGCCTTTGGGGGTACGCCCCAGCGCCCCGGGTTCTATTGCACCGCCGCTGCCAAAGGAGGAAGAATTAGTATTGGTATTGCTGTCATCAATTGCGTTTGAGTTAGATGTTGAATGGCTATTCCAGTTCGAGCTCGCTTCTTGAGCGAACGGAACAAACTTCTGGCAGGCTAGGATCGATAGGGATGTCGTTATTAGAACGAAGCGGATGATAGAAAAACGATAATCCGGACTAGGCATGACGACCCCTTCTGGTTTTCCGTGTCTCATTCTAGAATACTCAAAAAGAGACCTTGGTGGGGCAAAATCGTTTTCTTGGCTATAAAAATCCTAATTTGAGACAAAGCAAGAATATCGCCTAAAATTCTATTGGGAATTGCTAGAAATAATCACTAGAATAAGAGGAGTTCAATGGGGGAGTATTCATTGAAGATCGCAGTGCTTTTTCCAATCATTGTATTAGTGGTTGTCTTTAATCTCTTTCAAAATTGCTCCGAAGTGCAGTTCGCAGTGGATCGAACAAACCTGCAATCTTTGTCGCCCGGGGGGGGCTCGAGTAGCCCTAGTAGCTTGGTTTGCAGCGGCAAAAAACCCTTTGATTCAGAATTAATCTTGTGTCCTGTTGATGGTGGAAACCGACCTCTAAAAAATTCAGTTAAACGAACGCGAGAGTATTATTGCGTAAATGGACAATGGACACCAGGGGAGTGGCAGTCCTCTCCAATTTCAGATTGTGGCTGTGCAAATAATCTTCTTATTCCTGATCCACTGACGGGTATCTGTCAGTGTCCTGCTGGAAAAACACTCATCAACGGTCGCTGCGAAAGTCCTAAGTGTGATCTAACGCAGCGGCAGAGTACAACCGAGCGGAAGATTTGCGCGGATGGAATTCATTTTGCGACTCGTGCGAGAACCGAGATTTGCAATACGTTAAATACCCAGTGGGAATACGGCACTTGGTCGCCTTGGAATTATTCGCAGTGTACTTGCGCTCTGGCAGGGCAATCGATGGATTCTAGTGGGCAATGTCAGTGTCCGCCAAACAAATTTCCTATTGGTTCGAGCTGTGGTACTTGTCCCGACTGGCAACATCATGATTCAACAACAAAAACGTGTGTGGCCAACAGTTGTGACCCCGCCAAAAAACCATCAAGCTCCGAATCAAAGGCTTGCTCCTATGGCGCAGGAACAGCCACCCGGACTTGTGGAGTCAACTGCAATAACAACACTTATAATTGGGAACGATTTAATTGCACCTCGTGGAACTACTCAGGATGTGCATGCCCTAGCGGCAAGGTTCTTAATTCTACCTCGGGTCTTTGCGAGTGCGCGACAGGGACCGTCGATGACGGTGCGGGGGGGTGTAAGGTAACGACTTGTGATCCACAACTCAAACCGCCGACGAGCAGCATTGCTCAGTGCCAAGGCTCTGGGGTCTCGGGTACGACGACCACCACGTGTTCAATTACTTGCGAGGTGAATCCTTTGCGATGGGTGACGGGCAGTTGCTCAACCAACACTTCGGGATGCTCTTGTCCTATTGCAGGTCAAACGTATACGGCCTATGGTTGTTCCTGCCCCAGTGGCCAAGAGCTCATTTTAAGTTCTTCTGGAGTTTTGAGTTGTAGTCAGTGTGGTAGTGGTTATCGTTATGATGCTGCTGCAAAAAAATGTATCTCGGCCTGTACTCAAGAGGAGGTTTTGAAAGCAAGTCGCTCCTATTTTTCAACCGAATCTCTCAATAGCGATGATGCTTTGGCTCTAGCCTGTATCGACCCAGTGACGCCAACGTTGGCTGATAATATGCCGACTGATGATCCCAAACTGATTCGATTCTTTAATACGTGTGGAAATCGGTACTGCAAAATGTTGAACCCCTTAAAAGGGTATATCGAAGGTCGAGTTGTCGAACGTAACATTGGTTTAGTGCTTGAGTGCCGAAAAACTTCACCGCCACCAGACATCACCGATAGCTGTCGGCAAAAACTTCTCTCTCTGCCTCCAGCAATAGTGGCGGAAGAAGTAGAAGATGGTCGACTTGATACTTTGTGTGCCGATTCGGTAGTACCTGTTGGACAAAGTCTGCCAGAATCCAGTAACGGAGTCGAACGCGACTTAAAGCAAGTTCGTTGGATTTTTACGTGCTCGAGTCGATACTGTCGAGGCTTAGGGAAGGGCTACACCTCTGGTCGAATGGTCGAACGAGGCAATGGTAAAACGTTTATTAATTGCTACAATGAAGAAGTGTTTAATCAGCTTGAAGCGGGCTCAGTGGTCAGGAGAATTCAAACCACCATCGACGAAGTCTCTATTGCCTGTATCGACGGTGCGAACCCAACTAAAGAAGCAAGTTATCCTAATATTAATGTTCATCAATCATTACGTTTTACGAATACCTGTGGTCGACGTTTTTGCCGGCGACAAGCCGATTACACTAATGGATCGGGTTACGTCACCGAGATTTCGCCGAACGGAGGTTCTTTTGGAAGTCGTTCGGTCGAAGTTATTTGTTATCGATAAGTTATGAATGAGAGATAAAAACTCACTCGTCGTCTGAAATAACTAAGGGCTGAAACTCAGTCGTATCTCTCAACATTAGGTTGATGGCTTCTTCAATGGAGCGTTCATATTCTTCTTCTCGTCGTTTTTTATCGAATTCATCAATGGGCGCTATTTGAGCCTCTTGGGTAGGAGACTGATCTTGCTCGCTGTTGTTCTCGTCTTTGGCGTCTGCTTTCTGCGCGTCTAGCTCAGCCCGACGAGCCAAAAGTTCTTTTGTTTTTCCTCTTATGCAGGCCATGGCATTATCACCAGTGCTAAACAAAACATTAGAAAAGTAATTCCAAGCTTTTTTACAAGCGGCCGAGGGATTTCGTTTAATCAGATTAGGGCGAGTTACGAAAGCGGCGAAGACTTCGGCGAACTGTTCATTGAAACGATCGTCGCTGTATCCAGAAACAACGCATGGAGCTTTTCCCACATGGTGGTAATAGTCGGCATATCCACCCTGGTTGCCAACCAAGTGGCCCAACTCGTGTATAAGTTGCGCTACATTCGAACCAAACTTCATGGCTCCACGACGAGAGATAATAATGCCTGCAGGAGTTTGTTGGCTGTGAGTACCTTTATTTTTAAAAATGAACGGATATTTATTGGGACCTCGATAAATCGCCATATCTAAAGGCTTTCCATCGTTGAGTTCCTCAATCCACACTAAACCCGTACCGAGGGCAGTGATTTCTTCGCGTGAACCATTAACAGTGGTGAGGTTAAATCGCTCGAGCGCACTCAGCGCTTCGTCATAACTAAGTTTGCTGATGCAGCCTTTAGCAGCAGCGCGATCGTGTTTAACAGCCTTGGCTATTGCAACAGGAGATAGGAATGAGGTTAAAGAAAGGAAGAAGATCGCGATTGCCAATAATGTTCTTTTTGGTGCTCTGTTAACAATTTTCTTTTCAACTCTTTGATTCATTCAAGACCTCCAAAATATGTCCTGCCGACTCCGATTATCATGAGTGGGAGTCCACTGATTCTTTGGCAATTGATGTGCCCATTCGAGGGCGATCGTGTGCACCCGTCAGCTAACCAGGGCCTAGTTTTTTTACATGCGTGAAGGCGAAAAATGTCGCTGCCACCGGCTCAACAAAAACTCCTGAGCCTCGAGACGGGCTCGCTCATGAATAAACCTTAAATTGCCCATTTTGATTTATATCGATCAGATACAAAACGAGATGTGTTTATTCGGGTCTAGTGGGGGTGAGTATGAAAATACTTTGGGCTTTAGAACCTTTTTACCAGAAAAAGAAAAAACTGAGGGAGCTATTTGCGTTTCTCCATCTTTTTGCAAAAGAAAAAAAGGCTATAGACATTGGATATGCCGTTACCCGATACGAATCCGAACTTCACCTCGCCTTTGAAGTTCCCCCAGAAGAGCGCCCATCTGTGGACCCACGACACTTAATGAAACAGTCCCTACTGTCGGCAAAAATTAAGGTTCAAGAAGAGCAGGTACATGTCGTCGAAGCGTCGAACCCATCATTGACTAAAGCGGTGGATTCGCTTTTGAGTCTGGCGAAAGAAAAGAAGAGTGAACTTCTCGTCTTCTACAGTCATAACAAAAAAGGGTTAAGTCGGTTTTTATTAGGTAGCTTTGCTGAAACTGCCATCCACCGTAGCAAGATCAATCTATTGATTGTTCACCCAAAAAATCCACTACCGAAAAGGTTAAAGCAGATTTTCTTTGCCTGCGATTTGGGGCCACAAACACAAAAGCACCTCTCATCTGTGCTCAAGTTAGCAAAAGAGCATAAAGCACAAGTGACAGTGTTTCATGCAGCCCCAGTTACGTATCGTTGGTCTCTCGATGAATCTAGCCCAGAGATTTTGAAGGAGCGACGAAAAATAGAAAAAATAAAAGCGTCCATTGAAGAGCAGGCCCGACGGTATAGTGTTTCCTGCTCTGTTGTCGTTAAGTCAGAGTTTCTATCGACGAGTAAACTCTGCCTAAAAGCAGCCAACAAAATTAAAGCCGATCTGTTGGTGGTTGCTGCAAAAAGTAGTGCGGTTAAGGCCTTGATGGGTGGTAGTGTTACTCGCCAAATTATTCGAGGCAGTAAGCAACCTATTTTTGTTTTAAAAGATCACACCTAGCATTTATTGATTGTTATTTGATCGAACGCTCTGGAGGAATCGGCCAGAGTCGATCATTTCGGTGTAAGCATTTGTTCCAAGACCATAGCCAAAGAAAATAGAGAGCCCGACGGAGCCCCTGAGATCACCCTCCGCCACGCTATCAATATGAACGGTTTTTAGTGGACCGGTGTAGAAAGCAATCGGCTTACCGTCGACTAAATTGGCTTCATTTATCCAATTCCCTTTGCCATCGTAATAATTCTTGCGGCCCGCGGTGCCAATCACATAGGCGTAGAGCGATCCGCTTTTACCAATGTGCTGAGTGCTTATTTTTGCCTTGGTTTGCACGACGCAATGAGTTTCAGACGCGCAACTTTGATCGATCGAAAGTTGTGGCGGTACATAGGTACCATCCGGAAAGACAACCAACCCATTGTTTGAGCCAACGGCCACACCATTCAACTTTAGAGCAAGTGCTTCATTGTTTCCCCTAAGTGATTGAATGCTCAAATCCCAGGGTGTTTGCTGGAGACTTCGAGTGCGTTCAGACGAGTGAAACATTTTTAGGGGCGTATGAAGCGGGAGTGTAGTTTTGAACCCCTTCAGGCTGTTGGACGCGCCCATAGGCTTAATGCTCTCTAACTCCAATTCGCCATAAGGCAAAAAGAGTGTCTCGAGAGGCCGAATGACATAGCCTTTTTGATCTAATGTAAAAGGTAGTTCGAAGCGCTCATTCACTGAATTCACAAAAGTTAAAACATAGCTGGAGCCTGGTTTTCCCCTGGCAAAGAGATGGCCCTTGATGTTGTCGTTTAAATAACGAGGTATTTCTATGATGAGGGGAGTCTCGTTTGTTTGCGTAAGATTGAGATTTTGGTTGGCGCCGTTTTCGTCAAGCAAGAACGAGTTCACCTTTCCTTTGGTCACAAGGCTGATAGAGTTCTTGAGATTTTTTGTTTTTAATAGCACCGACAGGAGTTCCTGATCGCGAAGGTGTCTATCGGGTGTATGGCCATTCAGATAAAAGAGAGACATCTCTGCATTCAGTCCGTTCGCCAAATAAGTTTCGAACAACTGCATTTTGACCATCGTGGGAACAATAAAATCATGTGTACCAACAAAAAACTTAAGCGCTGTATTGTTGGCCTTTAATTTCTGTAATTTGTCGGCACGATCCAGATTAACGCTTTCATCTGTGGTCGGCGGAGGCGTTCCATCGGGCATTCTAAAGCCTTTTTCCCAAGTACCATAGTATCCCGACTGTTGATCACCAATACTCATCAGTTGAAAAATGGTTGAGCCCTTGAGCTCGTCAATTGTTTTCACATCGTTAAAGGGGTTCATCGCATGAACATACTTTACGTTAATGGCACTCACCTTTGGATGAGAGGCAATACTTAAAGCCGTGTAGGCCCCTCGAGAACCGCCAAAGGTAATTACTCGGTTAGCGGCGATATTGAGTTCGGGAATGGCTATTTTTAAAAAGTCATTCAAGTCGATGTAAGCTTGATCCGCCGTCGTGAAAGAAGCTGCGGCACCGCCGCCATTCCATAGGATTCCGATCGCGCCTCGTCGATCAACCGAGTAGGACTGAGCAACGAGTTTCATGAGGCTTGGGCCTTCTTGACGAATCAGGTTGGCGTTCAGTCCGTAAAAGCCATTAATAAATAAAGGATATTTATAAGCAGCTTGTGGATTCCATTTTGGGGGAAGAATAATAGTGAACAAATTTTCCCTGAAGACCAGGGAATGGACAACTTGCCCATCGGCGATTCGTTTGAGCGATTTTTTAAGACTATTTCGGTTGGTTATAATCGTTCGGGGTTGACGTAAATGAAAAGCCGTACCTGTGATTCGGCAAACATCTCGCAGAACCGATTTTACCTCATCGTCAGAGAAGGTTTGATCGTCGAAGTTCGTGGCTAAGGCTTTGCCTTGGCCAGGAATAAACTGATTAGCCCAAAAAAAGGTATAGGGCACACCGGATTGATATTCGATCAAAGCATTGAGGTTTGCCAATTGCGGTACGGGATCAACACCATCCAATTTAAATTGTTGCGTTTTAAGATCATAGTGAGTGAGTAGAGGGAGATCATGGTTCACATTACAGTCGGTCGCTAACCTCGTGAGGTTCGAATCATTGGCGTCCTCACTGGCTAAACCTCGCTGGAGACCCTCGAGGGATTCGAGCGCAAAGGGCCCTTGCGAACAGGCCGCTAGAATCAAGCTCCCTAAAGCGATCGATACACCAGTGATTTTTGTTTTTAACATAGGCGCAACGCTCCTCTAGGTATTAATGGCTCATAGTGTTTAAAAGCAAAACCAAAGCCGCCCATTAAATCAAACAAATTGGATGCTATGGGAAAAATTGATGAAACGCCACCTAGATTCGGTGTCGAAGTCTCAAAAGGACACAAAAAAAGTAGACAGGCTATCTGTCGTAAACAAAAGGTGTTTTTGTGGATCTTGCGGCAAGTGTCCAGAAGTTGAGCTAAAAAACTCCCCTGCAGGGAGTACGCAAAAAAGATGGTGTTTGCCTTTTTTGACTCATCTCTGTCTTTTCTTTTGACAGTTGGGTCGCTCAGGAGAGCGTCTTGGCGGGTTATTTTTTGGAATAATTCTTGCGTTAGAAAAAGTTTTGTTAGCACTCGAGCCCAATTCATCGTTTGAAAGGTAAAATGTTGAGCCCGCTCATGGTCCTCAGAGGATTCAGAAATATAGCCTTCTTTGTTTTGGCGCTCATCGTTGGGGCGGCCACCCTCTCCTTTGCAAAGGGCGACCGTAATGAGATTCTCAATCAACTGGGTGGAGCAATTGACCTACACAAAGAATTTCCGAACTTGTTTGTTGCACGTGAGTACCGGAGACTGGGTCCGTCGCAAATTCCTGCATCGGAAGTTTATCGGGTTAAAAGTCAATTAACCGCCGTTATTAAGCATCTTATACCCCATTTGCTTATAAAATACGAAGATGGAAAGAAAATCTCTCTTTTAACTCTGGCTCAAGAACGCTTGCAGGCTATTGATCCTGAGGCTCATCTAATATTGGCCCCGGGAATTGTGCGAACTATGTTGGGGTTTATTTATGATCGACTTCATCAAGAATGGCGAAACAATCCCGATGTAAAAACGAATGAGGTTTTTAACAAAATTCTCGCCCAGTCGTCTTTTGATTCATCGTTGATTTTAGGAGTGGGAAGCGACTTCGACCTTTATGTGCGATCCGATCGTTCATATCGAGCTATTGAACAAGTAGAATCGATTTTTACCCAGACACTTCAGAATGAGCAGAAAGGGAAGCCGGCAGACCAGTGGTTTCAAAGGTTAACGACGACCGTTGGTGAAGTACACGAAGTTCAGTCACAACTCCACCGTGCCATTTCGCAGGGGGGGAGCACTCTCGATATGCTAGCCTTTGATTTGACGATGGGTGAATTTATAAACCCCTCAAGGGCACCAGACACCATCGATTCCTTTATACGTGGCGAATACGATTACTTGGCACCAGAATTTGAAGAGAGCGGAACTGATAATTATCTCAAGCAGGCCTTGCGTGGGTTGCGACCAATGGTAGAGATTCCGTTTTTGAATCTAAAAACGAGCGACGTATTGCTCAAAGACTTGTCCTATCCCTTAGCCGATGTTGAAGACTATCAAAGAGCCGCAATCCAAAAACAACTTGTGAAAATTGCACTCAACGCCCGATTGAGTGCTGGGAATAATCGCTTATTTCGGCAACCTGATGACCCCGTAGTGCAAAAATTTCTGGAGGTCTCCAACAACATGGGACGCCCACTGAAAATCTTTGTTCCTATCAGGCCATTGTGGCAAAGGCCTAAAAAGGAACTGCCCGCTGAATATTTGATGACTGTGGATCAGTTCAAAAAGAAACACACCGATCAAAATCACCGCCTTTATCATGGGGTGGATGATCTCGGTGCTGTCACGTCAATTTTAAGAAATGGATTTTATTTAAGTTCATCGGAACAAGGGGTCGCCGTTCATGGCCGAGGTCTTTACACTTCGGGCAGGATCTCCGTCGCTGATGGTTACGCTAAAAAGAAAAACAACGATTACCTAGGTTATATTTTGTCGCTGAGACTGGCTGAAGACATTTCCCATCTTAGAATAGTCGACTTCGATAAGTTACAAAACTCAAAATTCTCAGCCAACGAGGGGCTCTCTTCGGACGAGTGGGAGTTGATGGATGCCCTCGTTAATTATTACAATGTTGATATCATTATTAACCATTATCCGTTGGTCCAAAATCTTGAAGCTGTTCGTGTTGATGCAAACAATTATGAATTATCCCATATTCTTTTGAATTATTGGTTGCACGGAGAAATTGACAGTCGATCCATTCGAAATCTTGTCACCTCCCTGTCGACAACCAACCCGGAGTCTTTGCTGGCCCTCATCGATCGATTCCTCGTCGAATACAGTGAAGAATCGATGGCCTCGGCTCGGAGGTCTGAACTTAATCCGTTGCTCTATCTAAAACGACTCAACGAGTTTTTAAGCCCTAGTCCAAAAAAAGTGCTCAGCGAGACTCAGAGAAAATCCAAGGCCTTCATTGCTCTGATGGAGGGTTTGCTAGAGGCTCACTCGATGGAACGACTTGAGGCCTTGCCTCAATGGCCAGATTTGTTAAAGGTCTTAGAGCGATGGCCAGGGGAATCCTCCTTTGCCGTAAGTTTGTTACGTGCCCATCGCCAGCTTAGCGATGCCGAAATCATGAGATCTTGTAACGAGAATATACCTTTAGCAGAAAAAATTCGAATCAATCGAATTAGGTTTGGCGTTCATGATTCGAGGTCGGCGGCGTTTTTTGCTCTTCCAGAAAACTTTAAAAAATTGACGAATGAAGAGAAGGAAATTCTGAAGCCCCTTTTAACTTTCGAGATGACAATCCCTTTGCTTGAGAGTTTGAACTTCGATGAAAAACTAGCTTTAGCGAAAAAAAATGGTTATTGGCCAGAACAGTGGAAAATCGATTCCAACAGAGAATTGAATCGTTTCTCCAACTCGACCTTTTTTTTGTTGGGTGATGGGTTCGATGCGTTTCGAAAGCTTATGACTACAAGGCAATATAAAGAGTTGTTGCTAACGTTTCTTGAGCGAGCCAATAAACTAGCAAACCTTCAGTTGGTGAAGCGCTATATAGCCCATGAGGACTGGACTGCCAATGAAGTCAGTGAGTTTTTTAGCACAAAAAAGATGGATGCTATCACTCTCTTGAAGGTCATGGTTGTGTTTCGACCTAAACTATCTCTTTCCTCCTCTGACCTTTTGCAGGGGCGAACCCTAGCCGATTCAGATAGGGAGCTCTTTAGACCTGAGGTGGTTGAAAAGAAGAATTGGTTTTCGAGCGTTTTTAATTCGGTTAATTGGGGTAAATCGGCAAGATCGACCGTAGCCAAAAAAACATCTGAAGATCTAAATTTAGCTCAATTGATCGCTCTTCTCGAACAACACAAATGGCAAGAGCTTTCATCGTTTATTTGGGATCATACAACTCGCGAAAAAGAGCTCCCACTCGAAAAGACCTCTTTTGAAGCGATTTCTAGGTTTGACGATTTTCTTGATCCTAATCCTAAAAAAACAAACCGCTTTTGGGGGCGACCTGCGGTCTTAGATCTCTTGCAAATTCTTAGTCTCGCCGAAAATTCGATCGTGAATGATACTATAGAAAAACGGGTAGCGATAAGCGAACCTTTGGATGGACGAATGCTATCCCTTTTAAAATCAAACAATGTCGAGCAAAGACTTATTGTTTATCGTCGTCTCTATAGGGCATTCAAGAAAGGGTTGATTCCGCGCGATCCTGGTCAGTTTATGATAGATGATGCGAACTATGAGATTCGGCGTAATTATCAAAAAATCATCACTGAAATGGAAGAGCAGTTAGAAAAAGAGTCTCGGGCCTCAAATCGGCCATCGAGTAAAGGTGCATGCAGCAAATCTCTCAACAAGAGGGCTATATGAAGTTTTTTGTGATTTGTGTAGTTTTATTTTTCTTGCAGAGGGGTTATTCCCAATCTCGGCCCGATCAGTGTCAAATGTCACTGCGAGATTCGACGCTTATTCCTACGCCAGTGATGTTGGAAGCTGAGGTCTTGCTGCGTGACAATCCTCAGTTGTTTCGGCTCTTTGAAAGTCAATATCGTTTGCTTCAGTCTGAAGAGTATCGATTATTTGTAAAATTGAAACCAGAAGAACAATTAGAAAACGCACGGCGGGCCTTTGAAAAAAATGGTGTCACGGTGCTCGAAGACGTGCAAAAGCGTTATCTTGTTTTGACCAAGAGCTCGAAGCTCGTAATTGTTCCCGATGATCAAGGCTCAGTTCTCAATCGAATGGCGGCCAAGCTTCACAAAACCATGGGAGTGAGTCTTACCTATAATCCACGCCAACTCATGGACGGTAGCACCGCTTATTTTCAGTCGGCCACCAACGAAATTGGAATTCCTCATTTGGTGGCGATCTCGGGCGAGCCCAATGTTTTTCTTTACCATGAGATTCGGCATGCGAGCTACACCCATAAATTAAGAACAGGCGATCCGTCCCTCTTTGAGGGGCTCGTGGTGATGACTAACAGAGATATCCCTACCACTCATCCCTATGAGCTTTACCTCAGTTTTCAAGAAATCGGCACGTATTTTCAAGACGCTAAATACGCCTACAAAGCAAGTTTGTCTCCGCAATTAAATGAACTCAGCACCGTCGAGCAAAAGCAGTTCGTCAATGGTGTCTCTTATAGTCTTCAGCACTCAATAGGTATGTTATCGTTTGCGGCCCGCAGGCTTGATCACGCCGTTAAAATTATCAAGGGTGGCGCCGGAGTGATTCGCATCACTGAAAGTGCTGCAAAAAAACTCAAAGTCAGTCTCACCGATAATATGTATGAATTTAGTTTTTCACTCGGAGAGACAGATTTACCTTCAAAAGCTGAAGAGCGTGCCTTCGTGCTCAACCATGTCAATAGAATGATCGAAGAACAGCAGATGCGACTAGAAAGGCTCGAGGCCATGAAGAGAGAGACATCGAAGCGATTGGCTGCACTAAGACAAAAAATTATGCAGGAAAAACCTATTTAGGTGCGAGTGAAAGTATTCGACAAGGGCACCTCATCAAAAGCTTTCGAACGTTTGCTCATTGCGCGACTTCAATCCTACTCAGTTCACAAGGGCTTTGTCCGCTTGAGCGTAAGAACGCTTTAATGTAAAGGGAACTCTTCGAAGAGCTCGTCGGCATAAAGCTCGCAATATGGGTATCGAGGTCTTGCGATGAATTTGTTTGAACCACACTGCCATCAGCGATTGTCCAGCGTGTTCCATTCCAATAATTCCAAACCTGTCGGTCTTGAGAGAGTGTATAGACAATCCGCGCAGGACATCCAGCGGTTCCTAACTGCTCAGTAAAACCAGTGGGGTTGGAAACTGGCAATGCATTGGTATTGATGACAGTGGATAAGTTTGTGTATTGAGAGACTTCATTTATCATAACCTTGCTTAATTCAGGCGAGCACCAGGTGTTGGTGGTTCCATAGTTACAATGATTGCTTTGATCATCGCTCTCGAGGGTAACTCTGTATTGAAAGTACCTCTTAGTACTCAAGGCGGTTGTTAATTCAAAATTCTCAAAACTCATCAGAGCAAAAGTTGTTTTAATATGATCCAACAGCGAGTTTGAGAGGGAATTATAGATTTCAGAGAATGAGGTGTTCCCTGATCTGTCAGCGCCTAGCCAGGGCGAAACGGCGGAGTCTATTGAATGGGTATCGCTGACCCTCACCTGAAAGTTAATACGGTTCGCTCCGCGGCGATAAATTTGTCTTATTTCTTCGTCGGTGAGGGCTCGTGACCAAATCGCCACCTCGTCAATGGCGCCTTTAAAGGAAGCCCGGATAGTACTGTTATTGATTGACTCACCACCAATAAAAAGGTCACTCGGCTGTGTGTTGTAATTGGGCTTATTTTGAGAGGCCATTTGATGGTCAACGTATGCGCGAACAGTCGTTCCATCAAAAGCCACCGCCACAAATGCCCAGCGGTTGGTTGGAATAGATAAGCCTGTATCGTAGTCGTAACATCCACCCCAGATCGTGAGTTTTGCCGATTGGGTGCCCAAGCCAAACATGAGATTTGAGCAGTCACCCTGGCCCCAGTTAACGATCGAACCCCAGGTCGATACTAGTGGAGAATCCGCCTTTATCCATGCGGTCACTGTTCGCGAGGTATTGCCAAGAGGAAGACTCGTGGGAGCTGGTATTCGCCGATAGCTATTAGTTGACCCGCTAAAATGAGTTGCTACATGAAACCGACCAGGGACTGACGTGGCATTTAGGGCTTCGTTGTGGTTGTCCATATGCCATACTCCAACGATATTCGCCATGAGATTCGAGTCTACTAAATCAGAATAGTTTGAAGGAGTTTCCGACTCATTAGTATCTGGCAGTGGTTTACCAAAAGGCAGTCGTGACACCCAGCCAAGATGGGTCCAGCTTTGGAGCACGCTTCCGCCATCAAAGACCTTGGAGGTGTAGTTGCCTGAGGGGCGCACTTCGTAGGCAACGGTGGCGTTGTTTATGGCTTCGTGATCGAGAATAAGAGCAGACTTAGAAGGGCTCCATTGAACCTTGTCGAAAGTTCCATTGCTGGGATTGCTAAACGTCGTCTCTGCATCTGTAAATTGAAAAGAGTGACTCGGCTTTAATAAGGCCTTCCCCTCTTTAAAAAAGACGTGCACAGAATCGAAGTCGAAATCATTCGGATTAAGGTACGACAAAATAGCTGTGTCCGAGGGGCTAGGAAGGCAAGTCTTAGGCCACTGATTTTGAACCACGATGTTTTGATCGGATTGTGGCCACTCGGGTTGAAACACAACATCAACGTTGGCACTGTCGGTGGAGATGTTATTCTTACTATCGATACGATAAATCTTGTTGAGAGGCCAATTCCAATGAGTCTCGATGTCGGTGGGGCAAGTTTCTTCTGTGCTCGTCCGTAAATAGCCATAGAGCTCAATCTTTAGAGTTTGACCCGAGGCCACAGTGACACTCAATGCATCGTTTGATTCGAGTGATTTAAAAATACCGCGATCCACATCACAAGTGAATGGTGTCTCTGGGGTCGAAGGATTTGGCGAAGAGGTAAGCGTTTGCGATTGGTTGCTAGCCGGGTTGGTTCTTTGAATTCTTTGACCATTGATATTAACGGCGAAGCAGATAAGGGACGGGTCGATGGCGTTACCGCCATCGTAAGCATTGAGAACGGCCTGTTTTTGCTGTGCACTTTGAGAATCAGAGGGCTTTGTGGAGGTATCAATAATGAGACGAAGTCCTGTTCTGGAAAGGGAGGGCCTCTCGCAAGCGGCGAGGAAAAGAACGATACCAAGGAATAAACAAGAAACAAATTTTTGAAGCAACCAAAGTCTCCAGAATAAGAGAAGTATCTAGATTCTTATCGGATTTGTTTTTATAAATTAAAGTCTTTACTACCTCTTAAAATAATTACTTCTCATTAAAAGTTCCCTCTTACCAGATTCATAAATCCCAGCTTGATCCAAACATCGTTTGAAATTGAGACAAAAATAAAATTCTGTTCTACAACATCTTTGATGGTGTTGATTTGCTCTATACTAAGAACATGGAAGCATCATTAGTATTACACGAAAACGAACTCGTTATTTATCGAAGCAAAAAAGAGACTGTCATTACCGCGATTTTTATTATCGCTGTTGTCTTTGTTCTCGGACTGTTATTCTTCTATCTAGGGCAGGGGGCAGGTCACTTTGTCTTTCAGGGACTCGGATTTATTTTTCTCGCTGTGAGTGGTTTGGGTGTCCTTGTGCTTTTCAGAATTGTTGACTATTTAAAACATCACCCAGGCCTGCCCTTGATGAAGTTTGGATCCGACAAGCTCTCTTTGAACCTCGTTATTTCGCTGGGTGTTTCGGCCTATGATTGGAGCCAAATTGATCGACTCGTTGTGGCTGATTCTGTTTTGTATTCAGAATTAGATGGTCATAGCACAACAAAGAAATGCGTAGTTGTCTTTTTTAATTCTAAAAAAGTTTCAAGCTGGCTCTTTAGCGGCTGGAGGCACCATCGCAGTTCAACTAATAATGGTCATCTCTTTACTTTAGTTACATTTCCTCCGCGTTTGACCCCCGAAGAGATGAAAGCAAAGATCATTCGCTTTGTTCCGGGCTCCATTCCTGTTGAAGTGGAAGCTAAAATTGTTTTGGATTAGGTACTTTTTTTGAGGTCTCTTATTTTTGATAACGGTCTTTTAGTAATCAAAAATTGTTTTTTAGAACAAAAAATGTCACCCCCCTTCTTTGGGATGGGTTAACAACCTTGGGGCCGGTAAGAAACACATCAGTCTAAACAGATTTAATGTAAAATTGACAGAATCTGTGATAGTCTGCGCCTTCGATTGATATCGGAGGAACCCTTGATTTTGCATTGGATACTGGCTGTTTTCTTACTGTCGCCTTCTTTTGGAATGGCCTCCGAATGCGAAGAGGCCCAAGAACGAATCCCGTCTCATCAAAGATATTCCAGAGGGAGTGAACTCTGCCAAGCACTTGCCGAAAGACAAAAATCCATCACAGAGAACTACGAACCCGAGGGCTTCAATCCCATGGCTACCTACAAAGAAGTAGGCATCGATGCATGCATTGCCGTTCAGACACCGGTTTTACTGGCGACTCAGAAGGGTTTCAGACGTCAGGTGAAATTCTGCGAGCATTTTATCGAAGATCTCTTCGAGATTGTGAGCCCCAAATGCACTCGGATCAATGATGGCAAGGTGAACGATAGCAATCCTTGCACGGCTCTCTACGGACATATATCTGATCAGATTATTGCTCGGCCTGAGCTAGATAAGGTGTTATTTGCTTTCGCCGATGTTTTCACTACGCATTCGAGTTCAGAGATTGGAGACAATTTTGACCATTACCTTCGGGTGATAGGTAAAGGGAGTGTTCGGGATACGCTCCTCGGTTTAGCGGTATTTTCAAGTTATGTCACTTGGCCACTGATTCAAGAAAAGCTCTATAAAACAAAGCAATATGAGCGACTAAACCGATTGGCACTTTTGTTTTCGCGGCGCTTTGAAACCTTTTTTCCACAACTAAGGCCCATTTATATGGGCCGTCAAAGCGTTACTATCCGCGGACAAACAATAGGATTGAGTCGAAAGTATCACTTTTTTTCGGCGCTTTACGTTGGGTGTGAACTTACAACGAGAGGATATTCGGATTCCATTGTTCAATGGGCCATTTCGGGTATTGGTGCTATTTATGAGAGTCAGGATTTTCTAGGCCACGTTCTCATTGATAGCGTGCCTTGGCAGGAATCTGTAGACAATTTTAAAAGCGACACCCTTAAGTATAGGTTGGGAGGCCAACTGGCCACACAGTTGTGCGTTCAAATAGATACCCCGCTTGTGCCGGTTAAGAAACCCTAGGGCTGCAAGTCATGGCATTGTCATTGCAAATCTTAGGGCCGATGGCGTGAAAAAACGTATGTTTTACCGTCGGAATGTAGGTGTGAAATGTTCATCAGTGCAGGGAAAATCGTTTTAACAGCCTTTCTCGTTTTTATTTTATCGTCATTATCCCTTTCATCCTCTGGTTTGGCCGAAGACTCACAAACAGATGTTGTTGACCTTAAACCCATGCTTGAGTTGTTGCCATCGACGAATGCTATTCAACGAGCCGAAGCCTTGGAGTATGAAACCCAATGGACTCAAGCGTATTCTCCTGAAGGTGAGAAACTGGCAGCTTTTTCGGGCAACTGGTATCGCTTAAACCTAGGCGATTGGAGTCAGAAAAGCTCTGAGTGGGTTTTACTGTTTCCGTTAGCGCAAACGTTTAAAATGTTTCGTCAACAACAAGGCGACTTCAAGGCCACTTTGCATGGGTATAGAGACTCTTCGGATGAAAAAATTAAGTTTCGTAAAACGGCAATATTGCTTTCTAACCTTCAACCGCAAGAAACTTTGTACTTTTGGGTCGCCGGCTCTTCAAAACGTTCAAGCTACAGTCCCGAGATGGTAAAGTGGAATCGATTTGTAGACTCTACGTCGAAAGAGTATATGCTGAGTGCCATTAGCTATAGTTTCTTTTTCTGTATTGCAATGCTCGCTTTTTTTACTTTTGTTGCCACACGAGAAACTATTTATCTTCTCTACGGTGGCTATTTAGTTGCCACCATGGGTTTATTTTTAGGGATACAAGGCTACGGGTATCAGTTTTTTTCAATGTGGTCGCCGGGTCTTTCGATGTTTTCATTTGGAATAGCCAATGCTTTGATCTTAGTTTTCATAGAACGGCTATTTGTCGTTGTTAGAAGATCATTGAAAATGTTGATACAGACTCTCGCAGTTTTAAGCGTAGTCTTCGGCGTGGTTGTGCTTGTCAGCTCTGTGCCAAAAGCCTTTGGTCTGATTTATTCCGTCGGCGTGACGATTCAGTTTTTAATTGCCATCATTGCCTTCAGCCAATCCTATCGTTCGAAAGAGAATCGCTGGCTCTCTTTATTTGTGGGGATCAATTTCTTGATCAGTGGTTTGGGGTTTCTTAACGACCGAGTCAGCATGCCTTTTTCGGATGTCATCGATGCGGCATTTATTCCCATCACTCTAATAGAAGCCTTGTTGTTTTTGGTGACACTCTGGAAGCGATACGCATTGGTGATCGAAGAAAAAAAAGAAGCGCTTGAAATGGCCCAACAAAAGACGCTCGAAAGTCTGCGGCTGCGCGCCGAAAAAGATAAACTCAAGCTTCAGGCGGCAGTGGGTGAGTCGGCGGCTCAGGTGGCGCACGATATTCGAAGTCCATTGAGTGCATTATCGCTGATCATGGGTCATTCTTCGGAGCTTCCCGAGGAAAAACGAATTTTAATACGAGATGCAGTTCATCGAATAAATGATATCGCAAATGAGCTATTAGCAAAGAGCAAAAGGTTAAAAGATCCGCGCCGGCGAATGGCGATGGATGGTTCCAAACAAGAAAAAGTCCTTTTAGCTTCACTTGTTGATAGCATCGTTTCTGAAAAACGAACCGAGTATAGAGAACGCCAGGGAGTTAATATCAGCATTGATATTAGTAATGCCTATGGCCTTTTCATTTGTGTCAGTTCCATGGAGCTTAAACGGGTTCTTTCGAATCTTATTAATAATTCGATTGAGGCCATGAGTGGTTCTGCCGGACCTGTTATTGTGAATGTTTTTTCTCGTGGGAATGAGGCCGTCATCTCTGTGCGAGACTCCGGACCGGGAATACCTGAAAAGGTGATTTCTGGTTTGGGTGAGTGGGGACTGAGTGATGGCAAGGTAGGAGCAAGTAATGGCTCAGGACTCGGGCTTTACCACGCAAAAAAGACGATGGATGCTTCAGGGGGGCAATTAAAGATCATCAATAGGCCAGGAGCTGGAGCAACCATCGAATTGATTTTTCCGAAGGCGGCAATGCCTATCTGGTTTGTAGATCAATTGCTATTTGAAAAGGGAATAAAAGTCATTTCCATCGATGATGACATTTCGATTCATCAGGTTTGGAGGGAGCGCATAGAAGAATTACGTTCTCCAGAAGTGCTTCTACCACAGGTTAGTTTTACATCAGCTCAGGAATTCGAGCAGTGGTTTCATTTACAGGCCAGCGCGGAATTGGAGAAGTGTTTCTTTTTGATTGATTTTGAACTGATTGGCCAGGGTGTAACAGGGCTTGAAATTATTAAAAAGCATGGTCTTGCAAAACAAGCGGTCTTAGTAACGTCTCGCTACGAAGAGAACTCTGTGCAACAGCTATGTGAAGAAACTAAGGTGCGAATCATCCCAAAAACGATGGCAAGCTTGGTTCCATTGAATGTTGCCGAAGACTCGAAGGTCTTACCCTCGGTCCCTTGGAGAAATGCTTTTATTACTAACGAGCCAATTTTGGAGTAGCGAATCAGCGTGAGAGCTTAGTAGCTTCTTACTAAAGTGGCTGAGCTTCGGCGGTGAACCGATTCAAAGTCGCTCGCCGGGTCATGAAATTGAGTGATTCGATCACTGTATTTAGAAAACAAGATCTTTATGAGAATCCCTTCATAGGATTCTCTGTCGTTTTCCTTTTTTTCGGCCGCATCATTTTCTAGATGGGCAATGACAATTTCAAGCGTTCGGCGTCCAGAGGGGTCTAATTTTTTTGAGTGGTTTTTCAAAAGAGTGATGTATTCCGACGTTTTAAAAAAAGCGGTAATTCCTGGGCGGTCGGTAAACATCTGGCAGGGGATGCGTTTTTCATCCAACGTGATTTGGCAAAAAACAAAATCGTCGGAATATGTGGCCGTGCCGGTCAGTTCTAGTGACTTTTGTACGGCTGTTTCAGCAATAGCATTTGAATAGCTAAAAGACTGAGCCCATTGAGTTTTGTAGAAGGTTCGCGCATTGGCAAAAGAAGTGAGCCCTACGACAACGGCAAAAACCAAAGAGAAATTCATAATATTAGTCTCCTACGATCCAACGAGTTTGGAGCCAAAAGAGATAGTGGATGGGTCGTTCGCCTGTCAACACTAGCAGGACGGTGAGAAAGGGGGCGAGGATAAATTACACCCTCGGATCTAGATTTTGGATTGTCATAGCTGGTAAACGGCGCTAGATAGGCAGAACGCTATTCAAGGGGGGCCTATGAAAGCTTCAATTTGTGCAGTTCTTTGTTTTGTTCTGGGCAGTACGGCGATGGCGAAAGCCTTTGATTGCTCGAGCGAAGATAAAAAATTAACCGTACTTGTACGCGCCAAAGGGGCCTCGGTCGAAGGGGGGATTCCAAGCACTGTGGAAGTTCGCGGATCGGGTGAACCTCAGATCTATTCCAATTGTGAACAACGATACACACAAATGCACGGGCAAGACATTATTGGTGTTACGTGCGATATCGGCAAGAGTAATGCCTCCGTTGGTCTTGGTATTTTTCTTCCAGAACTCGATGGTTTTTTTGAGACTGCCGAACAAGAAGTGATCGATATCCAATGTTTAAAAGTGGATGCCAAATAGATTCACGGATCAATATATTCTGCAACCCCTCCGAGATTGTTTTTCCTAATTGGAAACACCACTGAAGTTCGATTCGCGTTCCAAACCATAGATAATCCGCTGCAGCTGGTGGTCGAGTCGGGCCAAGGTAGAGTATCATCAGTGGCACTTGTAAGATTGTAGCGGTGGAGTCTTCCACTCGTGCAGTAATAGACTACGTTCCCCGAGGCTTTTGGCACATAAACAAAGGCATTTGATCCATGGGGGAGATTGACAAGGGTCTGCATAGTTCCGCCTGTAACACCTGTGCGAATACGATTGCTTCCGGCTTGATGAATTAGCCAACGATTGTTTGCTTGATCCCAGTGAATTTTGCTGAGCGTTCCGTGGTTGTGGGGCATGGCACAACTTGTGAGTGCAGTGCCATCGGCACAATTGTCAATACTTCCAGCAAGTCCTATACCTGTTACACCGGCAAAAGCGCTTTGTTGTCCTGTGTTCACATCATAGAGTTTTAAAAAAGCGTCGGTGTATTGAGTGCCATTCCATTCGTGGCGGTGCCGTAACACCTGTGAGCCGTTGAAGCCATTGGGCCCCGTAGGATACCCACTCATCGCGATTTGATTACCTAAAAGGCCGTCGGCATTGACGTCATTTGTCGAGCCCGTCCCGGCAAAATCAACCCATTTGTTCAATATGCGATCGAGCATTGAGAAAACGCCCCCACCGCGCGAGTAAAAAATATTTCCATTGCTAGGATTCGCAACGAATGGATAGTGCCCACCCCAGTAATTGACTGTAACCGGTTGGGTGTTTGCAGGGTCAGAGGTATTTGGGGCGGCATCACTACCAGTTCCCGCGAGGAGTTGGATGGGATTGCCCATGCTAAATTCTCGAATCTTGAATTCAGCATTGTCGATAAAGATGACCGAGCCAGCATTCGTTATATCGAGCCAGAGAATCTCATTTATTCGGGCCGAGCTCGGATTCCCTCCATCACCAAAAGAGAGATTTTGCCCGTAGAGTGTTACCACTTTTCCCGCGCTATCGAGCGTGCGTATGCGCCCTCTATCTAGAAAAAAGATGCGATCTTGATCGCCAATAAAAGCGTCGGCAATGTCCATATTACAACTCAGTGCTGGCGTGCCGTCGGGGCATTGCCCTTTGGTGCCAGTCCCTAAGAGGCGTGTCCAACTGTTCGTAGCGGGAACATATTTAAATAAACCATTCAAAGTAAATCTATTTACCACATACATTTCGCCGGAGCGACTATTGATAGTGGTATCATCGCTCCAGTAACTCACCCACGGAACATGAGGCGTCTTAGTAACGCCTGTGACTGGGTCGTAACTGACACTGCGGGGAATATGACCGCCCGAAGTTGGAATAATCGATCGGGATCTCAGGTGCGTGACCTCTGACGTCGAGGGATTAAACGCGATTCCAAAATTATAGATGCCGTAATTTGTCGGATCAAAAGCTGCGTCTTCGAGCGAGCCCGTGCCGGTGGGGGTGAGAGTGAATACTTGGTTGAGGCTCGCTTTGTAAATACGCATTTTTGCGCCGCCACTTCGCGAGTGTCCATGATCATCTCCTGTTTGAAACCAGATATCACCGTTCGGAAGTGGATAGAAGGACACATTCACAGATCCTACAGGTGTGATCTTAAATTGTAGTGCGCTGGTTCCGCTGGCTGTTGACGATCCGCCGCCGATGATCGTGCTGATAGTGTTTGTTTTAAAATCGACCCGTTTAATTCGATCGTTATCATAAATAAGCAACCGATCAGAAAAATCGAGGGCAATTTTGACGGGTGAACGCGAAAGGGTCGCTGCCGCGATGGAGCCGTCTTGGTGGGAGCCAGTGTATGGTAAGAATCGTTTGTAGATTCCATCTGAAAGATCGACTTTCATTAGGCCTCGGTCGTCGATCAGATACATATCGCCTTCGTTGCGAACAACAAAACCGCCCGATCCGCTCCAAGTTCCAGGACCTCGTTCTCGGTGAAAAATAACAGCTAGGGCGGCGCTACCACCGAGCCCGGTATCGGTGTTGCCGGCGATAATGTTCAATGGTTTACTGTTTAGAGGCTGTGAGCTCGCAGACACCGACACACCTTCTGCATCTGTTACAGTGACTCGAATAGAAAATGCCGAGGTGGTTGGAGAATCAAACTGAAAGCAACCTGTGTAATCGGTCGCATTGAAGGTACAAGAACCATTGACGCCATTACTAAGGTCAGCTGCCACTGGTGAAAAAGTGACTCCATCAAGGGTGTATGTGACCTGTATAGGAGTTGCAGGAAGCGTTTGATTATCGGTTGCCTTCCAGCGGAGGTAAATTGGTGTGCCTGCGGGGGCATAAAGATCTTCGATCGGATCGAGAGGGTTACCAGGATTACTTCGTTTTGAGGCGATCAAATTGATCAATAGTGGTGCCACTGGTGGACTGTAACTAATAGACGCCTTATCGAGTCCGACGGTACCGCTGCCGGCGTTCGACAAAGTCGAAATGTTTTGAGCCTTATCTTTAACCCACGCATAGATAGAGTAGCTTCCGGGAGATGCACCCGCTGCAAATGGAAAATTCACGAGACTCAGATTTATGTTTGGTGTGAGGCCGGGCGGGGAGGCAGAGACTGATCGCCAGCAGTTATCTTCGCTCGTGGGTGCAGTCGTTGAATTGGCTTTGAGGCAAAAAGCGGTGATGGGAGTAAGATTATCTGCAGCCTTCAAGCTAACTTTGAAGGCGCTAGTGGTCGTGGTGGTGGCGCCTCCGTTGAGAAAGAATTGATTCGCCGTCATTAAGGGAATCGTAGAGTCAATTACAAAGGCATTAGATTCACTGGAGGCCGTTTTGTTAATCGAGTTGGTAGCTGTAAGTTTAATTTTTGCGGAGCTCGTGTTTGCTTGTGGTACTGTAAAGGCATAAGTTTGTGAAAAACTTATCGCATTAGGAGTCCAGGAACTCAAATTGGTATAATTTATTCCATCGGCGGCATAACTCAGTACCACTTCATTGAGTTGCCCTGCTGGAGTGGTCGCTATCAGTTCGAGATTAAGTGAAGTACCCCCCTTAACCACATCGGGAATTCCGGTGAGATTAAGATTGGGAAACCCTGACTGTATAGAAAAGTTGTTGGACTCAATGGTACTAAAATTACCCGCTAGATCCGAAATGCTAATCCGAATTCTAGCGTCATTCGTGGTCCACGATGGGACAGCCCAAGTCGTCGAAAATGTTTTATTGCTGAGCGGTCCGAGCGTTGAAGCGACCGTTGCGATGGTCTCCCAGGAGGCAGATGAATTTTGCTTAACTTCAATTAAAAAAGACTTACTCGGACTGATCGTGGCCTCAGTAATACTCCAGGTGATTGTAATATTCGTACCGCTGTTGATTGTATTTGGTAGGCTTTGCAGGGTCAATTGAGGGGAGACATCATCATAAATAATGGTGATATCTGTAGACGATAGGGAAACATTTTTTACTGAATCTATAGCCCAAATATTAATGGTTCTGGAACCCTGCTCTGACGTAGGTAAATCATAAACCAATGAGTTGGCGTCGGTACTACACTCGTGCCAGAGGGCGTCGTCGTCTACATTGGGAGGTAATCCTTCAGTGGCAACGAGCTTATGTATATCGCTACAGTTATTCACTGTCATCGTTACACGACGATTTGCGGTGGGAGAAGAAGACGTTAAACTTATTGATGGCGGTTGAGGTGGAGTGGAGTCGATTGATAAGGTTGGGCTCTCTACCCGTGATATATTTCCTGCAAGGTCAGAGGCTGTGAGCCGAAATTTAACATTTTGAGAATCGAGAGAGGGTATCGTCCAAACAAAAGCTCCGTCATTCTCCGTACTAGCGATGAGTGTTGTCCACGGGCTGGTGCCCGTTGAGGAGTATTCAAGCTTCATTGGTTTTAAACCAAAGTGCGCGTCGCTGGCTTCCCAGGACACTGAGAGTTGCTTTTCGCCAGCAAGAGATAAAGACGACGACGGCGACAGAAGTTGAAGTGCAGGTGCAGTGGTATCGTAAACGAAATTCATTTGAGAAGAAACGGGGTTAATATTACCGACGGCATCCTTGACCCAAACAAAAAAAGTTTGATCACCATCGATCAATCCCGAAGTTATATAAGATAAACCTCCAGCCGTTGTATTACAGAGCCTCCAGCCCCCTTCATTTCCTGTAGGCGGGCTTCCCAGGTTAACATAATACCCAGCAATATCATTGCAGGAAGAGGCCGTAAAACTGACGATGAGGCTATTCGTTGGGCTTTGGGTATCCCAGGTAAAAGTAGGTTGTGACGGAGGGGTGGAGTCGATGGAGAAGGGGCCCGTGGTTTCGGTTTTTTGATTCCCGATGGCATCAACGGCGATGATTCGTAATTTTGCCGTTTCGGTGTTTGTGATTGGAACTGACCAACGAAAAGAGGAAGCAAGTCCTGAGACGGTTGCTATTGGATCAAAGCTTATACCATCAGCGGAGTATTCAAAACGAACCGACGACAAGCCTCCGACCATTCCACTGCCACTATCTGAAGTTGAGAATTCAATCACGGCCTCAGCTCCCCCGCGAAGGCTGGACAAGGATGGAACTGTAATCATCGGAGGAGTTGAGTCGATAATAAAGTTTGTAGAAACAACAGAGCTTGTATTATTGGCATCATCAGTTGCTCGTAGCCGTACTTTTGCTTGATTGGTATCAATGAGTGGCACAGTCCAAGGTTGTGTGTTGGAATTGGTTCCGTTTGGGAGTTCCTGAAACGTAAGGCCACCGTCGGTTGAAAATTCGAGTTGGGTTTGAAAACTACTAAGGGCATCAGAAGCAAGCCAAGAGAGGCTGTATTCAGTGCCACCTTTAATCACCGTTCCAATATTAGGGCTCAATATGGCAAGTGTCGGAGGTGAGCTGTCCAGCACGATGGTTTTTGAACTGGGCTGCCCTGAGATGTTTTCGACATCGTCCATAGACCAGCCACGAATCGTTTTTAGTCCGTCCGAGGGTGTGAGTTGAAAGTTTTGATCGGGCTCACAGGTCTTCCAATCTGGGCTGTTGGTTTCTGGTTGGAGTGAGCTTTCTGTAAAGAGTATCTTCGTACCGACTTCGCAGTTACTCACCTGTACGGTCACGTCGTTGGTGGAAATCGGTGACGGAGTTGCAAAATTGAAGTTGGGTGAGTCGGGGGGTGTTGAGTCGATGCTAAGAGGGTTCTTGATAATTGAAATATTTCCCGATCGATCGAACAGCTTCGTTACTAAAAACCCTTCCTTCGAGACTCGGGGAAAGGAAAACTTCAATTGAAGCCGCTCAAGGTCTCCGGCAGGAATCGTATTTAAAAATACGGTTTTGATGACCTGGCTTTCGGTCGATTCAAATTCAACTTGGAGTGAGCTGATTCCTGAAAGACTATCAGCCAAAATAAGATTCAAGGTCTGTTCAGCGCCCCCTCTCACTCTCCCATCTAAGACAGTTGACGAACGGATTTCTGGAGCGGTTGAATCGATGGTAAAAACCTTGGTGGTTCCCAGCACCTGAGCAGATACGCGCATCCTTATCAGGGCGCCGGGCGTGTTGGCGATGGGCATATTTAAGAGGGCTGAACCCGAGAAACGTTTGGCCTCACCAACAATTTGAAATGTTTTGCCGTTGTCTAGAGAGAGCTCAAAAATAATATCTTGATCTTCTTCCGAAAGATCATTTGGGTCCCAGACAACTTGAAAACTGGAGTTGCCTTTCATGTAAATCTTTTCGAGGTTTTCTGTGCCTGCAATGCGAAACGATTTGGATGCGTCTGAGTAATTAACAGCAACGTCCATTTGGCATGCTAGAAAAAAAGAAGACAAAACCATCAGTAAAAACTGGTTCAAAGAGCGCTCAAAAATGAATTTATTCGTCCTGAATATCATTACTTAAATTATCGGTATTATTGGATAATTACTTTAGTGCTTGGGTCGTTTTTGTTTGTGTCAACTCAAAGGTTTTAGGTTGCGAAGAAATTTACCGAGCCAGTCCACAGGGTGAACTCTAAAAACGCACGATTTCGAGACGTTTGGCAGATTTCGATCGGAAAAAACCTTAATTTTTCTATTCACTCAGTGAATAAATAAATTCACATTATGCAAAAAACAAATATTGCCAGAGCGGTGAAAAGTTTTTTCAGGGGTCAACTATTGATGGCCTTTCTGTGGTCGGTTTTGTAAATCAAAGCCCATATAAAGTTTATTTATTTGAAAAGGAACTTTTATGAAGACCTATGCATTTTTACATAAAACTGGAATCGCTCTAGCTTTAGTCGGCGGAATTTTCTTCAATTCGACCATTTGGGCCACGCCCTCTCTTTTTGGCAGAAAGTCTAAGCTCCTCACCTGTGAGGTCATGCTGAACTCTGATTTTAAAAACCACTCTGTTAAAAATTCACCGTTGCCCGCCCTTCGAGATATCAAATATCGAATTCAAAAAGAAATTGGCGACCGTTCCAATGATGGAATAAGTTTTTCAGATTTAGCCTATTCAGGCCCATTAGCGAATATCGATAAAAAGAAAGCCAATCAAATCATCGATCGACTCAATGGCCTCGAAGAGCATCTCACAAGCACTAAACTCGACCAACAAATTATTTCTTATGAAATTCGTGGAGACGACATCAAGAAAGCTATGGATTATTTAGAGGTCAAGGGTAAAGAGCTAGAGCCGCTCTATCGCAAAGTGTATAATGAAACCTGGTCGAAAAAGACGCAGGTTGTGAGTCAGGCTTTAGGCTTATTTATGCTCACATCATTTATCGACATTAGTTATGACGCTATTGAGTATTTTTCTCACTTAGGAACTGAAACCAATAGGAGTATTTTTTTTCAGATGATCTTTGCTGCTAATCTCGTAGCTGACTTTTGGAAACCGATGCTTGATTACAATAAAGAAAAGTTCGATCTTAATTTTTATAAACTAAAAATGTTTCTAAATAATAATCAACGGTCCGAAAACGAGATCTTTGTTTCTGGATCTTCAATCATGGTTCCTGTTGAGTTTCATCAAATGTTAATGTCTAACGATCCTGCGTCGGTCGATTATGCTCGCCAAGTGGCGACCACCGAAATAGGAGGTAGTTTTTTAGATAAGACCTTCGGCAACTTCTTTTACCTGAAAGACCGTTTCGATGAGAGAATGGCACGAGAAGTGAGTAATGCTGGCAACCTCAATCGTCGGCTTTACCTTGATCATATAGTTTACTTCGATAAAGAGGCTGGCGAGTATGTTTGGCAGTTCTTTTACCGTGCCTATCAAAAACGACCGGCAGGCAAAAAACCACAAAAAGAACAAAAGCGTGAGACCGAGCGCGATTTTCAATGGGTACCTGGATTGTCTCCAGTGCCCGTACCAGGCGGCGCGTAAAATAATCCTTATTTTTATAATTCAATCATATCGTTTTAATAATTAGCCAATGTTCTTCCTCAATGATGGCCTTCAAATATTTTCCAGAGGAGGAAATTATGAAAAATAAACTATTGGCATTAACGTTTTGTTTGGCCCCGGTCTGGTCTCTCGCTTCGGCAGAACCTTCGGAAGCCCTGTTTTCGGAGTCTTATTTAGTTCAGGGGAGTCAGGCTTCGCAGACTGGGGAGCAACAAAAGGATGAACACTCGGCTAAGATGAAAGGGCCTTGTGC
This sequence comes from Pseudomonadota bacterium, assembly GCA_041178425.1. Taxonomy (GTDB): domain Bacteria; phylum Bdellovibrionota; class Bdellovibrionia; order Bdellovibrionales; family Bdellovibrionaceae; genus CAUJGP01. The sequence continues at coordinate 225,463 of JBEGVH010000009.1, read as the reverse complement.
TAAAGTCAGCTTGAGTGATTCACAAAAGTCGACCATCAAAGAAATGGTGTACGAGGCTAAACAGAAGGCTATCCAAACGGAAGCCGATCTTAAAAAAGCCATGCTGACACTGGGACATACGTTTAAAGACGCAAACTCAAATCGCGAAGAGGCAGCTGCAGCACAATCCGCTGTTAATTCTGCTCTCGCCGCGCATTTAAAGATTCGTCAGGATCTTACACTGGAAGTTAATTACTCTGTGTTACAACCGTCGCAAAGAGAAGATGCTTTTAACTGTATGTTGATGATTCGGTCTATGCGAGGCAAACAAATGAAGCGCAGTGGTCACTGATTATTGATGATGGCCATCATGGCTGTAGTCGAGAGAAAATCTCTGGCTACAGCCACAAATGATTTATTTAGTTAAAGTAAGCCGCTGGCGCTTAGGAGTGCAACAGCCACCCCTAACAAAGATTCTCCAGCAATGATTCCTGAACTCACGGGAACAATAAATTTATCGGCAAAGGCCGGAGCTTTCTTTTCAAGAACCAGAGAGATGAGAGCTCCGATAAACATTGAAAGTGAGTTAAAGAACGGAATTACCATTGATAAGCCAAGGCCCGTAGCCGACGGAATGTAGGGTCTCATTTTAGGGAAGGCTTTTTCTAAAAGTGGAATGATAATTCCGATCAGACCTCCCAGAAGAATTCCTGTTTGCGCTGTTGGATGAAGAGAATGAATCCCAGCCGAGAGAAGTTTTGCCACTGAAGCCCAAACTTGGGCCGAAGGGGCTGGCCAGGTGTCAGTTCCTAAAACCGAAGCATCAGGAACAATGAGATAAAACGCAGGAACAACAATCAATACTCCCGCAAAGATTCCAATAAACTGTGCGAGAAACTGTTTTCGTGGGTTTGCACCTAAAATGTACCCACTCTTTAAGTCGGTTAGCAAATCAGCAGAACTCCCAGCCGCACCCGCCGTTACACTTGCGGTCATAAGGTTGGTAACCAAATTAGAAGGAGCCAAGGCTCCAAAGGTCAACTGGGTGATTTTTCCCATAGCACCCACGGGAGCAATATCGGATTCACCCGTCACTCGGCACGCCACAAGGCTCAAAAAGAAGGTCAGAAGTACTGCGATGATTCCCATAAGGAGAGAAGTTCCAAAGTAGTTATAAAGAATAGCAATACAACCAAGACCAGAAATAAGAGTTCCCAAAAGAAACCAACTCGTAGGAACTTCTATGGCAGCGAGTGCATCCCTTGTGGCGTCAGTGTTCTTAGATTTTTTGAAGACACTTGAAAAGCTACCAAACGCTCGCGCGATGCTTTTCCATTGAAAAGCAAAGTTGATAAGGCCTGAGGTAACCATAATGGCGCCCCCTGTCCACGTGCTCCAGCTAACAATGGCACGATATCCAATTTTTGTAGCATCGATAGCTCCGAGCTCAACCATCCATGGAGTAATAAATCCATAATTGATGATTCCGCCGAGAAGCATAGACCAGGCAATTTTCCAACCCATGATAGCACCGGCTGCGATCATGATGGCACTCATTTCAAAAGAGATGGTGTATTTTGCTAAGGGGATTCCGTTGATCGAACCTGGAAAGGGAATCATTCCAGGAATAGAAAAAGGTTTGCCGGCATCTCTGAACCAAGCGATGAGAGCACCAAAAGCTCCGGCCACACCCAGTGATCGCGCCTTACTAACGGCTTCAGTTCCTTGTGAGTGCAAGCTCTTGAGAGTTTCGGCGGCGGCGATACCGCTTGGGAACTTGAGTTGTTCGATATTGATCATTTGGCGCTTCATCGGGATCGCCATAAAAACACCAAGGGCGGCGAGGAAAAAAGTCCACCACGCGAGTAAGCCCCAAGGAATGTGTTGGCCTGTGACGAGAAGATAGGCGGCAATAGCTGAAGTCATTGTGCCGCCCGTGGAGTAGCCAGCGGAAGACGCAGTTGATTGCATGCAGTTGTTTTCTAAGATCGAAAGCTCTGAACGAAAAAGCTTGGGAAAAACTGTCATCAATGTGCGATAAATAGCAAAAGATAAAATACAAGCGGTGATAGCGACGCCAAGGCCCCACCCAGTTTTAAGACCCACATAGAGGTTCGATAGCGCCATAAATCCGCCGAGGAGAGAACCCATGGCTATGGCTCGAAAAGTGAGTTGAGGAACGGTGTCACCCTGGTAGACCGTCTGGAACCAATGTAACTCCGGATCCCTGCTGGTATCTAAGGAGGAATTTGGGTTTAAGTGAGGCGTTGCTTCGTCTTCGGTTTTTAAATTTGAGTCAATCATACCGAAGGCATAACTCCAGGCAATGGAGGGGTCAAGTTCCTAAATTAGTTGCCGTTTGATTAAATAAGTTTCTTCTGTGTTTCTCGCATTGAACAAACCGGTTTTTACACTTTTTGTAGTATTGTTTGATGAGATGATTGAGATCGTCGGTTTTAGCATAGCCGCAGTAGATATTTGTGAAAGCAGCCAAGTGGGCGCGGGTGCATGTTGAATCATAAAGATGAAGCATAGGAATAAAGTCCCAGACAACATCGAACCAGGCGTAGTTTTGAAAATCTTTAAAAGAAGTTAAATAATTTGTGGCCACTTTCAGAGCCACTTTTTTACCAAGCTTGGCTTCGATAACGGCGAGAGCCTCGCGAGCTGAGTACGGGCAAATATTAGGATGTGTCCGAAAATAGTCAACGAGGAGTTCCGCGGGAAATGCCATCAAAGAAAAACCTATCATTGGCTGCTCATGTTCGGGTCCGTAGGATAAATTCTGGCAGTTGTTAAGTATGACTCGATCTAATTTAGAGCTCGTTAGTGGGTGTTGAGCATAAGAATAGATTTCAACCACGTTCACTGTCGCTTGATCGATCGTCTCCCGAATGTTCAGCCTCGAACTTATGGCAAGTGATCGGTTTTGAAAAAATGTGGCTCCAAGAAGACATATCAACTTGAGACACGTGAGCATCCTTCTCATAACGTAATTTTATCGCATGCCTGAAACCCTTGTCAAATAGGCGTCCTAAGCTAGGTCGGTGAGCTTTTAGGTTCAAAAACAAAGTGTCTGCTCTTGTTGTGCAGACCCTTTGTTTTGATGATGTAAATAAAGTGAGCTTATTTACTTATTGTGAGTGCGGTGTCATCCACTAAGAAGCTGGTCGATTTCGATGAATTTTCAATGCCCGTGAACTGAATTTGGATGGTTTGCCCTTTGTAGGCCGAAAGATCGACTCGCATCATTTGGTAAGTCGATGAGGCATTGAGGTTTGAGTAATTAGCCACAGTCTTTAAGTAGGTGCCATTGGCCGAATTTAAAGATACAACGAGAGTATCCTTCGCGCCCCCGCTGGTGGGCTCTGCTGTTACAACTCGTAACCAATAGCTCAAGATCACAGAGCAGGCGTTGGCAGGGATCGTGACTTTTTGAGAGATGGCATTGATTGAAGACTTTCCATAACCATTGAGCCAAGCCTTCCAAATTCCCGAATTAGCCGGTGCAGAAGAGCTGCTCGTGATCACTCCAGAGGAGGCAAGCCATCCGGATCGAGAGCCGCTCTCGAAACCAGGATTAACAAGAATCTGACTTGTGGTTGAACACGCGGGGACGGGCGTTGGAGTTGTTGTTGGGTTAGAGACCAAGGCATTGATGGTGCTCGAGGTAGCGAGATTGCCTGCGACGTCTGTAGCTTTCGCAAAGAAGTTGTGGCTTCCGTTAGCAGCGTTGATCGAATTCCAGGCCATTTGAAAAGGGCTCGTTGTCACAGTGCCAACGCTGACGCCGTCGACAAAGAATTCAACCTTAGCCATGCCACTACCACCAGCCTCATCTTGGGCCGAAGCAAGTAGTGTGACGGTTCCTTGAAGAGAGGCTCCCGCGGTGGGACTGGTCAGGTTGATGGTTGGCGCAATGGTGTCGATCGTCGGCTGATTCGCTCCGATAAAACCCGAAAAGAGTAATCGATTGGGAGATTCCGTTCCAGCAAGACTAACTATATTGGTTGTAGCATTGGCAGTAAGGGCATTGACCACTTGACTTGGAGTAGCACCAGGGTTGAGCCCGAGGTAAAGTGCCGCCGCGCCAGCAACGTGTGGAACCGCCATTGAAGTTCCACTGTAGATGGCGGTTGAGGTATTGCTTGTGTTGAAAGCCGATGTTATCGCTTCACCAGGAGCAAAAATGTCAATGCAGGATCCGTAGTTTGAGTACGCTTCTCGTGCGTCGCTTGAGTTTGTTGCGCCCACTGTGATCGCTGAGGTCACTCTTGAAGGTGAGAAGAGGCAAGCATCGGCCCCGTCGTTTCCAGCAGCGACTACAAGCGTGACTCCGGCCGCAACAGAATTTTGGACGGCGGTGTCAAGTGCGTAAGAAGCAGAACCGCCTAAGCTGAGATTAGCAACGGCAGCACCACCAAACTGTTTTTGTTTACTTGTAACCCACTCAATCCCAGAAATTACACCAGAGACAGAACCACTGCCATTACAATCAAGCACTCTCACCGGAACTAAGGTCACGTCTTTTGCAACTCCGTAGGTTGTTCCACCGAGGATTCCGGCCACGTGTGTACCATGGCCATTGCAGTCTTCGGTTCCATAGCCATCGTCAATGGCACTATATCCAGATTTTACTCGGCCCGAAAATTCAAGGTGGGTTGAGCGAATGCCGGTGTCGATCACATAGGCGGTTGTCCCCGCGCCTGTGGTTTGAAAGCTGAATTGCCCGTCGAGAGGTCTACTTTTTTGATCAATCCTATCAAGTCCCCAGGGAGCGCCATTTTGAGTCGTGTTGGCATACACGATACTGTCTTGTTCTACAATGGCTACGTCAGATTGAGTTGCTAATCGTTGCGCATCTTTCTCAGACATCTTTGCAACAAATCCTCTGATATGTTTCTTCCAACGGGTTCCAATGCGAGCTCCGTAATTCATTTGCACTTTGGAGACTTTGTCATCAAGATCGCTACCGTTGTCTCCAATCGAGCTGCCATTGTAAATCACTATGTATTGACCATTAATAGGTTTAGGAACTCTTTTGAAAGTCCCCGCTTGCACATTAAAGCTATTCAGTAAGACGAGGCCAAGGGCTACGTATGTTAGTTGAGATGAAAACAGTGACCATTTAATTTTTGACAGATGTGAAAAGTCCATTCGACCCCTTCTTGTTTTGCCGGAGCGGCGTTGTCAGGAAAAGACAGGAGCAAACAGAGTGCCTAATAAACTGTTTCAATTTGAGATGATTGAAAAAATCAAAAAATGAAAAGTAGTTTATTTCTTTTTCATAGATCGAAAATGAGACAAGCAGTTTGCAAAAAGAATTCTGACAAAATTTGGTAGACACAGAAGTTTAAACGGCAGACTCCCGTCACGAACTTCGATGGACTGGATTTATTCAAAGGGGTGGCTCGCCGGGCGCCGATCATGAGCAAGCTCTGAGTGTGGTTCTATCGTGTTTGGTTGGGCAAGTTCTTCTATGGCAAGAGAATAGATTTTTGCTAGGGGCGGAATGCCATTGTTGGAGGGGTCATTGTAATAGTTAACTCGTCGTTCGATGTCGCGGTGTTGTTCGATATACAACTCAATGGCAATAGCAGACCAGGGGGTTGGCAAATAAGAATTCGCCGCTATCAAGATGGGAAGATTTTTAATATCCGAATCCCAAAGTTCTCTTGAGTTGAGTCTTCTAAAAACAGTCACGTCGAACATCAGTGCCGTATCTAATACAAAAACCATGGGGTATACGGTCCAAGTTCCTAGACCTCGCAACATCAGAGACAATTGCATGGGAGATGGTGGATCGGGAATTTTCCAGGCGTACTTGGCGTCTCCAGGGAGAGTATCGTTATGACGGATATTCTGGTTGAAGAACCCTCGTTTGGCAAAAGCCATAAAAATCTCTCTTCCACGATTAATGTCCCTAGTGGTTACGATGGCAGTTTGAAGAGAGATCATTTGGTCTCTGCTACAATTTTGTGGATCGCCGCTCCAGTGCTTCAAGTCGTTTGAACGTCGATAGTAGCCTGGTTCGACCATCAGTTCTTTAAGGTCATTTTCAAAACCTTGTCTCAATGGCCTTTCGAGGTCATCTTTTTCGACCCCGAGATAACTCAATAAGGTATAATAGGAGCCCGTCCTCTGCAGGGTATCACCCATATCTCCATCGAGTTGGGCAATGAGATTCTGTCGCCGATGATAACTTAGTTGCTCTAAGATCGATTTAACCTTTTCGCTCTTTCTGAGAGTTCCAAAAAGTGGACGATCTATAGCGACTTGATGAAAATCTAAAGTCGCTCCGGTAACCAGGAGCAGGATGGCGATAGTGACGATGTTTATCCTAATCATAAAGCCTTTGTGTGTCCCTTCTTGAGTCACCAAAAATTAAAATTAAATTTCCAAATCGTCCGCTCATCCTTTATTGTAAAGGTTTTTGTGGCGTTCACCAAGGGTGGGTCCCAAGGTGAAGCATTGACAAAAAGAAACATAAGCCTTTCGAGTGCTTACCATTGAAAGAGTGGTAAATTATTCAGGCTCAATTCCCAATTAAGGCGTCTTCATAGGGGCGCCGCCAATTTATAGCTCTGGGTTGCGAGCGTAACTATTGAGAATAACAGAGGTCTCGATATCTATACTAAAACTGTTTATTTGGAATGCTATTTGCTCTTAGGGACACCAACTATCCAAGGAGTTCCGATGAAACTACAATCAGCAATAACAATCATCACCCTCGCATTTACCGTGTTTGCTCAGGCCGATTACCAAGATTATGGCATGACGTTTAGAGATCGTCTTCAAGCTAAAGAATATATGGGCGGGCTTTGTGAGTCGGTGGTTCGTCGGACTGCCCCTCGTACCAGTTATGCCAATCAAAAGTGTGCTGACTTTGACTTTGATGTGGTGAATTGGGAGTTGCCGGAACGCTCCTTTGCTGGCTACGAAGATCCTAGTCAAGAAGAACTCGAAGATGTGAATTTGTTAAATCCTTTAGATCTTCCTAAGTATCGCGATTTTAAAATTGCTGTGGTTATCAATAAGAATCGTAGTTCTAAATATGGTCCTGGCCAACGAATCCTCGTATTTGCACGAGAAGGAGCATTGCCTTCGATTAAAAAAACAGGCCTCCTATTTTACTTTAAAACATCAACTGGACGACCTGGTTTTGAAACCCCCTCTGGAACTTTTAATGTGAATTCCTTCTCGCCGGTTCATATGTCTAGTAAATATGAGTTGGTCGATATGTATTGGACGATTTTCTTTAACGGGGGAATTGCAATTCATTCGTTTAACGAATTTGAAATGCCGCGAGCCATTTCTCGACTTGGAAAGCAAAAAGCTTCTCATGGTTGTGTTCGATTAGAATCAAAGCGTGCTCAGCGCCTATATCATCTGATTGGCCAAGTTGGCACCGATATCGTTCCTAAATATCAGGCTGGAAAGTCGACGGGTCGATACACCAATGGTTACAGCACTGTCATTATCGTGAATTAATTAAAGACATAAAAATTAAAGAAAATTAAAAAGCGTCTCTCAAAGAGGCGCTTTTTTTGGGCTCAACCTAAGTTGAGCAACTGGATGTTTTTCAATGAAACTCTACCAAATACGATGATGCTCATCTAAAGTCTAATTGTTTACGCCTTGCGTTTCACGAAAAATACGGCCTAGCTCCCCGAAGACCTACGCATTACCATAGAGACTCAAAACAGGGAGTTTTATATGGCATTGACGATCACTAAGTCTGTTCCTATGTTCGAAGGGCAGGCTGTACAATATATTCTACATTCAGCCAATGAAATCGCAGACGGTCAAATCGCAGAGATTCGGTTAGATCTAAAGAGTGATTCCGTTAACAAGTTCAATGCGGTGACTCTGAAGGAACTACGCGAGGTCGTTACGAAAATTCAAAATGATCTTGGTGCTAAAAAAATTAAGGGTTTGCTTGCGTCGAGTGGAAAAGATGTCTTCGTAGTCGGCGCTGATATCACCGAATTTCTCACTCATTTTAAAAAAACTAAGGCTGAATTAACTCAGTGGCTCCTTGATACAGACAAGATTTTTTCGGATATTGAAGATCTTCCGATTCCTTCTGTCATGGCCATTAATGGAATTTGCTTAGGTGGAGGTTGTGAGTTTACACTCGCAGCGAGTTACAGGGTGATGACGACGAATGCAAAAATTGGTCTTCCAGAAACTAAATTGGGAATTTTTCCAGGTTGGGGTGGAACGGTAAGACTTTCGCGTATGGTGGGTGCTGATAATGCCATCGAATGGATTGCTGGTGGTGAACAGTATGACGCTGAAACAGCTTTAAAAACAGGTGTTGTTGATTCAGTAGTTGCGCCAGAAAATCTTCGAGAATCTGCACTTGAGGTTCTTCATCAAGCAATGACCGGAAAAATTGCCTGGCAATCGCGTCAGGCAGAAAAGAAGGCGCCACTTAAATTAAATGCTATCGAGTCGGTGATGGTTTTTGAAGGAGCCAAGGCATTTGTGCTTGGAAAAGCGGGGCCCAATTATCCAGCGCCAGTTGCTGCGATCGAAGTAATGCAGAAAGGGGCCATGCTGGGTAGAGAGGACGCCCTCAAGATTGAAGCAGAACGATTTGCGGAAGTCACTCAAACACCAGCGGCTTCGAGCCTGGTAGGTATTTTTCTAGCTGATCAGTACGTAAAGAAAGTGGCTAAGAAACTTTCAAAAGTAGCAAATCCAGTCAATCAAACGGCCGTCTTAGGGGCCGGCATCATGGGAGGCGGGGTCGCTTACCAATCGGCTTCCAAAAAGATTCCGATCATCATGAAAGACATTAATACCAAAGCTCTCGAGCTTGGATACAACGAAGCCACTAAGCTATTAGATAAACAAGTTTCACGTGGAAAGATGTCAGCTCTTGAAATGGGAGCTACGCTTACAAGAATTCAAGGAACTCTAAACTACGCGGATTTTAAAAATGTTGATCTCGTGGTTGAGGCTGTTGTAGAAAATGAAAATATTAAAAAAGCCGTGCTGACAGAAACCGAAAATAACGTCAAGCCAGAGGCTATTATCACCAGTAATACCTCAACAATTTCCATCAACAAATTGGCTGAAGGTTTAAAAAGACCCGAGAACTTTTGTGGGATGCACTTTTTCAATCCAGTTCATCGAATGCCGTTGGTTGAAGTCATTCGTGGTAAGAAATCAAGTGAGAAAGCTATTGCAACAACTGTGGCCTATGCGACGTCGATGGGAAAAACAGCTATTGTCGTGAATGACTGCCCAGGCTTCTTAGTTAACAGAGTGTTGTTTCCTTATTTTGCTGGCTTTATGGCGCTGTTACGCGACGGGGTTGAGTTTACTCGTGTTGATAAATTAATGGAGAAATTTGGATGGCCAATGGGACCAGCGTATCTTCTGGATGTGGTTGGAATAGATACAGCTCACCATGCAGATGCCGTACTAGCAGAAGCATTCCCCGACAGAATGAAGGCTACATTTAAAACAGCCATTGCGGTTATGTACGAGGGCAAGCGCTTTGGACAAAAAAATGGTGTTGGTTTCTATAAGTATGTTGCCGACAAGAAGGGGGCTCCCAAAAAAGAGCTCGATCCTGAAGTTGTTGGGATTTTGAAGCCTATCATGACTGAGAGCAAAACGGTAACCGACGAAGAAATTATTGAGCGGATGATGTTGCCAATGATTATCGAGTGTTCGCGCTGCCTCGAAGAAAAAATCGTCGATTCGCCAATAGAAGTCGATCTTGGTTTGATCTATGGGCTCGGCTTTCCTCCTTTCCGAGGAGGCGCCCTAAAGTATGCAGATAGCGTCGGTTTGAAAAATCTTATTACTCTTTGTGAGAAGTATAAAAATCTTGGCAAGCTCTATGAGCCTACAGCTCAAATGCAGCAACTCGCATCGGCGGGTAAAGGTTTTTACACAGATGTTTATGGTGCTTAATTAGATTTTTTAAATTTTAAATTTAGGAGAATTAAAATGAAAGAAGTTGTCATAGTAGATGCAGTTAGAACTCCCATGGGTCGCTCTAAAGGCGGAATGTTCCGAAACGTTCGTGCCGAGACGCTTTCTGCCGAAGTTATTCGAGCACTATTAAAAAGAAATCCCGCGGTCAATCCTGCAGAAATCGAAGATGTGATTTGGGGATGTGTTCAGCAAACTCTAGAGCAAGGCTACAACCACGCTCGTTTTGCAGCCTTAATGACTGATATTCCTCACTCTGTTTCCGCCCAAACAGTGAATCGTCTTTGTGGGTCGTCGATGACGGCTCTTCATACGGCCGCCATGTCGATCATGGCTGGAATGGGAGATATCTTTGTAGTCGGCGGTGTTGAGCACATGGGGCATGTTCCCATGACCCACGGAATTGATTTTAATCCCTCGGAGAGCAAGTATGTTGCCAAAGCGGCGGGCATGATGGGGCTTACTGCCGAGCTCCTCGGTAAAACTCACAAAATCAGTCGTGAGGCCCAGGATCAGTTCGCTATGCGATCTCACCAGAAAGCCCATGAGGCAACCGTTGCGGGACGATTTAAAAAAGAAATCATCACGATCGAAGGTCATGACGAGAATGGAACATTAAAAGCCTTCGACTTCGATGAAGTGATTCGCCCAGATACCAGCATGGAATCGCTTTCAAAGTTGAAGCCGGCCTTTGATCCAAAGCATGGAACAGTGACCGCAGGTAATTCGTCTGCGATTTCTGATGGGGCATCGGGACTACTTGTGATGTCGATGGAGCGCGCAAAAGCTCTTGGATTAACTCCGATGGCTAAAATCAAGTCGATGGCGGCTGCCGGTTGCGACCCTTCGATTATGGGGTACGGCCCAGTGCCTGCCGTTAAGAAAGCTTTAAAGCGCGCTGGAATGCAGGTGTCCGACATTCAGTTGTTTGAGCTTAATGAGGCTTTCGCAGCTCAGTCACTTCCCGTGATCAAAGACCTTGGCCTTTTGGAGCAGATGAATGAAAAAGTAAATTTGAATGGTGGAGCGATAGCTTTGGGCCACCCACTTGGTTGTTCTGGCTCGAGAATTGTGGGTACACTACTGCATTTGATGAACGATAAGAATGCTACTACTGGCGTGGCCACGATGTGTATTGGTTTCGGTCAAGGTGTAGCAACCGTTTTTGAACGGGTGTAGTTGTTAGTTCCAAAATGGTGAAGCGGGCAGAGTAAAAAATTCTGCCCGTTTTTTTTAACGGCTTCCCGATCTCTGACCTTGATAAAAATTAAGGCGAATTTGTTACTGAATTTTTGTATGTCTGGCTTCATTCAATAACAAGTTTAAATCAGAATCGGAACGTAAACCATGTTGAGATACTCAGGCATCATTCAATTTTTAGGACTCTGTTCATTTTTGTTAGGGCTATACCTTGTGGCAAAGGCTCCCCCCTTTTCGAGCGCCCTTCTCTTTCAATCGGCACGAGCCGTAGAAACCGAGCTTGCTGCTCGCACAATCTCTCAAGAGAGCACTCCGGCGTATCTACCGATTTCCGTAATACGCTTGAATAACGGATCTGAGTTTGAAGAATTAAAAAGATCAGTGGAGCAAAAAGAAAATAAACAAAAATCGCAACTTAGCCAGTTTATGCTTTTGCACACCAACGTTAAATGCCAAGGGCGCGATCTTTTTCTCTTTCACTATAAGAGAACTGAAGTCACTGGCCGGTCGAAAATCTCAAGAGGTAATTCAAATCCCACGGCCTTAAGGAAAGATGAATTTTGGACCGAATTTTACATTTTTGATGATCAGCACAGAGCTATATCTTTGGTCGTTGAACCGATCCCATCAGTGATGGGGATTGAGAGCGGAATTGCCGAAGCCGATTGCCCTTCATTGTTAGGAAAAATCTACGAAATAACTAAAAATAAGAAACAATTAGAACATTGGGTTTCAATCAAATTCAGCTCTGCAAAAGGGGTGTACGAAATTTCAAAAGCAGTTTACCCTAAAGAGGTCAATTAAAATGGTGAGGGAGTTCGTTTGATGGAAATGAGTGCAAAAACCGCCGTTGTCGCAGGTGCAACCGGATTAACGGGAATGGCTCTAACAAGAGAAATTCTATCGAGAGATGTGTTTTCTAAGGTAAAGTTAATCACGCGAAGAGAAATCGCAGTGTCTGATCCAAGAATCGAACAAATTCTCATTTCGTCGGTGGATGAGATTCAGTCTGAAGATCAGCGTTTTTCTGGACATATTTATTTTTGTTGTTTAGGAACTACCATTAAAAAAGCTGGATCTCGGGAAGCTTTCAGAAAGATCGACTTTGACGGTGTAATTAATGTTGCCAAAGTGGCAAAAACGTTTGGGGCAAAGAAATTTATTATGGTTTCGGCCGTCGGGGCAGCGACGGATTCACTTATTTTCTACAGCCGAGTTAAAGGTGAAGCAGAAAACGGAGTTATTCATCTTGGAATTCCTGGTACTTGTATTTTTCGCCCGTCATTACTGATTGGGGATCGGTCGGAGTATCGATTTCTCGAGCATCAATCCATTCGGTTGATGCGAAAAATTGAAAATCTTGTTCCTCTGACCTTAAGAAAAAAAATGGCCACTAACATTGATCGACTGGCCTTTAGGATGGTGGAAGAAGCGATGACTTCCGAGACTGACTTAAAAATAATTGAGGCGGCCCAAATATAAAAAAGGGCCATTGGAATCGGCCCTTTTTTATTTATAATTCTAAAAAATTCTAAAGCGAATTGGTTGAGTTTAAATCTTTGAAGGCCTGCTCTAGGCGGTCAATCATGCTGGCTTGTCCGGCACGTATCCATACTCTCGGATCATAGTATTTTTTATTTGGTTTGTCGGCGCCCTCAGGATTGCCAATTTGTCCTTGTAGGTAACCTTGGTTTTTAATGTAATACTCGCGCACACCATTCCACGTTGCCCATTGGGTGTCGGTGTCAATATTCATTTTTACCACGCCGTAGCTGATCGACTCTTTGATTTCCTCAGCGCTCGAACCAGAACCTCCGTGAAAAACAAAATCGAGGCTATTATTGGCCACGCCAAACTTTTGCGATAAAAATTGTTGAGAATTCTCTAAAATCTTTGGTGTGAGTTTTACGTTTCCTGGTGCATAGACACCGTGAACATTTCCGAATGAGGCCGCAATAGTAAAGCGGGGGCTAATCGCGCTTAACACCTTATACGCGTAAGCCACATCTTCTGGTTGAGTGTAGAGGGCGGAATTCTCGAGGCCGGTATTATCGACACCATCCTCTTCTCCGCCGGTACAACCTAGCTCGATTTCGAGTGTCATTCCCATTTTAGACATGCGCTTGAGGTATTTGGCGCAAGTTTCAATGTTTTCTTCGAGGCTCTCCTCAGATAGATCTAACATGTGAGAGCTGAAAAGCGGCTTTCCGGTTTTTTCAAATTGCTGTTCTCCCATTTCGAGGAGGCCATCGATCCAGGGTAATAATTTTTTTGCAGCGTGATCGGTATGAACAATCACCGGTACACCGTAATGTTCTGCTACCGTGTGAAGGTACTGCGCTCCCGCAACCGCGCCCAAAATAGGAGCCTTTTGACCTTCGAGCTTGAGACCTTTGCCTGCGAAAAACTGAGCTCCACCATTTGAGAATTGAACAATAACCGGAGCTTTGGCTTTTGCTGCCGATTCAAGAACAGCATTCACAGAGTCTGTGCTAATCACATTGACGGCAGGGAGAGCGCATTTATTTTTTTTGCAAAATGAAAAAATCTTTTGAACATCATCTCCTGTTGCAACACCGGGTTTTACTAAATCGAGTAGTTTTTGTGACATAGGTCATCCTTCCTGAATTGAAAAAACAGAATTTTTTCTCGGGCGTCATTTGTCCTAAAACCTAGCGGATGAAGTCCAAGACTGCAAAGAAAAAGCTAAGATTTCTGTGTAATTTGAACGGGAGGTTTCTCTCCCATTGGGTTTGGATGTCCCACACGATTTCAAGCGATAGAGAGCCGTGTTAAGGGTGGTTGCAGGAGGTTTCATGAAACGTTGGGGTATAGTTATTCTTGTGATACTTTTTCTTTATGGCGCAAATCTCTATTTTTTTTCGTCGCGAGTGTTCAATACCATTGCCTATAGTGAGTTTCTTGATTCCGTTAAGCTTGGCTCGGTCGAATCAGTAGTTATAGTAGGAGACCGCATTCAAGGAACCTTTAAACAAAGTTCTGGGAGAGAAGCTCCTAATTTTATATCGGTAGTGCCTAAGGATGCTAAGTTCCTGGATGAATTGAGTGCTCACGGGGTGACTATCCGGGCAGAAAGCGCGGAAGGGTTTTGGCAGGTTTTTCTGTCTTGGTTTTTTCCTATATTGTTGCTCTTAATCTTTTGGAAGTTTATTTCGGGTCGGTTAGGCCCTGCTCCGACGGGATTGCTTTCCGTTACTAAGTCGCTGGCTAAGACGAGTATGGAAACGGAGATAAAAACAACCTTTAATGACGTTGCAGGCATTGACGAGGCAAGAGAAGAATTGTCGGAGATTGTGAATTTTCTGCAAGATCCTAAGCGCTATACCAGGCTTGGAGGCCGGGCCCCCAAAGGAGTATTATTGGTGGGAGCCCCAGGAACTGGAAAAACACTATTAGCTCGAGCCGTGGCAGGCGAAGCCCGAGTTCCCTTTTATTCAATTAACGGTTCCGAGTTTGTTGAAATGTTTGTCGGGTTGGGAGCAGCTCGAGTTCGAGATCTCTTTGAAAAGGCCCGCAAAGCGGCACCATGCATTTTGTTTATCGATGAAATCGATGCACTTGGAAAATCGAGAGCTTTTGGTGGGTATGGTAGCGGCGCCAGCGATGAAAAAGAGCAAACTCTCAATCAACTGTTAGCCGAAATGGATGGGTTTGATTCCGCAGAGGGAGTGATTATGCTAGCAGCAACAAATCGCCCAGAAATCTTAGATCCAGCTCTCTTGAGGGCAGGCCGTTTTGATAGACAGATTCTATTGAGTCTTCCAGATCAAGTGGGGCGTTTTCAAATTTTAGTGGTGCATGCCAAGAAGGTCAAAATCGATCCTAAGCTGGATCTAAAAAAAATCGCTGCATTGACCTCTGGTTTTAGTGGAGCCGATTTGGCAAACTTGGTGAATGAAGCAGCAATTGTGGCCACTCGGAGAAACGCCGAAAGTGTTTTTGAACAGGATTTCTCCGCGGCCATAGAAAGAATCGTGGCCGGGCTCGAAAAGAAGACTAGGTTGATAAGTCCTCAAGAGAAAAGGCGGGTGGCCTACCACGAGATCGGACATGCTACTGTTGCACTGGCCTTGAGAGTTCCTGAACGGGTGCAAAAGATCAGTGTCATTCCAAGGGGTTTTAGTGCCCTGGGTTACACTCTACAACGGCCAATGGAAGATCGTTATCTTCTTGATGAAAAAGAGTTAATGAATAAAATTGCCGTGCTCCTAGGTGGTAGATCCTCTGAGTTGATGGTTTTTACCTCGGTCTCTACCGGCGCCGCGGATGACCTGGCAAAGGCCAGTGACATTGCCCGGTCGATGGTGGTTCAATTTGGTATGAGTGATTCACTGGGATTGGAGACTTTCGAACTTCGGCGGGCTCCTTATTTAGATCCGAGCAATGATTACTTGTCTCCGAGAATCAGTCAGGGAACAGCAAGAGAAATTGATTTAGAAGTAAAGGCCATTTTAGAAAAGGCGATGGTTGTGGCGAATAACGTGATTCGTGAAAATGAAGAATTTATAGAAGAGGCGGCGAGGGAACTCTTAGCGAGGGAGACGCTCGATGAAGAAATAATCAATCATTTATGGAATGCTCATCATAGAGAGAGTAGCTTGAAAATAGAGGGTTTAAATGCTTAATGCTCCAGCGGTGAAGACTATTTTAATCATTAATATTATTATTTTTAGTCTCTGGTTTTTTTCTATGAATGGTACTCAGGGGCTTTTGTTTTTGCCAGAAGGATTTATGATCGAAAACTTTTTAGTGAGCTGGCAAAGTCTATCGGAGGGTCGCCTTTGGACGCTGATTACGGCGGTTTTTTCTCATAATTTATTCTTACATTTGTTTTTAAATATGTATGTTCTTTATAACTTTGGCCATTTTCTCGAAAACTTATTAGGGCGCCGAGAGTTTATTTGTTTTTATTTAGGGGCAGGAGCCTTTAGCTCTCTTTGCCATGCCATCGTTTCAGCAACAATCATGAGTCGGCCCGATCTCTCAGCCTTGGGAGCCTCGGGGGCCATCTCTGGTCTGATTTTGCTCTTTTCTCTGATTTTTCCTCGGCAAATTATATTATTATTTGGTTTGATACCGGTGAAGGCCTTGGTTGGTGCTCTTCTCTTTGCTGGGTTGGATTTATGGGGCCTTCTTGTACAAGCCGAAGGCGGAGGTCTGCCGATCGGGCACGGGGCCCATTTGGGAGGAGCTCTCTTTGGGGCGGGCTATTACTTTTTTAGAGTTGGCCCCCGATTGCAAAAGAGCTATCGTTAATTGATAAACAAGGAGACTTTATGAAAACGATAATTATGGTGATCGCTTTATTTCTTGGTATGCAGAGTTTTGCCTCTGAAACCGTCAAGGGAATACAAAAAGATTATGAGACCTTTAAAAAAGAGATGTCGGCACGAGTCGATTCGATCGACAAGAAGATTGAAGAACTTAAATCTCAAGCTGGAAAAAAAGGGCACTCGGTAAAAAAAGAAACGGTAAAGGAGTACGAAAACAACCGAGATGAATTGCGCACAGAAATCAATAAAATCGAAGAAGGATCTAAAGCAAATTGGAAAAAAGTGAAAAAACATATTTCTGAATCAGCAGAATCACTTAATGCCAAATTGCAAGAATCATTAAAAGACTAATTTAATAAAGTGAGTAAGGGGAGTTGATATACCAGTTCCCATTCCAATAGAGAGTTGTTTGAGGCATTGTGAGATCAATATAGGCGATCAGATGCCTCTGATGGGCCCATTTCTTAAAGGTGTAATCACTTCGATTTATCAAATCGACTCGGTCGTGCACCGATCGATAGAGGTCATCAATCTTTTTGTAATCAGATGAACTGATAAAATAATCCAGAGCCAACCCAACAATGTTGGATTCATTGAGCACAATTTTCCTCGTGTCTCTGCGAGTGCGCGATAAAGGAAGGCCAGGGATAAATTCTTTGATTAGAATCTTGTCTTTTAACGAATGGTCAATAATATCAACAACCCTCATTTTTTTCTCATTCTTTAGGAAATTAATGGAATCGATTTCGGTGTAGAATCGACTTTCGAAACCATGGACGTGGCCTTCCCATTGGTTGGGGTGATCAAAGATCTTCAAAACAACAACCCGGCCTTTAAAGATCGCTAGATGTTCTGAGCAAAAATTGTCTTTTCGCAAGACATGAAAGGCCAAGAGCGTTTTATCTTTAAAAATCAAAGTTTTGTTTTCGCGGGAGCCCGGGAGGGCGTAATCAAGTCCAGTGGAGGGATCGGTGAGTTTGTTGATTCGTTGATAAAATGTGGCAATAGGATCTATTTCGCTGCTAACATCACGAAGTTCCTCAAGTTTTTGATTCTTGTATTGATCTGTGTTGAGCATTTTGTTGAGCCATAGGCGGCAAACGTTTGCGTGAGAGGGAGCAGGACCAGCGAACAATAACAATATTAGCAGATGTAATAGCTTTATCCAAAGTTTCATACGACTCCAACGTCCCTTATATACGGGTATTTCAAGCAAATCTGAAGCCACCCGCCACAATAAATATTTTCAGTTTACATAAAGGTCAGTTCCTAGTTTACGACGGCGGCTCATTCTCAATTCCCTTTCGGTTGAGTTTTATTTGCCTTCCAATAAATGATAATAATTATCAATTGGATTGTGGATGTCTAAGGTTTGTTTCTATCCTGTTACTAACGGTTAGTTTCAGGGAAAGGACTCAATGCCATGAGGGCAACACTTTTAAGTTTAAATTCAGGGAGAGAGATTCTTCGCTGTTCAGGTCAACAAATTGAGTATTTGAAGCTTTTTGTTTTCAACGACCTCGGCGCTCGAGCAAAGCACTGCTCACTCACTCACCACGGAGAACTTTGCCCGGTGATTCGCCAGTATATTGAGAAGATGCACAAGAGTGGCTAGAAATTAAAGGTCCAATGCAATCTGGGGTTATTGCGATTGGTCCATAACTGTAGCTCAGAATTTTGAGTGGTTGCTAGGATGAGTCCAGTCTCCCAAGAAACGGCAAAGGTTCGATTCATACCTACCTCACCTCGAAAAACAACTTTTGTTTTTTTTGTGGAGATTGGTGAGATATTAAGAGAAAGAGGCGAGCGGATTCTTTTGGGGATTTGGTTGCTCCAAAAGTTGAGATCAATTGTTGATGAGCATTTTAAAACCTCAGCCATATCGGACATTCCCGTATTAAGTGTCATTCCAAACGTCGTTTGAAAGTCCATAGGCTGAGGAGCTTTGGGAGGAGTTTGTTGATCACTCGAAGCGGGTAGTCGGGCGTTCTCATGCCAATGAGTTTCGATCGTTGACTCGATCTTGCCCAGTGGCTTGAGTCCAAAAAGCGAAACCGAGGCCGGTGAAGCCTCGGTGATCAGTGTGACTAGAATGAGGTACTTAAACGCACCAACAATGCTACGTCGAACCATGCACATCTCTATCGGTAGGCCGGAAGTCCTGTGATGTACTCACCAAGTACCAGACGATGAATGTCTTCGGTGCCTTCGTACGTATTCACACTCTCAAGGTTCATCATGTGACGGCCAACTTGGTATTCATGGGTTATACCTGATGCTCCCAAGATATCGCGCGCCACGCGAGCGGTTTTTAGTGCGTTTGAAACGTTATTCATTTTTGCCATGGAGATTTGCTGAGGAATTGTTTTTCCTTGGTCTTTTAGTCGACCGAGTTGCAAGGCAAGGAGTTGATCTTTGCTGATGTTGGTAAACATTTCGACTAATTTGGCTTGGACAAGTTGAAAAGAGGCAATGGGTTTGTCGAATTGAATACGTGTCTTAGCATAATTAAGAGCTTCATCATAGCAAGCCATTGCCGCTCCAATAGCTCCCCAAGAGATACCATAACGAGCGTGGTTTAAACACGAGAATGGGCCTTTTAAACCGATCACATTGAGCTTTTGTTTGGCGGGTACACGGCAATTTTCAAAGATAAGCTCAGAGGTGACCGAGGCGCGTAGACTAAATTTTTTATGAATGTCTCGAACGCTAAATCCAGGAGTATCGCGATCAACAATAAAACCCAATACCTTGTTGTTTTCCTGAGGACATTTCGCCCAAACGATGGCCAGATCCGAAATACCACCGTTAGTGATCCACATCTTAGAACCATTGATCACGTAATGATCGCCGTCCTTATCGGCACGAGTAATCATGCCACTCGGGTTTGATCCAAAATCAGGTTCGGTTAATCCAAAGCAACCGATCAGCTCCCCTTTGGCCATTTTAGGAAGATACTTTTGTTTTTGTTCTTCGGTACCGAACTCAGCAATCGGATGCATGCAAAGTGCACCCTGAACACTGACAACGCTACGGAGGCCGCTGTCGCCACGTTCAAGTTCTTGCATGATGAGTCCGTAGCTTGTGTAACTAAGACCAGCGCATCCATAGCCTTTGATGGTTGCACCAAAAACGCCGAGAGCTCCTAACTCGGGAATCCACTTGCGCGGAAACTCGTCTTTCATAAAACATTCATCGATCACCGGAATCACCTCGCGACTAACAAAGTCGCGAACTGTATCACGGATCATGATCTCCTCGCTTTCAAGCATTGATTCAATGTTGAAAAAATCCGGTGAACTGAATGGTTTCATGTTGAGACTCCTTTATCGGAAGTTTTCTAAGATATTCGAAAGTGTCTGCGCCGATGGGCGCAAATCCGCTTCGTTCATATCTCCTATTGATTTTGCAGGTAAATTTAAGACTTCCACAAGTGTTTTTTCGTCTTCGTTAGCATAGAAGAGACCAGTGAGAATTTCGCCTTTGGCACGAGAATTTCTAAGCAATACAATGGCGTCGTCTGCATTTGATACATCATGAGAACGGGAATCAAGTTTTTTAAGAACTAGCTCTGTGCCGTCGTTAAACTTTACTCTTTGAGTGGTTCCTTCTTCGTAATCCACTTTAGACTCTGCGGACTCTAGAATGAACTCGAGTTCTTGAAGATGATGATTTTTATTTTTGACGGCGGTGTAGCTCATCGTCGAACCATCGTGATTGGCAAAGGTGATGCAAGGTGAAATGACGTCGATGACGGCTGTGCCTTTGTGGTGAAAAGCCGCAGACACAAGGGCAATAAGTTGTTTGGCATCACCCGAAAATGTTCTAGCAACAAACCCGCAGCCTGCATCGACAGCAAGGGAGCAAATGTCGATGGCATGAAATGGATTTTTCTTGCCAGATTTTTGCTGCATCTCTTGATCTGAAGTTGCAGAGAATTGGCCTTTAGTAAGTCCGTAAACGCCATTATTAGCCACGATGTACACCATCGGTAAATTACGACGAAGAAGATGCATAAAGCCGCCAATGCCAATGCTCGCAGTATCGCCATCTCCAGAAACTCCAAGGGCCAGCATGTGCGGGCGAACCAATTTAGCACCGGTGGCAACGGGTGCCATTCTTCCGTGCAGAGAGTTGAATCCAAAGGATTGATTGAGCCAGTAGGCCGGTGTTTTTGAAGAGCAGCCAATGCCCGAAAGCTTCATCACATTGTGAGGGTGTATATTCTGTTGGTAAAATGCGGTCATGAGGTTCGCCGAAATAGAGTCGTGACCACAGCCCGTACAAAGGGTAGATTTTGAACCGGCGTATTCAGATTTTGTTAAACCGATTTTATTTTGTCCAGCAACTACTTCACTCATAGTGATAACCCTTTTTCGTTAAGTAATGGGGAATAGATATTTTGTGCAGTCATTGGCAAGCCATCATAATGTAAGACGGATCGAATCTTCGCCGCTGCTTGCGGGTAGTGGGTCTTCAAAAGCATGGCCATTTGCCCATCGCGGTTTTGTTCAACCACAAAAATCGTTGATTGTTTTTCTACGAACTCATCCACCTCTTTTGTAAAAGGAAGAGCCTTTATTCGAAGGTAATTGAGCGGTAAGCCTTTTGATTCCATTGTGTCGAGAGCTTCCTTCATAGGAAGTGAGGTTGATCCAAACGCAATTAGGCCCATATTCGCCTTCGCGTTTTCGATCACCTCTGGCTTTGGAACTAAAGTCTTTGCAGTTTCGTATTTTTTGCTCAGTCGATCGATTACTTTTTGATAGGCCTCTGAGTTTTCAGTGTAGAGAGCTTTTTCTGAGTGCCCAGAACCTCGCAAGAAATAACTGGCTTTTGGATGTTGTGTGCCAGGGAGGGTGCGATAAGGAATACCATCACCATCTACATCTTTATAACGAGCGTAGTCTTTTGCTTTGTTGAGTTCGTCAGCGCTCAAGACTTTACCTCGTTGAAACGGCTTCGTTGGATATTTAAACTCGTCGGCCATCCAAAAGTTCATCCCAAGATCGAGATCACTCAAAACAATCACGAGCGTTTGAAGAGTTTCGGCAAGATCTAAGCTTGTTTGGCCAAATTCAAAACACTCTTCGGCGGAGCCGGGAAGAAGGACAACGTGCTTCGTGTCTCCATGAGAGAGGCTATAGGCAGAAAGTAAATCTCCCTGAGCGGTACGAGTGGGCATTCCCGTAGAAGGGCCCACTCTTTGGACGTCCCACAATACACCTGGCAATTCGCCGTAGTAAAAGAGCCCTGCTGCTTCGCCCATCAAGCTTAATCCTGGGCCGGAAGTGGCTGTCATTGCGCGAGCTCCAGCCCAACCAGCACCAGCCACCATGCTAATAGCTGCAAGTTCATCTTCTGACTGAACAATGGCAACATTATTGGTGCCATCAGTATTTTTTCTGTGAACTTCTGCATAAGACGCAAAAGCCTCAACCAGTGAAGTGGAGGGCGTGATCGGATACCAGCTCACAAAACCACAACCACCGAACAATAATCCCAGAGCACCGGCCGTGTTGCCATCGATAAGAATCTTTCCGACGTTTTTATCAATAGTAACAGCGCGATAAGGAAACCCTTTTGATTGTAGGTTTTCTTTTGCGTAGGTTCGACCAATATTGAGGGTTTTAATATTGCTTGCAATAGCGGTGGCTTTTCCGTCGAACTGATCGCTCACCGTTTTTTCTAAAACTTCGCTCGATATTTGAAGGAGTTCACCAAGGATTCCAACATAGATCATATTCACCAAAAGTTTTTTTAATTTGATGGAGTCGGTCGCTTGGTCCACCAATTGCTTGAAGGGAATTGGTAACTTGTTGAGATCGGAGGTTTCAGCTGAGGCCGGAAGTTTGGTTTCTTCTGGATATAAAAGCCATCCACCCTTTTTGATTTTTGGAATGTCTTCTTCGAGGGTTTGCGGATTAAGGGCTACAAAAATATCAACATTTTCTCGACGAGCCGTGTATCCTTGTTGATTAGCGCGAATTGTAAACCAGGTAGGAAGTCCGGCGATATTTGATGGAAATAAGTTTTTTCCACCAACGGGAATGCCCATTCTAAAAAGACTGCGTAAAATAATGTTATTGGCTGATTGGCTACCACTGCCGTTGACGGTGGCAATCTCAATCACAAAATCGTTTTGAATTAAGCTCATGAAAAATCCTATCTCGTTAAAAGATGGACCTCAATATAGCTGATTCAAAGGTTCAATCGTAGGTTTTTTTTAGGTGTAACTAAGAATGTCCATATTGGCCCAGGGTATATACTCCAAGGGCCAGAAACTCTGGCACTAGTCGACAAGCTTGGAGAAAACAAGGCAAGCGTTCGTTCCACCAAATCCGAAGCTGTTATTCAAGACGTGGTTGATCTTTGCCGTGCGTGCCTCATGCGGAACATAATCGAGGTCACAGTTTTCCGAAGGATTATCAAGATTGATGGTGGGGGCTACTTTTTGGTCAACAATGCTCATAATGCAAAACGCAGATTCGATGGCGCCTGCAGCTCCGAGAGTATGGCCCGTCATGCTCTTTGTGCTGCTGACGAGAAGGTTTTTTGCATGATCACCAAAAACTGATTTGATGGCTTGAGTTTCCATGCCGTCGCCGGCTGGCGTTGAGGTTCCATGGGCATTCACGTAGCTAATAGCTTCAGGAGTAAGGCCAGCGTCCTTCAGAGCCGCTTTAATCGCTCTAGAAGCACCTTCTCCGCCTGGGGCTGGGTTTGTCATGTGGTAGGCGTCTGAAGAAGCGCCGTAGCCAGTGAGTTCACACAAGATCGGTGCACCCCGTTTTTTAGCGAATTCAAGTTCTTCTAGGATTAAAACAGCTGAACCTTCTGCCAAAACAAAGCCATCGCGATCTCGATCGAAAGGACGGCTCGCTTTAGTAGGATCATCATTGCGAGTTGAAAGTGCTTTCATTGAGGCAAAACCACCAACACCGAGAGGGCAAACGGTGCTTTCGCTGCCGCCCGTGATCATAACATCGGCAATTCCACGACGAATCATCTCGGCGGACTCACCAATTGAGTGAGCGCCAGAAGCACAGGCTGAAGTGACAGTGTAGCTCGGGCCTTTGAGATTCCAACGAATTGAAACGTGACCAGAAGCCATATTTGTAATTGCAAGGGGAACGAAAAAAGGACTGATGCGTCCGGGGCCCTTCTGAAGGAAGGTCTCCATTTGGTCTTCGATGGACGGGAGGCCACCCATCCCAACACCAATTACAGAACCCGCACGTTCGCTGACTTCGGGTGTGATTTCAAGCTTAGCCATTTGTAAGGCTTCATGGGTTGCGACGAAAGCATACTGACAGAAAAGATCCAATTTTTTTTGATCTTTTTTGTTAATATGCGGTTCGGGATTGAATCCCTTCACTTCACCAGCAAAGCGAACATCGAAACGTTCGGCAGGGAAGCGAGTGATGGTACCAATTCCTGACATCCCCTTGAGGGCGTTATTCCAAGTATCCTGAAGGTTGTTTCCGAGAGGAGTTATAGCTCCGATACCGGTAACAACCACGCGTCTATTGGAGCGAGCCGGACGAGAGGATGTCGTAGACATGATTACTTACCTTTTGAAGCGAGGTATGAAGCAACGTCTTGAACAGTGCGAAGCTTTTCGGCATCTTCATCAGGGATTTCGATGTCGAATTCTTCTTCCATTGCCATTACAAGCTCAACGATATCCAAGCTATCAGCGCCTAGGTCGTCTATGAAAGAAGCTTCAGCTTTTACTTTCTCAGGATCAACACCAAGTTGCTCAACGATAATGTCTTTAACTTTAGTAGGGATAGTCATTGTCTTACCTCCGAGTTCCATTTCCATAGATTTTTACCACCTTTTTTGGTTATTAATCTTTGTTTAATAATTGTTATTGCATGAACATGCCGCCATTCACATTTAATGTGTGGCCGGTTACATATTTTGCATTATCACTAAGAAGATACGCTACAGCTTGTGCAACATCAAGAGCAGATCCAATTTGTTTTAATGGAATTTTTTCTTGAATGGTGCCTTTTTGATCTTCGGTGAGAGCGTCAGTCATTTCGGTAGCAATAAAACCAGGAGCCACGCAGTTTAAGCGTACATTTCGAGAGGCTACTTCCAAAGCTACCGACTTAGAAAAGGCTTCTAGTCCTGCTTTGCTGGCGGCGTAGTTGGCTTGTCCGCCATTGCCGGTTTGTCCAATAATGCTTGTGATGGTTACGATGGAACCTTTGCGGGCGCGAATCATCGGTTTTAAAACTGACTTAGTAACGAGGAACGTGCCGCGTAAATTGGTATTTATAACAGCGTCAAAGTCTTCGGTTTTCATCATTAAAAGGAGCTGATCGCGGGTAATACCGGCATTGTTTACAAGGCCATCGATGGTTCCGAATGTTTCTAAAATCTTCTTCATTCCTTCTTCTACTGAGATAGAATTGCTGATGTCCATCGCTTGACTAAAGTGGCCTTCGCCCGGAAGCGATTTGACAACGGTTTCTGCTAATTCGGGCTTTGAGGTGTAGGTGAGAGCGATTCGAGCCCCAAGTTCGGCTGCATGTTTAGCAATGGCAGCGCCAATACCGCGGCTGCCCCCCGTTACGAGAATATTTTTGCCCTTCAATGGCAAAGCGCTGATATCGCTCATGGTATTCACTATCCTTTGAATTGTTTTTCGAAGTTTTTCAGGTCTTCCAGAGATTGTACAGTGATCATTTCGAGGTCAGTGCTAATTTTTTTGTTTAAACCGCGAATGACTTGGCCGTGCCCAAGCTCGATGCCTTTGCGAATACCCAAAGACAGGGCTTTTTGAACGCTTTCCGTCCAGCGAACAGTTCCAGAGATTTGTTTTGTTAAGTTTTCTTTAAGAGCTACTGCATCAACGGTAGGGGCGGCGGTAAAGTTTTGAATAATTTCCCACTGAGCGTTTTGAAACGGAATTTCGCTTAAAACTTCTGCCATCTTTTCTTCTGCCGGCTTCATGAGTGAGCAGTGAAAGGGTGCTGATACTTTGAGTGGAATCCAACGCGCTTTTTTACCAGCACCTGGTCCTTGATAGTTTGGCCAATTTTGCTGGAGCCAATCAAGTGTCGCTTGAATACCACTAATAACAACTTGTCCAGGGGTATTAAAGTTTGCTGCTTCTATCACTCCGAGTCCGGATTCTTTAGTGGCCCATTGGCAAATGGCTTGAACTTCGCTGTCTTCGAGGTTGAGAACGGCACACATTCCGCCTTTACCAATCGGAACCGCATTCTGCATTGCGAGCCCGCGTTCGCGAACGGCTTTTACTGCGGGAGCCAGTGGCATCACTCCTGATGCAACAAGAGCTGCGTACTCACCAATAGAATGCCCGAGCGCATAACTCGGCTTTAAGCCGACCAATTCATTGATCACTCTATAGTATGCGATCGAAGTGGCTAAGATGGCCGGTTGAGTGTTCTCTGTTTTTTGAAGTTCGTCTTCTGGACCTTCAAAACATAGTTTTTTAAGATTTAAATTGAGCGCGTCGCTTGATTCTTCGTAAACATGTTTAGCTGTTGCAAACTCTTCGAAGAGCCATTTGCCCATACCTGGACTTTGGCTACCCTGCCCTGGGAAAAATAGGGAAAGCATATTTTAGTACCTCAATAAAGCACTGCCACTCGTTAAACCGGCTCCGAAAGCTGCCAGAAGAATCATTTGACCACGTTTGATCTTTCCTTCTTTGACAGCTAAGTCGAAGGCGACGGGAATAGAAGCGGCAGAGGTGTTTCCTGTTTCGTGTAAACTAATAATAACTTTTTCTTTAGGAATTTCGAAGTGATCAGCAACGCTATCAAGAATTCTAACATTGGCCTGATGAGGCACCAGCCAATCAACCTGAGAGCTATCAACATTGTTAGCATTAAGAGCTTCATGGCAACAATCAGTCAATGTGCGAACAGCATGACGGAAAATCTCTCTGCCCTTCATGGTAACGAATTGAAGGTTTTTTTCGAGAGCATCTTGGGAAAAAGGAATTTTAGAGCCGCCCGCAGGTAAAACGAAGAGCTCACCGAGTTCCCCATTGGCACGCAAGTGGGTGCTGAAGATCCCTTCTTTGGCATCGAAATCAGTTCGCGAAATAATCCACGCACCAGCGGCGTCACCGAAGAGAATACAGGTTTCTCTGTCTTTGTAGTTAACGATACGGTGT
This sequence comes from Pseudomonadota bacterium, assembly GCA_041178425.1. Classification (GTDB taxonomy): domain Bacteria; phylum Bdellovibrionota; class Bdellovibrionia; order Bdellovibrionales; family Bdellovibrionaceae; genus CAUJGP01. The sequence goes on along the minus strand of JBEGVH010000009.1, from coordinate 198,874 downwards.
AAGACTTCGGCACCAATCACCAAAATGTTTTTATACATTCCCGTGCGGATGAATTGATCGGCTATAGAAAGCCCGTAAATAAATCCTGAGCAAGCGGCAGAAATATCGAGACAAGGAATGTTGGAAATGCCTAGTTTCTGCTGAAGAGCAGAGGCCGTATTGGGCATCACTTGGTCCGGAGAGACAGTTGCGAGGAGTATGAGATCAATATCAGAGGCTTTGAGTTGAGCATCGGCAAGAGCACGCTCTGTCGCGATTAAACTCAAATCACTCGTATATTGACCATCAGCTGCAATGTGCCGCCGTTCGATTCCGGTTCTTTCACGAACCCATTGATCATTGGTATCAACCATTTTCTCAAGATCATGGTTGCTTAGTATTTTTTCGGGAAGATAAGAACCAATGCCTGCAACTCTGGATCGGAACGGCGTCTTAATCATTGAGATTACTCTTTAGATTTAGCAGCGCTGATCTGTTTTCCTTTGTAGTAGTAAGCTCCATCAGTGCCTTTGTGGGCAGTGTGGGGGCGAACCCATTCACCAGATTTTGCATCTAATGACATGGCTGGAGTGGATAATCCGTCGTGTGAACGGCGCATATCTCTACGTGAACGACTAGTTTTCTTCTTGGGTGTTGGCATACGTCACCTCTCAAATGGGCTATAAAAAGCCTTTGTGTAATTTGTAAATCTAACGAACTCGGTAAAATAACGAAACTTTTCGCAAAATCAACTGTTAATTCAACTTTATGTTCTTCAGAACGCCAAAAGGGTTATTTTTTTGGGCCGGAACAGCTTCATCGTACCCAAAATTTGTGGTTTCAACATTGAGACCACAAACTAAGCAGTCACCTTTATCATCCGTCTCTCCCACTGGTTTAAGTGGAATTTGTAGGCCAATCAATTCGTGAAAGAACTCGCCCACATCAAATAGGAGGTTTTCGCACTCGATCACGCTCGGGCTGTTTTCTTCATGCAAATCGGTATAATGATTGACGCGGGAGTAGTGATCGCCTTGCTCTGGGGTTTTTAGCCGAGGGAGTAGAAGTTCTCTGAATGACTTATTTATTTTGATTTTAATATCAATTCCACAGCGAGAACAGAGTTCGGGTGTTTGGGTTTTGACAGAGCCAGACAAGTCGAAGCCTTGATCGAGGGGGTTGATGGTGAACTCTATATTATAGTCATTTTCTCCGATCAGGTCGTTCAGTGTGGTATTAAGTTCACCCGACTGACGAGAGAGAGAAAAACTTTCACCTTCTTCGCTAATTTCGGCCAATTTTATGATCACGTCGTGCTCCAGATTCAATAGGTTGAAGACATGGGGTCGCAAACTACTCCAAAATATTCAAAATGCAAGATTCGCTCTCAAATATTCCCGCAACCCGCCAAAGAGGTGATGTTGGCAAAAATATTGAGTCTGACCTAGATTGGATTCGGAATGCATTGAGCCGCATCCCATTTTGAGGAATAGCAAATATGGCATTTTTCCCAGTCAACGCACGATTCACAGGAAGGTGGCGCTCCCGACCAACCCTGGTAGAGGGTGCAGGCGCCGCCATAGTTTGAGCAACTTGGCGTTATCCAGCGGCGAGCGATCCATGATTGACCGGAAGGACATGTTGGGTTTGTGCCAAGGATTGTTTGTGGTTCATTGGGCTTATTGCATCCAGTAATTTTTGTGGAGGTTGGATTCGCGTTATCGACCTTTAAAACTACGGGTATCGAGATTGGGCTCAAGGCACGGACCAGCTTGTTTGAATCAAAACTAATTTTCCAGTTAGCTGTATAAGTCGATCCTGAACCCACAAAATCTGTTAAATAAATTTGTTTTACAAAAACCGAAGGAGTTTCAGGGGAAATAGGCTTAATATCATTGCTCTTTGCAATAATGGGGGCTAAGGAAGAGGGCGCCGCGTGGATGGCACTTACCAAAATTTTTGCAGCTGCGACTGTGGTGGTATTCGTCGAATTGAAGGTCAGTTTTGATGGGTTATTGAGTTCGAAAACACAAATAGAACCGCTAGAGAGATTGGGAACTAAAATGCTTTCGAGCCCTAAAACGGCGAGTTTCTCACTTAAATAGCGAGTTTCTCTTTGTTGGTTGACCTGCATCGAGATTATGCCTGAAATGATAATTGTTAAAATGGCAGCGGCTAAAAGTACCGAAACAAGTGATTCGCCCCTCTGATTTTCAAACATATCTCACATCCTTGCCAAATTCGAGGCCTAAGCGAACAAAGTATTTCACTAGGAAGTTTCGACTAGTTATCGGTATTTTTTTGAAATATTTGAATAAAACCAATGATGGCAGGGAAGTTAAAGTAAAAACTCAAGGACAAGTCGAAGGTTAGACCTGCTTAAATCATCGGAATCACATAAGTTTTTTAATAAAATTGATGAGCAGTTCTTGGGCTGGCCCATTGGGATCTTTGGTGGGATCTTTGGGGTCTGTCCCCACAATGGTAAACCCCTGGGTGAGGTGGAGATGAAGGGCAGGGGTGAAGGTATTGGGGATTTGGGTGCGTAGGTGGGTGTAGCCATTAGCGAGGCACCAATCAAGCTGCGTCCCCAAAAGATCAGAGGCAATGCCGAGGCGTTGTAAAGCGGGGGTGACACCACCCCAAACGTTGTGAAAAATGTGTGAGGTTAATCTGTAGCTAATGAGTGCAGCAACGAGTTGATCTTCGATGAGGGCCTTGGAAATAAAGAGTGTTTTTTCTTCGGGTAGTTGCTCAAACGGGGAATTTTCTCGATCATGTCCGGCGAGCGAATCGAAGAAGAGCTTTAGTTCTTTGAGTTGATTTTTATCAGCAGGCAGTGGTGGTTGTATTTGAAGCTTTACCTCTTCAAATCGCGGAACGGTTTTGCCATTGAGTTCGATGTTTCCAAAAAAGAGTTCATCAGGTCGAACCCAAAATTGACCTGCCGTATTTTCATACAAGCATTCATAATAGGCAACATCTGTAAGGGTTTCACTGTGTTTTGCGATTCCGTAAAGCTTATAGTATTTTTGTTTATAATGACGGTAGAGTTTCATGAAATGATGAGTCCTTTTAATGTTCTTGATTGAAACTAATCTTTTATTAGAAGGAACCAAACGAACAGTCATGAACCTTTATTGCGAAACAATGACCCTATGTATAAATAAACTATTCGAAATGCACCTTGACTTCAACTCGGCCTGCTCGTAAAACCGACCAACGCTTTAACGCGTTTCTGTCGCGGGGTGGAGCAGTCTGGTAGCTCGTCGGGCTCATAACCCGAAGGTCGTAGGTTCAAATCCTGCCCCCGCAACCAATAAAGGCCTCAAGGTAAACCTTGGGGCCTTTATCATTTCTACGGTTCTAATCACCCAAAATCCAAAACATCTTAAATATTTAGCAAGCGAAGCCTGTAGTTATTAAAGGTTACAATCACTCCGTTGAGAGCGTATGTTCCTCAAACACTTGAATCATTTTTTTTAGGAAGAAGTCAGGGCAGCTTTTTTTAGTAGCAAGTGAGTTGGTCCTTCTTCGGCTTGACGTATTTGATTTACGATAGGAGGAGCTCAAGCAATAGCTCCCACTTAAAGGCTACGACTAACAATAGAAACTTCGGTGCCTGTCTGTGGTTGATCCATTTTTTTCCATATCAGTTCTAGATCTTGTTTATGCGCAATTAGATTTGCAATGCGAATTCCAAGTCCGGAGCCAGATTCTCCTTGAGTCCCAGGTTCCGAGAAATTTCGTTCGGAGAAGGCCTCAGGATTGATTCCTTTTCCTTGATCCCGAATTTTCCATATCACTGTCTGGCCCATTTGCTCTGATGAAAAGTCGATTTTCGAACCGGCAGGACTAAACTTAATGGCATTCGATAAGATGTTAAGAAAAACCTGGTAGATGAAAGCTTCGGGATTTACCCAGATACGATGATTTTCAGAGATGTTAGAATCAGAAATCGAAATTAATTTTTCTTCGAGCCTGCTTTTAAGCCAAGGCATAATCTTCTCAAGAACCTCTTGAGGAGATAACCAGACCCTTGGCAATTGCAAATCTTGGTGGGCCGAGGCATAAGACTCCACATTCGAAATGATTTCACGGATCATCATCTGTGAATTCTCAAGTTGATTGATCAAACGTGGATCGAGATCTTCTTTGGCTCCTCGGCGAATTTTTCGCAAAAGCTGGAGAGCACTCACCATGGGCTCTTTAATATCGTGACTCAGAATCCTCAGAAGTCGAAATCGCCACTCACTCTCAGTTTGGAGCTTTTGTTTTTCATCCTTAACAATGACAAGGGCATCTCTCCAAGCTTCAGAGATCACGCGAAATTGATAAATAGTAAGTATTAAAATCAAAAGGTCTATTAGCTCTCGCAGAATCACTAAATGCTCTTCGGGCATCCGCTTATTCAGATACCAATTGTTAACAAAGGGAAAGAGTGGCAAGGAGAGTTGAAATACGCAAATGGCGCCAAGAGTCCAGCTCAGAAGTCGGTACTTTCCTCCAAACATCATTAAAACCAAAATAAACTGTGGGATCGCAACGAGATTGATGTGAGACGTTGGGCCCAAGAAAGAGCAAATCCAGATCGATGCGAACGCATTCGAGACCTGTGAGAGTACGTTAAGATAGAGATGAGGAATACTCGTTTTACGAAACCAGTAGGGAGCTCCGATCAAAAACAAAAGGACGTTGATGATTAGCGCCACTTTAAAATTAAAATCTTGGGGTGAAAAATAAGCTGAGAATACCAGCGTCGTTGAGCTATAGATCAACGTAAACCGCTGCACATAAGTTTGCCTTGTGGCTAAGTAGGCTTCATCGGGTAGTGAGTAGTACTGGTTTTCCATAGTCATTTGTCTGCACTAAATTATCTCTATTTGTTTAAAAAATGGTCAAATCACTTTTTTTTGAGTTGAGGAAATCCGAATTAAGATCCATTCTTTAGTCCTACCTCAGGGAAGCAACCATGGACTTAAAGCAAGTGAAAGATTTGCCCAGTATTTTGTGGCTTGAAGATAATCCTGGCTTCGTCTCTCTTTTTACTGAGGAGTTTACACCTCATTTTAAACTTACTACTCTTCAATCCTTTGCTCAACTCAAGGAATTGAAGCTCCCAGATCTTCATCATCACGATGCCCTACTGATCGACATGGACTTGCCCGAAGGCAAAGTAGGTCTCGATGTGATTCGTTACTGCAAATCAGTAAGTGAGAAAACTCCTGTTTTGGTACTCTCGAACGATGAGTCGCTTCAGTCGAGACTCGAGATGCTTTCAAACGGAGCAGACGATTATCTCTGGAAAGCTATGCATCCCGAAGAGATGATCATCCGTATTCGAAATTCAGTCAACCGAGCCGCTGGCAATAAAAAGGAAGCAGAGTTACGGCTGCACGGCCTTAGACTTCTGCCGCACAATCTGAGAGCCAACCTCTATGACCAAGACGTTGATCTATCGAAGATTGAATTTCAAATGCTGTCCATGCTTGTGAAGAAATATCCAAAACCCGTCACCAACGAAGAACTCCGAACCGAAATTTGGAAACTAACAAGGCTGGAAACTGGAACGATCAATACATTTCTTTGGAAGCTAAACAAAAAGCTGGCCCTATGGAAATACAGAATTACTAAGGTAGGCGACACTGTTCTAATTCAACAGAAAACGCCTCTAGAAGCCTAGACCTTCAAATCTTCACTCAACTTTTATTGAGTTGAGCACTTAATAAAAGTGACCTCAAAATACTAAATGATAAAACAACAAGGAGGTTTTATGAAAAAACATCTCATGATGGGAGCAATTATTTCGCTCTTATTGGCGGCCGCTTGTAGCAAAAGCTCGAACAGTGGGTCAGATGGTGGAAGTGGCACCACCCACTCATTAAAAGTAAGAATGGTCTCTTCGGGTGTTGGAAGCGATTCCCTCTTCAGAATGAATACCGTTGATGCCAACGGTTTTCTCAATTCCAGTATCGGCAGCGGACCCGCTGACGAAGTCACGTTTAAGGTCACAAGCATGGTGCTTGGAAGCTCTACAGATCATTCGGTGAATGTGCCGATCTTTAGCGACAGCTCGGGTAAAGCCCTCACAGTTCGTGATTCGAGTGTGGATATGAGTAACTTCTTCACTAAATTGGAATGCATCGATACCAATGGCAATCCAATCACCGTTCCAGAAGGACAAACTTGCCAGTGCGGTGTAAAAGCCGACGGAACTCTGGTGCAAAAGGTTTCGATGACTCTTCCCGATGGAACCACTGGGCTTGGATGCCCGGAACTCGCCGCTGGAGAAACAGCACCTCTTGGCGTGATGTCGGTGAACCAAACAGGCACTTTCGATAAGCTAACAGTTACCTATAAAAATTTGGGCCAGATGAAAGGTTGTGTTTCTGGCAAATACAAGGCAAACACCGGAGACACTTCTGGCGCCGCCGCGACCAATTGTACTCGCAGCGGTAAGGGACTTGACGCTAACCTTCCAACAACGACGAGTGATTTTGGTAGTGTGGCTCCCGAAAACATGAATGTCTATTTGGGCAAGTCTGGTAGTACCGGCGGAGAGACTTTTCAAAAAGAATATATGATCGCAGGTGGAATCACCGTTGGAGGAGATTCTACACCTTCGATCACTCTGCTGATCGATACCGGCCGTTTGCTACGATTTTACAATGCAAATACTAACTTCAGCACGCCCGGCCCCAGCTATAGCAGTTTGGCGAGTAAAGCGTTCTTTTTTACTACGGTCTTCGAAGAGTCGACCTATATTTTTGTCGGAACACCAGGTTCTGTTCTCGGATATCGTTGGGCAACAAGCGCAGCGAATTGGAGTCAAGGGTCAGCGCCAGGCGATCGTCTTTGCGCCTCAAGCTGCTCAATAATTGCTGGTTGGATGACTCTGATACTTGACCCCTCAGGCAATCCCATCCTTGCGTCCTTAATGCCTGATGATGATAATTCATTCACCGTGATTAAAGGGGCCAATTATTCAACGACCACTCCAGGCGCGCTCGACAGCACCGCGATTACCAGAAACTCAAGCTCAAATTGGGATATTCGTTACAACTTGGGAACCCAGCTTACGGGCACTATTTTTGGTTTTGATCCCACTGGAAGCATGAGCTCCACTCAAAACAAGACCTTTACAACCACCAGCGCTGCCGCTGGCACCGGAAACTCTTGGGGAGAAGTGACATTCACTAGACAACTTTAAGACAACAATGAGGCCTAGTTTGCTAGGCCTCTCTTTCTGAAACGAAGGCCTTTTGGATAAATTTCCATTTCTGCGGTCTTTCAGGGGAGTTGATCCGGCTGCCGTCACATGCTTTTAAATATTCTAAAACTTTTCCTTCTGTTAATAGCTTTTGGTTTAGTACTTGGATTGCCTGGGTACTTTGCTTATTGCTAACATATAATTAAATGACAATTTCCCACTATTAACCATGAAGAATTGCAAATGACCGCAGCGATTTTAAAACAAAGATTAAAAGCGAACGCCAAGCCTGCCAAAGCAAAAGTTCTCCAAAGTTTTTTTAAAACGGGCCCGGGTGAGTATGGGCATGGTGACATCTTTTTGGGTGTGACGATGCCAGAGATCAGAGTCATCGCCGTTGAGTTTGTTTCAATTTCACCCGTAGAGCTAATCCCTTTGTTGGGCTCACCTCTGCACGAGGAGCGAATGCTCGCCCTTGTTATTTTGACTCTTCAGTTTAAGAAAGCACAAAGCAAGAACGACGCTCTTTCAATGAGAGCTACTTTTGATTTTTACCTCAATCATCGAAGCGCCATCAATAATTGGGATCTTGTGGATGTGACGGCACCAGCGATTGTCGGAGGCTACCTCTTTGATCGTGATCGTCGCCTGTTGCGACAACTTTCCGGCTCTGAGGATCTCTGGGAACGGCGAATTGCGATTGTCTCAACTTTTTATTTTATTCGCTTAAATGATTTTGAAGAGACGCTTTGGATTTCCAAAAAACTACTCAATGATCAGCACGATTTGATTCACAAAGCGACAGGCTGGATGCTGCGAGAGATCGGCAAGCGCAATGAGTCGGTGTTGCTTAATTTTCTGAATCAAAATTCTGCGAAAATGCCGAGAACCATGCTTCGCTACGCCATCGAAAGACTCCCTGAGAAAATGCGCGCGACCTATCTTGGCAAAAAGCGAAGGGGCTCATCTCGGTGATTTAACGTCAACGAATCGCTCAACCGGCAACAATTATCTTTTCTTTCTTAGGGTAAATTTATCGTTTCGAGGCCTTCGTTTTTCAAGCGATCCTCAAAGGCCGATCTTAGGTGCTCGGGGAGGTAAACACGTTTTATTTCGTCGAGATCAATAAACGAAGGAATTTTTACCTCCATTTTGTCGCAACTCAGTTGTCGGCAAGAGGTCATCAAGTCTTCGGGCGAAGCGTCCAGGAGGGATTGCCGCTCTGGGGCTGAAAGCCTTTGAATATAATCAATCCATCGCAGCTTCATTAGCTCTTTGAGGTCAGTTCCGTTCACGACCCTGGAACTTAGATACTTGAGCGCCGCCTCTGGAGAGTCCGTTTTATTTTTTGCGTACCATCCCGAAAAAGGAGTCGCCCAGCCCCGCTTGACGGGAACATCGTCTTTGAGTTCAATGACAATCTCTCCATACTGGGGATGTCCGAGATTAAATCCATATTGAGCAAAAACATAATCATAGGCACCAAACATTTGTTCTTCAATGTCGGGGGTGAATGGCTTCACCGGTGCATTGTAAAAGTGAGTGACCTGTTTGGTTGACAGCAAAACCTGATCTTGGAGCATCCAGTGAAGTCTGCCAGGACTCACTCGAATCACGGTTCGCCAGGGCAAGTTTTCATATTTTTCAAGGAGACGCTCCTCCTCGGGGGTTAGAGGCCAACGGACCCGGCGGCGAATAGTTTCGAGATAGCCTTTCGATAAGGTACTAAGGTTTTTCTGATTCTTTTGCTCAATGGGTTGAATTAAAAGTTCGTTTTGCCCTCGTAGAGATAGCTCGATGGCCTGGGCATAGAGGGCTCGGGCTTGTCTCTTCGCTTGAAAGTCTTGATCACCGAGTTGCACTTTTTCAAAAACACGGCGCGAAAGAGGATAGTCGGTAACTAAAATGGCAGAGCCAAGCTCGATACCATGTTTATCAAGTATTGCGGCTAAAGTACTCACCTCCATGTCGACGGTGCCAAGATCTTGGTGCAATTTGGTATGGAGTAATTGAGGGGTTTCAATAAGGGGCGTTTCTACGCTGAAGTGGCCAAAATTCCACGAAGCATCTTTGAAGAGATTTTTAATTTTTCCATTGGGCGTTTCAACAAAGTTTGGAAATTTCAAACTGTAAGGCATCGTTGATTTTAAACTTCCACCAGAGCCGCCAAAAAAGAATTTTCGCAACTTTGGAAGTGCGGTAAGGGCCTTTTCTACCTGCCGACCCAAAACCTCGCCATGGGTTCCTACATCGCCTTTGAGGAGAGCTAGGGTTTCACCATTCGGAAGTTTGTAAATATTTGCACTCCAGAGTTTGGATTGAGTTTCGATGCCTGTGGAATTTATTTCTTGATGCAGGTAAGGTGCAAACTGCTTGTGCACGGCCTCTGTGTAGCCAATGGCAATAGCTGTCACATCGGCGAAAGAGGCCGAATGGGCCACTACAAACTGCAGGAGTTGGTTTGATTTTTTCTCATAGAGCTTAGGTGATTCGATGCGAACAACAGGAATATTACCATCATTTTTTAAGAGGCGGCGTCGAACCATCGCCTCGAAATGCTGGAGGTAAAAACTACCACCAAAATTTGTGATTAAAAGAGTGCGACGTTGGTGAGGGTGAATCACCCAGTAGATTTCTTTTTCATAGCTTGCCAAAGGTAGTTCGAGCCGAGCTATTTGGTCACCATCACCAAAAAATGGCGAGAGGGAATCGATCGAAATATTTGAAAGAATTACTCGGTCTGCAGGGGTGAGGTTATCGAGAACAGCAGAGAGGGGCCCCAAGCGATTAGCAATATAAAATTCAATACCCGACCAATTTGTGTGAGCAAGGTCGCGACTAAAAGAGTCGCGACTGTGACCAAATGAAAATTGCACATCGTCTTGCTGGCTCGAAAAACGAAGGTCATGAAGGATTGTAAAGAAGGGAGCGTTCTTCAGATCCAGGTAGGAAATAGCATGCTTGGCAGCCTTTCGTACAAAGTATTGCTCTTGGGAGTCGGTTTGGAGGCGAACCTGCGATCGACGAGTGAGGTCTATCAAAAGCTCTGTTTGAGAGTTCCAAGGGGTTTGGGCCAGATCTTTTAAGAGGCCTGATTTCGCAAATTTAAGTCGATTGGAGAGGTCCTTTTGCCCTTGTTCCATAAGGCTAATAGAAAGGGAGTCTATATAAGTTTCTAAAATGGCTTGTTTGAGGGGCGCCAGGTCTTCTGAAGAAGAGTTAGCGGCCGTTGGCTGGAGCGTTTCTACGCAAAGGCGGACGGAGTTTGCTCCCGCGAGTGCCGGCAATTGCAAGGCGAGTGTTAGAAGTGTCGTCAGTAGAACGCCACTTCGGCGCTCCTTTCCTTGGTTAAATTTGATCTGACCCATCTTGACCTCGACTGGTCACCCTAGAGATCAAGAAACATACCGATTTTTGGGTTGGTAAAAGAGAAAGAGTACTGGCTTCGGCGTTGACGGCCTCGAGTCTAAAAGTTAGTTAATGCCTAATGAAAATCCGAATTTCAGAGGTCCCAAAAGGGGCCGAAAGGTTAAATGCATGAAAAATTTGTTGATGTTAGGTCTCTTCTTTATAGCAATGCCAATTTCACTGGTGAAGGCAGAGACGGTGTATATGAGGGCTTATGTGCCCGTAACGCTAGAGCAATGCCAGCAAAACATTCAGCACAAGCTCATCGGGCTCCTCGAGAGATCGGCTTTAGACAATGGCTTAAGAAAAGAAATCTATTTTTACCCCCGTGCAAAAAACTGTGATCTCATGAACAAGCAACAGGTGATTGTGGCTCATGGGTTTTTTAGTGGAGATAAGAATAACGTTGAAAGGCTTGTGAGCTATCCGCCCCGCTTGGGAACGGGTACTTTGGAAGTGTTTAAGGTGAAAGACTTTGAAGCTCGTTACTATATCTATACAAACACAACGACACTCAATCTAGAAAACATCTTTGTGAGACGTTTCAATTCAATGGAAATAGAGCTCAATGAGTTTGTAAGAACTATTTGTTATGGAGGAGGAGGTATAGGCAGATTTATTGAGGCACTCCAGTCCTCTCCGCGAGTTGATGCGGCGATGGAGGCGATTAACCGAGGAACTAATTTTCTTAATCTTGGTTATAACAATCTAGAAGTCACTCTAGAGAATGGACTTCGATTAGAAATTCTTCCGTTGCTACAGGACCGATGGGGAGAAGAGTGGCGCTGTTTTTAAGAGAGAGGATCTAATCAAAAAAGGGTAACCAAGTGGTTACCCTTTTTTTTATCCTTTAAAACAAAGCATTATTTGGCGTTCGAGGGAACGGAATGACGTCACGGATGTTTGTCATGCCAGTGAGGTACATCATCATTCTCTCAAAACCGAGACCGAATCCCGCATGAGGGAAGCTGCCATAGCGGCGTAAATCGAGATAGAATGAATAGTCTTCGGGATTTAAACCCACTTCTTTCATTCGAGCTTCGAGAGTTTCCAGATGGTCTTCTCTTTGAGAGCCGCCAATGATTTCGCCAATCCCCGGTGCAAGAAGGTCCATGGCACGCACGGTTTTTCCATCCTCATTAAGTTTCATGTAGAAAGCTTTAATTTCTTTTGGATAATCTGTTACGAACACGGGTTTTTTAAAGTGTTCCTCTGCGAGGTAGCGTTCGTGTTCTGATTGCATATCGATGCCCCAATCAACAGGGTATTCGAATTTTTTTCCAGATTTTTTAAGGATCTCTAGCGCCTCAGTGTATGTCACGCGAGCAAAGTCGTTGTTTAGTAGGTTGTTGAGTTTATCGAACAGACCCTTCTCAATATATTGGTTGAAAAATTCCATTTCTTCGGGGCACTGATCCATCACGTAACGAACGATGTACTTGATCATGGCTTCGCCGAGTTCCATGTCGGCAGACAGATCAGCAAAGGCGATCTCAGGTTCAATCATCCAAAACTCAGCGGCGTGTCTTGATGTATTTGAGTTCTCAGCGCGGAAAGTAGGACCGAAGGTATAGATGTTTCTGAACGCCGCACAATAAGTCTCTCCATTCAATTGGCCACTCACGGTGAGGTTCGTTTCTTTTCCAAAAAAGTCCTGGGAACTATCGATAGTGCCATCGGCCTTGCGAGGAGGCTTGTCAAGTTTGAGTGTAGTGACTCGAAACATTTCACCCGCACCTTCACAGTCAGAGCCCGTGATAATAGGAGTGTGAACGTTGACGAAGCCGTTTTCTTGGAAAAATTTATGGATAGCAAAAGCTAAGACGGAGCGAACTCGAAACACCGCAGAAAAAGTGTTGGTGCGAGGGCGAAGATGCGCAATTTCTCGCAAGAATTCGAAACTGTGACGTTTGTTCTGAAGGGGGTATTTAAGATCGGCCACTTGAACAATTTCAATTTTGTGAGCGATCACTTCAAAGGCTTGTCCAGCCCCTTGGGATTTTACTAGTTTTCCGAAGACATGAATCGAGCTAGAAATTGGAAGTTTGGCCACTTCCTCAAAATTCGCGAGCTTGGTATCAAATACGACTTGGAGCCCTTTAAAAAAAGTTCCGTCATTCAATTCGATGAACCCAAAATTTTTCTGATCACGAATTTTACGTACCCATCCAGAAAGATGGATTTCTTTATCTAAAAACTTTTCTGTTTCTCGATAGACTGTTTTTACCAGAGTAGTTTCCATTGTTTTCAGTTCCTTTCGGTTCATTTTAAAAAACCGGTGATAATTCTAGGAATAAACAACTGAAATATAATATTAACGAGAGGGGATGGTCTACCAAATTCCTATGTGGGTAGAGCTGCGCCCCCTTTGTGAGCAGACGTGGCCGCTGGACCCAGCTTTTTGAGGGGTCAGAGGGCACCACTGTGATCAGGAGGGGTAGGATTTGGCAGCCTTTGGGCTCCGCTTTTTGATTTTGCTTTAGAAGAGCCTTGGGTGCGTCGTTTGTTGATCCAATCGATAAACTCACCTTTATGTTTGGGGTTCAGAATGTCTAAGGTGATCTCCCCCTTGCTTGTTATGCATTGAATACTCAGAGATGAAACACGGGCGCCCTGATACTCCATTGAGACATCAATTTTATTGATGTCTGAAAGATAGAGGTTTCTGTTTACCGCACCCTCTCCGCTAAAGACGAGGCGCTGGCCAGTTGGCTTTTGGAGAAGTTGCTCTTCTACGGCAGCTAGAATTTTCTTATAAGAGCGTTTACATGCATCTTTTGCGTTGGCGGAGGGGGTCTTTATGTCTTTTATTGTACCAGGGTCAAGATCAAGATTTGGAATGAGGTCGATCATCTCCTCCTTGATGACAGGAGTTCCCTCGGCTTTGAGCTGTTTTTTTAGATGGTCAATTAAAGATTTGGGGCGGCAAACGCCTGGTTCGCGACTGCCGCAGTCTCCGTAGGCATAGCCCGAGACAAGGCTGTATTGAACCTTTTCGAATTCATTGGGGAAACGCTTTTTGAATTCATTAAGAATGGCGATAGACTTTCTCAACTCAAGTTCTCTATCATCGTCTTTTGAACGCTTTGCAAAAGATAAAAAAGCAAAGCGATTTTCAATAAGATACTCGGCATTGGTGAGGTCTTTGGTAACAATCAAAGGGGTTCCATTGTTATCGACAGCAGGTCGCATGAGCGACTCCGGAGCAAGATCAGTGAGAACGTCGTGGTATTCATTAAATAGATTCTTCATGTCGTTCTGAAATTGATAAAAATTCATGTTATTATTGGTCTCTATATCAATGAGGCGAGACTTGAATTCGTAAAGGCGATCGTTTTCATTGGTTTCAGAGGCTGGAAAACGAGAAACGTTCTCGATTTGAGACACTTTCCTTTCGAACGGATTTTTTGGAAAAAAGTCAGAAAGTCGACTATGCAAAACAATAACAATTAGGCAAAAAATCAATTTTTGTTTAGTTTTCATATTCCTACTTCCCTTTGTGGGGGGGCTAGAAGGGTTTTATTTGAACTGGTAACACTTTTAGCCCACGCACTTACAAATTAGCAAACCAAGTGCCATTTTCGATGGTGGGGGGTAAAAAATCTCCTTATGACCGGGTAAATAGCCAAGGGCCTTCTAGGGTCGGTGTGTCTTTGCTTGCGTGGTGAGAAGCGAGTCTTCAAACTGTACCGATAAGCGTATTCAATGGCATTGGAGTAGGTATGTTAAGTCGAAGAGTCGTGGTTGCTGTCAGCGGTTTATTGTTTTGTACTCTCGTTTTAGCCGAGGAAGTCGGCACCTCACATCCAGCTACCTCGCAACAAAACATAAAACTAACTGAGCTTCCGCGATGCCTCGATCAAAAACAAATTTCAGAAGTGAAGATTTCTATTCAAGTCAATAAAAACTCAAAGGAGAAATACAAAAAAATCCAAGAAGCCTTGAACTCTGATTCGGATGATGAACTCAAAGCAAGACTCATTTATGCCGAAACCCTAGCCGCCAATTGCCCTGACGAAAATGATAAATTGGCGAATGCCATTTCGTTGGTGATCGAGAATCGGGTGCGCCGAAGAGGAAATGTAAAAAGCGTCGTTTTTCAAAAAGATCAGTTTGCCTCTTCCTTAAATACCTACTCTGAGTCTCGCATTAATGATTTCTTGTGCCCACAGGATGAAAAGCTCTGGAACGCCATTTTTCGAAAGGTAAGTAGCAGTTCTTTAGCAAGTTCGACGTCCGAGGCTTCGGATGCCAAATATATTATGCATTATTTTTTATATCACCATAGCCCTCGTTTTAAAAAAGAGCCTTGGAAAATGAATGAGTTTGTCTTAAGTGCAGGCTCGCCCTCTGCTCGTTGCCTTCGCTTGTTTGTTAATCGTGATTGGAAATAAAGCGAGTTTCAAAAACCTAACCTAAGGTCTGGTTGTCTAATGGCATAACTATGGAGACAATATAGAAGTGAAAAAAAATATTAAGTTCATCATTTCTGTCTATTCGTTGTCTGTGAGTTTTGTTTGTTCTTCGGCCATTGCTGGGTCAGTGGAGAAAATAACAGGAGCAAAGGTTATCTTTAATTTTGATGGAGAGTCGGCGCCGTCGCCGGGAGACAAGTACTTTATTCTTGATAACAGTTCCAATAAAGAAATCGGTTTATTTCAAGTTTTAAAGATCAAGGGCAATAGAGCTCTTGGCAAATTGCTAAAGGGTCGAGGGAAGGCCGGAGACTCGACGGAGCTTGCTCAACAACGAACTCCACCCGATCGTCGTTCAAAAAACGAAAGTTCTGCCATGGTTCGCCCGAATCCAAGAGTTGAGGCTCAGGGTTCACGGCAGATGTTTTACGGATTCGGCGCCGACTTTATCATGACCTCTCGATACTTAAATTTAGCATCGGTTGGGGCAGGATCCTTTGCGGGGAACGCTATTGGCTACAGGTTTGTTGTGGATTACCCTATTAAACCTCCTTGGGTGTTGCTGGGCTCTGTGGGCATTCATCCGTTTAGCGTGTCAGGAACCGCCACTCTGGATTCTGAGGCCTTCAACTACAAAGAGACGGCCAGTTATATTGCTGTTGAAGCTTTAGCCCGTTACCTCTTGGAGGGGCGCACAGAAGGCCTCTGGGTTGGCGGAGGATTAGGTCTTTATTTGCCTTCAAGCTTTTCTTCAACAATAAGTACTGAAAAGTCTAAAACTGAAGTGACCCCCATTGGTTCAGCGGGATACAATATGCGGTTGGGGCGAAAATTTACCACCTTTAAAGTAGACGTTGTTAATTTTCCAAGTAAAAGTTCGGGTATGGATTTTTCAAAACAAACATTTCAGTTAGTTTTGGGTGCCATCTACTTTCTTTAATTTAGGGTTCATCACCATAAAAAACAAGGGTGGTACCAATGCCAAAAGTGCCATAGCAGAGTAACCAAGAGGTAAATGCATGGCCGTGGGTTGTGCTTGCAATTCCGTGTATGGCAGTGAGGCCTTATGATGGTGGTGGGAATGGAAGCCTAAATTGAAGAGTGTGTAATTGGTCCAAGCTTTGTAGCTATCCCAAGAGTGGTTTGTTTTAACGGGTTCGTAAACTCCCATCTCATTTTTCTGTCTCAATAAGCCATAGTGTTCTATATAGTCGACCGTTTGAAGAAGCAAAATAGCCATTATGCTTTGTCCTATCCAGAATAAAAGGCCCGCGGAGCCAGAAATAACGTAAACAAAAATTGTGATCAGCAACTGCAGAAGACCAAACCAATAAATTCGATTCTGCCACGGATTAAAAGATTTTTTATTTTTGAGTCTCTGATTTTCAATCCTGATAGAGCTCATGAGTCCACCAAAATAGGAGCGAAAATAATAAATGTAAATCCACTCATTTTTTCTCGCAGTGGCTGAATCGTCGGGCGTTGCAACGTTTTTATGGTGCCCATACACATGTTCGGTTTCCCAGTGGGTGAAATTCACTATGGTTAAAATGCCCATGCCTAGATGGCGTAACCATCCTTCGCGTCTGTGAACCAACTCATGAGCCGTATTAATTCCTAAAACTCCCAGGATCGTTCCAAAAGAGAGTATTAGACCGATCATTTCTAATTGATTGGCTTGCATAGCCAGCAGAAGTCCTCCAAAGCTAAACAGGCAAAGAAAAGGTAGGGCGAAGACCAGAGGCGCCACCGACCATTTGGATCTGAGACGGAAGGGAGGTATATTGATGTTTCGTTGAATCAGATTATCCATCAAAGGGTGGAGAACAAAGATGATGCCCAGGCCAAGAAAGCTCCAATAGCCCCCAACAAGTCCACCCAAGAAAGTCAAACAAGCAAAAAAGTAACCACGCCAATAATTGAGGTAAAAGAAAAACGCCTTCATTCAAGCTCATTATATATCGATTTTTTTCGATGGAGGTTGGACTGAGACTAATTTTTTTTAGAGCCAACGAATCGTATTATTTTAAGACGTCTGTTTCGGCTGGATCTCCCAGGTCAGACGATGGCTTTTGAGCAAGAAGCTTGAATCAATTAAAAGTGCTTTCCGTTCTCATAATAAGCTTTTTTATTTAGAGCGATAAAAACAACGACGACGTCTTGGGCTGCGGTCAATTTTTTTACATGATCGGTAATAACTGTGGCCGACAAATTTTGAACCTCTTGAGTGCGTTCAAACCATAGCACTTCAACGAATGGGTAGCTCGATGTGGCCTGGCCGTTGGAAAAAAAATCTGTTGCGACAGATTCAAAAGTAAAATTATCGGCATCTGTATTCATCGTTTGAGAAAGCTCTTGTGGCAGAGTCGAACTCAATGTTTGAACAACCTCTGAATTTACAGCCCTAAAACGCAGGTGTGGCATAGTTCGCATCCTTCGATAGTTTATTAGAGATTAATGAATCTCAAAGGTTGCGATTAAAGGCAAGTGATCAGAAATCTTTTGAGTGTCACGAGAACGAACTTGGTAATAAGTCGGCATCATCTTTTTACCGTAGAGGATATAGTCAATGGTTCGATCGGGCCCCTTCACTTCGGGATCATTTGGAAAATGCGTGTACCACATTTGGAATTGCTCACCGTTAATATCGCTTTTACTTGGAATTGTCGAAAATCTGTCGGCAAGCACTTTGAATTCACTTTCAATCTGATAGTAAGAGCGTTGACTATTGCTGAGATCTGAATAACTGCGGCCTGGCATAAGAAGATTAAAATCTCCTCCGAGAATCCACGGCGTGCTGGCGTTTTCGATAGAACTCAGTAATTCGGCTGTTTTTCTGACTTGGTATTGCATAAGATCAGACCCTTGGGAGTAGGCCTCGAGATGGGTGTTCAGAATCCGAATGCTTGCGCCAGTGGTTGTTTGCAAGGAGCTATCGAGAATGGCTCTCTTTGGTCGAAATTGCCGAACAACAAAATTAGCAGGAAACTCACCGAGTGCATGTCTTGATGCACTGGTGATTCTATATTTTGAAAAAGTTGCCAGCTTCATGCCTATACTGCCCATAATTTTAGGGTGGGGCGCAAAGCCGGCGCGCCAATAGTAGGTGTCTGCAGAGCAAGGATAGAGGGGAGCTAAGGTTTTGAGGAGCAGTTCGACTTGATCTTGGTGAGCCGTTCTCTTGGCATCGACATCTACCTCTTGCAGCAGAACAACGTCGGGGCTCTCATCTTTAATTATTCGTGTGACTTCGTTGAGAGTAATTTTGATATCTTCGCGAGAGGGGGCTTCGTCTTTGCCAGAGCCATCGGCGGCGTCGTAAAAAAAGATGTAGTTTTTGCCCGCGAGAAACTGAATATTCCAGCTCAGGACCTTAAGAGGTTTGTTAGGGTTTAAGGCAGGGGCCTCTTTGGTGCACTTAATTTCAACGGGCTCGATGTCTGCAAAGCGTTCCGTCGTTAACCATACAAAACTAAGAAAAAAGAATCCTAGAAAGGTTAGACTTCCTAGGGTGCCAACCACTATTTTTTTCACCGTTCTCCCTCTGGCTCCGGCGATGTCGTTGGCGAAAAATCTATAAAGTTATTTTCTTTAGTAGAAAAACGTTCGCCACTAGATATGAACGAGCCACCCATACTTATCAGAAATTATACCTCTCTGAATTCCATTGAGGGTATCAAATAGTCGTTGCGAGACTGGACCCATACCTTTTTGTGGGAGTATGATGTTTTCTCCATTTTTCATGTGTAATTCTTCGACGGCAGTTATCACTGCCGCCGTGCCGGTTCCAAAAATCTCCTTAAGTGTTCCTAATCGAGCAGCGTCTTGAATTTCCTTAAGGGTGACCGGCCTTTCCTCAACGGGGATATTCCAGTCTTGCAGCAATTGAATGGCGCTATCCCGAACCCCACCTGCCAAGATTGTTCCTCCCAAGGGTGGGGTGATAATTTTGTCTTCTAATTTAAAAAAAACATTCATTGTTCCCACTTCTTCAATGAATTGATGGCTGACATCTAGCCAAAGGACCTGGGCAAAACCTCTCTTTTTTGCTTCGTGGGCTGCATAGAGGCTATTAGCGTAATTGGCTGCGGCTTTGGTGGCCCCGAGTCCTCCTGGAGCCGCTCTGACAAAGTCTTCTTCGATCCAAATCTTCACACCGGCTTGCATTCCCTGTCCGTAGTAGGACCCGACGGGCGAAAGAATCGCAAAAAAGATATATTCGTCGGAGGGTCGAACACCTAAAAAGCCCTCGGTACCGATCATTGTTGGGCGAACGTAAAGAGAGCAATGCGGCTCGTTGGGAACCCATTCTGAATCGACCCGAATAAGCTCTTTGATACCGTTTTCAAAAAGTGATTTTGGGATGGTTGGCATACACAGTCGGTGCGCACCCAGATTCATTCGGCGGCAGTTATAATCTGGTCGAAAAAGCGTAACTTTCCCTGACTCTTGGCGAAAGGCTTTCATTCCCTCAAAGAGGGCCTGACCGTAGTGAAGAACCGACGAAGCAGGGTCAAGGGAGAAGTTTTGATACGGTGTAATCTCTGGTGTTTGCCAAGAGTTGTTTTTGTAGGAGATCGTGAGCATGTGATCCGTGAAATACTTCCCGAAGCCAAGAGCCTCTGACGGGGGATGAAGCTTGCGAGTCCCACTCAAAGTTTTTCTGATAACAACCGTGTTTGCAGCCTCATGGGTGTCCATTGCGCTCATCGATAGCTCCTCTCTTGTCTTCTCAACAGATCGAACATCCTTAATGGAAGAGAGATGCCATTGCAAATTTTCTCCCGGAAGACCATGCTTAGCGTCAGTTTTGCCGAAGGGTAAGGTTTGACGTAAGCCCATGAGTTGAGGTGAAATTTTCCGGAGCGGAGGCAATATGATGAGACGCAATCCTTGGTTTGTTTTTTTGTTTATGGGTTTTCTTTTTGCTGCGGTCGTAGCGCTCGTGATCGGACTTTCGTTTATCGCTGGATACGAAGAGGGAGATGGTCCTACCATTGGTTCAAAATCCAATTTGCTCGTTCTTGATATCAAAGGAGTTATTCTTGATAGCGAGAAATTTCTGAAAAAACTAAAAAAATATCGCGATCAAGATTCCGTTAAAGGAATTCTACTTCGAATAAATTCACCGGGTGGTGCCGTTGGACCGGCGGAGGAGATTTATCGTGCTCTAAAACAGTTTAAAGAAAAAACAAAAAAACCGATTGTGGTTTATTCCCCCAGTCTGAATGCGAGCGGTGGATACTATATTTCGATGGCGGCTGATAAAATTGTAGTTTCCAATGGTACGCTCATCGGTTCGATTGGAGTTATCATGGAATTCGCCAACCTCGAAAAACTCTACGGTTGGGCAAAAATTGATCGATTTGCAATTACCTCTGGCAAGCTTAAAGATGCAGGTTCTGAATACCGACCGATGAAAGAAGAAGAAAAGGCCTATTTTCAAAACTTGATTTCCGAAACGTATCAGCAGTTCAGAGGAGCTGTGAAAGAAGCGCGAAAACTCGATGAACAGGTATTAGATGCCTACGCTGACGGTCGCGTCTTTAATGGTGAGCAAGCGGTTAAGTTGGGATTTGCTGATCAAGTTGGATCGATTGATGATGCCGCAGCCCTTTTGGCCGATTTGGCCAAGGTAAAAAAAGATTATGAGCTCTTTGAACCACCAAAAAAACAACCGTCCCTGCTCGAACGAATTCTCGAAGGAGAGGATGAAGAGAGTAGCGAGTGGTCGATTACTCCACAGAAAAAGCTCATCCAATTTTTAAAGCTCAAGGGTTTTAATCAGCCAATGGCTATTATGCCAGGTGTTTGGTTAGATGAGGTTATGGATTAATGGCGATCAAGAAACAAAAATCAAAAAAGTCTTTGGGAATTGGAGATATTTGGCCACAAGAGCGTGATCTAATGATTCGTCCTGATCGTTACAGATATGTTCGTAAACTGGTAAAGCCAAAAGGGTGCGTATTTTGTGGTTGCGCTAAAAAAAGGGAATCTCTCGAAACGCTCACTCTGGTTAAAACTAAATACAGTATGGTTGTCATGAATAAGTTTCCTTACAACAATGGCCATCTTTTAATAATTCCTCGGCGACATTGTGGGGATATAACAGCGCTTACCGAAGCCGAATACGAGGATTTGATGGCCATGCTCCGTAAGGCCATGAAGGTGATCGCCCATGTTTATGGCTGTGAGGGGATGAACGTGGGAATGAATCACGGAGCTGTGGCGGGAGCGGGGATTCCAAATCATCTTCATTGGCATGTCATTCCGCGTTGGTTTGGCGATGTAAACTTTTTTCCTTTAATTGCGGAAACGAAAGTGGTTGTTGAAAGTTTAGAGTCCTCGTACCATCGATTAAAAGAAGCATGGCGGGAGGTTTTATGAATTATCGCGGTGGCCCAGGGGTGCCGGTAGTGATGCCTATGACCCCGACGGTTAAAAAACTGATCATCATTAATGTGATTGTTTGGATCGGAGGTCAGCTTCTACTTGATCGCCTTTTAGAATTTTTTTCTTTTAGCTCGGTTTTTGCTCTGATTCCCGGAAAACTGATTGTTGATCATTACTTTTGGCAACCATTAACCTATATGTTTTTGCATTCTGCCGACTGGAGTCACATCGTCTTTAATATGCTGATGCTTTGGTGGCTTGGGGCCGAGTTGGAGCAAGTTTGGGGTAGTAAATACTTTCTTGTTTATTATCTTTTTTCTGGAATAGGAGCTGGGATTTTCTATTGTTTGGGTATGGGTTTTTACTCTCTGGTATACAACGGTACGCCTTTGGGGCTTTTAACACCTGTCGTTGGAGCGTCAGGAGCCATTTTCGGGCTTTTATTGGCTTATGGAAAGTTATTCGGAGATCGAATCGTAGCCTTTATGATGGTGTTTCCAATGCCGGCAAAATATTTTGTATTGCTTTTAGGTGCGATTCAGTTTTTGTCGCTGATGGGCAGTAGTCCGGTAGGGGGAGAAACGGCCTATCTTGCTCATTTGACAGGCTTATTGTCAGGATATCTGCTTCTTAAAGGAAAAGATTGGAATCAGAGACGCTTGGCATCAAAAAAACGTGGACGAAATTTGCGCCTTATTGTAGATAACGATAATCCTGATTCATCAGATAATCATAAAGGTCCCAAATA
The DNA here is from genome assembly GCA_041178425.1 of Pseudomonadota bacterium. Classification (GTDB taxonomy): domain Bacteria; phylum Bdellovibrionota; class Bdellovibrionia; order Bdellovibrionales; family Bdellovibrionaceae; genus CAUJGP01. The sequence continues at coordinate 176,721 of JBEGVH010000009.1, read as the reverse complement.
TTGGAACTAGGAGTGTAGAATGTCTTTCGAAAAAGCAATGAACAAAATGAAGTTCGATATCCGTTTATTGGAATATAATTTATCTCAAGGTTTTATTACCAAAGAAGACTATAATAAGTTTTTGGCTCAATTAGAAGATAGTGCCAATCTTGTTGCTCCCCCTGAAGTAGAAGCTGAAGAAGTAGAAGAGTTAGAAGAATCCGAAGAAGAGAGTCACTAGAATCAATCCCGAAGCGTCCTCTTGATTTATCGTCAAGAGGGTGTATCAAGATGAGATTTTATCACCGTTTAAAGAACCGATGTTTTAAAGTTCGCCAATTGAGCTTCAAAACATCGGTTTTTCTTTTTTTTCGAGGCCTTTATTGCACTTAAGAAACTGAGTTGGTTGACCGATAAGTTTGTTAAGGAGTGCGGCCTTGTCTGAAGAAAAAAAACCGGATCAAGAACCCAAAAAAGATAAAACGGGGCTAATTTTAAGTCTTGTTTTCGCCGTCGTTAATCTTGGAGTGTCTGGAGCGGGATTGTTTTTTGCCTACAAGGGAACAATTGGTTGGAACCCGCCTGTGTACACGAATGAACAAGCTTCAGAGCGCCTTGATGCTGAACAGGCAGAAATCGAAAAGCTTCCGATGATTTACACTATGGAGCCCTTCAAAGCCAATTTAGATGATAGTCCCGTGCGCGCCATTGAGGTTGAAGTGTCTTTTGAGATGATGAACCATGAAGGCTATGAGGAGCTTATTGATTCGGATAATCAGGCAAAAGCTCGCGATCAGATTCTCCAGATAATTCAAAATAAATCCTATGATGATATCGCTTCTGTGCAAGGCAAGTTATTTTTAAAAGAACAGTTTGCTGATGCCGTCAATGCGATTCTCAAAAAAGGTATTGTGAAAGACATTTTTTTCTCTAAATTCAGAATAGAATAAAGTCACTCATTTCTAAATAAACTCTATTGATAACTTAGTCTAATTTCTAAAGAATTGGTGTCTTGCGGGGCGTAATTAGTTGTTCTTTAATAGGTCTCCTTCGAGTCTTTTAGAAGGGGGAGAGTGTATGTTAAAATCCGTTCTTATAGGGTTGCTTTTGAGTCTTTCGGTTTCAGCTTTTGGTGAGAGTGACCCTCGGGTTTCGCTCGATAAACACAACGATGAACATGAGGTTAAAACGGGTGCAGTTGTTGGGCTGCCTATGAGTATTCCCCAAAAAGCCATTAAGCTTGAATTTCCCGTTGAAAGAGTAACGTTGTCGAATGGAATGGTGTTTTTGTTGCATTCTCAAAGATCCATTCCCATGGTCTCTTATCATACTTGGTTTCGAGTGGGAGCAAAAGACGAACTCCCAGGGGAGTCAGGTTTAGCACATATGTTTGAACATATGATGTTTAAGGGCACTCAGCGATTTCCCAATAAAGATTTTGATCGAGTTCTTCAGGCCAACGGTATTGTGAACAACGCCTTCACCACTCAAGATTATACTGGCTACTTTGAAATTCTGCCGAGCTCAAAATTAGAATTAATCATGGACATGGAAGCTGATCGACTGCAGTCGCTTCAAATCGTCGATGATGAATTTCAAAAAGAGAGAGAAGTCGTTAAAGAAGAGCGTCGTATGCGCTACGATAACGATCCCAGTGGCATGGGTTGGGAAAAGCTGACCAGTGCCGTGTTTCAGAATAGTAACTATGGTCTTCCCGTCATTGGAACAGCTCAAGACATTAGTGGTTTTAATATCGAAAAACTAAAACGATTTTATAGTAAATGGTACGTTCCCTCTAATGCCGTTGTCGTCATTGTCGGTGATTTTGATGTCAATCAAGTCAAAAAACTCATCAAAAAATACTACGGATCTTTAAAAAGCCCTGAGCGTCCTTCGCGGCTTGTGGCTATGAACGATAAAGACTCCAAGGTTGTCTCCACTAGAGTGCCCTTTCCGGTGCAGGGGCCCGAATTAATGTGGGGCAGTTTAACGGTCAAGGGGGGTGTCGATGATGCCTATGCATTAGATTTGTTGAGCTCTATTTTTGGCCAAGGCAAATCATCGCGACTCTATCAGGAGCTTGTTTACAAACAGCAGGTTGCACTTTCCGCAGCGAGTGGGCACTACACTTTGCAAGACTCAGGAATGTTTTATATTCAAGTTGTAGCTAAGCCAGGATCAAAAGCCGATCAGATTCGCACCAGCCTTGAAGCTCAGTTAGAGAGACTTCGCAAGCTGCCAATCAAGCCAGAAGAGCTTCTAAAAGCAAAGAATATGGTTCTTAGTGACTATATCGACTCGCTCAGAACGAATGACGGTAAAGCGAGGATTTTGGCAATGAATGAAGTATTGCTTGGAGATTACAGAGAATTTTTTAGGGACATTGATAGATATTTAAAAGTGTCGGTAGAGGATATCGAGAGGGTCAAATCGTACATCGCTCAAGAAAAATTCAATTCTGTAACCGTTGACAGAAAATAACAGGGAAAGTGATCAGTATGAAAAAAATGGGAATTCTTATTTTGTTAATGGCAATGGTTGGCGTGTGGCAGGGGTGTAGCTCCTTGTCTTCTTCTCGTGGGGCTAGTCAGTTTACGCAGGGTGTTCGACTCCCTGAGACCAGTGAAGTTGAACTTTCAAATGGTTTAAAGCTTCTTTTTATTAAAGATACAACCTTACCGAAGGTCAGTTTGATTGCGCTTGTTAACAGTGGTGCCATCAGAGATCCAAAAAACAAATCTGGTTTATCCTTCTTAACATCGAGTCTTCTAGATGAAGGAACTAAAAAGTATTCGAGTGTCGATATTGCCGAAAAACTCGAAGGCTTAGGGGCTGATTTGTCGATCAATCCCGGTTATGATTACACCACCTTATCGCTTCGTGGCCTTTCTTATACCAAAGAGATACTCTTGGATTCGTTCTTAGATATTTTAATGAACCCACGTTTCGAACAAAAAGAATTTGCGCGGATGAAAAAGCAAATTCAAAGTTCCCTAGCAAAAATTGAAGACGATGCCGATCAGTATTCAGATAAGATCTTCTCGCGCCTGTTATTTCAAAGTCACCCCTATGCTTTGCCAACAATGGGTGAAATTTCGAGCCTCGAGCAGATACAACGTAAAGACGTGATTGAATTTTATAAAAATAATTTTATTCCCGAGAACACAACCATTGCGGTCGTTGGTGACTTTGATGAGCTTTTTAAGCAGCAGATGAAGGCAAAGGTCATTACCTGGCTGTCAGACAAAAAGAAAGCTCCTATTGCATGGGGCCCCCCGGCGAGTCCTGTTGCGGGCACCTATTTGAAATCAAAAAGAGGATTGGTGCAGGCACAAGTTCGAATTGGCCATGTTTTTATCGATCGCTCTCATCCCGACTTTCTTAGTTTACGAGCGGCTAATATGGTTTTAGGTGGAGCTTTCGCGAGCCGATTAAATCAGCGAGTGAGAGATGATCTCGGACTTACCTACGGTATTTCTTCGGCCTTTGAAGCTCGGCGCTTCTCGGGACCATTTATGATTCAAACGTTCACAAGAAACGACAAAGTGGGCGAGACGATTTCTGCGACTCTTGATGTTTTTAAGACTTTCGCAGATCAAGGAATTACAGATGAGGAATTGCAGGCTGCTAAATCAGTTATGATTGGGCAGTTTCCCCGGGCTGTTGAAACCATGGACTCATTGGCCTATCAAATGCTTGTGCTTCGTTATTATGGGATCGAGGACTCCTATCTCACCCAGTACGTCAGTAACGTCAACTCATTGAAGCTGGCTCAAGTAAATTCAATTCTGAAAAAGTATTTTCAACCAGAGCGGTTGGATATCATTGTCTATGGAGACGGAGCTGCCATTGAGGGGCAGTTGCAAAAATTGGGTAAATACAAAAAGCTATCGGCTAAAGAATAGTTACCCAGTTTTTTATCATCTCTAAAATCTGTCGTCGCTTCGACAAACGATGATCATCGTCAGTGACCTTCGTTGTATGTTGAGGCGATCGAAGAGATGAGGCAAAATCCGTCATCAAATCCGAAGAAATCACTTCATCATTTGCTCCATAAATTAGAAGAGATTTTTTGGTCCAGAGTTCAGTATTCAGGATTGAGTAATCCATTTCTTGTTCTAATTTTTCAAAGACGGCTTTTAATTGCGCTAAATCATACGATGGAATGTCTTGTTTGTTTTTTTCATAAAGATTTTCAAGCAAGAGATCTCTTCGCCTGTCCTTTGGGAAGTGAGCAAGGGGGGCCAGGAGAACGAGCTTATCTGTGATTTCATGGAGATGTCGGAGCGACAGGTAGGCCCCCCAACTATGGCCAAGGAGCGAAAAGGGAAGAAGAGGATTTCGTTCCTTGATGGCTTTAATTAGTTGGCTGGTCTCCTTGATATTCTTGAGAAATTCAAAGTTGCCATGGGATTGCCCTAGACCTTGGTGATGGGGGATGAAGACCTTGTATCCTAAGAGCGCTAATAGCTCGCCGATGTCATAGTTTTTAGAAACCCAAGCTGGAAACCCATGCAGTAAGACAAACTGGCCTTTCATTGGCTCCAGTGGCGTGTGCTCAGTGATAAAATAATTGTTCCAATAAAAGCTCTGGCTTGTGAAGCGTGTCTTGGTTGGATGCATTTGGTCCTCCGACCTCTTTGGTCTATAAAAATAGAAGATATTGCCGCAGTCAATCAGCAAGGTTTTTAATGTTCAGTCAAAGACCCAGACCAATAGACCGTAAAAAAGAAAGTACAAGTGGCCGAAATAGGTTATAGGTATGAGACAGATTTTACTGAATCTTTTAATGTTTGGTGTTTTAGGGTGCGCACTTTTTGTTGGGCATGGATATTCCCAGCAACAGGCCTTTATAGTGTTTAGCCAATCCTATGCCCAAGAGGTTAATGATACTTACCAGTTATGGGCGAATCAGTCCGCTTACCCCAAAACTCGTCAATGGCTCAATGAAACTGTTTATCAGAGGCGCTGGGAGGTTCTAAACATTTGGGCAAAACAGCTCATGGTTTACGAGAAAAAACTGGGGCAACGAACCGAATTCGTTAGGGCTATTGAAAAGTATATGAAGGCTCCAACAGACTTTCGTGATCCTGAAAAGATAAAGTTTTATAGTCTAGAGCTAACTCAGTTGATGAAACGTTTGCCAAAGAGTGATTTTTCGGGCCATAAGCGAATCTTAAATTTTGTAGCGTCCGATCTGGACGCTTCTAAAAGGCAGGCCCAAGAGCACAAAAAGATCAGCCAAAAAATCCAAGCAAAAATCAGTCAAATGGAAGTCGCTTTCGCAGACCACTCGGCGCCTGAAACTGCAAACTTTTGTTCTGCTAAAAAGTCTTTTCAAGAACGACAAAAGTTTTATGCCGACCTTAAGGCACAATGCAATGAAGCTTCCAATCGAGACTCTTCGATCTGTAAGAATCTAGCAGACCAGTTGCAATTGCAATTGAACGAACTTGAACAAGAACAGCAAGCCAATGCTGAAAAAATTCGTCAGCGTTGGCCGCAATGGCGCGAGCCTGCCTGTGCAAACTAGAGGTTAATGAAATAATTATCTGGATTCTGAACCACTTTAATTAAGCCTAGATCTTTAAGTTGATCTGCCAAAGTTTTCCATCGAACCGCCGTCATCGATCCAACCGCAAAATTCTCAGTGGGCTTGATTAAAGACAGCTGAGCTTTTCCTGATTCGGAAAAAGTTTCTAATGTCATCGAGGGATTGAGCTTATTCATGAGCTTATCTGTGGCGATTGGATTTTTGAGGTAGTTTTCCCAGCCAACACGAAATGCCGAAACAATTTTGGTAATTTCTAGTTTGTTTTTAAGGAGAGAATCTTTGTGAACGGCAACGACAGTGAGGTAGGGATTAAAACCTACTTGGTCTAAAGTAAAAGTTCTTACTTTAGTGCCGGCTTTATTGGCGGCGAGGGCCTCGGCGGTGACAAAACATTGTTGGGCATAATCTTTCTGCGCCAAAAAGGGGCCAATCCCTCCTTGATAGGGAACGAGCCGAGCTTTGATGTTTGGAAATTTCTTTTTCAGATAGGCCACGTAAGGAAGACCCATTTGCATGCCAATAGTCATTGATGGTGCATTCAAAAGTTGTTCGATGGTTTTGAAGGGAGTGGTTTCTTTAACCATCAGTCCTTGGGGGTTGGTCTGGTAGACGGCGAACACAGCAACAAGATCAATACCGCGATCCCTAGCGGTGACGAGTTCATCGCCACTAACGATAGCAAGGGGAACTTGTTTGGCTCCCAGCATTTGTATTGTAGGAGAGCTTGAGCCACCTTCAGATATTTTAAGTTCGATTCCTTGATTTCTTAAGAGCGGAATAGCTTCATAAAAGCCACCAAATTCTGGCTCCGCTTTCCAATTGAGAGCTAATTCAGTGAGAGAAAAGCCAAGGGAAGAAATACAGAGTGTGAGCCAAAAGACAACAAATCTTAAAATCATAGAACCTCCGATTAGGAGAGCCTAATCGCTTGTATTAAGCAAATCAAGGGGAGGGATCAAAATGACCGTCTGATTGAGAATTAACCGATAATGGCCTTTATTGCCGCCGATGAAACTCAATTCACACAAGAAGACTTTTCGCCAGCGATGTTTTGCAATAGAATCAACTTATGAACTTCATTAATCGTCATCATTTACGCATTAGAGGGATTGTTCAAGGTATTGGCTTCCGCCCGTTCGTGTTCAATTTAGCCCTGGAATTAAACTTAAAGGGATGGGTCAATAATGATACCGAGGGTGTTAATGTTGTTATTGATTGCAGTGAAGAGACACAGAAGCTTTTTATTCGTCGGCTAAGGGCGGAGAAACCCAAAATGGCTCAGATCGACGATATCTCTGTTTCAACGAGTAGAGACACCGATCCGCCATTTGATAGCTTTGAGATAAGAGAGAGCGAATTGACAGCCAATTTTGCCGCTGATGTTTTACCGGATCTGGCAACCTGTTCACAGTGCGTGAGCGAAATTAACGATCCCTCGAATAGACGCTACCGATATTTATTTACTAATTGCACTCACTGCGGACCTCGATTCTCAATCATCACTGGTTTACCCTATGACCGCTCTCAAACAACAATGTCTGCCTTCATTCAGTGTAACGCCTGTCTAAGAGAATTTGAGAATCCACGTGATCGTCGATTCCATGCTCAACCTAACGCCTGTGCCGATTGTGGCCCTAAACTCACAATGTTTGCTTCAGATCAAACGGAGCTGGCGCAGGGGTTTTCAGCCTTAGAAAAAGCAGTTGAACAACTGAAGTGCGGTAAAATTGTCGCCGTCAAAGGAATTGGCGGCTATCAATTAGTAGTTGATGCCAAAAACTCACAGGCCTTACTCGCTTTGAGAGCGAGAAAGGTGAGAGCGAGAAAACCCTTTGCAGTGATGGTGAGCAATATTATTGAGGTTGGTATTTATTGTGAAGTGAATGAAATCGAAAAAGCTCAGTTACAATCTGAGGCTGCCCCGATTGTTCTTTTGAAAAAAAAGAAGGAGGGTGAATCCTTAAGCGAGGAAGTGGCTCCAGAGAACCCTTATTTGGGTGTCTTTTTACCCAATACTCCGCTGCATCACTGGTTACTCCAACTATTTGAAGGTCCCTTGGTTGTTACCAGCGCTAATTTGTCTGACGAACCAATGGTCTCAAGTGAGCCCGATGTTTTTGAAAGGCTTCGAGGAGTTGCTGATTATTTTTTGGTTCATGATCGACCAATTGCTCGCCCTATCGATGACTCTGTGGTTCAAGTTACCGAAGGACAAGTTTTTGTTTTGAGAGCCGCTCGTGGTCTAGCTCCTTTGCTGTTCAAAGCGAATGGGAGTGAAAGACTTTTCGCGAGTGGTCCCCATATGAAAGCTACCTTTGCCTTGCAGGCGAAAAACAAAATCATTTTGAGTCAACATCTAGGAGATATGGAGAGTGAGTTAAGTCAGGAGCTCTATCAAAGTGAATTCCGAGAATACTCAAAATTTTACCAATGGAATCCCGATGGCTTTATTCACGATAAACACCCAGGTTACTTTACTTCGGAATGGATTCAGACACAAAGCGAAGCCTTGAACTTACCAAAAAATAGTATTCAACATCACCGAGCTCATATCTATTCAACCTTGGTTGAAAATCAAATCGATAGCTCTTTTTTGGGGGTCGCCTGGGATGGCACTGGTTACGGCGATGATGGTACGATATGGGGAGGAGAATTCTTTTTGAATGATCCGCGCTCCAATGATTTATTGAGAGTGGCTTCGTTGAGACCCTTTCTTTTGCTGGGGGGAAGCTCCGCCGTGCGCGCGCCATGGCGAGTGGCCTTAGCGCTCTTGTTCGACGTTGATGTTGGTTTGGCAAAAGAGTGGTTTTTAAAAGCTCAATCGACGAAGCAGGTTCAGGACTTTGAGATACTTCAGCAAATGTGGCAAAAAAAAATCAACTCCCCTGTCTGCACAAGTATGGGTCGTTTTTTTGAGGGTGTTGCGGCCCTTCTTGGCATTGCACAAGAAAATTCATTTGATGCCGAAGCAGCGATGAAACTCGAATTTGCCGCTGAGAGTGTGAGCCCGTCGGTATCCTCTTGCGATCCTTGGGTTTTGCAGAACAATTTTTCCCTTTTAGATTGGAGAGAATGGATTCGTTCAGCAGCGAGATCTTATCTTCGCGGAGAATCTCCTAATCAAAAGGCAATTGATTTTCACCATGTACTCATAGACAGTTGTTTTTCGCTCGCAGAGCACCTCAATCAAAAGACATTGGTTTTAGGAGGTGGCGTATTTCAAAACCGAATTCTGCTCGGAGGAATTATGAAAGAAGGGGTAAGGAGGAATTTTAGGGTTCTGGTGCCAAGCCGGGTTCCAATTAACGATGGTGGTGTTGCGATTGGCCAACTCAGGAGTCAAAAAAGCTCCCTTTAAGACGTTTTGATTTTCAAAAAGGAGATTAGAGGGTAGGCTCAGCCTATGAATTTGAATTGCCCTTTGCCTCAATACCAATTTGACCACATCATCATCGGACATGGAAGCGGTGGACGTATGACGAGCGATTTATTACGCTACGTTATTGGCCCGGAGTTAGGTGATTCTCTCTTTCTTCATGAACTCGACGCAGGGTTTGTCACATTGCCAATTCGTGAGAGATGGGGACCGGAGGATCTTGTTTTTACGACCGATTCCTTCGTTGTTGATCCGATTTTTTTTCCAGGCGGTGATATTGGAAAGTTAAGTATTGTTGGAACTGTCAATGACCTTGCAATGATGGGCGCTGAGCCCGTAGCAATATCAGTGGCGTTCATTCTTGAAGAGGGTTTTTTGCTTTCTGACTTTCGCAAAGTCTTAAGGTCTATGGCCCAAGAGCTAAAGGCCCTCAATCTTAAAGTAACCTGCGGCGATACAAAAGTTGTTCCAAGAGGAAAAGGCGATAAGATTTTTATTAACACCTCCGGAATTGGTTTAAAAATCGCACCTTGTGCCTGGCAGCCAAAAAGGCTGCAGGTAGGAGACATTGCTATTTTATCGCGAGAAATTGGTAATCATGGAACCGCCATTTTATGTGCACGTAATCAATTGGGTTTAAAAAGTTCGATTCAAAGTGATTGCCATGAACTTGTCAGTATGACTAAAGCTTTAGTCGAAAACGATATTGCGATTCACTGTGCGCGAGATCTCACGCGTGGGGGATTGCTGGCTGCCGCGGTAGAGATTGCATCGACCGGGCAAAAGCAAATTGAGTTAGAGGAACAGCTGATTCCCAAACAAAAAGATGTGGCGAGTGCCTGCGAACTTTTAGGCCTAGATGTTCATTCGATGGCGAACGAAGGCGCTTGTTTACTCTTTGTTTCGCCGACACAAGCCACTGAGACAGTAAAGCTTTTAAAAACGTTTTCTCATTCATCAACGGCCGCCGTGATAGGAACTGTTGTTGGAGAGAGCGATCCAGGTTTGTGTCGCTTGAAGCTCCCCAGTGGTGTGAGCCGTCGTTGGATGCTTCCTCCGGGTGAGTTGTTACCGAGGATCTGCTAATGCACGAGTTGAGCTTACTTGAAAATATGCTTGATCAACTCAGCGACATGAAACAAAAGTACAATTTATCGTCGATCACCGACGTGTATGTCTCGGTCGGAGAAATGGCCGGAGTCGATATTAGTTTTCTAGAGTCCGCTTACAATCTCTTTATTCCCTCGAGTGATTGGGCGCATTTGAAGATGCACATTACGTCGGTGCCCTGGCGTATTCGGTGTATGGCCTGTGGATTAGAACAAAAAGTTGATGATTGGCATATTCAGTGTCGATCCTGTGGCAGTAACGATACGGAGACCATCGATGGAACTGATTTTTTAATTCAAAAAATCGAAGGAGAACCTCATGTGTAAAGATTGTGGTTGTAGCGTAAAAGCAGAACAGAACTCAAGTTGGCACCAACACGAAGACGGCACATGGCACAGTCACGATCACGATCACGATCACACGAATCATCACTCTGTTCACTCAGCAAAGAAAGTGGTCATAGATACTACTCTTGCTGTGCTTGCAAAAAACGATGAGATTGCACAGAACAATCGTGTTTGGTTTCTCGATAATAAAATTCTTTGTCTCAATTTCATCAGTTCGCCAGGGAGTGGAAAAACTCTTCTTTTAGAAAAGCTTTTGCAGCTCCTCTCAAAAAAATTCAGAGTGGCTGTGCTTGTCGGCGATCAAGCTACTAGTTTAGATGCCGATCGACTACAGAATAAAGGGGCCTTGGTGAAGCAAATTAACACCCATAGCTCCTGTCACCTCGATGCCCCTCATATTCAAAAAGAGTTAGGAACTTTTATCTCTCCGGAAACCGATGTTTTAATTATTGAAAACGTGGGCAATCTTGTTTGCCCGTCGGCCTTTGATCTTGGTGAGGCGGCCAAAGTGGCTCTGCTTTCGACCACAGAAGGTGAGGATAAGCCGGTCAAGTATCCGGTCCTTTTTTCTCAAGCTCAGGCTATCATTTTAACTAAAATGGATTTAGTTCCACATCTGCAGTGGTCTCTACAGAAAGCAAAATCACAGGTCAGGCGCCTCAATTCGATGGCACCCCTGTTTGAGACCAGCGCCATTAAGGAAGAGGGACTAGATAGTCTTATCCTATGGATAGAACAACGACTTGAAGCGATTCGATTGCTCTAGAGAGGACTTACTTGAATGTGTTTGGCGGTTCCAGGGTTGATAATAAAATTGAACGAACTTGATGCTATTGACAGGTCGGCCGAGGTGGATTTTGGCGGCATTCAGCGTACAATCAGTCTGGCCTGTGTGCCCGAAGCAACCGTGGGCGATTATGTGATTGCTCATGCGGGAGTGGCTTTGCAGATTATTGATGAGGCTGAAGCAAATAAAATTATTCAGGAACTCGCACTCATGAGAGATGGCGAGGATTAGGCCAGTGAAGTACCTTGAGGAGTTTAGAGAGTCTCAGTCAATTCGAGCCATCACTCAACAAATTAAAAGTATTTGTCGTCAGTCTTGGAGAATTATGGAAGTCTGCGGAGGTCAGACTCATTCGATTGTAAAATATCAGCTTGAGCAAATCCTCCCTCAAGAAATTCAAATGATTCATGGGCCCGGATGTCCTGTTTGTGTGACTCCTCAGAGTGTTATCGACAGGGCTATCCATCTTTGTCTTCAAGAAGGTGTTGTGTTAGCCAGTTTTGGAGATATGCTGAGGGTTCCGGGCTTCAATGGTTCTCTTCTTCAGGCCCGTGCCCAAGGGGGAGAGGTTGAAGTCGTGTATTCTCCCCTGGATGCCGTCAAGTTGGCCGAGAGAAATCGCGAAAAAACAGTCGTCTTTCTTGCCGTGGGATTTGAAACCACCTCTTTACCGAATGCGATCGCCTTACTCCAAGCAGAAAAGTTAGGTTTAATTAATTTCTATTTGTTAACTCATCAGGTGCGCGTTCCACCAGCGATCGCCGCGATCATGGATAATCCAGCAACGCGCGTGCAAGGTTTTCTCGCTGCCGGTCATGTTTGCACAGTGATGGGATCTCGTGAGTACGAACCCCTGGCACAAAAATATGGTGTGCCTATCGTAATTACTGGTTTTGAGCCGGTCGATGTGCTTTTAGGAATTCGAAGAACTGTGGAATTACTCGAAAAAGGGGAGTGCGTTGTCGATATTCAGTACTCTAGAATGGTGAAGCCAGAGGGAAATCCTGTGGCTCAACAGACACTGCAAAAGGTTTTTCAATTAGTGAATCAAGAGTGGCGAGGCATTGGAAAAATTCCCTCGAGTGGGTTAGATTTGAGGCCAGAATATGAGAGATTCGATGCGCGCAAAAAGTGGAGTGGCCTTGATTTTTCTAGTTCTACGACGATCAATGATTGCAGAGCGGCCGAAGTTCTTCAGGGATTGATCAAGCCGAAGCAATGCCCTTTTTTCGGAACCAAGTGCCATCCGCAAAATCCTATGGGGGCGCCGATGGTGTCTTCCGAAGGAGCTTGTGCAGCCTACTTTGAGTATCAGTAATTAAGCATTAGAACTAAAAACCGTAAGTTTCCAAGAGTTTTGTTGGCGACTGTGTTGAGGCTTTTCCATCAAATAAAAAATCGAACTGAAGTTTGTAAGTTGTATTGCGAGTAGATACATCGCTGTGTTGTAAGAAGTGAATTCCCCAGCAATTACCAGGTGGACGTAGAATGACCGCATAGGTGAGAGCCTTGATACGAGTGGTATCTTGGGCGGCTAAATACTCGTTACCGTTATAAATCACTCGTCCGGCGAGATTCACATATTTTGCAGTGGTTCCAACCTGAAGCAAATAGTCTTCGGTTCGTTTTTTGACGTCGATGACCCCTTCATTGTCTGGCTGATATTTGCGTGTCAGCCCTAGTTTTAAGTAGTTTCCGCGATCATCATTCATTGTAACCTGCGATGATGTATCTGCTAGCTTTTGATAGGGAAAGAAGTTGATTTTTGTATATGTATTAAAGTGATTAAGATTTATATTCAATATGCTTTCAATGTCTGACCACGGTCGAGGGGTTCCTCCGCTTTGAGCTTCATAAACATCGTAGGTTTGGCTCAGTTGCCAAGTCAAAAGACGATCGTAAGTGGCGGCCGATTGAGCCTCATCCCAGGATTTTTTGGTAATCTTATTGATCACACGATAGGTGACCAAATTGCGATCAAAAAGTCTGTCGTCATAGTCAAATTGAATGCCATTGTCGCCATAAAGATCAGAGTTGGAGGCCGCTTCGCGCGAGAAAAAAGGAATTTCAGAAGATTGAGTAAAACCCAAAAACGGATGATAAGGCTGACTCAACCAAGGCACTGAGGTTGAAATGACCTCTGGTTGAAATTCATGTTTATAGCGTTGGGAATACGGATCGCTCAAATCACCAAAAATTCGACTAAATGTTGTTTGCAACCTTAATTCAGTTCTTAGAAACTGGCGGGTAAGATCTGGAACATCTTCGATACCAAAACGGTAGTGAGATTCACGAAAAGAAAGGCGAGGGATAAGATTGAAGAAGGCTCCAAGCTGAAAAGGACGAGTCAGACTTGGCTCAAAAATTAATCGTTGACCCGAGCGAATGAGATCAGTTCCAGGATTAAATTCTCCGTCTCTGACTGGCTTACAAGTTGGATCGTATTCCCATTTTGGATCTGTTCCTGTGGCGCCATTTGCACATCGGTAGGTGACTTGGCGATTGAATTTTCCCTCGGAATCGTTGCCTGACGAGAGGTCATCATAAGCAAACTCATTTCGGGCAAAATGGGTGTAACGAAGCTGGTAGTTAAAGAGAAATCCACTGTCTCCTAGCGGTTTTTTCGTCGAAATAAGGCTGATTTCTGGCAAGCGATGAACACTGTCATTATTAGACGCCGAAGGATTAGCCTTCAGTAGATTCACATAATAAGAGGTATCTATGCTGAAATGTTGGTCCTCTGAATTTTTTGTGAGTGAGAGTCTTGATTCCATGGCAGGATCGCCCAGGCTATGAGTTTCAAACGGAAAATCATTCGTGTATTGAAGGTCACTCGCGTTGTTGATTTCAGCTCTCTGGATCCAATTCTCCGGAAGAACGTAGTAATGCCGGTATCGCATAAACCAACGATTGATTCGAGATGTTTCGGGCATGAAGGTAGAAAAACGTTTACTTGTTCCAAAGTAACTATCGCGAATATATCCGGCATCCAGTTCGCCCGAACTATTTTTATCAAGGATATATCTGTAATTCGTGAGCGTTTTCATTCCTCGGTTCGCGTAGCTCTGAACGGTAAAAGTGGCGTCTTGGTGTTTCGATATCGCCCAGAAAAAAGGTTGCGCAAGACTCAGTCCTTCGCGCTTTGAGTATTCCACACTAGGAGTCAAGAGCCCAGTCTGCCGTTCGCTCTTTAAGGGAACAATCAGATATGGCAGCCAGATGACGGGGACAGTGCCGAAATAAAGAAAGCTATTTTTTATGAGGGCATAACCGCCGATTTCTGCTTCGATCGATTGACCAGCAAAACTCCATGCCGCCGGACAGGTTGTACAGGATGTGTATTGGCTTTGTAGGGCAAAATATTCGTCTTCGCCCCTCTTTTCAATGACTGACCCCTCAAAAATAACCTGACCTGACTGAATAAACCCTGAGTAGACGGAGCCTTTGTTGGTTTTGTAGTTGATGACTATTTTATTGCCACCAAGAGTTGTCTTCGCTGTCGTAAAAAGTATGTGTCCTTCAGCTTCAATTTCGCTACGATCTTGATAGATCGTAGCGCGATCGGCACTCAAATGTTGGCCATTGAAAATAATTTGAATGTTTCCCGATAGCTCGACGGACCTGTTTTGTAGATTTCTCTCGCCAGAATCAGCTTGAATGAGGATGCCATCAAAAGATGTTTGGCCAAAGGAGAACGGAGAAACAAATGATATAACCAAATTCAGAAGAAAAAATGTCGTGAAGATCGAAGACCTCAACTCATCTCCCCCTGTTGTTGATAAGTGTCGCTCTGCCTTGAAGCTTATTTAAATAACGGTGAAGATTCAAGAATTCTTGTTACATGTCATAGAGCCTCTTTGTCAGATCGGCTCCGGCATGTTTGCGAGATTAAAGTCACTGAGCTCATTGATTTTTAGTGAGAGCTCCGAATTGATCGAGTCAACAGCCTGCAAATTATTACGAAGCCGCTCGTTTTCATGTACTTTTTCTTTCCATAAAATACGTAGAGCGTCCATTTGCTCCTCTAGGCGACTAGCCACTTCACGGGTGCGATGGTACTGCCCCTCGAATTCCGCTTTGGCTTTCGCGAGGTATTCGTTCTCGGCCTCGAGTTTTTGAGCCTTGGTTCGCCAATCGTGCATTTGAACTTGAACCTGATTGAATTCCTGATTGTAGCGTTCGCGTAAATCCTGATTTTCTCGTTCCGCAAAAATGAGGCGGTTTTCTAAATAATCTTGTCGTTCCAAGCTACGATCGAGCAGCGAAGCCTTTTTGCGCAATTCAACAGTTGTTTCATTAAGAGTTAGTATCTCCGCTTTAAGGTCGTCTCGTTGCTGTTCAAACTGAGCAACAATTTGAAGTTTCTCTTCTTCAATGGCTCGTACGGCCTCGCGACCTTTGCGAACCTGTTCAAGATTTTTGTGAATTAAGTTTTGACTCTGAATTTCAGTATTCTGTAATTCTCTTTTGAATTGCTCGATGCGCTGTTCTTTTTCGGCAAGTAGATTCTGAAGTCGCTTGAGTGCTGGATGGCCCCAGTTTCTCACTCGGGCGCGATACCGCAGTAGGCGAAGGAAAGAGCGTTCAGTTTTTTGCATTTGACTCTGAAGGTGCTCTCGCGTTTCCCATTCTTGAGCTCGGAGCTTAGCAAATTCGACTTCTTTTTGGCGAAGTTCCGACTGCTGCATGTCGAGGGCCTCCTCGGCAGTAATAGTCCTTTCGCGCCAAGTATGTTCTTTTTCCCTGTAAACAGAGGCTTGATCTGCAAGCCCTGTCACTTGATGTTTCATTTCGCGATGTTCTTGGGTCAGTTTTAGATTTTCTTCTTCGATGCTTGCCAATCGACGCAGCAAAACTTTTAGTCGAGCGGAGAGATCTTCGTTCTGAGAGAGTAGACTCTCGATGGCGCCCGACTTTACTTTAGCCGTGGGAAGCTTCGTTAAGTTCGGATTATCTTCATTTAAATCAAATGAATTTTCCAAGCTTTCAGAGCCTGAAAGATGTTGATATTTTTTTGCTAACATTAATCGACGTTCCATAGTTTCACTCCTTGAAAAAACGGTCACGATTGATCTCGATCAACGAATGTCGAGTAGCTGTCGGTAAGTCTATTATTGAATCGGCCTTAGGTTCTGTCAAAAAGTAAACCGGGAACGAGCACTTCGTCTGGGCGGTCCAGAGTCAAGACCTTCGATGAGCCTGTAGGAAAAGAAACAACGAGTTTTGGCATCAACTCAGGACTTTAGAATGAGGGTAGAGGTGTCGATAAAGACATTATGGGAGCAGCAAAAAAGCACGAACAGACCTTGGGTGAAATGAGTGTTGATGAACTCAGTGAGGCCGTATTGAATGCGGTCATTGCAGGGTCATTTGATGAGGCTGTCGATATTCTTCATAACTTTCTCAATCAGCCCTCTCCTTATCCTCGATTTAAGATTGAGATGGAACGAATAGTGCTTCATTGCATTGATCTGGTAAATGCCATACGAACTAAAAAAAGTTTTCCGGGGATGAGCAGTCTGACTCGTGCAAAGCAGAGAGATCTTTCTGATCGTGCCAACGAACACTTTGTTGAACTTCAAAAAACAGTATCCAAAATGCATCGAAAAGTGGGGCGGCTCAAAAATGAAGACTCTCGTTCCACCCTCTGGGTCGTAAGAGCCTTTTTTTATGCTATGGTTGTAACTGCTATTGCAGGTTTTGTCTTAGAAATTATTGGTGGTTTTGGAGGAGTGATTGGAATCTATGTCGACCAGACGATTACCAATCTTGGTGATAAAATCCTACGGCTCCTCGGGCGTTGAGTATCAATAAGGTCGTGCGTCTTTTTAGAGAGAATTATAAACCCTTTGTAGTACAGGAAGTAGTTGCCCGCGTGACAGGTGTTTGCCGTTTACAAAGATGGTTGGTGTGCCTTCGATCTTTGCCGAAAGTCCCTCTTGTGACTGTTGTAGAATCTTATTGTGTGTTTCTTCGCTATTTCGGCATTCTTCCATCCTATTATTATCGAGACCATTGTCTTCGACGATTGTTTTTACGAGATTGGCAGCATTACCTGCACCGTGAAACTCCTCTTGCTTATTAAAAATAGCCTCGTAGACGGCTAGGCCTTTTTGACCTAATTTTTCTGCACAATATGCCGTCTTGGCCAAAAGACAGCGAGTGCCATCTCCTTTAGGCATTTCGGTTGCTGCATTACAGTTTCCATCCAGAGGAAAAAGTTTGTAGATCACTCGAACGTCAGGGTGCGAATCAGCAAAAACCTTCAAGCTAGGATAAGCATGCTTACAATGAGGACAAAGAAAATCTGCGAATTCCACGATGGTCATTCGAGCATTGGCTGCTGGTCCCTTGCTAAGACCCTCTTCTGAGAAATTATTATCAGGATTACCCTGCCATCCGTAAAAGGATGATTCTGCAGCATCCTTTATGAGAGATCCTCCGTAATTATCGAGAATCATGCTATTCAACAGAAACGTGAGGGGCACGATACCTGCTGTTAAAATTCCTATCCACTTAAAATCAGATGCAGCGTCTTTAAGGTCTTTCGCCAAATTGTTGAAGTTCACTCTATCATTGAGATTCCATAACGCATAAAAATTAACAAAACTCAGAGCGTAGGCGAAAAGGCAAAAGAGACAGTACGCTTGCAAAAACGCAAGGCTGATAGCGCCCATAACAATGGAGGCTACAGCAATAAAAGCACTGAGGTAGGCGGCGCAACGACCAACGAGGTCTTTCTTCGACGAAAGACCTAAGACAAAAGTAAGAGTTAAAATAAGGAGAACAATTTGCGTGGTCAGTCCCCAAAGTGCAATGGGAATACCGCCTAAGGATGAAAAGTTTGAGGCAGAGACGGCGTCGCAGTTAAATGTTTTATTGATATTGCAAGCCGCTGACCCTGATGACAGACCTAAGTGAAGTTCATGAAAATGCTTAGTGAGATAAAAATGAACAGCAAGAGCGGCCAAACTTGTGATGAGGGCTAAGGTCATGTTGAGAGTGCTGCTGGTTTGTCGGCGCATATTAAAACCTCTTCATTATGATTGAAATCAACCACCGGGGGTGAAACAATAGGTACAAATGTCATCTAAGTTTTTTGATAAAGCAACACGTGAATGGGTGCAGATTCGAAAAAAATTGTACCTGCAAATCAAGGCCGATGTGCACAAACTTCTGGCTGAAACTTGGAAAGAATTTCTTCCCCTCGAGAGAAAATACGCAAAAGAATTAAATCAATCCTGGAGAGCCATTTCGAAGGGGGAGCTCTATCTGGGGGTTAAGTCTGCATCCTTTATTTTAATGGGAGACTTTCATGCTCTTCAGCAATCACAAAGAGCACATCTAAGGATACTTCGAGATTGGCCTCAAGATGATTATCCCGTTTTGGCTGTTGAATTCTTTCAATCGAGGCATCAAAAATACGTTGATGCCTACTGGCACGGAAAAATCAGTGAAAAAGCTTTTTTAGAAAAAATCTCCTGGGCCAAAACATGGGGGTTCCCTTGGGAACACTATAAGCCTATTGTTGATTGGGCCATCAAAAATAAAATCCCCCTTTTTGGTATAAATTGGGGACTCCGGCAAACTAAAATCAAATCGATTAAAACAAGAGAAAATTTTTCGGCTATTTGCTTGCGAAAAATTCATCGACGTTTTCCCCATAGAAAGATCGTTATTATTTATGGAGATCTCCATCTTTCGAGTGGACAACTACCGGCCGCGATCAAAAAAAATGTCGGGATTCCTGCAAAAAAAATTAAGAGGGTTTTTCAGAACGACGAAGAGTTGTATTTTCATGCTCTCAGTCGCGGACTGGAGAATAGGCTTGAGTATTTGCAACTTAGGAGCGGTGATTTTTGTGTTCAATCAGTTCCTCCTTGGGTCAAATGGCAAAGCTATTTGCTTTTTCTCGAAAACACTTACGATCGGCAAATAGATGATTGGGAGGGCGATATTGACCACACTGATCATGTGGCAAAGTTGGTTGTTTTTCTGGGGTCCGAATTTAAGTTGAAGCTCAAAGATCTTTATCCTGCAATTTATACCGCAGAAGACACTCAACTTTATTCGAGAATCCGGGACCAGCTTAAGAAAACGGAGTGGCTCGTTGTACAAGGTTGGATATCGCAACAGAAAAGCTTTTATATTCCTCACTTACAGGCAGGATACCTAGGCAGGGTTACAGTCAATCATACAGCGGCCTTGGCGGGAGAGTTGGTCCATGCCTTTCTGTCAAAAAGGGGCTCTCTCTATGTTGCCGGAGATAAAGATTTTGAGCGTCAGATTTGGATTCAAGCGATAGCCTATTTTGGATCAAAGATCATTAATCACAAAAGAAAAACAAATACCCTTGAGGATCTGAGAAAATCTCTCGTTGGTTCGGACTCAAAAGGAAAGAATCGTAAGATCTTAATTCTTGCTATCAATCAGAAGGTTCGCGAAGTGAGCTACTTTACCCATGGTGGTCTGCTTGGGCTTAAAAAAGGGGAGTATGATGATTTCACATTTACAGAGGCCGCCAAGCTTCTTGGAGCTATGTTGGGGGAAAAATTGTACCTACTCTATCGATCAAAAAAATGGAGCCGTAGTGAGGTGGTAAAAATGATGAAAATGCCTTTAGATGGCGCTAGTTTTCAAAAGTACTACTACGGAATCGTAAAGAAAATGAGCCTCACTCAGTTCTGATTAAAAGGGAACTCGATGGCTTGTGAGTTCCCTTTTGAAGTAGAGATTACTTTTTTAAAACATCTTCACCACTAAGATTAGTAATGCTCGAATTAGCTGATAAGTGGCAGTTATCGCCAGGCATACACACACGAACGATCTTGCAGTTTTTCTCGGGATCCCTAATGTGATCTGCATGCCCATGTGAGGTGATACCAATCACGACCCCCGTGGTAGCATCGAACACCGGCGAGCCTGAATTTCCTTGGAAAGCATCTAGGTCGGTGGCAATGGTGAGATTGTTATCGACGAGTTGAATAACGGATGCACCATCAATAAACTTCATGGGTAATCCCAGTGGATGACCCATGCTAGTCACCTGCATGCCGGGGTAAGGAACCGTATCGAAACCAAGCTGAAGGGGCTGGCGGTTTTCTACTGGGCGGTCCAATTCGATAATAGCGTAATCGGTCGCACCGAAATTTTCAAACTTTCTACTCTGGATTTTTTTACAACGGTAAACCTGATCGCGTTTGATTTGAGTGTACTGTTTATCGGTTTCGTTTTGCTTCTGATACCCAAAGACCCATGTATAGTTATCGCAGTCAGCCTGACTCTTGATACAGTGGCCTGCCGTGATGAGGTGTGTTGGAGTGGCAAGGAAGCCACTGCAGCTTGGAACCGTGATTTGATCGGCAAATTTATTTGTGGGGCAGACGCGTCTGTTAAGCTCCGTTCCAGACAGAGTATAATCACTCCCTGAGGTTTGAATGTGTTCATTGGACACTTTGCCGGCAATTCCTTGGCCGATTTGTTGCCAAAAGGGTGACGTGCTATACATCTCTTGTCGATTATCGTCGCCGAAAATCACATTCGGTTGAAATAAGGATTGCGATATCGAGGTCGCAGCGTAGAACGAAAAGATGACGAATATAAGAGACGTAGTTTTTATTTTGAGCATATTTTCTCCCCAACGGAACTCTTTAAAAGTTCCTCATACTCCAGGTCTAGCAATCTCTAGAGATAGAATTCAAATAAAATCGCTTGTCTGGATGCAGAAAAAAGGATTCTAGCCGCCTAGTTTTCTTTATTGTCAAAACCACAAATCCAAGTGACTTCGTGTTTGTTGACCGAGAGATGAATGAGTTTGGAGCTTGGAATATCCGCAAATTTTTGCAGAGTCTCGAAATCAGTTTTTCCCCGGAATTTGATGGTGCAGACAAACCGATGGCAGAAGCCAGAGAGTCTCCATTTTTGAACAAGTTCTAGGAGCTTTTCTGGATAACAAATAATGTCTGAAAAAAAACAGTCAATCGGACCGACATCTTTTGGATCCAGGGCAAAAGCGTCTCTTTTTAGGTACCTTACTCGCGGAAGAGATTCGATTTTAGGATCGATTGGAGCTTTGTCGACGCTTATCACTTGGCAACCAACTCCTTGAAGAACCCAAGTCCAACCACCGGGGCAACTTCCCATATCGAGGACCTTTTCCCCTTTGTTTGGTCTGTATCCATGGAGGGTGAATAGCTCCCAGAGTTTATTGTAGGCCCGCGATGGAGGGTTCACCTTATCCTCTTTAAAGTTAAATTCTCCGATGGGAAGGGCAGGAATCACGTGGGTGCTATACCAGAGAGTGTTGGAATCTTCGAGTGTCCAGGCTCCATGATCTTTACGATTCCAATCCTGCAAAAACTCTATTTGTGGAGAGGTGACTCTAGGGAGCTTCTCCCAAATTAACTGGGATCGCCGATGGGCATCAACAGAAAAGAGCGACCAGCGCGGAAAAGTTGATTTCAAAAATTTGGCAGCTTCGCCGATAGAAGCTATGTTAGTTACTTCGGGATGAAGCCAATGGGATTGAGCCCATAGTGCCGGGCGGATCCATCCTTCGACAAGAAAAAGTCGACCCATCGTTTTGATGATTTTACACTTTTTATTTAGATTTAGCTCGGATTTCAAATCGTCTTCGTAATTCTCAAAGCTAAGAAAGAAACATCGCCCTTCAAAAGGGCTAAAAGAAACAAGAAGGCTTTTGCTGATATCAAAAGCCTTCATTTTTTATCCTTTAATTCAATGGCGGTCATGGCCTTATTTGCTCTGGGCGGGACCTCGAAATTTAGCGGGATCATTAATGAAGCGCTCATAAAAAGCTTGTTTCTTCTCCTGATAGCCCTTTCTGATCTCATCGTTCATTGATTGGGTCAAGAGAACTATGAAAGGTATTTCGATTTCGCGCATTCGAGCGATTCCTTTGTCGGCTTGTCGAGCATCGATGGTGGCAACTTCACCAGAAAGCGAGTTAATCAACGCTCCTTCTTTAGAAATAAGCTCATCTGCTTTATCGTCCTGAATCTTGGCTTCTTGAGTAAGGTACTCTTTGATTGCCACAATCCATTGGGATTTGTACTGCTCATCATTTTCAAACTCCACGTAGCGACTGGTGAAGAGAACGTTGTCTGTGTAGGTATCCTTAAAACTAGGAGTCTGGTCGGGGTGATAAACACTTTGCTCTTTAATTTTATTGAGGTACTCCGCTTGTACTTTTTTGTTCTCCTGGTCGATGGTGTTTACCGTTTCTGAAAAAGTGATGGCGCTCTCAGTGACCTGTTTCGGATTATTGACAAGGTAGCCACCCACCGTGACGATAATGGCGGCGGTTACTGCAAAGCGCTTCCAGAAAGTTTTATGTTTTTTCTGATGTTTTGGATCATACTCAAACAACTGTTTAATTTGCTTGTCTTCGCCGCTAAATTCCTCGGTCAGAGCTTCGCGGAGAATTTTCTGCAAATCCTGTTGGAGTTTCGGTAGCTGCTCTCGAGACTCTGTGGGGGCTAATTTAATTTGTTCTTCAAAATAGTCATTGAAAGCCTTGTTGATGTTTTCATTTTTAATACTAAATTGCTCTTTAATGACCTTTCTTGATTCGTCAACGATTCCTTTAAGTCTGTCTTCTTCTCGTGTTCTCACATCAATCAAGTAAGCATCCTGTTGGGTTTTCAGTTCTTTGTACTCGCGATCCCTAATGCTTCTAAGTTCTTGAGCATCGCTCTCAATTTGGCTTCGTCGATCGTTGGCCTCTTTTTCAAGTGCTTCACGTCTTTCGAGTAGCTCCCGTTCCATACTTGTGCGTCGTTGCGAGAGTTCACGCTCCAAGATCTCACGTTTTTCATAGAAATCCCGTTCTACTTGATCTTTTCTTGTGCGATAAGTTTCTTCGAGCTCTTCGGTGCGTTTTTTAAATGTAGCATCAAGATTTTGAACGTTCTTAATCTTTGTGGATTCGGCTTTTTTAATATCCTCAAGCTGAGCCTCTTGTCGCGCCTTGAGCTCTAAGTAGGTTTGTTCACGTTCAGCAAAAATCTTGTTGGTTTCTTCTTGGAGAGAATCAATCTTTTTGCGAACCTCAGCGTCAGTTGAACTGCGAAGTCTTGTGGCCCATTCATCAGCCTCTTCTCTGGTGGTTTTCGAATAGGTTTCAGCTTCATCTCGAACACTCTTAGAGTACTTCTCGGCTTCTTCGCGAGTGTCTTTGGCATAAACCTCAGCTTCTGTTCTTAGCTGATTCGAATAGCGCTCGGCATCGGTGCGCATCTGCGTTGAATAAGATTCGGCATCGGCTCTATGATTTTTTGCAAAGTCAATGGCTTCTTGATGGTCTTTCCGTGCTTGTTCAATGAGAACATTCAACTCTACTTCGCGGGAGCGTGCTTTTTCGAGAGCCGCTTTTGTGTCTTCAACCAGCGACTGATTCGAAAGAACTAGCATTTTATGCTTTTCTTCAGTTTCTTTTAGTAAGTTTTGTTTGATTTCAAGGTCTTGGCGAATTGTTCTTTGTTTGTGTTCTTCGCTTCGGAGCTCTTCTTGAATTTTTTCGAGGCGCGTGCTCTCTTGCTTGTAGAGGGCTTCGGTCGCGATCTTGTCGGTTTGATGTTTGATGACCTGTGCCTTAAGGTGATCGATTTGAACCATGAGGACGGCAACCGACTGCTTAAGCGCTTCTAGATCGTTGGGAGGTAGCTCCTGTGATTTAAGTTCTTGAGAGGGCTTCTGAGCACCCAAGGGGGACGTCGCTTCGTTGTGATGAGGGGCTGCCGACGACGGTTCGTTGGCTGGAGCATGAGGAATATTTCGATGGGCTGATTGAGATGTTTGGACCGTTTGTATTCCTCTTGTGTTTTGTTTGATTACATCGGGTTTTTTCGACGATTGAGCAACAGAAGGAGACTGATCATCCTCTTCGTGGTGATGGTGAGTGACCATTGCCGGCTGTGGAGAATAGATTTTTTTCTCTTGAGCAAATGTTTGGCTTGTGTTGGTGACCGCGACCCTTGGTGTAGTTGGGGCCGATTTAGTTTTTCCTTTTTGGTCCTCGAAAAGTTCGATGGTTATTGAGACATTTGAGTGTCCTAGATAGAGGCTCTGGCCCGGTCTATACGGGGTGGGAATATTTCCGGGAATGAGTATTCCATCAACTCTTGTGCCATTGGAGGTTTCAAGATCCATGACATAAATTTGGCCATCTTGAACGATGACTTCCAAGTGATCCCTACTAATGCTGGCATCAGGAATTGAGACCGGATGAGTAGGCTTTCTGCCAATCACGAATTTTTTTTCGTGGATAGAAATTGGCGGTAGGTTGCCATCACTGTTAAGGTATACGATGAATTGTGGATTTCTTTTAAACATACATTCCTCAATAACCTAATTTTTGCTTCCGCTTAAGAAGCTTTATTAAGGCCCCTATTTGTTAAAATTCCCGATTGCCGATCGATTTCATCCCTCAAAAATTCAGAAGCCAGAGCTTCCATTGGATCTTTGTTTTCATCAAAATCAGGTTGAGCTGAATGACCGACGGTGTGATCAGAAAGATTCCAAATGGTATCTAAACCGCTTTCAAAGAGGTCAACCGTGTTGACAAAAACGCGCTCGGGGGCGAGCCATGAATTCAATAATGAGAAAGCGACGGAGTAAAGAATACCAAAGATCGAAGAGTTCATCTTAAAGGTAATTGCTGTCAGAAAACTTGCGATTGCTGTTTTTGTTGCGTCAGGATTTTCGAGATCCAGGGCTGCTAATTCAGGGAGTGCATTTTTGATTCCGAGGAAGGTTCCCAAAATACCTCCGATAACAAAAAGGCCAGGCAGGAGATTGGTAACTTCAGTAAGGGTCCCCACAGGAAAAATTCCAAAAATTCGGTTGTATGCGGGGTTCGCCTGAATAATTGATCTCGTCAGTTCATGCATTTTTGGATGCATCCCAGGTCTTAAAAAACGAATGTTACGCAAGACTTCATGGATGAGCCACGCACTGCCTTGTTTAATAAGGAACCAACGATCCATTGGATCCATAAGGAGATCGGGACGGCGACGTTTCATCACCGAGCGAACTTTGAAAACCTCATAGTAAGTTCTCTCTAAGAGTTTGCGTGTATTGCCATAGAAAGACCCAAAAGGAGTGTCATCTTTTCTTGCATCCATCGCCGATCGAATTCGCTTTAGAAATTCAATGGTGAACCATTCGTGTCTTTTAACGGTGTAGAAAATGAGGATGCGAGCAATAGCTCCGACAATAAAAACAGTGAGCATGAATCCCATTAGGCCCATCGACATCAGCTTAAACAAAATATCGAGGAGACTTAATTCCGGCGTCACCGCGCCAACTCCAGCTGTCATTTTCTTCCTCCTAATTGAGAATTAATCCTTTAAATTAAATTTAATAATTACCTTTTGCTCTTTTTTGCAGTCATTGACCTTGCAAAAATCATCCACTGCCGCTCCATTAACATCTGTTTTTTGAGCGAGAAAACTTCGTCCTGTGACTTTTACCAAGCCCATGAACCGCTGTTGGTTTTTGAACTGCAATTTATCGGTATTGGCAACATACGTAAATATAGCCTTGGCTCTCGCATAACTTAAATCGAGATTGTAATTGACGGCATCACGGTTAGACGCCTCTAGGCTTGATGGATCTACGTATTTTCCCTTGTAGGTAGGTGAGGCAAAGCCGATGATTTCAACAGAAGCAATTTTATTAGCGGTGGCATCGTCTTCGAAAAGCCCATCTGTGTACAGGGGTATAAATCGTCTGAGGTTTTCAATCATTTCGGTCTTTAAAATAGCTTTGCCAGTTTCGAAATAGCTATCTTTAAAGTCGAGCACGACCTCGCCAGATTTTTCATCTATTTCAATCTGAATTCCATTTTTAGCAAATCGATTTTTGATCTGGTCAGTGAGTTTCTTTCGGGTGTTAATCTGATCGATGGCTTTTCGGAGTTCACCTTGAGTGCTATCGTATTTCGATTTAAGAGCGGCCAATTGTCCTTCGTAGGCTTTCTCTCTTGCGCTCATCTGGTCGCGGAACGATTTTTCTCTTGCAGCCCTTTCAGCTCCAGACAGTCGTTCTTTGTTTATGGCTTCGTTAAAACTATTTTGAGCCGAATTAAGTTCGTTTTGAAATTTCTGACGAGCGTCCGCGAGAGAAAGGTCGTATTGCCCCTTGGCTTCAGTGAGTTTAAGTTCTTTTTGCCGTAGCTCTTCGCTTACTTGGTTGAGCTGTTGCTCTTTGCTGGCTAGTTCAGTTCGTTTAGCAGCAACGTCGGCGTCTAAGGTGGCGATTTCTGTGTTTTGCTTTTCTATCAAAGTCTCTTTTTCTGATATTAATTCATTGCGATATTGAATTTTTGTTTTAGCGATGACATTCGAGTTGATCATATTCCGAATGAGCTGTTGATATTTATTGAGTGCTTTTTCTTTGCGCTCGTTTTCCATCGCTTTTCGACGAAGGGCTTCTTTTTCGTTTTTAGCCTCTTCTTGCAATAGATCCAGCTTGCCTATGAGTTCATCGTAAAGAGCGCTTTCTTCTCCTGACGCTTCTTTTTTCATGTAGTTGTCTTTGAGTGCTTCGTAGACCTTTAATTGCTGCTTTAGATCTTCAATTTGATTTACTAAATATTTTTTATCTTGAACCTGTTCGAGAGTTCTAGTGCCTTGCTTAAGGGTCGAAGCAACGTAAATAAAAAGAAAGATAGTAAAGAGGGTACTGTATAGGTCAGCATAGGAAGTCCAAAAGTTTTCCTGATGTTTCTTTTTTTCATGCTGGTAGTTTAAGCTCATATATTTTCCCTTAGTCTCTTTTTCGGACGAAAAGTTAAAAACTTTAGTGTTTGGATTTGGCGTGCTGCACTATTTGGGGCCGGCAATGGCGTTCGTTTCATTAAAGGACTTAGATCTGTTCGTTTGCGCCAGTATTTTGTGGCGCAGCGAGCAAACTGGAAACTAAATCAAAGTCTGGTTACTATAAGAGAAACAGGAGAGTGGAGTGATTAGATCTTTCTACCTAGCTTTTGTTATGTTTTTGAGTGCAAATGTTATGGCGAAAGGACTCTCGTCGACTGAGCGCCAGAGTCGCTCATCAATTAGTCGGGGTGGTGGAACCGAGTTTAAAAAGCTTACTCGGCCTTCGTCTGTTCCCAATGAAATGTCAGTTCGGTTGAAACCGGTAAAAACAAAAGGGGTGCGAGAGATTGCCGGTCGCCCTGTTCCTGTTAGTGAGATACCTCGCACAAACACCGACTTGAGTGCCGAGATAGAAGATTCTAGATCAGAGGAAATGAGAGCCCAAAAAGTTTGGAAATCAAAAAAAGGAGGGCGGCCTAAGTTAAAGACTCATGCCCCCATGGTCATCTCGGCACCAACGGAGACCGTTGATGTTCCTGATCATGTGAATTGGAATCAACATCGTGATCAGCAGCTTGAACAAAGTCGGCAGCTAGACGATTTTACTAAAAAAGTGATTCCACAAAGAGTGGACGACTAGGTAAAAAGAAGGTTGAATTTCCTCCTTGGTTGTTTATCGTAAATGAGTGGAGGAAACCTACATGAAGTTAATGTCTGTTATTTTTATTTTTGCTCTTGCAAATCAGGTTCACGCCGAAACGGTGATCGGCCAAGTCTTTAAAAAGGATTCAAATAGAAAAGAGTTACTTTATAACTTTAAGAATGAAATTTCTGATTCGTCTGGCGTTACGAAAGCTTCGGCTCATTTTTCCGACTTAAGTGGCCAAGTGGCTGTAGAAGAGTCGTCTGAGCGTCAGGGGGCAAAGTTAAAACGGTACGACGTTACTCATCGCCAGACGGGTCGAAAAGGGTCTATTGTTGTTGATGGAAGCAAAGTGATCTTTAATTTTGAAGACAACGGTAGCAAAAAAGAAGCAGCTACAGAGACGTTTCCCGAAAACTTCGTGGTCGGGCACACGCTCGCGCCCTACGTTGCCACCCAATGGCAAAAAATTGTGGCCGGCGAGACTGTTGATATTCGTTTTGGTGTTTGGGATCGGCAGGAGACGGTAGGATTTTCTCTTTTCAAAGTGGGGCAAGAAAAACTCGATGGAA
The DNA here is from genome assembly GCA_041178425.1 of Pseudomonadota bacterium. GTDB lineage: Bacteria > Bdellovibrionota > Bdellovibrionia > Bdellovibrionales > Bdellovibrionaceae > CAUJGP01. Next base: position 148,511 of record JBEGVH010000009.1, on the reverse strand, counting down.
GAGATGTTGTCTTGTTGAAGTTCAAGCCAACCAGTTTTGTGATCGCTGCCCTTGTAGATCCAGTTATTTTTAAATTTAGCAATGACGGTAAAGAATTGTTGGGTATGATTGGACGAGTTGCGCCAAAACGAAAAGATGGAAGCAAGTGGAAGGATCTCGATGCTGAGGTGATTTACAAGAATAATCCTTAAGTGAGATAAAAGCGTTGTCGATTGCGAATAAAGTCTGCTAGATCTTTTAAGCTATGAAACAACATTCAAAAACTTACTATAACGATATTTTATTAAAACTAGCTCAAAAACTCTTTGGGCTAGACTACCTCCACTACGGATATTTTGAACCTGGAATTCCTATTAACGTCGACGGGCTAAAAATGGCCCAACAGAAATACACAGAAAAAATTCTCGCTTCAATTCCCAAAGACGTCCGCTCAATTCTTGATGTTGGCTGTGGAGCTGGTGGTAACGCTAAAGCCATGGTGACGGCGGGTTACCAAGTGGCCTGCATTGATCCAGATCCTTATCTCTTGGAAAAAACGAAAGCGGCAACAAATCAAAAAGTAAAAACTCACGTGGGACTTTACGAAAACGTGAAAGACGTGGCACCTGAAAGTGTTGACCTGGTACTAATGTCGGAGTCTTGCCAGTACATCAACCCTCAAGAAGGTTGGAAGTTACATTCAAAACATGTGAAACCCGGTGGCTATGTGATGGCCGTTGATTTTTTTATTACTCGCGACATTGACCAACCCTATTTGAGTAAGTCAGGTCACAGGCTTGAGTCATTTATACAGGTTGCTAAAAATGCCGGTTTTGAACTTGTAAACAAAGAAGATATTACCAAAGAAACGGCGCCAACCATGGATCTGTATCAGGAAATTATATTTACCAAGGTGTTTCCTGTTTGTGAGGCTATTTTTGAATTTGTTCGAAGAAAGTTTTCATGGGTTTACAAGCTTATGGCGTTTTTTATGAGAGATAAGCTGATTTTTCTCAAAGAAAAATACTCCCATCAGGATTCGGTGACTTTTGCCAAGTATAAGACCTATCTAGTTCTTGTTTTTAAAAAACAATCAACAGAACCATCGGTACGCTAGGATCATTCCCCGCGTACTCGGGTGAGAATAGTTTAAACGGCTATTCTCGCACCAAAAGTAGACTCCACCTTTTGCGCTGTTGTTTGCATCAAATTCAGGCTTCCCTTAGAGTCAGGCATTTGATCGGCTGCCGCTAAAATCATTCCTGCCATTTCTCCATCAAAAAAGAGGGGAATAATCGTTAGGAATCCCGGTTGAAGGCCGCCGAACCAGGCCGCAAAAAAAGCCTTATTGGTGTCGTTGAGGACGACGGGTCCGTGAAAAGGTTTTTGAGTTTTTGATACAATTCTAAATACGCTTGGTTTACTAAGGTTAACGGGCTCTACAGACTTTGGTGGTCGGTAGCTGGGATCCCACCGAAAAGGAATTGCTTGATCACCATGTACTTTCAGAATCATTAAGTTTCTGTAGTTTTGAAAAGCTTTTGCAAAACATAGCATGAGTTCTTCTTCGATGGCCTGATCAGGATTGATTTTAATATTTAATTGCTGGGCCGCCGTTCTTTCAAAATCTCTCAAATCATTTCTAGGCGAAGGCGGTGGTGCCACTTGCCGCTTGGGTGGTGCCGGGGGAGCCTGAGGTGGAGGAGGCGGTGGTGTGCTTGGTGCTGGTGCAAGTCCAAACGAAAGCCCTTCAGGCATTTCAAATTCTGCCTCTGGCTGCGGTTCCGAGCTGAGCAATTCCTCTTCGGAGGTTGCCTCACTTGGAGTATCAACGAGTTCAAACAGATTTTGTGTTGATTGGATCCCAGATGATACGGTTGGTGGCGGTGTAAATGTGGCTAAGGAATCTGCTGCCGGCGGAGGCGGAGGTGGCGTTTTCGGAGCGGGAGAAGTGCGTTCCGTTTCAGCGAACTTTGTTTCTTCGAGGTCTGTTTGCTGTTGGTGCAATCGATTCCAGGCCCATGTAAGGCCTTCGTAGGAGGCTAATATCGGCCGGTAAACGGTTTCTAGATTCGAGGGAACCTGGTGGGGATCTAGGCAGGCGACAAAAACAACGCCATCCCATTCAGCAAAAGGCACTGCCGTTGAGCTCCAATTGAACTCAGATTTGTATTTTTCATAGACCAGTGTCGTAAATTGTTCTGTGAAAAAACGATCATTTAAAACCGCTAGGGAATAATAATTTTGAGCTACCGGGAGGTAGTCCTCCGAGCTTAAAAGACTGCTCTCAATGGCCAACTGAGTCCATTCCTGGGGATCTCGGGCTTGGGCCTCAGGTAAAGCCTGGACTGACTGATAAACCTCAGGAAATTTGGTTTTCCAAAACACGTCATTCATGATCCTGCTATCGGCTAACAGAGAGAGAAGCTTTAGTTTCTTCCCTTGTGAAAAGGCCTTTGTTTATGGTAGGTTGCCTGCGTCATGACAATAAAACTTTTAAAGCCCTCTGAAGGTCGAGTGTATCTCGACCACAATGCAACCACTCCTCCGTTGATGACCATTTCTGAGAATATTCAGGAATGGCTCAAAGTCTGGGGAAATCCGAGTTCTATTCATTGGGCTGGGCGAGGCTCTAAAACGATCTTGCGAGAAACTCGAGAAAAATTGGCCAAGGGTCTTGGGTGCCACCCTTTGGAGTTGGTTTTTACCAGCGGCGGCTCCGAATCAAACAATTTAGTTTTGCGCGGAACGTTTGAACATTATTTAAGGCAAGGTCGTTCAATCAATAAAATCCATTTTATCACCAGCACCATCGAACATCCAAGCGTAAAGAAAACGCTAGACGAATTGGAGAAACTTGGTGTGAGAGTGAGTCGAATTTCTGTGAATCGCGATGGAGAATTCGCTTGGAGCGAATTTGAAACAGCCTTCAGCGAAGAGACTGTTTTAGTTTCGATGATGATTGCCAATAACGAAACGGGCACAATCCTCCCAATAGAAAAAATAGTTCAGTATTCGAAACAAAAGGGTGTTCGGGTTCATACTGATGCCGTTCAAGCCTTGGGAAAACTCAGTATTCATTTGAACCAATGTGGTGTTGATTACGCGAGTTTTTCGGCACACAAATTTCATGCGCTCAAAGGGGCGGGTTGGTTGTATATAAAAAAGAATTCTCCTCTCTGTAGTCAAATCACAGGAGGGGGACAGGAGCGCCAGCGTCGAGGTGGGACGGAGAATATTCTGGCTCTTCGATCCATTCAAGAAATCGTCCCTCACCTGGAGAACGTCTATGAACATCACTTAAGTCGTTCAGAGCTGAGAGCTTATTTTGAGGGGCAGTTGTTGAAGGTCCTCTCCGGAGTCAGCATCACAGCAGACAAGGCCCCTCGATTACCTAACACCAGCTCCCTTGTTATTGAGGGCGTTGATGGGGAAACATTGTTGATGAGGCTTGACTTGGCAGGCTTTGCCGTCAGTACGGGTGCTGCATGCAGCAGTGGATCTCCAGAGCCGAGCCCGGTTTTGTTAGCGATGGGCCTCAGCCGAGAAGAGGCACAAAGTAGTTTGCGGGTGAGTTTTGGTTGGGACACCCAAAAAGATGATCTGGATCGCTTTGTTGTCGTACTTAAAGAAATTGTACTGCATTTACGTTCGTTAAAGTAATTCTTGCAAGAGTTTATACGTCATTTATTGAGTGAGAAAGTATATGGAAAAGAATAACAAGAAAAGAGTTCTGGTGGCGATGAGTGGAGGAGTGGATAGCTCTGTTGCTGCAGCTCTTTTAGTTGAACAAGGTTATCAGGTGATCGGCGCCACGATGCAAGTCTGGGATTATTCTCAATGTGATATTGAGGAAGGTCATGGAACATGCTGCTCAAGTACAGATGTCGATGATGCTAGAAGCGTCGCCGATCGTTTAGACATTCCTTTTTATGTTATTAATTGTGAGGCAAAATTTAAATCTGCGGTGATCGATCCTTTTTTGAATTCTTACTTAAAGGGGCAAACTCCGCTTCCTTGCGTGAATTGCAATACCTTTTTGAAGTTTGATCACCTCGTACAAAAAATGAAAGAACTCGACTGCGATTATTTGGCAACGGGTCACTATGCACAAGTGGTAAAGAATGCATGGAATGAAGAAGCTATTTTTACCAGCACTGATGACTGGAAAGATCAGACCTATTTTCTTTTCACCCTAAAAAAAGAGATTCTAGGGAAAATCATGTTTCCCATCGGACACTTGAAAAAGCCCGAAGTCAGGGCCATAGCAGAAGCGAGAGGGCTTTGTGTGGCCAAAAAGAAAGATTCGACGGGAATTTGTTTTGTGGGTGATCGGGGCTACACAACTTTTGTTGAAGAGCACGTAGATAAGAAAGACCTCAAGGCAGGCTATATTCGACGTTACCCCGAGGGTGAAATAATGGGAGAACATCGTGGAATCTATCAGTTCACGCTCGGACAAAGTCGTGGTTTAGGGATGACCTTTCACGAAAAATTATTTGTGATTAAACTCGATGCTGAAACTCAGACTGTTTGGGTGGGAGATGAAAAATTTCTCTTTCACTCTGAATTAGAAATCCAAAACGTTAACTGGCTAACTCATTGGTCAGAGGGCGAAGACCTCAGAGTCAAAATTCGTTATCAACACCCTGGTTCCATGGCCACAATCTCTAAATCTGAAAAGGGTTATCGATTAAAGTTTGCTGAACCCCAGCGTGCGATCACTCCGGGGCAGGCAGCCGTTTTTTATCGTGACAGAGAACTTGTTGGTGGAGGTTGGATTCTCTAATGGATAATCAACTTACCAAACCAAATTACAAAATTTATACCTTTGGTTGTAAGGTCAATACTTACGATAGTGGCTTGATGGAAAAAAATCTCCAACGATGGGGATTCAATCAGAACTGGCACGATCGCAGAATTCACATTCTTAATACCTGTGCGGTCACTGCAGAGGCGACCAAAGAGGCAGTTAAGAGTATTCGGCGCATTAAGGCCAAAGACCCTTTCTCCACGGTGGTCGTGACCGGGTGTTCGGCACAGGTCGATACGAATGTTTATGAATCCTTGCCGGGTGCCGATCTAGTGGTGGCTAATTCTCACAAGAATTTCTTGCCCGAAATTATAGAGCAGTATTTCAAGGGTGAGATTAAAGAAAAAATTTTTAAATCCAATATTTTTAGAAAAGAAGACCTCGAAGCAGGTGGGGGTGAAGAGAGCCAACACACGAGAGCCTTTCTTAAAATACAAGATGGATGTAATAGTTTTTGTACCTATTGTATCATTCCCTATGCGCGGGGAAAGAGTCGAAGTATTCCAATCGATGTTCTAGTGACTCGAATCAAAGATCTTGAGAGAGCAGGATACAATGAAGTGGTTTTGACAGGTGTTCACATTGGCGATTATTCCGATGCGAAAGCCAATGAAGAACTACTGCTAGAAGATTTAATTGAAACCGTATTGAAGCGAACTGCAATTCAACGAATTCGTTTAACCTCACTGGAGCCTGTAGAAGTTTCGGAGAGATTATTAGACCTGTATAGTGATTCAAGGCTTTGTCCTCATTTTCACATGAGTATTCAGAGCGCAGAAGATCAGGTTTTGAAAGATATGAAGCGAAAGTACTCTGCAAAAGATGTGCGTACATCGCTCGAGACCATTCGGCGTCGACTTCCAGATGCATTTATTGGAATGGATGTTATTGTTGGATTTCCAACCGAAACAGATGAACGCTTTTTGAAAACCTACGAACTTTTAAAAGATACACCATGGACACGTCTACACGTGTTTCCTTACAGTGAGCGGTCGGGAACGAGAGCGGCGCAGATGAGCGAGACAGTTGCGGTCTCGGAACGTCGTCGTCGTTCTGAATTTCTGCGGGATTTATCGATGGCTCGCCATCAAGAAGAGGCCGCACTTCAGGTTGGTACCTCAAAAAAGATACTCATTCTTAAAAACCAGGAAGGGATCATTCATGGTCTCTCGAGAGACTACTGGCCCGTTCAAGTGGCTCAGAGTGGCTCTCTCTTGGCGCCTGGATCTGAAATCGATGTTACCGTTTCCGATTGGATGCGCCCTTCGCTATCGAGTTTTGAGATTTCACTTAAGGGAGAGCGGGTGATTCATGAATAATCTCATGAATAAAATCAATTATCAGTTTAAGAGCGCTCAGTTATTAGAGCAGGCGCTCACCCATCGAAGTTTTGCCGTTGAACATGGTAGGTCAGAGGGCGTCGATAACGAAAGGCTCGAATTCCTTGGTGATGCAGTTCTTGATCTTGCGGTGAGCGATTTACTTTGGCGCTCCTATCCCAATGAGCAAGAGGGCCCACTCTCCCATCGCCGCGCTGCTTTGGTGAGCGAGGGTACCTTAGCTGTGATTGGGCAGGATCTGGGACTTTCTGAATTATTGATCCTAGGAAAAGGTGAGCGATTGAGTGGTGGCGCCCTTAAACCGCGATTGATAGCGAGCGCTCTCGAGGCACTGATTGGAGCCATTTATCTCGATAGTGGTTACGAACAAGCATTCAGGGTGGTGGCTCAGTTCTTCCATCAGCGGGTGCAAAATCAGGGAACCGAACAAGAGTATCGCAAAGATTATAAAACACGCTTGCAAGAAGTGGTGCAAAAGGAGCTTTTGCAAACGCCAACCTATGTTTTAGAAAGTGAATCTGGCCCTCCTCATGATCGTACCTTCAGAGTGAGTGTTCGAGTCGTTGATAAAGTGCTCGCCTTTGGCGAAGGCAAAAGTAAAAAACAAGCAGAACAAAACGCTGCACAAGTGGCCTTAGAGGAATTCTTAGGTCGAGAAATAAAAGTTTAAATTTAAGACGCAGACATTGAGGAAGGTTGATTGAAATGAGTGAATTTAAAGCGGGCTTTGTCGGATTAATAGGGCACCCAAATGCAGGAAAGAGTAGTTTTCTCAACCGAATAGTTGATGAGAAAGTAGCAGCGGTCACACCCAAACCACAAACGACTCGTCGACGTGTTTTGGGAATAGTAACAACAGAAGAGACCCAAGTAGTTTTTGTAGATGCTCCTGGCCTTGTGAAAACGAGCTCTGGGATCAATCCATTTTTGCAAAAAGAATTACAATCGGTTATTGAAGAGAGTGATGTTCTGTTAGCGATTGTGAGTCTTGATACGGAGACCCCAGAACAAGTGGATGAAATTCTTGATATGGTTGCCCACCATCGCAAACCATGGGCTGTTTTTATAAACAAGACCGACCTTCAGGAAAAGGCCCATCGCCTCGGTAAGATTATTGAAAAAGTTGAACTTCGTAAGGGAAAGTATTTTACCGGAACCTGCTCTCATGAAGAGGGCGTGCCCACAGCTGACATTTTACAGTTTTGCCGAGAGAACCTTCCTGGGAACCCTGGCCCACTTTATGACAGTGAGATTTTCACGCCCCATACAATGCGGGAGCTCGCAGTCGAATTGGTTCGAGAAAAGTGTTTTGAGTTTCTTGAAAAAGAGCTTCCTTACCAGATGGCTGTGCGAATGATAAAATTCGATGAAACAGAAGCGATTCCCCATCTCTCCTTTGAGATTTTGGTGAGCAAGGATACTCACAAAGGTATAGTCATTGGAAAGGGCGGCGCTACTTTGAAAAAAATTGGAACAGAGGCTCGAAAAGACATTGAGAAACTCATGGGTAGCAAAGTGTTTCTGCAGTTTCACGTAGCGATTCGTCCGAATTGGATGGGTAATCAGCAAATGATGGAGGAGTTGGGTTATGTCATTTCAACCAAGTGAAAGTATGCAGGGTGATTTTCCCAAAGTGGCTATCATTGGTCGCCCCAATGTTGGTAAATCTACATTGTTTAACTTGTTGACCGAGACCAGAAAGGCTGTCGTTAAAGATCAGCCCGGTGTGACTCGCGATATCCAATTAGAAGTTGCAGAAATTTGGGGAAAAAAGTTTCTTATCGTAGATACAGGTGGGCTTACAGAAGCTCCTGATACCTTTTCGCAACTTATTCGCGAACAAGTCGTCGAGTTTCTTTCGGACGTCGATCTCCTGGTTGTTGTAATGGATGGACGCGCTGGCTTGATACCTGAAGATCGTGAAGTGGTGCGAATTGCCAAAACGGTTGGTAAAAAGTTGTTGATCGTTGTTAACAAGGTCGATAGCGGCCGAGATGAAGATCTTGTTAAAGCAGAGTTTTATGAGTTTGGCGAAGACCTCGTGGCGACCTCCTTTGAGCAACGCCGAGGACTTAGTGAACTCTTGGAGTGGCTACATAAAAATTTACCAGAATTTAAACAAGATCTTCAGCGTGGCCCTCGCTTAGCCATTGTGGGTAAACCCAACGTAGGAAAGAGTTCAATCGTAAATGCTCTTACCGGTGAGAACCGTATGATCGTGAGTGATATCGCGGGCACCACCGTTGATTCGGTCGATACACCTTTTATTTATAATGGTAGTCAATATGTTCTTGTAGATACTGCTGGTCTTCGTCGATCGGCACGACGAGAGGATGATATAGAGATCTTGTCAGCTTTTAAATCTCAGGAGTCGATTCGTCGAGCTCAGATTATCTTGTTGGTCATCGACGGTAATATTGGACCTACCGATCAAGATGCAAAAATATTGCAGCATATTTTAGAAAATCACAAAGCTGTGGTCTTAGTTGCTAATAAATCAGATACGGCCAAAGATAAGGTGGAGGGCTACAGGGATTGGTTTAGAGGTCGCGTTGAGGAAGAACTTCATTTCTTCTCAGACATACCTATCGTCTTTACAAGTGCAGTGACTGGCTCTGGGCTAGAAGCGCTCCTTAAAACAATCGAAGATGTTTCTGTTAAACTTGAAACGCGCATTCAAACGGCAGAGCTTAATGATTTCTTTTTTGAAACTATTCGAAAAGCTCCTGCCCCCGTATGGGGAACAACGAATGTTAAGTTCTACTACTTAACTCAAACATTCCAAAAACCACCGTCGTTTATTGCTTTTGCCAACCACCCCGACGGTGTGACTCCACAGTATCGTCGGTTTTTGATGAAGCATCTCAAGAGCCGATTTGATCTTCACGGAATTCCAATACGCATTTTCGTCATGAAAAGCGGAGGTGGAGAGGGGCGATGAGAACGAAGCGCAGCCTGTGGGCAACTCGATTGGGCTTTTATCTGGTTGCCATAGGCTCTGCATGTGGGCTCGGCAATGTGTGGCGTTTTCCATACGTCGTTGGGGAAAACGGTGGAGGAGCCTTCGTGCTCCTTTACTTAGTGTTGGCGCTCTCAGTTGGTTTACCCCTTTTGGTTGGAGAATTACTGCTCGGAAAGTTTACCCAAAGAAGTCTAATGGGGGCAGCACCTCAGATTAAAGGGGCCAATGTTAGGCTTCTTCAATTTATCGCACCGATTAGTGTTATTTTATCTCTGATTATTCTCAGTTATTACGCCGTAATAAGTGGTTGGGTGCTTCATTTTGCCATGCAATTTTTGTCGGGTTTTGTGCGCGCTAACGTGGAACAAAACGATTTTCTAGCAGCGCTGATGGCAAACGGGCTTTTGCAGGCAGGGCTGGCGAGTGTTCACCTTCTGATAGTTTTCATTGTTGTGGTCAAGGGTGTGCAAGAGGGCGTCGAGAAGTGGATTGGAAACATGATGCCACTCTTTATTATCTTACTAGTTTATTTAGTGGCACGTTCGTTGGCCTTGCCAACAGCTGGGCAGGCGTTGCGATTCATATTTTATCCTGATTTTTCAAAATTGAACTCATCCTCGCTAATCTCAGCTCTCGGTCATGTTTTCTTCACTCTCTCTGTTGGATTCGGAACCATGGTCACCTTCGGAAGCTACATGAATGACAATGATCACGTGCCAACGGCCGGATTTCGAGTAGCCTTCACCGACACAATGATTTCACTCTTGGCAGGGTTATTGGTCTTTCCTATGGCTTTGCAGGTATCACAAGCTCGATTGACCGATCCCACTTTGATTTTCGAAGCGTTACCTGCTTTTTTTATGATGAGTAAAGCCGGCCCCTATTTGGGTTTGGTTTTCTTTTTGTGTTTATATCTGGCCTCACTGGGTGCAAGCATTGGATTGCTTGAAGCTGTTGTTTCAAATATGGGAGATCGTTTTCCTCGTCTTGGTCGTCGTAAGTCGACGATGATTAGTTGTGTTTTTGCGTTTTTAATTGCAACAATTCCAGCTTTTTCGAGTAGTAATTTAAGTCAAATTCAAATGGGCGGGAGAGGGTTACTTGAAAATATTGATACGGTCTTGATCACTTGGGCCCTACCTTTGGTGGCTTTATGTGTGAGTTTTGTGATCTCGGCAATTATTCCAGAGGCTCCAAAGGAGCAAGAATTCTGCAACCCCGAACACCTTAATAGTTCTTCCCTTTATGGACCTTGGCGGTGGAGTTTAAAATATTTTGTGCCCGTGGTTATAGTGTTGGGATTTGTGTTTCGATTTTTTTAAACTAAAAGTTGATACCAACGGTTCCTATCACATTCCACATGTCACCCTTCGCCGTGCCATAGTTGTTGCCTTCGATGACTTCGGGAATGTTTTCGTCTTTAAAACTCACAAGGTCATAGTTAAGCTGAAGACCCCAAAAAAGTTTTTTGCGCATCATCGGAACTTCAATGCCCATGCCGCCATTAAAGCCAGTGGATGAGTCTTTTATCGATCCATTAATACTACCGAAACGGATGGTTCTTGCGTAATTAGACATTCCCACGAGAAAATAGGGATTCAGATTGGCGAGGCCCTTTGTGACGTTTTGAGTATTCAAAAAATATTTAACGGAAAAACCAAGGTTACTAAAACTCGCATTGCCTGTTCGGGTATCGATGAGCGAGCGGTATGCAATAGGCGCATCGGCTGAGTGCCAGTGAAGCTGGATGGCAAAGTTGAGATCAAAGAAGTAACTGATAAAAAGACCATAGCGAAAGGTCGACTGATATTTTTCTGCCATTTCTTTGGTGAAGTTTGTCATACCCCCTTGAAAACCAAGAGTTAACATTCGCCCATTCTTAAAAAAGTTAAGGTCTTCTTCTTCGTCGCGATTCGACTCAAATTCTGAAAAATCGGCAAAGGGGTCGAAAACATCCTCTTCATTCTCTCCGGTTCCTGCCTCTTGAGCAGGGAATCTCATACCTTCTATGGAACCTGATCTCCGCCGTCCTTGTTTAGCTTCGGCCTGAAACGTCGCCAAGCATAACGAAAGAATTACAAGAAATAGACTTAATTTGCCAGACGTCACGAGGGCCCCCATAGCTCAATTATGGTTCATTTGCCTCGGTGGGCCTAGTATAGGAATGAAGGGTGTCTCAATACGACACAAAAATTGGCCATTTTTCAGAGAGAATCTCAACGGGTTGCTCCCTACCCCTCGACCATGATCTAAGGGGTTTATGAGAAAAGGCCTTTTGATCTCAGTGTTTTTGGGATTACTGCTTTTTTGGGGATATGAATTCCCATACCAATGGTGGCTCAAATATGGGCGCCCCGAGCCGAAGGCTCCTCGTGTAACTAATAATTATTTAAAAAAAGACTCTGAACCTCCATTGCCCGAGCCCTTTTGGGGATCGAGCATTCCGCGGCCTGAGACTTCGAGAACGGCCAGTCAAGCACCCAAAGCGGAAGGGGTTCTTGGAGCTGATCTTGCGAGCCCTATTCTTGATGAAATTAAAGTTTGTTTTGGCGATGGTCCACTGAGTAATGTTAATTCTGGCGGAGGAGACTTAAGCCAATTGGTGACGAGTCTCCAAAATCAATTGGGTCCTGTTCAAGAAGATCTACTCTTAGAGAAAAAAGTAGAATTGCGCATGAAAACAGGATTGCTGCGAACGCTAGTTTACGAGTGGATAAGTCCCGAAGAGGGAAGCGATGTTTATTGGCACGAGACAGATGAAGATGGTTTTCCTAGGCCGATAGATCTTCCTGAGGGAATCGGGCGTGACATGGCCTCATTTGATAGCCTTCAGACTCAGGGAACTCCAGGAAAAATAACCGAAACTCGCCTTATTCAACTTCAGGGTGGTTTACAGCTAGGTGTAGAGAAAGTGAACGAAGGTATCCAGAGTCTTTCGTTAAAAGATGAGGGGCACTTGGTAAAATGTCGTCGAGACGCTGTAAAGTCTTTTGTTTGCGATTGTCTCAACTAATTATTGAGCTACCAGAATTAAAAGGCCGAAAAGTAAAAAGAGTATGCTCGTCACTCTTCGCATCCACTTCATGGAAATAACTTTCGTAATTCTTTCGCCAAGAAAAACGGCCAGCCCATCAGCCACCAACATTCCAAGCGTAGTTCCGAGTGTCACCCATGCAATGTCACCGAATCGAGCAGCGAGAGCCACGGTGGACAACTGGGTTTTGTCTCCCATCTCCGCAAAAAAGAATGACACCAATGTTACAAAGAAGGCGCTAGCCGTTGAGGAGTGCACTTTTTCATCGTCTTTGTCGGGAATGAGAACCCAAAACGCGAATCCAAAAAAGCTTGCGGCTAAGACCCACTTCAAGACGGATGGAGATAGAGACTGAGAGACCCATTGTCCGGCGAAAGCGGCCAACCCATGATTAAAAATAGTTGCAACCAGGATTCCCGCCATAATGACCCAAGGTTTACGAAAGCGAGCCGTGAGTACCAAAGCGAGTAACTGCGTTTTATCACCCATTTCGGTGGCGGTAACGAGAAGAAAAGATTTCCATACGATTTCAAACATAGGGCTCTCCAGGTTTAACCTTAACTCCTAACATAGTAGGCGAAAAGTGTTCAACGATGAAGATCATCAATCATGTTCAGTGGAGAAAGTACTAGGCCAGCTGGAGAGTCTAGCGTTGACCGCTTTTCGAAGGGCTTAAATCCTCCGGAACAAAGTATTCGTAGCGAAGATTGGTTCGGTCGACACAGCTCTTTTGCGGTTTGATTTTGTCCTTGCAAGAGCCAAATCCTTGTAAAACAAAAAAAGGAGCTTGGGTTGCGCCCTTTCGATCCTCAAAAACAAAATAGCCGTCCTCGCACTCAGGCGAAAATATAAGAGTGTGTTCCGTTTTGCTGGAGTCGTCTTTTTTTTGAATTTTGTAACAAGACAAAGACTTAATAGACTTGATTTTATTTTTAGGGTCATTCGGTGGATTAAGCTCAACAGTTCTAACGATGCCGTGAGTGCATTTTTCGAGGGAGTCATAATCTTCAAGAAGGGGAACTCTTATTGTTTTGATACATTGAGATTTGTTTTTTGAAGGTTTGCTTTTTTCGTTGCCGCAAAGAGTTTCCTCCGAAAGATCGGTACACTCCCTTTCCATCGATTTTATTTTTAACCGCACCGTTTGTTTTTCGAGCAGTGTTAACTCAGTAAAGGTGGGTTTGTGTTTTGGTACCCAGCCACTTCCCCAGCGATCGTCACCAAATTCATAGACTGCAGTAAACCAAGTTTCCAATTCAACATCGGTGGCATTACGATCTTTGAGGCATTGATGAAATTTTAAATCGGCCATTCTTTTTTCGGCTTGTGTGCCGCCTTTCCAGTACGCAAAATCATGTGCAACACAACAAAACTCCCAATTAGCGTGTGAGAGCGATTTGTAAACTGAACAGCCATCAGAAGTGAAGTTTTGAATAATTCGAGGAGTTTCAGCAAATGAAGTCGATAACCACGAGAACGTGGTTATCAAAAAGATACTGCTTATTCCTAAAAAGAATTGCCGGAGAAAGATCATTCCCATTCTTTTCGGTCGAGGTGTGAAAAATCTAGATAGGACTTAGGTCGCAGAAATCATGACTCTAGACTTTGGACGGTGTCTCTTTTGGGAGAAATAACGCCGATTTAAATTCTAGCCCCTTTCTAATCGGCTCTGAGTGCCTCTAGAATCTGAAGCTTTTGCGCACGAAGGGCCGGAGCGAGTCCGCTAAGGACTCCAACCACACAAATGGAAATAAACGAAGTGACAAAAGCCCAAAGATCCAAGCGCCATTGAAAGGTAATATTGCTCGCAAACTGTGCCGTGATAAAAACAACCAATTGGCAAAAAGCAAATCCAATCAAAAGGCCAATAACTCCGGCTCCTCCACAGAGGAGAATCGATTCCATTAGAATATGTTGACGGATTCGTTCGTGAGTAGCGCCGAGGGCTTTTCTTAGTCCGATTTCGCGAAATCGTTCAGCAATTGAGGCTAGCATCATATTAGTGATTCCAACGCCTCCAACAAGAAGACAAATCATTGCGATGGCACCAAGAGCGATAGTGAAGAGAGAAAGAAATTTTTGAAGTTGGGCAATCATCACACTATCGTTATGAACGCGAAACCGACCACTTTTACCATAGCGAAGGTTAAAATAGCCCTGTATGCTTTTACCCACTTGTGAGATTTCAGCACCCTCTCTTAGTTTAATGAGAACGCGGTTGATCTCTGCCTCCCAAGGATTTTCGGCAAGAGTTTGAAAAAGAGTGTAGGGGAGGTAAACCTCCAAATTAGGATTGCTCCAGCCCTTATTGCTTGAAATTGACTCCAAGACTCCGATCACCTGGCATCCGTAACTTGTGCTGTTGCCTTGAACATTTAGAATTTGTCCGATCGGTGAGTGAGGAAAAAATAATTTCTCGGCAACCTCGGCTCCAATCACACAAACTGCATTTCGATTTTCAACATGAAAGGGGCTGAGTCCTCGACCCATTTTTAGTTTGCGATCTGAAATGAGAAAGGCCTTTTCATTGACACCGACGGGGCGGGCATCGGTGTCGATAGTGCGTCCGCCGTAAGAGAGTGTGGCCCGATAGCTTTGAATGATGGGGGTCATGCTATCTATGTCGGGAAATATTTTAGCAAGAGGTAGAATGTCGTTCTCCCAATGAAAGGATTTAAAGTAAACTCCGGTGGAATCCGAGGCTTTGACATTCCAGTTGGGATGACCCATGAACATGACCGTGTTGATTCCCATAGCGGCATAAGATTCAAGAACCTTTTCTTTAATAAAGTGACCGAGGGTGATCATAGACAGTACGGATGCCACACCAACAATAATACCAATCATCGTGAGAAATGAACGCATTTTGTTTTGGATCAAATCATGATACGATTGACGAACAATTGCGGGGGAAAAAAGAGTTCGTATTTCTTTCCTTAGATTTTCCAGGTGCTGTGATTGGTCGTTCTTTTCTGTGCCTTCTTGGTGGCTTTGATGTTGGGGGGTAGGTCTGAGGGAATGATCAATTTCGGAGTCAGTTATTTGCCCATCCTTGATTTGGATAATTCTCCCGCAGCGCTGGGCAATGTCGTCTGAGTGAGTGATAATGAGAATTGTTTTTCCCTTCTTATTGAGATCAATAAGAAGTTCCATGATATTTTCTGCGGACTTTGAGTCGAGATTACCTGTTGGTTCATCGGCAAGAATGAGGTCTGGATCATGGAGAAGTGCTCTAGCAATTGCAACTCTTTGTTGCTGTCCCCCAGATAGCTGGTTTGGGTGATGGTCTAAGCGGTGTTCGAGCCCAAGATACTGGGCGAGAGAGAGAGCTCGCTGTCTGAGTTCTATCGGTGAAGCTTCAGAATTGTATTGCCCAGGTAGTAAAATATTTTCAACAACAGTGAGCTTTGGGAGCAAATGAAACTGTTGAAACACATACCCAATATTCTGGTTTCTTAGGCGAGACATTTGATTGTCATCAAGTGAAGAGAAGGATTGCTTGTTGAGCCGAATATCCCCGGATTGCAACTGCAAGAAGCCCGCAAGCAAAGCAAGGAGTGTTGATTTCCCACTTCCAGAGGGGCCCTGAATAGCAATGAGCTCCCCTTGTTTAACTTGTAGATTAATGTTTTTTAAAATCGTCTGTGAGGAGGCCCGCTGAGAAGGCTCCTCATTTAACGTGACCGAGCGATAGGAGAAAGAGAGGTTTTCAATCTCCAAAAGCGGCATTAGTCGCGCCCTCCCGACCATAAGCTAAAATCAACGGCCTTGACTGAGTCGCCCTCATTGAGTCCAGAGAGAATCTCAAAGGCCTCTTCATTTTGAATGCCAACGGTAATATTTTGTCGGTCGCCATTAGCTTTAGTGACAAAAAAACCATTTTTATCTCGTTGAATGAATTCGTGTCGAAGAGTCAGAGCCTTTTCTTTTTTCTCTACGATTAAATCGATGAGAGTACTCATTCCAGTGCGGATCAGCTCATCGGCGTCGAGGATATCAACGATCGTACTGTATTCGACGGTCGAAGAATTACGGCTATCTTTAACAGAGGGCGCTTGAGCGATAGATCGAATAACTCCTTTATAGGTTTTACCGTTAATGGCATTCACCTTTATGATGGCGTTTTGCCCAACTCTCAATTTGATGCGATCGATTTCTGGCGTTTGGGCTTTGATAATGTACTGACTGGGGTCGTCAATTCGGAGAATGAAATCTTTAATGTCACCGTCTCTAACAAACTCACCCTCGGACTTATTGATCTGAACGATGATACCATTTATTGGTGATCGCATGGGATAGACTTCTTGAGTTCCTAAGAGTGACTGAGTCACACTAACGAGTGAAGTGCCAACTTTAACTGGGTCTCCAACATTAATATAAAGCTTTTTAATATAGCCAGTGTAAGGAGCGGCGATGGTGGTGGTGCGGAGCGGTTCAATGAACCCAGCAATAGTCACTCTCTGAATGAGATCTTTCTTTTCAACGAGGCCGGTAGAATTTGCGGTGGGATTTCGCCCGCCGCGCGAATTGCTGCACGAAATCTGTAAGGAGATCACAACGGCGATCATCAACACGTTTAGGGTGGATAGGAGCCAGAGGCTTCTTTGGGATCCGAGAGTTTGATAGAGATTAATAGCCTTCATTCAAACATTGTTTGTTTAATTGTCTGAAATGGCAACTGAAACGAGTTCTTAAAAGTCATTTAGGGCATAAAAAAAGGACGCCCCATCGAGGGCGCCCCTTTTTTTTTGTATTAATATAATGGCGATTGTTACTGGCGTATTAAGTTTAAAACATCAAGTTTTCCACCTGTAGAAACCTTATTCGAAAGAGCCGGAACTTTTTTAACGCTTTGGTAAATGGCTGCCTTTACTTGTCTCCAATCTTTTTCAGGGTGAGAAGACCAGTAAAGAGCGGCCGCTCCAGCAACGTGAGGTGTTGCCATTGAAGTCCCATCCCAGTAGGCAGTAAACCCCATTAAATCAATAACGGTATCAGAGTAGTTGTTTCCAACCGTTGTCGAAAATACTTTTACACCGGGTGCGCCAATATCGACTGTGCGTAGACCCCAGTTGGAGAAACCGCCCAATTGATCTTGGTTATCAATAGCTGCAACGCTAATGATTGATTCATGGTCGTAACTAGCTGGATAAGCTGGTTTTGCATCGCTATCGTTGTCGTAGCCAACGCCTTGGTGACCGTTACCTGCCGCTGCAATAAAGAGAGTTCCCTTGTTTTCAGCGTACTGGATCATGTCGCGAAGGGCTTTGTTTTCTTCGCCCGCCTGTGGGTCTTCGCCCTCAGAACCCCAAGAATTCGACGTGATCATAGCCCCGTTATCAACCGCATACTTAATCGACTTAATCGCATCCGCTGTAGTTCCACCACCTTTTTCGGTGAGAAATCGAAGCGCCATAATTTTTACGTTAGGAGCAACCCCAACGATGCCTTTACCATTGTCAGCAGCAGCGCCAACGTTTCCAGCGCAGTGGGTTCCGTGACCTGGATTTCCGCCGCCCATAAGAAGTTGCATTGGATCCACAGCAAGGTCGTAGGGTTTATTGTCGTTGGCCGCAAAATCCCAGCCTACAACGTCATCGATGAATCCATTATTGTCATCATCAACTCCATTGGTTTCTTTGCTGCGACCTTGAGCATCTGTTCCTGTTTCGCCAGGGTTTCTCCACATATTGGGTAGAAGATCCTCATGAGTGTAATCAACGCCTGTATCAATAACGGCAACAATCATCTGACGTTGTTTTTCGGGAGCAAGAAGATTAGATTTCCAAGCTTCCTTAACATGGTTGTCGATCATTCCCCATTGCTTATTAAAGAGAGGATCATCCCCTCTTGATGGTTGTGGGGTTGGTGGAAAGTTAGGGTTGTCTTTCTTTTTATCGGCCTCGGGAGCTGTCGCCATTAGGGCAGCTACTTTATTTAAAAGGGCGCGATCATTAGTTCGATAGTTTTCAATGAGTTTAATGCGATAGTTAGGTTGTACATACTCAACCCAACCGTTATTTCTAGACAAGACATTGATGTCCAATGTGCCTTTGGTATCGGTGATTTTCACCCAATCATTAGCAATCACTTCAGTTTTGCCTGCTTGCTGAGCAAGCGTTTGCATGATGCTGAAGTTCTCAACAGCACCAGGGGCAAGTTTCACAAGATATTCTTTAGTTCCTGCGTTTGCGGCAGACGCAATAAAAGCCGCTAGGGTGATGGCACCCAAAATCCTTTTGTTCATTCTGATTCCCTCCTCTGGGAGTGCTTTCAAATCCCTCATTCGAAAACACCCGTTTAATGCAGAAGTGTGGGTTGAAACTGGGGTAGTTTCAAATAAAAAAATCTAAGAGATGTTGATTAGTTGAATTTATAACACCTTGTTTCTAAAGGCGGTTAAGTTCATGACAAGCTAAAAATCAATTGATACTTTGGCCAAAAATTCCATGACTATGCCTTGCGTCTAAAATTTTCGACGCGAGTAGACCTTCTTGAGGGTTTGGGTAAGATTTAAGGGTTACTGTAAATAGTGATGAAATGCAAAAATGGCTTTAAAGATATTTAGATAAAGATTTAAGTAAACAAAAGTTACTTAGTTTGAGGAGAATATGCAGCAAACTCAATCAGAAGGTTCTCACTTTGTAGGAGATCAATCGGCTGAAGATCTGTCTCGATCTTTCGCCCTTACCACACGGCTTGAAGATATCGTCGCTTGGGGAAGAAAAAACGCTCTTTGGCCACTCCCATACGGTACTGCTTGTTGCGGTATTGAATTGATGTCAGTCATGGGACCCAAGTATGACCTTGCTCGCTTTGGTGCGGAGGTTGTTCGTTTTTCTCCACGACAGGCCGATCTCTTGTTGGTTGCGGGTACCATTACGGAAAAAATGGCCCCTGTTCTCGTCCGGATTTATCAACAAATGCTAGAGCCCAAATATGTTATCGCGATGGGTGCATGCGCAAGTTCTGGTGGCTTTTATCGTGCTTATCACGTTCTCCAAGGATGCGATAAAGTTATTCCAGTGGATATTTATGTTCCGGGTTGTCCTCCGACTCCAGAAGCTGTTCTTGATGGGGTTATGGCTTTGCAAAAAATGATTACCGATAAACATCCGCGTCCATGGAAAGATCAGTGGAATGCGCCAGAGGGAATGGTAGAAAAATGAGTGATTTGATGAAGTCAAAAATTCAAGCAATCAAAAATGATTTAAATCGTTTTCCTGAAGCTCAATTTTTCGAGGCAGTGGGAGATCATGTTCTTCTTCTCTCCAAAGATAATATCGTATCGGGATTGAGAATTTTAAAGTTGAAAGAGCATTTCGACTTCTTAATGGATATTTGTGGGGTCGACTATCCTGCGCGAGAAAAACGCTTTGATGTGGTCTATCATTTATTTTCTTCCAAAGATAATACTCGTCTTCGAATAAAGGTGATGGTGGGTGAGGGTGAAACCTTGCAAACAGCGACTGGAATTTGGAAAGGTGCTGATTGGTTCGAACGAGAAGCCTACGATATGTTTGGGATTGTTTTTGAAGGGCATCCTAATCTTCGTCGAATTTTAACTCACCATCAATTTAAGGGGCACCCGCTTCGTAAAGATTACGAAGCAGATCATCAGCAGCATGCCACCGAGGTGCTTCCCATTCATTTTGATAATGTAAAGGGTCAAGATGGTTCCATTTTGAATGAGAATTTGGTGCCGATCAACATTGGTCCCTCACATCCAGCGATGCACGGTACCCTTCGTGTGATGGCAGAACTCGATGGTGAAACCATCGTTCGAGCGGGCGTCGATATTGGCTTTCTTCACCGCTGCTTCGAAAAGATGGCAGAAACTCATCCTTATAATCAGGTAATTCCTTATACAGATCGTTTGAACTACTGTTCAGCGCCTATGAATAACGTTGGATACTGTAAAGCCGTAGAACGTCTTCTTGGAGTTGAGATTCCGGCTCGTGCGCAGGCTATGCGTATTGTTCTTTGCGAGATTTCTCGGGTCATCGACCATATCATTGCGGTCGGAACCGGTGGTGTCGATCTTGGCGCTTTGACGAGCTTCTTTCACTTGTTCACCTACCGTGAAGAAGCCTACACGCTTTTTGAAAGACTGTGTGGTGCTCGTTTGACGGTTGCACTGACTCGCGTTGGGGGAATGGCGCAAGATGCCCCGGCGGGATGGTTTGATGAGGTCCTTGCATTTTGTAAGCGTATGAGTGCAGAGATTGATGAGATCGACAAACTCATGATTGGTAATAAGATCTTTCGTAAGAGAACGGAAGGCGTGGGACCTGTGTCGGCTGAAAATGCGATCGAGTGGGGATATACTGGGCCACTTTTAAGAGCCTCGGGTGTGGCACTCGATTTAAGAAAAGCTCAACCCTATTACGGATACGACCAACTTGATTTCGATATTCCTATTGGAGCGAATGGTGACATTTTTGATCGCTACCTAGTTCGTATCGAAGAAATGCGTCAGTCGCTTCGAATTATTGAACAAGTTATTAAAAATATGCCGGGGGGCGACTATACGATCCGTGATAAGCACATCGTTCTTCCTGAAAAGCGAGATGTTTATGGAAACATCGAAGGGCTCATGAACCACTTCATGTTAATTATTAAGGGTATTCGACCACCAGTCGGCGAAGTTTACGATGCGACGGAAGCGGCAAATGGAGAGCTGGGGTTTTACCTTATTTCGGATGGATCCGCGAACCCTTATCGTTTAAAAGTTCGTCCTCCTTGTTTTGCAATTTACCAGTCTTTTCCAGAGGTGGTGAAGGGCAGTTTGATTGCGGATGCCGTTGCAACAGTAGCAAGTATGAACGTTATTGCCGGTGAGCTAGACCGCTAATATTGGCCATCGAAGAGAGGGACTCATGTTTCAGTTATCAGAAGAAGGTCTTAAAAAAATTCAAATAGAGCTCAATCGTTATGAAAGCCGTCAGTCAGCAATCATACCGGCGCTCTTTATTGCACAGAGTGAGAATGGCGGATTTGTTACCGATGAAATGATTGATTATCTTTCAAAGGTAATGGAACTGCCGGTTTCTCGCATCAATGAGGTATTTAAATTTTATACCATGTTCAACCAGAAACCCGTGGGTAAATACCACGTTCAGATCTGTAACAACATTTCTTGCGTTTTAAATGGGAGCCGTGAGCTTACCGATCATGTTTTGAATGCTTTGGGATGTAAAATGAACGATATCTCCCTCGACGGAAAATATTGTGTTTCTAGCGTTGAATGCCTTGGCGCTTGTGCTATGGCTCCAATGATGCAAGTAAATGAAGACTATTACGAAAATTTAACTCCAACGACAGCCGTGGAGATTTTGAAAGGTCTTAAATAATGAACGAAACAAAACTTCTTACAGAACATTATTCGAAGCCTGAGTTTCGGACCTTAAAGGGCTACCAAGCTGATGGCGGTTACGAAGTGTTAAAAAAAGCATTTGGAATGCAACCGCAGCAAATCATCGACGAAGTGAAGACCTCAGGTCTTCGTGGGCGTGGCGGTGCTGGGTTTCCAACGGGAATGAAGTGGGGGTTCCTACCTAAAAATGGTGAGCCTCGTTATCTTCTGTGCAATGGTGACGAAGGAGAGCCCGGAACTTGTAAAGATCGGATTATTTTTGATCAGGCTCCTCATCAGTTAATTGAGGGAATGATTATTTCGGCCTACGCCATTGGATCTCATAAAGGTTATATCTATATTCGAGGCGAATATAAAAAGCCCGCTGCCAATATGGAAGCGGCCCTTCGCGAAGCTTATCAAGCCGGCCTCCTAGGTAAGAATATTCTCGGAAGCGGATTTGATTTTGATCTTGATGTTTATTGGGGGGCGGGCGCCTATATTTGCGGAGAAGAGACAGGAATGATTTCTTCATTAGAGGGCGACAAAGGCCAACCTAAATTGAAGCCCCCATTTCCTGCTGTTCAAGGTTATCTTAAAAAACCAACCATCGTGAATAACGTAGAAACCTTAGCGGCCGTTGTGCCAATCATTCGTGATGGAGCTGCTGGTTATCGAAAGTTTGGAACAGAAAAATCTCCAGGCACAAAACTATTTTCTTTGAGTGGCAACATCGTTAAGCCTGGAAATTATGAAGTTCCACTTGGTTTACCACTTAAGGATCTAATTTATGGCTTTGGTGGTGGTTTCAAGCCTGGCCGTAAACTAAAAGCGGTCATTCCAGGTGGATCGTCAGCGCCGGTGTTGACGGCTGATGAAGTTGAAAAAGCCAATCTAGATTATGAAAGCCTCGCTGGTTTGGGTTCTATGTTAGGTTCGGGAGCTGTCATTGTTATTGATGACAGCCATTGCATGGTCGACTTACTCGGTGTTCTTACTCACTTCTATGCGCATGAAAGTTGTGGACAGTGTACGCCGTGCAGAGAGGGAACCGGTTGGTTGAATAAGATCGTTCACTCTATTCTCGAGGGTCGTGGTCGCCTTCAAGATATCGAACTTTTAGAAAAGGTAGCCAATCAAATGAAGGGAAAAACTATTTGTGCCCTTTCAGATGCGGCAGCCTTACCGGTCCTAAGTTTTGTTACTAAGTTTCGCGACGAGTTTGAGTATTATGTTCGTGAAGGTCATTCGAAAGTAAAGGGAACAGCCTATGCCAAAATGCACCATTAATGGAAAAGAAGTCGAAGTAAAAGAGGGCACGTCCATTATTCAAGCGATGGCCGACAATGGGCAAAAAATTGCCCACTATTGCTGGCATCCTGGATTGAGTGTTGCGGGAGTATGTCGCCTTTGTATGGTTGAGGTGGAAGGTAATCCACGTTTGCAGATTGCCTGCAATACGGCTGTTTCAGAGGGCATGAAAATCAATAACACCTCTGATAAAGTCAAAGAGGCTGTGAAGTGGGGTTTGGATTTTCATTTAATTAACCATCCTCTCGATTGTCCAGTGTGCGATCAAGCCGGTGAATGTGGGCTGCAAGACCAGTATATGGAATACGGCAGCTACGATTCTCAAATGGCCGAAAGCAAGGTCAAGAAACACAAAGTGGTCGATCTCGGCGAAAAAGTTGTTCTTGATTCTGAGCGATGTATCCTTTGCTCTCGTTGCGTTCGTTTCACTGACGAAGTGACAGGCACCAAAGAATTGGCAATTTTCAATCGTGGTGATCACAGTGAAATCGGGACCTTCGAAAATCGTCCACTGAACAACAAATACTCGGTGAACACTGTTGATATTTGTCCGGTGGGAGCGTTAACTTCAAAGGATTTCCGCTTTAAGCAAAGGGTTTGGTATCTAAAAGATGGCGAAACTATTTGTACGGGTTGTTCGACGGGATGTAATGTAAAAGCCTACTTTAATAACGAAGGGTTCTTCCGTATTAAGCCTCGTTACAATCCACAAGTGAACGGTTACTGGATGTGTGATGAGGGTCGAGAAATTTATAAGTTTATAAATAAAGAATATCGACAACTGAAGGCTCAAAAGAAAACAGCCAAAGGTTGGCAGGAAATGACCGCAGGAGCAGCTGCAAAAGACGCAGCCAAAGCTCTTGAGGGGCATTTAAAGAATGCTTCCTTGCTAATAACGGGTCAGGCGTCTATGGAAGAGGTTGACTCGCTGGTATCAACATTCACCACCCAGTTTAGCTCTAAAAAGATTTATCATTGGAAAAACAATGAAGCGCAATGGGGCCAATTTGATGGTTTGTTGATTCGTGGAGATAAGAATCCTAATACAAAGGGTGTTCAATCCATTTTCGCCAAACATCAAATTGATACGATCATTGAAACTTTAGAGGCTGAGGTTAAGGCGGGTCTGGTCGCAACACTTATTGTTGCGCTTCCAGAGAGCCAATCCGTATATCCCGATTTAATGGATAAATTGAAAGCCTTTGGAAAGGTGATCAATCTAATCATTCTCACGGCGGGCAAAGTTCAACTTCAAGATCTAACGGCTGTAAATTGTTGGGTGATTCCAACAAAGACGTTCGTGGAGAGAAGTGGTTCTTACATGAACCATAATGGTCTTGTTCAAAAAGTAAATAAAATTACTAATATCGTATCAGAAGCATTGACCCTTGATCAGGCGGTTGCATTGCTTTCTGGTGGTGAGGTTACCGTTGATTCTGTTTATGGTATAGAAACTGTAAAACCATTAGCAGATCTCAATCAAAGACCAGATCAAGTGGTCGCTGATAGCCGCAAGAAAAATGAATTCCTTTTCAAGAGAGGAACAGTATGAGCGTAGTTCAAAAGACGGGTCCAAGTTCAAAATGGTATTTGCCGGGAGTTCTTGGTGGGTTGTTTATTACTTTTAAGCACCTTTATACCAATTTATTGAATCCGAAAAAAATGCCAACGATTAACTATCCTGAAGAGAAGTATGAATACTCTCCTCGATTCAAAGGTAATCACGTTTTAACCGTTAAAAAAGATGGTTCGCTTCGTTGTACAGCTTGTATGTTGTGTGCAACCAATTGCCCGGCTCAGTGTATTACAATTGTGGCGTCTGAGCATAATGACCCAACAGTTGAGAAATATCCGATCAATTATGAAATCGATATTCTTCGCTGTGTTTTTTGCGGTTTTTGTGAAGAAGCCTGCCCGGTTGATGCGATTCGTATGGGACCAGAGTGGCAAACACCAGGGGCTCACGGTGCTAACTTCATTTACGATATTGAAAAGTTGGCCTATCGCCCGAACCTTCGCGGCGGAATCCCTTCTATCGTGGATGATGAAGAACGACATAAATCTGGAATCTAAGTTTTTAATTTAGAGTCAGAATTTCTCACATTAATAAAAAAAAACGCGCTTGGGAAAACCTAGCGCGTTTTTTTTTGAAAGAGACTGTAAGATTTGGGAGTCTTTTGGAGTGCCACGATTAAAATCAACCCAAGGGAGGGGCTGTGGAATTACCAAAGGCAAAAACTATTATCGAACCATTTAAAATAAAAATGGTTGAGCCTCTTTATCAATTGAGTTCGCAAGAGCGTAAAGAGGCCGCAGCCAAAGCTCACTTTAATTTATTCTCACTTCCGGCCCATCGAGTAACTTTTGATTTATTGACCGATAGTAGTACGAGTGCCATGTCGTCGACTCAATGGGCGTCAATGATGACGGCTGATGAGTCTTATGCGGGGGCTAAGTCATTTTATCGGTTCGAATCGGCGATTCAAGAGTTAACGGGCCTCAAACATGTGATTCCCACCCATCAGGGACGAGGGGCTGAATATTTATTAATGAAGGCCACTCTAAAGCCAGGGCAAGTAGTGATTGGCAATACTCACTTTGATACGACTCGCGCAAACATCGAGAGTTCAGGAGCTAAGGCCATTGATCTCCCGTCCGTCGAAGCGAAAGAAACTTCGAGTATGTCTCCTTTCAAAGGAAATATCGACGTATTGGCCTTGAAAAAATATTTAGCTGAGAACCCAGGGCAGGTGGCTTTTGTTATCATGACTGTCACAAACAATTCTATTGGTGGGCTTCCTGTATCTCTCGCAAATATTCGAGAAACTAAAAATATTTGTTTAGAGCATAAAGTTCCTATGTTTATCGACTGTGCTCGCTTTGCGGAGAATAGCTACTTTATAAAAATGCGAGAACCAGGACAATCTCAACGCTCGGTTCGCGAGATCGCAAGAGAGCTATTCTCATACGGTGATGGCGCCATGATGAGTGCCAAAAAAGATGCTTTCGGTAACATTGGTGGATTTTTGGCTGTGAATGATGGCCCCTTGGCCGAAGAGATTCGCCGGTTAATGGTCATTACCGAAGGTTTTCCTACTTACGGTGGCTTGGCAGGGCGGGATTTAGAGGCTTTAGCTGTGGGTCTGGAAGAAGTTCTCGACGAAAACTACCTTGCCTATCGAATTCGGTCTGTGGAGTACTTTGGTCGAGCCCTCGAAGATTTGGGTTATCCAACGGTGAGGCCATGGGGAGGGCATGCCGCTTATATTGATGCCGCCCAGGCGCTCCCACATATTCCGGTGCTCCAGTATCCAGGGCAAGCCCTCGCTGTTGCGCTCTACGAGCACATCGGGATTCGTTGTTGTGAGGTTGGCACGGTTATGTTGGGTCAGGTAGATCGTATGACGGGAATCGAAACTCCTGCGCCCAAAGAATTAGTTCGCTTGGCGATTCCTCGGCGCGTTTATACCCAAAGCCATGTTGATTATATGATCGAGATGGCGGGTTATCTGAAGCCACAGCTTCCGGAACTCAAAGGTTATCGTATCACTCAACAGCCCAAGTACCTTCGTCATTTCACCTGTACCTTTGAGCGGGGCTAGTCTACAGGGATTTGAAAAAACTCTCATAGAGCGGCGTTGAATGGCAGCAACGCCCTATCCTGTGTTAGCCTTGTTTTGAAACGTCTAAATTTGTCAAAGGGGTGTATTTTTCCCTAATAAGAAATCCTCATCTTGCCAGAAACATCGATTTGAAGGAATCGAAGGTATGAAAGGTGAGGATAAAATGAAAACCATCACAAACGCCAACATCATTAAAAAGAGTCAGTGGATTGTTCTTTTGGCTTTTGCAGCAATGATTGGTTGTGGCGAGCCTCATCAATTAGATAACGATAATGGAGTCAATATCGTTATGAATATCGACGAAGAAGCCTACCACCGGGCTCGTGAAATACTAGCGAAACACCCCGAAGAAGTGAGTGAATCGGTAATTAAAGATCCTAGTCCTTATGAACCCTCAGCTCCGGGCGAAATTCCAACTCAGAGCTATGAGAACGAGTCTCTGGAGACTGAAGAGATCGCGGGGCACCCTATTCCTGAAAAAGACGCGGCGGCGGTCATGGAGTTTGTGGATGATGCAACATTAGAGCTTTTGAGTGATGAAACCTCTAAGCTGAGCAATGGCATACTTGCCCCAAAGACCTGCACCGGAGATGGAATTGATAAAAAAACCAATTTATATTTTGAGAGTGTGAGTGATGAGTGTCTTCTTCCAAAAATGAAAGCCGCTTCACAGCTCTTTGAAGTTAAATACGCTTTTGCTCGTTGTGTATTTGAACAGGAAAATCCAATGCGCGATCGTCTTGTGCACAATATGAACGGGAATGGCTTGGCTCAGATTACTAATACCACCATGCGAGAAATCAGTGCTCGTTGGGGTCGAAAAGATAATTTGTCAGTGAAGCTCAAGAGCTGTCTCACGATGAATTCGACCAGAGAAGATAAGTACCTAAAGGCGATTGATAATCTACTGGTTCCATCGGGCTACAACAAGACGGATATCTATAACGAGGCTCGATCTAATCCGCCAACAGAACGCCTTAATCCACTCTATCGTGATGATGGTGTTTGTATGGGATTGATGACGATGGGTATTAAGGTTCAAGAGGCTCGTGAGCATGCGGTCCAGGGAAAAGTACCTGATGCCGAGCTAGCACGTCGCTATAATGGTTCCAAATATCAGCAGCGGTATGCTCGAGCCGTTGTGAAGTGCATCGAGAACTTTAAAACGCGCAAAAATAACTTTTAAATAAAAAAAAGGATCGATTTGCATCGATCCTTTCGATTACACTTTCGTGTACAAAAAGCTTAGTGAGCTTTTTTAGCATCGTGTGCTGGAGCAGCTTCGTGAGCTGGAGCAGCAGCAGCAGCTTCTGGAGCTGGAGCAGCAGTAGCAGCTTTAGCTTTTTTACCTTTTTTAGCAGCTTCTGGAGCTGGAGCAGCAGCAGCTTCGTGAGCTGGAGCAGCTTCTTTGTGTTCAGCTTTGTGGTCATTTGCAAATGCGAATGAAGAAGCAAGTACCAAAGCAGCAGCAGTAGCGATATTACGTAGTGACATAGAATCTCCCTTTGTTTGTGATTTAATTAAGGCAAAAAAATTGAGCTAATTCAAGAATATCATTAGCTTTGATGCACGTTTCCAGACTTTAAACAGAGGATGTTTTTAAACAACAGGAATTTGGTATAGTAAACTTATTTATCGCTGCGTGAATTCGTAAATCGCAATTCCCGCGGCTAGAGCGGCATTCAAGGATTCTAGAGGGTTTTTCATGGGCAGAGTGATGCGCTCTCCGGAAAAGCTCGCTGGTACGCCTGGTCCCTCTTCTCCCAGAAGAAGTCGTATATTAGTTGGCCACTTTTTAGAGCTTATTGGTGTGCCCGCAAGATCGAGTGCGATGGCCGAAGGTCCAATTTCGTGAATGGAGGGGCCCCACTCAATGGCCATTTTTAGAATGGCGCCAGAAGACGCCTTCATTGATTTTGGCAAAAGCGGATGGGCCGATTCTTTCAAGAGAACAACTTTGGAGGCTCCAAATCCGTAAGCTGTTCGCAGAAGGGCTCCGAGATTTTGAGGATCGCCAAAGGGGCAAAGCAGTTCGAGGCCTTGCGGGGCTACAGAGTCCTTCCATTGAGGCCATTGGGGTTGCTGTAAAACAAGGATTGGTGAGTGAGTTCCTAAAATATCGATTTCATCAAAAAGGGGTATCGCTAATTCTACGACTTCCGCTTTTGTTTTTATGGGTGGCAGTGTTTGTTTTTTAGTTTTAAGGATAACCTCAACTTTAGAGGACCAATCATGATCGAGGAGTGTTTCCTCAACCAATTTGCTACCAGACAGTAAGAAGTGGTGGCCCTCTTTGAGGCCTTTGCTCTTTGTGAGGCTCTTCCAGTATTTGAATTGCTCATTTTGAGGGCTATTAATCTCTTTCATTCAACTAGTCCTCATTGTCGTCGTCAGGGAGCCCGAGGCTCTCAAGAAATTCATCGCTGACCGGTGGAGATTTAATTTTTTCAAAAACTACCAAGCGTCGTTCTTGATCTGTTTGGGGGAGCGTGTACTTGTGATCTTCTACCAGTTTATAGAATTCACCCCAGGTTTCAAGAGCCATGGGGATTTCAGGGTCAACACCGGGGCCTTTCATAAAATAGGCTCTACCTCCGAGTTGAAGGCAGTGAATCACATTGCCAAGGGTGTTGCGGAGATCCTCAACCGCTCGGGTGATCACCCCATTAACGGGGTAAAAGCATTCAGGATTGATATTGCGACCGAGGATGGGGAGATTGGGTAAGTCCATCGCCTCGCGAACATGCTTTAAAAACTCCACTCGCCGTTGAACGCCCTCGGCCAAGATGATTGGCTCTTCGGGGAATTCAATCTTTAGGGGAACACCCGGAAACCCGGGGCCTGTTCCCACATCCATCAGTGGAAACTGCAACTTTGTAAGGCGAGGGATCATGAGGCAATCAATAAAGTGTTTGAGGCCGACGTCACGTACGCTGGTGAGGCGAGTGAAGTTCTCTTTGCTTTGAACTTCCATCAAGAGGCTATAAAAATGGGCGAGTTGTCGGCGTTTGGCATGAGGATAGTCGCCAAAACCATGGTTTCTGAAAAGGTCGTAAAGGCGATCATTGGCTTCTTCAAGGGGGTAAACTTTGTCGGGTGCGCGGTGCTTGCCCAGTTTGGGGCGAGCACTCAGGGAACCCTCTTTTTGCCGAGCCTTGTAGGGGCTGTAGTTCGTTTTGTTCTTATGAGCCATAGAGTGAAGTGATGCCGGAATTTTTGCAGAATGTCACGCAGAACTGCTTAGTGATCTTCGCCCCTGGATTCGATAGACTGGCCGCCTATGTCTTTAGAAAGTTTAGAACAAATTAAAAAAGAAGCCCAGTTATCATTCACCGAAGCGAAATCAACCGCTGCTCTCTATGAGCAAAAGGTTCGCTTCCTCGGCAAAAATGGTCTCCTCACCGAGGCCATGAAAAAAATGGCCACTCTTCCCAAAGAAGAAAAGCCGTTGTTTGGAAAAGCCGTCAATGAGGTAAAGAGTTATCTCGAAGAGATTTACACACAATGTGAAGAGACTCTTAAGAGAGCTGAGATCCAAAGCCGCCTTTCGGCAGAAGAGATGGATCTCACTTTGCCATCTTGGCCCCGAGAGTTGGGGCATCCTCATCCAGTGCAAAAGGTGACAGAAGAAATCTTTCAAATTATGGCTCGCCTGGGTTACAGTTTGCGAACGGGTCCGATCATCGAAAAAGACAAATATAATTTTGAAGCGCTCAATATCCCTGCCGATCACCCTGCGCGAGATATGCAAGACACTTTTTTTGTGGATGGAATGCATGTGCTTCGCACGCACACTTCGCCTATTCAGATTCACTCCCTTGAGCTTGAAAAACCGCCTTTGCGAATCATTGGAACTGGCGGTGTTTTTCGTTGTGATAGCGATATTTCACATTTACCTCACTTTCATCAAATCGAAGGAATGTGTGTAGATCGTAAAGTTTCGATGGCCGATCTCAAAGGTACCATCAGTTTTTTTGTGCAAGAATTCTTTGGTTCGGGGTTGAAAACTCGCTTTCGTCCGAGCTTTTTCCCATTTACTGAGCCTTCAGCAGAGGTGGATTGTTCTTGTCCGATCTGTAAAGGTGATGGTTGTTCGTTGTGTAAACAATCGGGATGGATCGAAATCGGAGGCGCAGGCCTGATCAATCCTCGTGTCTTTCAGGCTGCGGGTGTTAAATATCCCGACTGGCAGGGATTCGCGTTTGGATTTGGGGTCGAAAGAATGGCCATTATTAAGTATGGTATTCCCGACATCCGTTTGTTTCCAGAAAACGATCTCCGCTTCCTTCAGCAGTTTAATAAGTAAGGCGCAAATATGAAGATTTCACTAAAATGGCTCAATGAATTCGTAGATGTAAAAGAATATTTTGATCGTCCTCTTCAGCTGGCAAACCTACTGACGGCAGCGGGGTTAGAAGTAGAAGAGATTCACGATTTGTCGCAGCAGTATCGCTTTGTTCAAGTTGGAATGATTCTCGAAAAAGACAAACATCCCGATGCCGACAAATTAACGGTCTGCAAAGTGACAACGGGTGAAGGGATTGTACATCAAATTGTTTGTGGTGCTAAAAACCACAAAGCTCAAGATCGAGTCATTGTAGCTCTGCCGGGGGCTGTGCTTCCGGGTAATTTTGCCATTAAAAATTCAGTGATTCGTGGTGTGGCTTCAGGGGGAATGCTTTGTTCTTACAAGGAACTTGGTTTAGCAGACACGAGTGATGGCATTGCGATTCTCGCTGAGGATGCTCCAATCGGTAAGAGCTTTGCCGATTTTGCCGGTTTTAATGACGTTACTTTTGAGTTGAAGGTAACACCAAATCGCGCCGACTGCTTAAGTCATATTGGTTTAGCTCGGGAGATTGCTTGTTTGCTTGATCGCCCTTTTAAAACCAGTGAGCTCAAAGAGTACTCGCCTACCGGTGTTGGGATGGATTTTGGCATTGAGGTAGCTGCACCCGAGATGTGTCCGCGCTATACGGGGAGAATCATTCGCGGTGTGAAAGTTGGGCCAAGTCCTGATTGGCTAAAAAAACGCCTCGAAACGGTTGGTCTCAATTCTATTAATAATGTTGTGGATGTGACTAACTACGTGATGATGGAGTGGGGTCAGCCTCTTCATGCTTTTGATCTTCGTCAGATTCAGGGTGGGCGGTTGCGAATTGGTAAAGCTCAGGCCAATGAGAAGTTTGTTACGCTTGATGGCACTGAGCTGAACTTGCGTGGTGAAGAACTTATGATTCAGGATGCTAATCGATCGCTTTGTATGGGCGGTGTGATTGGTGGAAAAAACTCAGGAGTTCAAGATGATACTCAAGATATTTTTCTTGAGGCGGCCTATTTTGCTCCTCAGTTTGTGCGAAGAGGTGCACGTAACCACGGTTTAAACACTGACTCCGGTTATCGGTTCTCTCGAGGGGTCGATCCGACCCACACGATCGAAGCGCTCAATCGCGCAACGGGTTTGTTATTAGAGGTGGCTGGTGGTCAGGTGGCTTCGAAGGTATTCGAAGTAAAGAGCCAAGAGGCTGTTCGGTCGACAATTGAAATTCTTCCTGGCACCGTTTCTGATCGTCTTGGCTATGCGATCGATATTGCAAAGTTCGAATCGTGGATGATTCGTTTGGGTTGCCAGATTGAAAAAGTGGGTGAGGCCTACAAAATTCAACCACCGACATGGCGTTTTGACCTTGAGATCGACATGGATCTCGTCGAGGAGTACGCTAGGCTAAATGGGTACGAGCATATTCCAGAAACGCTTCCTGCGCTAGGAACTCCGCCCACAGCTCATGATCTCGGGTATCGTTTTCAGTGTCATATGGTCGAGCTGATGACTGGACTTGGTTACAGTCAGGCTTTGAACTTTGCCTTCGTTTCAACAGAAAAACAAAAAAAGTTTACAAGCAATATGGATGCCTTTGTAAAGTCGGGTCTCCAGGGCTTTCAGCAGCCGGTGCGGCTTGTTAATCCTCTCAATGAACATTTGGATGTAATGAGAACCACACTGAGTATGGGGCTGGTTGATAATCTTCATCACAATTTTCACCATGGTGTCGAATTTGGACGACTCTTTGAGATCGGAACTGTTTTTGATACCGTCGATGGGGCCTACCAAGAAAAACTTCGCTGGGCAGGGATTGCTTGGGGTTGGCAACAAAATTTGTGGACGGCAGCACTTAATACTCCGGTAGTGATGGATCTTAAGCGAGTGGTTGAGGAAATCTTAACCACACTGGGGTTTCGTGGTTGGCAGTGGATTAAGGGGAGTGAAGTGGGTGCTCTTCCGGAGTTTTTGCATCCGGGGCAGTCCGTCGTTTTGCAATTGGAAGGAAAGAAGATTGGTTTCTTGGGAACTCTTCATCCATCGCTGAGAGAGGAATTAAAAGTTCGTACAGATTCTGCGATATTTGAATTTGAAGCTGAAACTCTCTTAAAGGGATTGGGGCGAACTCAATTTGTTAGACCCATTTCAAAGTTCCAGGCGGTTGATCGAGATTTGGCTCTGGTGATGTCTAAAAATTTAGGCGCAGGAGCGGTTCAGCAAGAAATTCAAAAAACGGGTGGAGCAAACCTTCAGTCGGTGAGTGTTTTCGATGTGTATGAGGGAGATAAATTGCCAGAGGGGCAAAAGTCTGTGGCTTATCGGCTAAGATACCAAAATCTCGAGGCCACGTTGACTGACGCTCAGGTACAAGAATCTGTTGATGCTATTCTTGCAAGTTTAAAAAAACGTTGGGAAATTCAGGTTCGATAGGTCATACTGATTGAAATGACAGGGAATTGTTATTAGAGGGAGCAGACTATGGGCGGTCAAAACACAAGTCACAACACAGTGACAAAAGCTGATCTAGTAGAGAAGGTGTATGAGAATCTTGGGTTTTCAAAGAAAGAAGCCGCCGATCTCGTTGAGCTTATTTTTGCGACTCTCAAAGAAAGCATTACGACTGGTGAAAAAGTAAAGATCTCTGGGTTTGGAAACTTTGTGGTACGCTCAAAGCGATCTCGTATTGGGCGCAATCCTCAAACGGGTGATCAGATCACCATTAGCGCTCGACACGTTCTTACGTTTCGCCCGAGTCAAGTGCTAAAGGCTATGTTAAATGGTGAAGATATCGCCGGAGTTGTTGAAGACGACGACGAAGATTGATCTGTTAGTTAGCGCAGCAGTATCTTTATAGACAAAGGGAAAGATTTAGCTTAAGTAAATTATAAATACTTTTTGTGTCGGACCGTGGCTCAGCTTGGTAGAGCGCTTGCTTGGGGTGCAAGAGGTCGGCGGTTCAAATCCGCTCGGTCCGACCAATTTTAAAAAGACCAAAACCCTCCTCCTCCTCTCCTCGAACGGGGACGGAGTCCGACATCCGTTCTAAACATCCGATATCAGTCGTCCCACCTGTCCTTTCGGTCACTATTTTCCCCTATGTTGATTCCCACCTTTTCACGCAATTTGCTTCTCTGTGTCCTCCATGAGAATCAATCGTTCCCAACAGCTATATCCCATCACCGGCAAAGTTCACCTCTACTGGCGCTGCCATAATAAGGAGTACTACCTCCAATCTAATCGTTTCAAAGACATGTACTTTGAGTGTCTCGAGCGCGGCCTCGAACACAAACCATCGTTTCAAACCACTAAGCTCAAAGAAAAGTGTGTCATTAATGCCTACTGTGCGATGAGCAATCATTTCCATCAGGTGGTGGGATACTCCGATGGTTCCCCCAATCTCTCCCGTTTGATGAGGCAACAGCATGCCTTATTTGGTATTTGGTATAATCGTTCGAACCGCAGGAGTGGTAAAGTTGCCGAGGGGCGCCCTAAAACTCCTCTGATTCAAAATCCCGAACACGAAATGCGCGTTCAATTCTATGTTGAGGCGAACCCAATTCGTGCGGGGGTTCGCACTCTCGAAAATCTCAAAGACTATGTTTACTCAAGTTATGGCTTTTACGCCTACGGCAAGCGAACAAAGTTCACTCATCTCCTGACTCCTCCCGAATGGTATCTGAGGCTGGGGAGAACCTTGAGGGAACGACAAGTAAAGTATCGCAAACTCTTTCGCACCTACCTCGGTGAGTATAGCTCCAGCAATTCGCAGATGTACAAAAAGGCCTTTATCGGCGATGCGATTTGGATCTTAGAGGTTGTTGCTAAAATTAAAAAGATAGCAAGCCAAGTTGCCCATCAAGTTCCAGCGGTTGAGTTCGATGGTGAAAGTCCGATCAATGACTCTGCGTAGATGCGGCCGTGTGAATTCGATTTTTAATTAAGACACCTAAGCGAGGCTCATTGATGGAGGCACGCAATGGAGGATTACGTTTAATTTAAGGTAAATAAGCTGAATTTGAGTAAATATTTTTAAGTTGGCCCAGCAGAGCGAACTTAGAAGTGTGGAAGTGGGTGGGGTGTGAGAGTTTTCGAAGGTTTGAATGTGGAGAATGGATTGATTTGCGGCAAAAAAAAAGGGGCGGACGATTTATTTGAATGAAATGGTGAGGAAAGTTGGGAGTTTAGACTCCGTCCCCTTCTGGTGGCGTATTAATTTGAGATAGCGCATTGACGGAGTCGCTCAAATCAAACAAAATTAACCTATGCTTTTTAAAACTATTCTTATTGGAATCATACTGTTAAGTACGATGGTTTGTTTTCAGAATTGCTCCAATTTGGCCCAAGACTATGCAAGCTCCATTCAGGTCACGTGCACTCCGGCAACGAAACCCTGTCTTCATTACAAACTTAAAGTGACCAATTTGAAAGATACCTATAAGGCCATGGGCATTCTTGTTCAAGGCGATGTGAATGAAGGGGTTCCTGCGGCAACTCAGTTCGTTGGTGATTGTAAAAGTATCAGTGAGACCTACTCCCATTGCTCCTTTGACACCGTGGTGAAAGCCACGATCACTAGCAACTCAACGACGACCACTACAAAGGGTGATGGCCGCACGCTGACGCTGAGTATTCCAACCACGGCAACGGTAGAAAGTTACAATCGAAGTTCCTTCGCAAAAATGAGACGTGAAACGTCAAATTCCGATGAAATTTGTTTTGCAACACCGTCAGGTGTTGATGTCTACAATGGAGAATCAATTGATACTTTCGATCCCGTGAATTGTGACTAGAGTTTAAGCTTGCCATACTAGCTCCATGAAAATAGCCTGAGAATGGAAACCATGGAGGTGTCCGTTGGCAACATGGATAGTTTTAGTTGAATGGCTCGCTCGCTTGATTTTATTTGGGCTTATGGGTTTGTCAGTTTGGTCAGTGTCTATTATTCTTGAACGGCGACGTTTTTTTAAAGCCTACTCTGAAAATGGCAATAACGATTCTCTCTTTAAGTGGATTGAAAATAATCAAAAAGATGAACTCGTGGCGTGGGCTCGCTCAACGGATGGTTGGCGTTCCAATCTCGTGCAGATACTCCTAACCTCCAGCAACGGCAAAAGCTCTTCAACGATCAATTC
Source organism: Pseudomonadota bacterium (assembly GCA_041178425.1). GTDB lineage: Bacteria > Bdellovibrionota > Bdellovibrionia > Bdellovibrionales > Bdellovibrionaceae > CAUJGP01. The sequence goes on along the minus strand of JBEGVH010000009.1, from coordinate 112,641 downwards.
TGATTCGATCGAACGCGCAGAGCGATTGATTTCAAGCCAATGGATTCGCGAACGCTCAGCCCTCGAAAGAGGTCTCCCAGTTCTTGGTACCTTGGGTTCAACGTCTCCTTTTGTTGGACTCTTGGGAACCATTTTAGGAATCATCGTGTCTTTTGGTGAGCTGTCGACTGGCCAAATTGACTCTCAAAAGATTATGTATTCTCTAGCCGAGGCTCTCATCTTAACCGCGGTGGGTTTGGGAGTGGCTATCCCGGCAGTGGTGGCTTTCAATTATTACTCCCGTAGGGTTCAAGAGTTTTTGCGAGAAGCAGACTCAATTAAAGAGGCTTTGATTGGTCAATTTTTAGGGAGACCTTAACCGGTGGGCATGGGAGCGAAGGAAGATAGCGACATTGGGGGCATTAACGACATTAACATTACACCCTTTGTGGATGTCGTGCTGGTGCTGCTGGTGATATTCATCGTCACTGCACCGATGATGATGAAAGACATCGTGCAACTTAAATTACCCAAGGTGACAGAAGCCGATGCCCAAAGCTTATCGACCTTAGCCGTTGTGATCACAAAAGAGGGTCAGGTGGTTGTTAACGGACAACTTCAATCACCCGAAGGACTAAAAGGAATTTGTCTAGATTCTCTTAGCAAAAACCCAGAGACCCAGGCCGTTTTGAGTGCTGATATCGAAACTCGCCATGGTGATGTGATGAGAGTCATTGATATTATCAAGTCATCGGGAATTCAACAATTCGCCATACAGGTTGAGAAATCCAAGCCATGAGGGATACTTTGAGGCGTTCACCGTTGTGGGAGTCGGCCGCCCTTCATTTGGTGGGAATTCTTTTTTTCTATTTGCTGACGCTGTTTTTGCAAAAGTGGCTGCCTCCTGCACCTCCGCCCGTACCCAGGCCCGTGACCATTAAAATCAAAGAAGCTCCAACGGTAACCACCGCGACTTTGCCCTTGGATGTGCGTCAGCAGGAGCCGCCGGTTAAGACGCCCTCCGTTCAGCCGCGTAAGGTTTTTGGTCTTCGCAATAATACCCTCACCAGCGATTCGGCATCTGCTGTTGGGATTAAGGCCGGTAATACTTTAGCCACAGTGGTTGATCGAGAAGAGCTAAAGCCTGGTGAAGAGGCTCTACCGATGCCGACGGATGACTTTTTAGTGACTCAAATGCCACGCCTACTCAACGAAATGCGTATACCTTATCCCGCAGAAGCTCGTGCACAAGGTGTAGAAGGTGTTGTGATCATGGATTTATTGATAGATACGCAAGGGAATGTACGAGAAGCCCTGTTATTAAGTGGTCCCGGATTTGGACTCAATGAATCTGCTCTCGATGCGATTAAAAAATTTAAGTTTAGCCCCGCTCTCGTCGATCAACAGCCGGTGGCAGTGAGGATGAGGTATGGATACCGTTTTGTTCTCGATTAAAGGAACTAGTGTTCTTTATATTTGGCTAAAAAATTGCTGGTACTACGTGCGCCACTATTTTTTGCTCTATTTTCTCGTAAGCCTTTTGGGGCCACTGGCAATGGCTCTTGAGCTCACGGGTCAGGTGCTCGAAAAAGGAACCCGTCAACCCCTCAAAATGGTCAATGTTTATTTGTTGCCACTCAAATTAAAAGCGGTGACGGATGAAAAAGGTCGCTTTGAGTTTCGTGAGTTTAATCTTGAAGGTCTTGCGGGTGAAATTGTTATCAGTGTGAGTGGCTATAAAAGATTCACTAAAAACCTCAGTTGGTCAGCTGAGATCTCACAATTGGATTCAACTTTTTTTGTTGAGCGAGAATCCTACCGCTACCAAGAGACCACTGTGCGAGGTCTTCGAGAAAAAAAAGCAGCACAAAAAAATCTCTCTCAAGAAGAGTTTTTACAAATGCCAGGTAGTAACGGAGATCCTATCAAGGCTGTTCAAAACTTGCCTGGCATCAATCGCTCCACTGGAGGCAGTGCCCGAGTGGTCATTCAGGGAAGCGAACCCGAAGATACACGCTATCATCTTGAGGGCCATGAGGTGCCGCTCATTTTTCACTTTGGTGGCGTGACCTCTCTCATTACTCCCGAAGCGGTGGAGAGCGTTGATTACTTTAGCGCTGGCCATGGAGCCGAATGGAGTCGGGCCATTGGTGGGCATATTGGTTTAAATACTCGTCGGCCGAAAACAGACCGACACCATGGTATGGCCTTTGTTGATGCGCTTAATTCAGGTTTTCTTGCAGAAGGTCCAATCGACGAAGCGTCTTCTTATCTTATTTCAGGGCGAATCTCCTACATTGGCGAAGTGCTAGAGGCAATCGCTAAAGACAACGAGAACTTTGATCTGGTGGTTGCGCCTTCTTTTTACGATATTCATACCCAATATCAAAAACAGTTGAATGAGCGCGATGAGCTAAGGATCCAGACCATTGCCTCCAACGATCGGCTCTCTTTTGTTTTAGCTGAGCCCATGGGAAATGATCCTAAATTAAGAGGAAGCTTTAATCAGGAGACTAAGTTTTATCGAATAATGCCCAGTTGGGAACGTAAAATCGACGCAGACCATTCAGCGAAAGTTTCGATGGCCTACGGTGCTAACGATATCACCTTTGATTTGGGAACAAACTATTTTCGCTTGCGAAACAATGCTCTCACAACTCTGGGAGAGTACAAGTCGGTCATCAATTCGTCCTGGAAAACAACGCTCGGATTTGACAACCTTTATGATTGGTTTGATGTGAGTGTGAGACTTCCTGTTACTTTTTCCGAGGGGGGAATTGCAAATCCAGTGTCCTCCGGTGAATTTAAAGAAAGTCGGGTGAAAGGGCGTCAGGCATCCATTGGTGCTTTTTGGACGAACGAGTGGAAGCCCTTCATTAACCAAAATCCCGACTCACCTTGGAGTGTTTTGCCACAAGTTCGGCTGGATAAGCTCGGACCAACGAAAGAACTGTTGGCTCAACCAAGAGTTTCGCTACGCTATCAGTCGTCGGCCTTTGAGCAGTGGAGACTCAATACGGGACTTTATCATCAAGTTCCTCAGCCTCAAGATCTATCAGAAGATTTCGGTAATCCTGATTTAAAAAGCCAGCGTGCAAAACATTATGCCATCGCTTGGGAGCGTGACCTTCGCGAAGGGGCCACCAATGGATGGCGACTTTCGAGTTCGCTTTTTTACAAAGATTTGGACCGACTCGTGGTTTCATCGACAAGTAAAGTGACTCGAGACGGCGTGGAGGTATTTGAGAATTTTAACAACAATGGTTTAGGAAGAATTCACGGGCTCGAAACTCAAGTTCGTTACCAAAAAGAAGATTGGTCTTGGATTGTTAACTACACTTTGCTTGAGAGCCGCCGATGGAGCCCCGGTAAACCGGTATTGCCATCGGCCTTTGATCAAACCCATTCGTTGAATTTGCTTATGGGTTATCAGTTCAATGAATGGAGGTATGGAGCACGTTTTCGGTATGTCACGGGAAACCCGTACACGCCTGTGATTGGCTCGCAATTTGATGCCGACAATGATGTGTATATTCCATCAAGAGGCGCCGTTTTTAGTCAGAGGAATGGTGACTTTAAACAATTCGATCTTCGTATTGATCGTCAGTGGATTTACGACACGTGGATTCTCTCCGCTTATGTGGATATTCAAAATCTTACCAATGAGAAAAATCCTGAGAGTTTAACCTACTCCTATAATTACGCAGAGAAACAAGAAATAAGTGGAATTCCTGTTTTGCCCACTCTCGGTGTGAAAGGTGAATTTTAAAATGAAATGGCAAACTGTTTTTGTTTTGTGCCCTATCGTTGTTGGCTTGATCGGATGTTCGGAGAGCCCTTTTCCTGATTATTCGAAGCTCGAGGGGTTAAGGATTTTGGCCCTTAAAGTAGACCAGCCTGAGCTTCAATATAATTCTAGTACTGATTCTTATAGTATCGTAATGACCCCTCTTTTAAGTGATTTTGGTGGCAGCGGAAACCTCGAGCTCTCTCTGCAGGGATGTCTCGATCCTGGTATCGTTGTGGGAGCCGAGCCCAATTGTAGTGATGCGGATGTAGCAAGTAGCTTAACGACGGTCACTGTGACACCTGCGGTTGGCGCAGCCAGCGATATTTTTGGCGACGAAACACGAACGGGGATTCCATCGACGGGATCTATTGCGATGACGCTTCCTTTTCCAAGAACCCTGTGGAGTTCGTTTTCGAGTGTTTTACAATTTAATGGTGTTCCTTATGTTATTGTCGCTAAGGTAAGGTCTGTGGATAGCGGGCGAGAGCTGACTGCTTTTAGAAGGGTGCTCCTTTCGAATAAATCATCACTCAACACAAATCCTGGACTGATTGACCTAAAGGTGAGTGGCAATTCTCTGGTTAGCCTTCCTTCGGAAGAGTCACTTTTGGCGTTCGAGTCAGCAACTAATCCAGAGAACTACGACTATAAGAAAAGCAGTGGAGATGTTCTTGCGCTCACTGAGGCTTTCGAAGTGAGTTGGTTCATTACTGATGGAAAAATAAAATCGAGTCGAGGTCGCACTGGTGAAACAGTAGAATGGAATCCTCCAACGTCGGCGCCTTCGAGCGGACGCAAGGTGATAGTGGTGGCTGTGCTACGTGACGGTCGCGGTGGCATTGATTACATGATTCGAGCACTATAAAGGATTAGGGGTATCTAATGCTTACGGCGTTGACCAGAAAGTCTTCTGATTGGCGAGTAGAGTTGAGCGGTCCGTTGCGGATAAGACACTCGAAAAAATAATGTACTCATGGTACATGCCATTATTGGCACTGCCGAGGACGTTTCTGTTGACCGTGGCGACGGCGCCAGCTCCGGACGCTATACTATTGGTATTCACATAAATATATTTTTGATTGGCACTAGTGCTGTTGGTGAAGGTGTAAATGTTGGTGGTATTAGCAGCCACGCCAGAGGCGCCAGAAATTCTCTGCGGGTAGTTACAGCAGGTGCCTGAATCAAAGTAAATGTTTCCATCGCTCCACGGTACGTGACCCAGAATTCGGCCACCTGAATCGCCATCTGCTGAGAGCATAAAATCTGTAACGGTTGTTCGAGTTCGCTCATACTTAATAAGATTCACAGTAAACTCACTCCCGCCTATCATTGGGGCGCTACCCTCGAGAGAGCGACTGGTGGTATCAAACCAATGAATTCCAATTTTGGACGAGGGATTAAGGTCTAGCGATCCGCCATTCACAATCCGAGGTTGGTTGGCTGTGCTGGCTTGAGCGAGGTTTTTATTATTTCCGCTTTGGTCATAAAAGATTGTGACATAAACTGTGGCCCCCGAATAAAAGGAGCTGAAATTCATGGTGCTATTTAAGGCCCATCCCGAGGAGCCGACCACTTTGATGGTTGCTGTACTCGTTGCGCTGACCGCGTCGGAGGAGTCGAAGCTTATATCAGCTTCGGCGTTGTTATTATTATTGCGAACACGTATGGCAGCGCCCGTGTAAAGAACTCGAAGCTTTCGTAGGCTAAAGGCCGCCGCAGATGAGACCGATAGAAGATCTAGAGCTTTACAGCTAGCCGCAGTAACCCCTGATGAGGGACTATTATAAAAGCTCGACCACTCTCCTGATGAATTCGTGGGTACGAAGATGGCTAGACCTGTTGTGCTCGAATTTGTAACCACTTTGCAAACACTGTGTTCTTTGATGATTGTAGAGGAGTTGTAGTTGATTTTGTAAGACTGAGCTGCCTCAGTGTGAGACGAAATAAACAACCCAAAGTAAACAAAGATCAGCGAAAAAAAGAAACTGGCGTTTGGTGTTCGCATAGCATCAGCTTACCGAGGCTTTGGTGAAAGCGCAAGGTTGTGAGCCAGGGATCAACTTCAAAGTATGAAATTCAAAGTATACAAATAAGACGGTAAAAGATAATCTTAACTAGAGATGAGGTCGCTAAGATCCAATCCATTTTTTTGTGTGAGACGAGGAAGTTTCAAAAGTGAAAAGTTATTCGATTTGGATCCTCTTATCTATTTTTTTTCATCCCAAGGGGCTATTTGCCAACGAAGTTGATAATATTTCTCGTCGTTGGGAGCAATCAGCGCTTCGAGACGCAGGCCCCCTTCTTGACGATAAAGTGAATGAGCAGCTGCAAAACGTGGTTAAGAAATACAATAATCCTGTCAGAAGTACCTTGGCAAAAGTGTTTGCGGGATCAGAGAAATGCGATTCGGATCGTCTAGAAAAAATTTTAAAAGAAGAATTCTACAGCCAACACCTTTTAGGGGCTTTTGAACTGGGTGTAGAGTCGGCGGTGAAGAATAAAAAAGAAATGAGCTCAAAAGGTAAGTCTCTTGACGCCCATACCTTTGATCGCCAAAATATTTATCGCCACCCCGATTTTGGTAAAAAAGAACATGTTCCTTCTGAATTTTATGTATCAGCCGCCAATCAAAAGATTCCTCTTGCGAGTTCCGTGAGCGTATCTGGTCATTATGTGGGTACGGATAAGTTCGGCCATTTTTTCGATCAGGGGTGGGCTTTTTTCAATGAATACAAAAAAGAATCTGAACCCTCGCTCAAGTCAAAGCGAGCTATGTCACACACTTTAATGACAGAGCAGGGAACCCTTGGTCTTGCTGGGACCGGTGTTTACTCTTTTGGTGATTTGGCCGCTGATCTTTCGGGTGGACTTTTTTGGTTGTCGGCGACTCGCTTTGAGAAAGGTGCTCCGCCGAGTTTTATCAAAGATTCTTCGTGGGCAAAAAAAGTTTGGGATAAGGGCCCATTCTTTCGCTGCGAGAACGGACAAGTATCTTTGATTCGTAAATTTACGTGGAGCGACTTTGTTACCGATGCTTGGGATGAAGGGATTAACTGTGTTGATTTTAACCCGATTTATGATGTCGGTAGTCTCTCTCACCCCAATTTATTTAATCGAAACGTCAAACAATTGGAGAAGCAACATCCAGGGCAAAGATACCAATGTCCTGCCAATCCTGAAAAATGCACGGAACTCAAGAGCCAATATGGTTTTTATTTAACATCTAAAATTTTATCGTCCGATTGCAGTGGTGTTTCGAAGGCTCGTCTTCGCTTCGATTTAAAATCAGAAGCTTGTTGGTATGCTCGCCACCATAAAAGTGAACAAGCCGACTTTAACTGTTCTGATATTCCCAAACAAGAACCGAAAGATGCACCACCAGTTGTGGATGAATCGCATAATCAGTGAGTGGGCTTGGGTTAAGCTAACATTTTTTTTAGGGAGCCAATGAAAAATCAGTTAAAGAAAATATCAAAGCGATTAGAGCTTCGCCCACTTGAGTTCCGTGATTATGTGAATTGGGCTCAAGCCTATTCCTCAATGCTCGATCCACAAAATGAGTGGGATGAAACGAATTGGGATGAATCAGAGCTCACCCTACAAAAATTCAAAGTGCTGCTAAAAAATAAAAATGATTTGCAGAAAAAAGATAAGGCCTACTCCTGGGGAGTTTTTCGTAGATCCGATGGTGTTTTACTGGGAGAAGTGGAACTCATGGATATTTCTCGAGGGCTTTTTCAAAATGCCTACTTGGGATATAGAATCTACAATCCTTATTGGGGGCACGGTTTTGCAGCGGAGGCTTGCAAGGCTGTTATTGACATTTCCTTTCGAGTTTTGAAGTTGCATCGATTGGAAGCGGGGATCCCCTCGGCCAATCGGCGTTCTCTCCGTTTAGCGAAGAGTTTGGGATTCCGCAAAGAAGGCCTAAGTAAACGCCGTTTATTAATAAACGGCGAGTGGCTAGATTTAGTTATTTATGCGGCTACCTGCGAAGATTTTGGTCTTCGTTTTCGCGGAAAAAATTAGAGGCTTTCGCCCACTTTTTTGAGTTTCGCTTGCACTTCTGTGGCAATGGCACCCAGTTTTTCATTTTTGATGGCCATCATTGAAGCGACAGGGTCAATAATAGAAATCTCTACCGATTCTCCATCGAGCTGCCTAACCACCACGTTGCAGGGAAGCATGCTGCCGATGCGGGGCTCAGCTTGGATGGCTTGATAGGCAAGGGCTGGATTGCAGGCGCCAAGAATGCGATAGCCATTCATATCTTGGTTAATTTTGGCCTTCATGGTGGCCTGCACGTCGATATCGGTGAGAACACCAAAACCCTCAGCTTTTAAGCTAAGGGTGACTTTTTCAATGGCTGAATTGAAAGGCATCTTCATAATTTTACTAAAAGTGTAAGACACAGTGGCCTCTTTTTTTGAAAGGTTAAAACACTTTTTATTTTATCTAAAAAACTTTTCGGCGCATGGTTTTTTTATCGCCCTGGATTTTTTTACCCTCAAGGCGTCGGCGCTTACTCGACTTAGTTGGTTTTGTTGGCACCCGGTGTTTCGGTTTATGGAAAGCCGACTTGAGAAGTGTCACGAATTTATTTAAGCACTCTTGATAGTTACGCTCTTGGTCTCGAAAAGTTTGCGACTTAATAATGATGTCACCCTCTTTAGTGGCGTGCGCTTTGAGTTTTTCAAGCACGGTGTCACTTGGTGTGGTAGCCCGTAGACTTTCGCTTTCAAGGTAGTTCCATCTCAAAACCGCGCATGAGTTGGTGCGGTTCACATTTTGCCCTCCGGGGCCTGAACTTCGAACGTAAGACCATTCGAGCTCAGAGTCCTCAATTACTAACCGATGGTTGATCGTCAAAGAGGGCACGGTGTCACCTTAGGTGTGGGGTTGGTAAAGGTTGTTGGCTGAAAGATATTTTAATATTGGTGCTGGCACCAATTTAGAAACATCTTTTCCTTCTTGGAGGCTTTTACGAATATCAGCCGAGCGGATCGAAAGTTGAGCTATTTCACAATTGCCTAGCTCTCTGATCCAGCCCTTTTGTTTAAAGTAATCAAAAATTTTCTGCTCTGGCCCTTGTAAAGAGAAAGTGCTCAGAGTTTGGCATAGTTCGTCTGTTTTGTGGGGGTAAACATAGAGGCTGGTTTTGTCTTCGAGGAGTCGACCTAGGCCCTCGAGGAGGCCTCCTCCTAAGGAGTCGTAAAATTTTTCGTCGAAAAGCTTTTCAAGAAATGATGCACCTACAGCAAAACCCATCGGTTCGTGTGTGTATTGGTAAAGAAAGGTTTTAAGTTCAAAGAATAAAGTAAATCTAGAGATTAAAACGTGATACCCAAGACCATTTAGCATTTTAATGCGATGTCTGATGTCTTCGTTAAGGGTGAGATGGGAGTGGCTAAGTTCAGCTTCAGGAAGACTGATTTCACACACAATGAGTGGTTGGTTTTTATGCTCGTTTCGAATCTGTTGAGATGCTTTTTCTAAAATCTCAACATGCGTATTAGTGGGCGGAGAAAAGGTCGCTCGCTCCACAAGAAGTGATTTTTGATAGAAAACATCACCGCAGTAAAGAAGATCGTGTTTTGGACCAAAGAGGGCTCCATCGCAGAGGTTTCGACGAACCAGTTCCAGGTTTACGAAAAGATCGTCAAAGAGGTTAAACGCGGGTCCAGAAAAACGAATGAGGTCAATGGCCAAACGACCATCTTTAATCTCGTCGGTAAGAATGTCGATGAAGGCGTCGGGTGACTGACGAAAATAGAACGATGCAAACAGGAGATTGACACCAAGAATTCCCAAAACTTCTTGTTGTTGAAGCCGGTGCCGATCGAGCATTCGAACATGCAAGATGACATCGCTTGTGGGACCATGTGGAGCCGCTTGAAATCTCAGTCCAATCCAGCCGTGACAACGGGAGCTGTCGGAACTGGTGGCCACGGTGCTGGCAAAGGAAAAGAAATGGGTTTGATCGCCTCTCTGTTTATCAAGACGCTCTGGCAAAAGGTCGAATTCTTTTTGCAACATTTTTTGGAGTCGAGATTCACAAACATAGCGACCATTTTTTTCGCGACCGTAGATTTCATCACTGAAAGTCATGTCGTAGGCGGAGATCGTCTTGGCGATAGTTTGCGATGCTTTTCCCGCCTGAAAAAAGTAGCGAGCCACTTCTTGGCCAGCACCAATTTCAGCGAAGGTTCCATAGAGCGTCGGATCTTGATTGATGTAGAGAGCTTTTCCGAGGGTCGTACGACGTTGGTTCACTGACGATTCTCCATTTCCTTGGTGATTTTTGAGTCAACCTTCACCCAACCAGTAATAGCGAGGCTCATGGCTTTTTCGATGGGTAAATCGATGGGCTCAATTTTAGTTCGTGGAACAAGAAGAGTAAATCCGCCCATTCCGTAACTCCAAGGGCAATAAACCGCGACCAGAGATTGTTCGCGGAGACTTTGGGGCATGTCGGAGAAATCCTCCCGTGTCACGACGCCTAGAATTTTTGTTCCCTGTGCCACCTCGACGAGAACTACGCTCTTCATTCCTGATGCGCCACTTTTTGAGAAGAGGTTCATTAAATCACGAAGCGGAGAGTAAATAGCTTTAAAAAAAGGAATCGATTTTAGTTTCCTTTCGGCTCGCTCCATAAGCTCACTCATAACGAAATTATTTAGAACGAGACCAAAAATGAGGATCAAGACTAAGGTCGCTATCACTCCTAGGCCTGGGATATAAAAACCGTCGGGCATTAAAAGGCGAAGGATGTGACCCACAAGGCCTTCCATGACGGACACAATCCAGAAAAGTAAATAGAATGTCACAGCGATAGGGATGAGTGTGACTAGACCTCGAAAGAAGATTTTATTCAAAGTTGCCATGGGCTCCTTAAGATGAAAAAATACAAGTGCGAGTTCGGGTGAACCCACAACTCGTTTTACACTCTATTTAGGAGGAATGGTATGCATCCATGGCATGGTGTATCATTAGGTTCTCGGGCTCCAGAATTACTTCCGGCGGTCATCGAGGTTCCAAAAGGTTCCAAGAACAAATACGAGCTGGATAAGCAAAGTGGACTCATCAAGGTAGACCGTGTGCTTTATAGTTCGGTTCAGTACCCGGCCAACTACGGTTTCATACCTCAAACTCTTTGCGAGGATAACGACCCCCTCGATATCCTAGTTCTTGGGCAGGAGCCTGTTTACCCTCTTACGATCATGATTGCTCGTCCCATCGGGGTGATGAAGATGGTTGATCAAGGGGAGGCCGACGATAAAATAATTGCTGTTCACGCCAATGACCCCGAATACAGAGACTACGCTTCGTTGAAAGAGCTGCCTCGTCATCGAATGATCGAAATAAAGCGCTTTTTTGAAGACTACAAAGCTCTCGAAAAAAAGCAGGTCAAAGTGAAGGATTTTTTGGGTAAAGACAAAGCCCTTGATATCATTCGTCAAGCTATTGCCATGTATCAAAAGGTGTATCCACGTTAAAATGGAAGCTGTTTCTTTTCCGTAAAGCCACACACAAGCGGTGCTCGATAGAGGCAATTTCGTTTCGATACTCCATAAAAACTATAGAGAACAACTGGCAGTCAATGTTTGGAAGATTCAATGAATGACATTCAATTCTTACTTGCCAATGACTCCGGGTTGCGTTTTGAATAGAGGTCGGCAGTTCTCCGACTCAATCGACCATGAAATGTGAGATTCTGCCAAACGAGAGGCAATATGGTACACACTTTTGATCCCTTCCTATGGCAAATTACGTCTACAATTGGTGTTCGATGGTATGGGATGGCTTACCTGGCTGGGTTCGTTTGTGCTTTTCTACTCATCTCGTTTATGGCTTCTCGAAATAAGGCGCAAATTCCATTGCGCCTCGTCTCTGATTTTATTACCTATTGTGCGATTGGAATTCTCGTTGGCGGGCGAATCGGTTACGTGATTTTTTATAGTCCTGACTTACTTTGGCAGTTCAAAAGTAATCCTCCCTTTTGGGGCTTGCTGGCTGTCAATGAAGGGGGCATGGCCTCTCACGGTGGAATGATCGGTCTTGTTGTGGCTTGCGTTCTTTTTGCAAGAGCCAATCGATTGAATACCCTGCATCTTTTTGATTGGGTTGCGATTTGTGGACCCATCGGTATTTTCTTTGGGCGTCTTGCCAATTTTATAAATGGTGAATTAGTTGGTCGTCCATGCGATCCGGGTTTTCCTTTGGGTGTGAAATTTCCTTCTGATATTTTTCTTTGGCCAAGTCAGTCTCCGGCGAAGTTACCAGAATTAGCTCCTGTGGTTGAAAAGTTGGGAATGAGTAAAGAGACTTGGCTTAATTTGATTGATAAGAGTCATACTAACGGTACGGCACAAATGTCTTTATTCGAGGCGCTCAATAAAATCGTTTTGTCGATTCAAGAGGGAAATACAGCCGTGACTGATGCTTTAGCGCCGCTTTTATTGCTTCGCCATCCTTCGCAACTTTATGCTGCGGCCACTGAGGGTGTGTTATTATTTGTTTTGCTAGGGGCCGTTTGGTACAAGCCGCGCAATCCAGGCGTGGTGGCGGCTTGTTTTGTTATCTTTTACGCCATCATTCGTATTTTCGATGAACACTTTCGTATGCCCGATGCTCAAATTGGGTTTAATGATTTTGGCTTAACCAGAGGGCAAATGCTCAGTGGGGCCATGTTCATAGTAGGACTTATCTTATTATTTCTCTGGGGGCGCCGTTTAACTCAGCCTATGGGTGGATGGGGTAAACAGTACAGATAAGCATGAGATCGACTGTTTTAATTGGATGTTTGATTCTATTGTTTTCAATGGTTACGGGGGCAGAGGCGTCTGTTAAACAGAAACCACTCTGTTCCTCGATCACCGACGATCTTTGTAACCAACTTTGGGATGCCAAACACCAAGGAAATCTCTCTGCCTTCGATGGCGAAATCATGCTCGGACGATCAAAGAAAAGTCGGCTCGTGAACCTTTCAACTCTGACAGATCTGCGGGCCTTAATCACCGCTGAATCTTCTCTGCCCGAAGATCTAAAAAAACAGGCCGCTCCCTTAATAGCGCGTCTTTCGATGATTTTAAAATCGGAGTCTGAAACGATTCAATGGGCCCGACAGTATCATCGTTGGGAGACCCTCTGGAATCAGATGCTTTCTGATGTGGCACAGGATAGAGCCATCAAGAAATCTCCTGAGCTTCGGAAAACTCGCTTGGCCGATAGAACACAAATAGAAAACAGTTTGATCAACAGAGAGTACTATCAATTGGTCGATCAAATCACATTGGCCAAGTATGATAAGCATCCTCATTGGTTGCGAGTGAAAAAATTTTTTGAGGGGATCAAAAAGGATCTGATCAGTGAAGTGACTGAGTTTCCTTTTGCGGAGGATTTTAAGAATTTTCTTATTGCAAGAGTTCAACGGGTTGAGTTGACTCTGCCTTTTCAAGATCTCGAAACTTTCGATGGGCGTAAAGACTGTGCCGAATCGACTATTAATGCCTATTATCACCCAAGTTATAATAAAATTACGGTTTGTGCGGGACTCTTCAATAGTTTGAAGTCAGAATCTGCGATTTATATTATTCTTGCTCACGAGTTATCGCACAGTGTGGATCCCTCGAGTTATAATTTGGCTTGGCTCAAAGAAAATGGGCCAAGAACCAAAGTTCTACGACCGCTGATTGGGGTGAAAAACAAACCTTTGACTTGCGACCAGTGGAACAAAATGGTGACTGAGCTTGAAGTTGCCAAGATTGAAAAAGTAAAAAAGGCTCTCCCTTTTGATAGTTTAGCAGATTGTTTAGATGAAGGCCGGCCGCTCAAGAAAGCTTTTGATCCGATGGAGGTGAGTCGTAAAATTGAAGAAGACATCGTTGATTCGATGGATTTTTTATCTAATCGTAACTTGTTTAGTTCTATGGTCATCCCAAATTACGAAGAGTTTGGTCGCGAAAAAAAGAATCCCTTCTTCTTGGATCCCGATGTTTTTGCATCAGAGATGTCAAGCAAGGGCTATACCCCGAACAATAAGAAAACGAGATCCCATCCGGCGACAGCAGAAATTTTTTACCAAGCCATTCGTTGTGAGCACGAAGCAAAAAAAAGTGAGGTGCCAATTACCGAATACTTCACAAAAAAAAGCCTTGGTGAACGAGAACAAGTATTTCGATCTTCTATCGAAACCACTCAACACGTCTTGGTCCTCCTTCTCGAAGAGATCTATTATTCTTGTGGTCAATATTGTCCTGCTTTTGTGCGCAACGGAATGGCCCGAAACATCGATGAGAAGTTTGCAGATTGGATGTCGTTTCGGTTATTTCAACGCTTCTTGAAGACGAAATCAAAGCTCGAAGAAAAACGGGAGGCGTCAGCCTTAGCCTTGGCTGATCTCTGCGATCGCCCGAGCGTGCGGCAAGAAGCCGGCACCCTCTTAAACATCGAAAAAAGCTACTCGATTGCTCCGCACCCAGAAAGCCGCATGCGCCGCTTGGCTCTTTATAATCGCGAAATTTCCAACTTGTTAGAATGCATTCCCGAAACCAAGGAGACGTGGGGCTCTTGTTCCATGACTCAAGGCAAATTGTGATCTACCAACGTCTCTTGCTCGTCGGAGCCTGAATTCCTCCTTTTGAGGAGGTTTGCTCTTATCCTAATGCCGATGGGTCTTCGGGCCACTGGTGTTTGGGGTATCTGGCTTTGAGTGAAGGGCGGAGCTCTTGGTAAGTGCCTTTCCAGAACGAGGCAAGATCGTCGGTGGTTTGTAAGGGGCGCATGTGTGGTCCTAGTAAGATCATGCGAACCTTCACGCGAGTTTGAGCAATGGTTGGAGTGTCTTTCCAGCCATAGGCCTCTTGAATCTTCAATTCGACACTCACGTTTCCGTTAGTTTCATAGACTAACGAGAAGGGGCGTCCTCGTGGAGAGACAAGTTTCTCCGGAAGTTCGTCACGCAAGAGTCTTTTTTCTGAGGCCGAGAGTTGAAGCAATAGTAGGTCGTTCCAATCTTTGTCTTTGATGGCTTGAAGACTTGTTTCTCCAAGACAAGCCATCTCAATCAAATCATTTTCCCATTGGGCTCCTTCGGGCCAGTTCTTATCAGGCCAAAGGCGCTTGGCCCATTGGAGACGTTCGAAGAGCTGAACCAGGATAGGTAAGGTTTGCTTCCACTTTTGAAAGGCGTCTTTGGCAATCGGTATCAGGTTTTCGCTATTGAGCTCAAGGGGTCTAAAGGAGGGCTCTTCGATGGGAAGATCGTCGAGGGTCTTTTGTTCGACGCTCATCCAGGAGTCTTTTTCTGGAAAAAATTGTGCTTCCTTTTTTAATTGAATTCGATTTGAGAATTTTTGAATCAAATAGCTTTTAGTTAATGGGTGAGCGAGATCAACAACCGCATTGCCATTGGATTCGTTGGCGTGGCCCGTCAGAGAAATGAAAAAGTCTGCGGCTCTAACTAAAGAGCGTTGTGAAAGCTCGACCCCCCTTTGGCCAATCACGAGCCCCGCCGTTTCCTTTGAGCGGCGACGACGGCCGATACGATCTGCGAAACCAGAGATTAAAAGATCAGTAATCTCCTGCACCGAAAAATGATCGAGTTTTCGATAGGCGACGGAGAGTTGTCGGCAGAGTTGTTGGGCGACTTTTTCAACGAGCGAAAATTCTCTAGGGAGAGGCTTTTGGTTGAGGGCCGACAAGCGCGGAATCAAATCAGAATCCTCACTGCTCGATTGCCACGAATCGAGAGACTCTCTTCCCCAGGGATCACGTTCATTCAATAGGGCACCAATCTGGGCCGCTAAAATAATTTGTTGTGTCTGAGCACCCTGATAGAGAACAGCTCCCAAGCGTGGATTCAATGGCAATCGCTGAATCCAGCGGCCTTTTTCTGTAAGCTCAAAAATATTCTCTTTTTTAGCAATCAACTCTAGTTGTAATAAAAACTGAAGGGATCTCTCTAGGTTTATTTGAGGCGGTTGTTCGAACCAGGTAAAGGATTGTGGATCCGAGACTCCGAGTTGCAATAGCACGAGCAGGAGTTCACTTAAATCTTGAGTTAAAATATCAGGGGCAGCAAAAGGGGGCATGGATTGATCATCGAGTTTGGTCCATAACCGATAACAGCGGCCAGCGTTTTGACGGCCGGCTCGGCCCTTTCGTTGTTCGGCCGAAGCGCGACTGATACGAGTGGTCTTTAGCCAAGGATACAAACGGCGTTGATCATTTTGGAGTTCTCTGGCTAGACCGCTATCAACTACCGTTGTTACGCCATCGATTGTTAGACTGGTTTCGGCCACATTCGTGGCGAGGATGATCTTTGCATCATCGGTTTGGAGTACCGAGTGTTGCTCATCGAGGGAAAGGCTACCGTGGAGTCGGCAAAGTCTTCTTTGTGCCACCAAGTTGGGTTTATTTTTTAAAGCTTCTTCCACTCGCTGAATTTCACTTAAGCCAGGCAAGAAAACTAAAATATGTTTATCTTGTTCAGTGTTCGAATGGGCCTCCACGATTTTGTTTGTCACCCGTTCTATAAAGAGGCGATCGGTATTAAGCAGTTGGGATTGCTGATCGTAGAAAATGTCTACTGGGAATGTACGACCGGGAACCTCAATTAAACGGGCAGGATTAAGGTAGCTCAGGAGCGGATTTGCGTCGATCGTGGCCGACATCACTATTATTTTTAAATCAGGCCGAGAAAGCTGTTGAAGCTCTCTCACTGCTGCCAAGCCAGAGTCCGAGTAGAGGTTTCTCTCGTGGAACTCGTCAAAAATAATAATACCGTACTCCGAGAGTTCAGGATCTTTTAGAAGCTCTCTTAAGAGAAGAGCCTCGGTAACAATAATAATTTTTGATTCGGGGGTTGTGCAATCTTCAAACCGAACTCGGTATCCAATGTATTCGCCCAGTCGCCAATGATTCTCTTTGGCAATTCTTTCGGCTGAGGCACGTGCGGCAATTCTCCGCGGTTGGAGCATAAGAATTTTTTTTGGAGTGAGATTGACCAGCTCTGGCGGTACTCTCGTTGTTTTACCCGCTCCAGGTGAAGCAATCAGCACGAGATTATCGACCTGTTTAAGGTTCGAAGAGATCTCGGAGAGAAACTGGTCGATGGGTAGATTTTGCACCAAAAAAAATCCTAAATTGAGGTTCGACGGTTTTGAATAGTTTTATTTGGCCGAATACAATCGGGTCTGTCAAAGTAGTTTGAACTTTTCGTTTAGCGGCGTCGGTAATTTTTATTTTTGTTAAGTGTTTTTTGGTAAGGCCCGGCCTTTTTAGAAAAAGAAGAACGAGATTCATTATTGAAAGTCTTTGTGTCACTGGCATAAAGTAGGAGAATAAATTCGGCTTTTTCAATGTTGCGTGATGCAAGAACCGCGAGAAGGTCTTCGGCTCGCCCCTCGAGCGTGAGCTCGGTAGATTGTGTAAGATCAAGGCCTAACAGCACCTTGCGATGGGCACAAAAGTCTTTTAGTTCCGCCAGGAGCTTATGAAGCCGGTAAGGGGTGTCCATTAAAACAACGGGTTCTCGCTTGGTGACGAGGGATTTTAATTGGAGTGTGCGAGCTTCGTTGTCGGCAGAGAGAAAACCTGCAAAATAAAATTGGGGTATCTTTTCTGATACCAAACTCAAGAGGGTCATTAAGCTTGAAGCTCCGGGCACGGATGTGACAGGAATTTGATTTTGCCTGCATTTATGTACCAGTTGAAAACCTGGATCGTAAAACGAAGGTGTTCCGCAATCAGAGATGAGGGCCACTTTTTTTTGTTTACAAAGCTCTGTCAATTCTCTTAGGTCCTCCTCGGTGGAGTGCTCATTCAAAAGATAAAGTGGTTTTTCTATGATTTTAAGTCGCTTCAGAAGTGTTGAAGCCTCGCGACGTTCTTCACCAATGACAATGTCTGCCTCCGCAAGCACATCAAGGGCGCGAAGGCTAATATCTTTGAGGTCGCCAATAGGGGTAGAAACAACAAAAAGCATGGTGACTAGTTGCTAGCAACGGTTCGAGGGAACGGGGGAAGATCATTCAATCTGAGCGCGGATTGCACTTCGAATTCAGCGAGAAGGTCGCTGGGAATGCTCTCGCTGGCAGGAAGTTCAACTCTTAAAGGGTCGACGTAGCGATTGTTTTTATAAAACTCAAAATGCAAATGAGGGCCCGTAGAAAGACCTGTCGATCCCACATAGCCAATCACTTGCCCTTGCTTTACATGGCTTCCAGTTCGGATCCTTGGGGCAAAGCCATTGAGGTGTAGATAGCGCGTTTTGAATGTTCCGTTGTTATGAACAAGAGCGACGGTATTGCCACCACTGGCTGAGTAATTGGCTTGAGCAATCACTCCATCGCCTAGGGCACGAACAGGTGTTCCTCGTGGAGCGGCATAATCAACGCCTAAGTGGGGGCGAAAGATTTTTAACTTTGGATGAAACCGACGCAAACTAAATCCAGAAGAAATGCGCGCAAACTCAATAGGTGCTCGCAAAAAACTTCTCGCCAATGATCGACCCTGTAGATCAAAATAACCACTTAGACGGCCAGGCTTGTCGTAATAAAAGGCATGGTAGCTTTTGCCATTGTTATTGTAATCGGCCGCAATGATACGACCCCAACCAATCACACGACCATTCGAGGTGAGTTGCTCCACGGTGAGGCGCCATGAATCCGCCTCGGTGACTTGACGTGAAAAATCAAGATCCCAACTAAAAATATCAGTGAGTTGTGCAATTAAAGCCGGGCTCATCTTGGCGAGACGAGCAGACTCCCAAAGTGAACTGCGAACATTTCCCATAAAGTGAACGAGCCGGACTTCTACTTTTTTCTCATTTAGTTTTACCGACCACACATTTTTTTCGACAGAGGTAAACAATAAGCTTTTCGTTTTTGAAAGTTGAAACTCGATAGAGCCCCAAGAAAGAATAGGGCTCGGAGAGTACATTAAGCGGTATCTTAATCCCTGAGGGAGTTTCGCAAGATTAAAATGGGGTTTAGAAAGCTTAAGGATTTGTTGAACATCTTGACCCGTAAAGCCATGGGACATAAGTTCGGTTGAAAGCGTTGCATTCTTTTTTACTGAGTACGGAAACTCAGAGTTTGCATCAATATTTTCAGAGTCTATTAAGGGACTCATCTCTTGCGGCGCCTGAGATTTGAAGGTAACAATGCCGACAAAAGCGATGAGTAGTCCTAATAAAAATTTCTTTTTCATAAGTCCTACATTCCTCAAAAAAATGTTTCTGCTCGTCCTGATTTTGAGCGTTATCTTTTATGGTACAAAAGAAACCTGTCTTGAGTCCAATCCTTATTTACTGAAGATTCGTTAAATTCTAGATAGAATCATTTTAATCAATTGTCTATAATTCAGAGATCTTTTCAGTTTTCAGAGGGGAAATGATGAAAAAATGGAAAACACTTGAGTCGCTTACGCTCTTTCAATCTAATTATGCCAATTTTCGTAAAGAGGTTTGTGAGGTCGAAAATGGGCGCATAATGCCAAATTATTACATCCTCGATGTGCGAGATTGGGTGAATGTGGTGGCGATTACCAAAGACGGAAAAATAATATTAGTGCGTCAATATAGGCACGCTGCAAAAATAGTGACAATTGAAATTCCAGGAGGAGCGATTGATCGCGCCGATGCAAATCCTGAAGTGGCGGCGCGCCGCGAACTCCTTGAGGAGACTGGGTTTTCCGCTGGTGAGACAATTTTTGCGATGGATCACTTTCCTAATCCTGCACTTCAAAGCAATCGACTTTTCACCTACGTATTTACCAATTGTGAGCGAGTTTCTGAGCCTGATTGGGATGAGTTTGAAGACATGGAAATTGATTTAGTGAGCCTCGAAGAGTTGAGAGAAAAAATTCAGAGAGGCGAATTGACTCACTCTTTAATCTTGGCGTCATTATTACTGGCGTGGCCGAGCGTCGAACAAAAATTGGCCACTTTACAAAACAAGTGCCCCTAAGCGTCCTCTGTGCTCGGCGCAGCAAAGCTCTCCCTGCTCGAGACAAAAATTGTCGGCGCCTTGGAGTCCTCGAGTCCCCTTGTTAAAACGATTTCTAAGGGGGCTCTATGGGTGATCGATTTTTTACAACGATAATAGTTTTCGCCATAGTCTTTTCTTTGAATGGTTGCACAAAAAAACGAGCCGAAAGTGGTAGCAGTGAAAATCCCATCAAACTTTTTTTTGTGCCCTCTGTTGATGTTAAGGTGATCGAGGATTCTTCAAAAAAAATTAAAGCGTTTCTCGAGCATGAGACGGGCTATAAATTCGAGGTTTCAATTCCTCAGAATTATATTGCCGTGGTTGAGGCTTTTGGTACCGATCGAGCAGATGTAGCGGCTCTTAATTCTTTTGGATATTTTAAAGCTCATTCAAAGTACGGCGCAGAGGCGAGGCTCATGGTGCTGAGGCACGGAAGCAACACTTATCAATCTCAGTTCTTGGCGCGAACGGAGAGCAAAATAAAAACACTTGAAGATCTTCGCGGAAAAAAAGTCGCTTTTGTTGATCCCTCCTCAGCGTCGGGCTACTTGTTGCCTTTAAAAATGCTCCGAGATCGAGGCATCGTGCCAGGAGAAGTGGTTTTTGCGATGAAGCACGATAATGTGGTTTCGATGGTTTATAACGATCAAGTGGATGCTGGTGCAACATTTCACACACCTGCATTCAATGGCAAAATTGAAGACGCCCGTCGTTTAGTATTAACTCAGTATCCCGATGTAGAACAAAAGGTTCGTATTATTGCATTATCCGAACCTATTCCCAACGATCCAATAGTTTTTAGAGCGAGCCTTCCCGAAGGCTTTAAGCAAACCATTGTAAAGGCTTTTTTAAATTATATAAAAACCAGCGAGGGTCGAGAGGCCTTTAAAATAATTTATGGTGTTGATGATTTGAGAGAAGCTTCAGATAGCGATTATCAATCAGTTTTTGAGTTGGGTAAGATTTCTGCCCAAGTTATGGAAAAGTAAACGTCATGAAAAGCAGTAGAGTGATTTTGTCTGTTCGAGATCTTACAAAAATATTTCCAAATGGCGTTAGAGCGTTGAGGGGGTTAAGTTTTGACGTTTATGAGGGGGAGTTTTTGGTTGTCATTGGTTTATCGGGATCGGGGAAGTCGACTCTTTTAAAATGCTTGAATCGGCTACTGGATCCCTCGAGCGGCGTCATCGTGTTTAACGGAACCACCGATGTCACGACGTTGAAAGGACCTGCCGTGAGAGATTTGCGCCGTCAGATCGGGATGATCTTTCAGCATTTTAATCTAGTGCCTCGATTTACGGTGATTAAAAATGTTCTCATGGGGCGATTGGCTTATTTGTCTTTTTTTCGGAGCGTGTGTGGCCTTTTTAACAAAAGAGAAGTGTCGAAAGCTCATGAATATCTCAGGTTGGTGGGTATTGCTGATAAAGCCTATTTAAGAGTTGATAGCTTGTCGGGTGGGCAACAGCAAAGGGTTGCCATTGCTCGCGTTTTATCACAAGACCCAAAGATTATTTTGGCTGACGAGCCCGTGGCTAGCTTAGACCCAGCCACTTGTCATACGGTGATGGAGCATCTCAAGTTTATCAATAAAGAATTAGGTATCACGATTGTCTGTAACCTACATTTTTTGAGTTTAGTGCGGGAATACGCCGATCGAGTAATAGCTCTCAAAGACGGCGTGATCGTCTATGATGGTTTGCCACAGGCCATCGACGAAAAGTGGTTTGAGAAGATCTACGGTGAAGGGGCGAGAGATGTTCAAGTGCACTAGCTGTTTTCTTGTTGGGAGTTTTTATGTGGGAAAGAAATTACCAAATTTTACTTTTTGATGCTCTTAATCTCTCCTTCTTGGGGTTGGCGATTTTTTTGGGTCTTGGGGGCACCGATGAGGAATTCTTTATGACCTATGTGTCGCTGATAAGTTGGTCGGGTCTTTTTTTGACCCTCGTTGGTTTTGGAGTTGGTGTTTTGTTTGAAGGAAAACAAATTTCCACCCTTGGGCGAATTTTGTTTGCAGTGCCTAGCTCTTCTGCTCAATCAGGCCCTCTTCCGTTTTGGCGGTCGTTTTGGGGAATCCAGTCTGTGGTCACCCTGGTGGTTGCAGCAGGTGTTGGTCTTATTGTCACAAAAGCCACCTTATGGGAAATTTTCGATGAAAGAGGGTTGAAAGGAGCTTTCAATCTTTTCGTGGCGCTCTTTCAACCGAACTGGAGATTATTACCACAAGCTATTTACAACGTATTAGTGACGATTTTTATGGCTTTTGTTGCTACGATATTTGCGATTCCATTGGCCTTCGTATTGAGTTTTTTATGTGCCAAAAATATTATGCGGCATCCGGTGGCCCGCTCAATTTATTTTATTTTGAGAACCTTGCTTAACTTCATTCGGTCGGTTGAGGCTCTGATCTGGGCTATAATCTTTTCTGTTTGGGTGGGGATTGGTCCTTTTGCGGGAATGTTGGCGCTGATGATTCATTCGGTAGCCTCTTTGGCAAAACAGTACTCTGAAATGGTTGAATCGGTGAGCGAGGAGCCGATCGACGGCATTTTATCGACGGGAGCGAGTCATCTTCAAACCATATGGTTTGCGATTGTTCCACAAGTGGTTTTGCCGTTTATTTCGTTTACTGTTTACCGCTGGGACACCAACGTGAGGATGGCTACGATTATTGGATTTGTGGGAGGTGGGGGCATTGGTACTATGTTGTTAAAGTACCAGGGGCAAGCCATGTGGAACGAGGTCGGCACCATTGTGCTTGTTATTGCTTTGGTGGTATGGGCGATGGATCAAGCTTCTGCCATCATCAGAGAGGCGCTAAAATAGCAAGTTCAGATGTTTGATGTGGCCCTTTCTATAGGCTTATTCCCTCGGCAAACTGAGTCAAAAAAGGACAGGAGAAAAATCTTGCGAAGCTCTTTTATTGCTGGCTACTATAACAGTTGTTTATTTTAAGAAAAAGGTCTCCGAGCATCATCGGCTAAGTTAATTTGAAAATTAATAAGCGGTTGATGTCGTGGTCAAAATGTTTTGGCTACCAGGGAATTTTGAGAAATTGAAATTCCTAACACTCTACAAGGGGAATCATGGGCGAGTTAAGGGATTCATTCGGGCGAACATTTAAATACTTGCGACTGTCGGTGACCGATCGTTGTAATTTTCGCTGTTCCTATTGCTTGCCTAATGGATACAAGAAGAATCCATGCGAGACTGCCAATGAAATGAGTCTGGAAGAAATTCGTCGTTTGGTTCATGGTTTTTCATCTTTGGGTTTTCAGAAAGTTCGCATTACTGGAGGAGAACCAACTCTTCGAAAAGATATTTTAGAAATTATCGAAACAATTTCGTCCCAAAAAAACATCAAAAATATAGCGCTTACAACGAATGCCTTTCGCTTAAGGTCGCTCTTGCCTGATTTAAAAAAAGCTGGTTTGTCGGCTTTAAATATAAGTCTTGATAGTTTGAAAAATGAAAGTTTTGCCAAAATTACAGGATCACCGCTATTTCATCAAATCATCGATTGTATTGATGATGCCTTGGTCATTGGTTTCACAAAAATCAAAGTGAATGTTGTTCTTTTAAAAGGACTCAATGATTCTGAAGTTGGGGCTTTCCTCAATTACGCAAAAAATCGTCAGATTAGTATACGGTTTATCGAATTGATGAAGACGGGAGATAATTTGGATTTTTTTGCCGACCGACATTTATCGACGGGAGTCGTTAGGGAAGAGTTGTTTCGGCGTGGTTGGGAGTCCATCGAGAGAGGACTTCAAGATGGCCCTGCCGATGTTTTTGTGCACCCAGAATTTCAGGGTTCGATTGGTTTGATTGCACCGTACTCTAACGATTTTTGCCATTCTTGCAATCGCTTGCGGGTTTCTGCCCGCGGAAAATTACGCCTCTGTTTGTTTGGAGATGGAGATCTTGATCTTCGCCCGTGGCTTCAAAGCGACGAGCAAATGAGAGATCTTCCCAATGTGATAAAAGAACTTATGGTTAACAAAAAAATATCCCATCAATTGCAAAAAGGAATTTATGGAACAACAGCCAATTTCGCCGAAATCGGTGGCTAATTTTCGAATGATTGATATCTCGGCTAAGGGGGAAACCCATCGTATTGCCCGGGCCAGCGGATTTTTTTACGCTCAGCCCGAAACTCTTCAATTGATTAAAGAGCGTCGCCTGCCAAAAGGCGATGTTCTTGTGCTTTGCGAGGTGGCGGGTATTCAGGCTGCCAAACGAACCATCGACCTTTTGCCGCTCTGCCATCCGCTCGATCTGTCGTCGGTCAGAGTATGGACTGAGTTTGAAGAAAATAATCGAATAAAAGTCTCTTGTGAAGCCCAGACGGTTGGTAAAACCGGTGTTGAAATGGAGGCTCTTTGTGGCGCGACAGCAGCCCTTCTTTGCATCTATGATCTCGCCAAGGGTGTTGATCCAGTTTTGCGAATTGGTGATGTTCAACTCGAGTTCAAGCAGGGGGGTAAGTCGGGGGTGTGGAACAATCCCTCCTTGCCTTCTGCTGCAGGCGAAGTCGGTGGGTTGATAAAAAAAACGGATTTGGTGGGCGATCAGGCCTGGGCCGAAATCCAAGTCTGTGCATTAACTGTTAGTGATCGGGCAGCCCGTGGCCAGTACGAAGATCGATCTGGGCCAGTCATTCATGACTGGCTCATTGAGCGCAACTCCAAACTCCTAAGCCACGGAATCGTTCCCGATAATGTGAGCGCTATAAATGAAACTCTCAAAGCATGGATTCAAAAAGTTCAACCCAATTTAATAATTACGACCGGTGGCACCGGTTTGTCGCCTCGTGATGTGACTCCGGAAGCACTAAATACTTTAGCAGAGACAATGAATGGTCGGATTATTCCCGGCATCGGAGAGCGATTAAGAAGCTATGGTTCGCAGTTTACTAAAAATGCGTGGTTGAGTCGATCTGTTGCAATACAGGTAGGCCAAACAATAGTTGTTTGTCTGCCTGGGAGCCCAAAGGCCGTCAAAGAGGGGATGCAAGTTCTCAGTGAGTTGATACCGCATGCTCTCAAGATGATTCGCGGAGAGGGTCATGAAGCTGGTAAGTAATTTTTTTGGTGCTTTTGGGGATGCGGCTATTTTGTTTCCAATTTTGGTCTTATTGAGTTCAAAGGCTCATGTATCTATGGCGCCCCTTTTAATTTCTACGGGTTTTATTTATGTGTTCTCAGCCTTGTACTATCGGGTGCCTATGCCAGTTCAGCCACTCAAGTCAGTGGCAATGGCAGCAGTGGCTATTGGAGCCTCTTTTGCTGAAATTCGCTGGGCAGGTGCAGGGATAGGTTTTTTTTGTATACTGCTGTTGTTTAAGGGTAAAAAAATTGATTCAATCCTCAGTAAAGTTCCGCTGATATTGATTCACCAACTCCAAGTGGGCTTAGGCGTATTGTTAATTCTGCAATCCGTTCAATCAGCATCAAAAGCGAGCCTTCCTCCATTAGAAATTGCTCTTTGTTTTGTTTTCGTTAGTGCTCTTCTTTGGAGATCGGAGTGGCGTGGTGTTCCCCTTCTAGGCCTGAGTGCTACCATTGCCTTTTTTATTGGTCTGGTGAATGGGACTGAGGGTGAAGTCTTGGGAGCGAGTGTGGGTGTATCTCAGAGTGATGTGCGTTGGGGCATGGTCATCGGGTTGATACTTCCACAAATCTTTTTGACCATGGGAAATTCAGTGCTGTCTACAAAGATTATTTGCGACCGGCTTTTTCCAAATCAGTCTAGCAAATTGACGTTTCGTCAGCTTTTGGGAGTGATCGGATTAGGAAACCTAGTCGTCGCCGCGTTTGGGGGAATGCCTTTTTGTCATGGTTCTGGGGGACTAACAGCTCATTACCGTTCTGGGGCCCGACATTGGTCATCGACGGCTTTCTTTGGTTTACTCCTCATCGTTCTTTCGTTTTTAATTTCCAATACAGGTGTTGTCATTCCTGCATTTTTGCTCGTGGTGTTGTTAGCCACAGTAGGTTGTTTCCATGTCACTCTGGCCAATCAGAGTTGGAAAGAGGCAGGGGGGCGATGGTATCTCTTTGCAACAGTGGCCGTAGTTTTACTGACAAAAAATCTTCTCTGGGTGTTTTTAGTCTTTGGTATAATTCATTTGCTTCGGCATAAGGAGTTTCATTTTGATTTCATACGATGAGGCCTTAACCACAATTAGAGAGCGGGCTAGGATTCTGGGGGATCTATCATTAGAGTGGGTTGATTTGTCGATGGCCGTAGGCCGTATCCTAGCTCAGGACATTCACAGTGAGACCCTGGTTCCATCGTTTGATAATTCGGCTATGGATGGTTTTGCAATCAATGCGAGCGATACACTTCTGGCAGCCTCTGATGCGCCTGTTGAACTCGAAGTGATTGGGGAAATTGCAGCAGGAGACACTGGACTTAACGGGTCTTCTTCTCACCGAGGCGCTTTCGAAATCATGACGGGTGCGCCTGTGCCTCCCTCTCCTTTTAACGCCGTGGTAAAAATTGAAGAGGTGGAGCGTTTCCGAGCCAATGGTAAAGACTGGATTCGGATTCACCGAGCAGTCGCGCCACTGGAAAATATCAGGCCAGCGGGTAGCGATATGAAAATCGGGCAAAAACTTTTAACTAAGGGTTCTGTTTTTCGAATCGATATGATTTTGCCATTGGCTGCCTGCGGAATTACCCAGGCTCCTGTTTGTAGAAAGCCTCGTATCGCTATTCTGTCGACCGGTTCTGAGCTTGTTGATTTTAGAGAGTCTCAAATGCCGCATGGAAAAATACGTAATTGCACGGGTCCCTATCTAGAATCTAAGCTCCAAAACCTGGGATGCGAAGTCATCAATTATGGTCTGGTCCCAGATGAACCTCAAGCCTATATTGAACTTTTCAAACGGGTGTTAGTGAGTGGTGTTGATCTTATTCTAACTACGGGCGCGGTCTCGATGGGAAAATATGATTTTATTGTGCCCGCTCTTAAGGATTTGAAGGCCACTATTCATTTTCATAAAGTGGCAATTAGACCCGCTAAACCATTACTATTTGCAGAGATTTTTTTGCAGGAAAAGGGCTCTTCGATTCCCGTCTTTGGAATGCCAGGAAATCCTGTGAGTACGGCAGTGGCTCTTGAGTTTTTTGTTCGGCCCTATTTGAATGAGCGTTTCGGCAGAACTCAGAGAGAAAAACGAACGGCAAAAGTCAGGTTTGATATGAAAAAGCCAAAAGGGTTGACCTGCTTTTACAAGGCGCGAGTGACTCAGGAAGAGGCGGAGTGTGTTGCAGAGATTGTTCCACAGCAGGGTTCATACCTTGTTGGAAACTTTAGCGAAGCGAATGCTTGGGTTATTTTACCTGAGTTTGGCAATGTCACTGATTCTGGTGCTATGGTTGAGTATTTTGAAATAGAGAGGGGAATTTAAAATGACTAGAGTTCGTTTATTTGGGGCCTTTCGAAAGTATGTTGGAAATGACACACATATCGTTATAGATCACTCTTCCGAGATTACTGTCGGCGAGGTAAAACAGTTAATTGGTCAGGCTCTCCGAAAAAGGAATCCTCAATTTGAAGACGATCAACTGGTTCTGGACTCTGCTATCGCGAATGATGAGTCAATTTATTCATCTCATGACTTAGTTGTGCCAGGTGGCGAAATTGCAATTCTTCCACCCGTCTGTGGAGGGTAGTATGTCTGAATACGGTGAAGTTTTTTGTTGTATAGCAGAGGGACCACTCGATCCTGAAGCCATCTTTCAGTTCACTCAGCAAATGCAGCATGGAGCTCAAAATTATTTTTTTGGCGCGGTGAGAGAGGTAAATTTAGGCAAGACCGTGATGGCTGTGAGCTACGATGCCTACGCCCCCTTGGGAGAGAAAATTTTGCGTGAAATTGCAAGAGAGGCTCAGGATCATTGGGGTAAAGATCTTAGAATTTATGTACAGCATCGAGTCGGTCAGTTAGCAGTAGGTGAGGTGAGTGTTGGCATTGGTGTAAGCTCACTTCATCGGGATGAGTCTTACATGGCCTCGCGATTCATTATTGAGCAAATTAAAATTCGAGCCCCCATTTGGAAGAAAGAACACTATGAAGACGGAGAAACAGAATGGCTCAAGGGACATGCATTATGTCAGCATCGGCACAAAGAGAAAACGCAGGAGATAAAACATTCTTGTGCTGCGCACCTCTAATACCAGTTGTTCTTGCTGGGGGTGAATCTCGGAGGATGGGGCAAGATAAGCGATTTTTATTAAAAGACGGTCAAAAATGGATCGATCGTTCGCTTGGGATGCTCCGTGAGTTTGTTACTGAGAATTATTCAGTAATGCTAAGTGGTACGATTGAGGGCTACGACGGTATCGCCGATATCAGTCCAGGATTAGGGCCCCTCGGAGGGCTCTACTCGGTTATTCGATCGCTCCTCGAAAAAGGGATTAATGATGCTTGGCTTTTGGTGATGCCAGTTGATATGCCGCTGATGGAACCGCATTTTTTGTACGATCTAGTGAATCAACGAAGGGACGATGATGAGACTGAAATTCTTTGTTTTGAGGGAAAAGTTTTTCCGATTCTCTTGAGAGCGAGTCCTTCCGTTGTTGAAAATATAGAAGAGTTACTTCAGCTTTCAAAAAAGAGTAGAAGTTTTCTAAATTTGATAGAGCGCTCAAAAACTCGTCTCTTTCCGTTGATTGATGATCGCTGTTTTGTCAATTGTAATACGCCATCAGATTTGGAGTTAATATGAATGTTCGATTTGAAGGTAGAGATATTAGAATTCGTTTTCAAATCGAAGAATTCGAAATGTTTCTGACAAACGGTTCCTATTGCCAAAAAGTTTCTTTTGGTTCTATAGAAGCGCATAGTATTGAATTGCGAATTGAGCTGGGTGAAAAATTTGATTTCATCACTCAAATGAGCGATCGAAAGATGACCTTATTGGTTCGTTTTCCTAGACCTGCGGCTGCTGAATTAGCCACTAGTGCCCGAGAGGGTAGAATTAAAAAAGAACTCACGCGAATATTTAAAACTGATTTTTCTGGGGTAGACGATCTTCATGAAGTTCATCTCGAAGTGGATTCGTTTAGTATTAAATCGAAGCCCTTACACATCGAAGGGAAATCATAATGCTACAACAGATTCAGCATAACCGTTACTTACGGCATGAAAGTTTGGATTTTGTGGGGATAGAGGGGCAACAAAAGATTCGGAGCGCGAAGGTGCTAATAGTGGGTGTTGGAGGTTTAGGCACACCAGCCGCACTTTATCTCACTGCCGCAGGAATTGGAACTCTTGGTCTGATTGATTCCGATACAGTTTCGATGACTAATCTGCAAAGGCAAATATTGTTCTCTCCTTCCGATGAGGGCTTGCCGAAAGTGAACGTTGCAGAGAGACAACTAAAAAAGATCAACTCCGATTGTAAAATAAATATTTACCAAGAAAATTTAAATTCTGAAAATGCAGAAGATATCGTTTCTAATTATGATATTATCATCGACGGAAGTGATAATTTCAGTACAAAGTTTTTAATTGCCGCCATTTCGCACAAGCTCAAAAAACCTATGATTTATGGCGCAGTTGATCGCTTCGAAGGTCAGTTTGGTTTATTTCATAGCTCACAGGGGCCGTGTTACCGTTGTTTTTTACCTGAGGAACCACGGGCTCTAATAAAAAATTGTTCAGCGTCTGGAGTTTTGGGGCCTCTGGTGGGCATGATTGGTACGGCACAGGCTTCTCTCGTTCTTAAATGGATTATTTCAGGGGGTGATCCTGCCCATGCCCTGTATCCCCCCTTGGGTAGAATTGTTTTTTTTCAGATGGATGAATTAGACACCCTAAAATTACAGGTTAAGAAGAATAAAACCTGTGTGTGTTGTAGTCGAGAAGGCAATGAAATACCGGTTCAATTCAGTTTGCCCATTTGTTCGCGTGCCTCAGAGGTGAGTTGGAGTGAAGTTCAAATTTGGCTAAAAAAAAATCAAGTCACTCTGGTCGATGTGCGTGAGCAGTCTGAGTGGGAGCGGGGGCATTTAGACGGAGCTCTTCATTGGCCACTTTCTGATTTAATCAATGGACATCGTTTTGGTCCCATCGAAAAGAAAATTGTTTTGTATTGTCAAAAAGGGGTTCGATCACTGCAAGCTTTAGAGTTGTTACAAGATTATAAGGGGGCTCCGATATTTTCTTTGGTGGGCGGTATTGAGAGCGTGTCGTAGAAAAAATACCTACAGATTTACTTGCACGATGGCGATATCGTTAATACCTTTGGTTTATGGCATTAAATAACGCTTCAATGAAAAATAAAGTTCCCTTTGGCAGCACTCAAAAACCAAATAATCGTGCTCCCTACGCAAAAAATGTGGTTATTGTTACCAGCGGAAAAGGCGGGGTGGGCAAGTCAACCGTTGCAGTTCATTTGGCAAGTGCATTGGCTCAAAGAGATTTTACCGTTGGAATACTAGATGCCGATGTTTATGGACCGAGTGTTCCCCGAATGTTGCAGGTTGAGAACGAGCGGCTTCACTGGAATAATGATAATAAGATAGTTCCTTCTGAAAATTTTGGGCTTAAGATTATGAGTCCAGGCTTAACGACACCAAAACCTGATACGCCATTGATGTGGCGATCGTCGGTTGCCACAAGTGCTATGATTCAACTCCTTGACGACGTTGCTTGGGGCGCACTTGATTTTTTAGTGATCGATATGCCGCCAGGGACGGGCGATAGTCAGTTGACGATTTTCCAAGAACTCCACGTGACATCGTCAATTGTAGTAACTACCCCTCAAACTGTGGCTACCGATGATGTTCGACGGGCCATTCGTATGCTTCAAGAAATCAATGCCCCCATTGGTGGAATCATCGAAAATATGAGCTATTTTGAGGATCCTACTACGAAGCAGAAACATTTTCTGTTTGGTGAGATGGGCGGATTGCTTTTGGCTGAGCAGTATGAAATTCCTTTTCTTGGCCAAATTCCTTTAGATGTTCAAATAAGAGAGGCTTCAGACTTGGGAGTTCCAATTACAACTTCTGGCACTAGCGATCAAAAACAATACTTTAGCGTTATTATCGATAGATTATTGGCCCAAGGAAAATTCAAGGTTTCCGAAGACCAACAAACGGAGTTTACAGACAGCCTTTAAAAGAGCCTGGCTTCGCTTTTTGAGTAATAGAGTATTCACTCACATCGACGACGTTGATTTCGAGCTGGTCTTTTTTCGATTTAATCACTTTGGCTACCTTGCCGGTGAAATCAATGCTTCCACCGCCGAAGGCTCTTTCGAGTTCAAAAAGAAAAACATTTTTTTCTGATATTTGATAAATGGCCTTTTCGGCAACATCGAAAACAACATAGCCCGAGGATACTTCGGAGAGAGGGCAGCTAGAGAGGAGATCTAGGTTGTTCTCAGCAAGCGCGCGTTTTGCGCAGCTTAAGGCTGTAACGGCGCCACTGGTGAGTTCTACTTCTTCTCCGATTTTGGCCGCCATGGCGGATTGGTTACCGAAGAGGAAAAGGGCAGAAAGGGCATAGATCTTAAAAAATTTCATAAGCACTCCTACTTTAGACTTTTCAAATATGCCACGAGGTTGTTGATCGATTCAGGGGGCAACCCCTGAAAGCTGGGCATTTTTGAAACTTTGTTTCCTTTCTCGTCTTTAGTATACCACATAAATGCGTCATTGTTGGGGTAGGCTTTAAATTGGTCAGGCTTTTCTGATTTGTTATAGTGTCTGTTTATATTGAGTTGGCGAATGACAACCTGATTAGGATCTACAATTGAGTCACGAAGGTAAGAAAATGAGGCAATACTGCCTATTCCCATCAGGTTCGGAGCTAGACCTTCAGGGGCAATCTTCATATCATTGCTACGGTGGCAGCCAATGCAAGTTGAGTTGAATATTTGTTTGCCAAGCTCTATATCTCCTATGGTCTTAGCTCCATAGCCAAAGCTCATCTCATTTTGATACTGTTCAGAGACCTTGTATTTTTCAAGTTTGATAAAGTGCCAGCCTGATAGGTATTTGTTACCGCCGCGCTCATTGTTGGCGCCATTCCAAAGAGCAAAGGCAATCGGCAACAATCCTTCAATCTCTCTATTCTTCTCGTTCATAATTGGGCGAATAATAACCGCTCGCCATAATTTTTTGTTTGAATCATAGGTGAGACTCATATCATGGTTTGTGGCTTGACGACGAGTTAGAGAGCCGAAGCCAGCGCCGACAAAATGGCTTTTAATTACTTTTCCTTCTGCCGATCTGGCCATGTCGACTTCCACATAGGCTTTTTCGTCGCCCATGCCGATGTACGGGAGCCTTTCGCCTTTTCCAAACTTAAGTGGGATCTCAATAGCAACAGAATCTCCAAAGCTTTTTGTTTCTTTTGTAGTCGCTTGGTTGAGGCTCTCATCACTCCATTCGAGGTAAAGACCAATATCTTTGCTGTTGGTCATCGCTTTAACGACCAATTCTTTTTTATGATTGGACTTAATGGCCTTATTAGCTTCCTTATCATTTAAAAGAACCGTCATTTGAGGAGCTAATGAAATGTTTTTACCCTTTATATCAGCCCATTTTGTACTTTGGGCGTCGAGGGGGATGCTCCAAAAACTAGATTTGCTAGGTATCACTAAGTCATCAAAAGTTTCATTAGCCATTGTCGGAATAGATAACAAAACGATCGTTGTACTTAGGATCGATAAAAGAGGAGTTGAGGGTTTATGCATTTTTTGCCTCCGGCTTGATGCGAAACATTTCTGAATGTTTATAGGCAATCAGAAGATCCATAAGCTCGGAGGGTTTGCCCTCTTTCTTTTTTTGGCGCTCGATTTCTAGTGTCTTTAAAGCGCTCGATACCTCTTTGCCAAAAAGGCTTTCGAGGTATTCCAGAGGAATTCTGTCGCTACCTTCGATTTGTTTTCCGGTTTTGTCGAACTTTTTTGGCCCGCTCAATGGTGGCACATAAAACACATTAGGTTGAGTTCCATATTCCGAATGAAGAGGGAGGGCGACTTTGTATTGGTGAACCAATTTATAAACTTGGCCCTCAAGGTCATCTAGGTAGCCAACAAATCGAATACGACCGACACACTGTTGAGCGCACGCAGGAGGGAGACCCTTCTCGATTCTTGGAAAGCACATAATACATTTCTCTGATTTAAAGAGCTTCGGGTTAAAATAAATTTTCTTGTAAGGGCAGCCAGCGATGCAATATTTAAGTCCTTCACATCGATCATGATCAACGAGAACAATGCCATCTTGATCTCTTTTAAAAATAGCTCCACGGGGACAGGCTGAAAGACATCCTGGATTCGAGCAGTGGTTGCAGATTCTAGGTAAATAAAAATAATATGAATTTGGAAAATCTCCTAAACCGGCGTCTTCATCCCAGTTAGGCCCAACTTTTGGTTCGGAGGTCGAAACTAAAGGAACACCACTTGCAATTTCATCATAGTTAAAATCCCAGGGCACTCCATAGTCTTTTGTGAGCCCAGGAACTTCGCCTTCTAAAAGATTACCTGAGGAATCAAAACCACCGCCCATGTCTTCCCACTTTTTCGGATAACCTGGTCCAGGTTTTGTTTCGACATTGTTCCAATACATGTATTCGCGACCATTGCGATTGGTCCACTGGGTTTTGCAAGCGACCGTGCAGGTCTGGCAGCCGATACATTTATTTAAATCCATAACCATTGCGAGTTGACGTTTTGACATATCGATTTCCTATCCTTAAAAATCTAAGCTTTCACAATATCTACTGTGGTTTCATAAGCGTGTTGGTTTCCATCCCAGTTCGTTCCAAATTTAAGGTGACCCCATCCATCACTGAGTTCGAGCAAATTTATCATATCGCCCACAAGCGCGTTATGCCCAACCTTATTCTTGTACATGAAGGGTTCCCATCCGTGTTCCATCACGAGAGAATGCTCAGGAGCCGAAGGAGTTATTTTTGCCATGAGGAACGTTTCGCCAAGGTCATTAAACATTTTAACCTCATCGCCGTCCTTGATTCCTTTTGCCTCCGCAACCTTAGGATTGATCATGATATAAGGTTTACCTCGTTGCAGTCGCTGGAGGATCTTAGAAGTTTTATAGGTTGAGTGAATTGACCATCGTGCGTGTGGTGTCATCAGTACAAACGGAAACTTTTTGGGCCGGATCGGATTGCGTGCTGTCGGTATGTGAGCCCCTGTTTCAATCCACAAGTGATGATCAACGTAGAAGGTGAGTCGTCCGGTGAGCGTTTCAAAAGGTTGGTACAAGAGCTTGTTACTTTCAAACGTATTGTAGGGCTTATTTGAGTAGAGTGGCGAGCTTTTTCCGGCTTTATCATTGAGAACCAAAAAGCCTCCACGCTCATACATGGTTTTTGTCGAATTAGGCTTGAACTGATCCACGTGCTCGAGCATGTACTCCACAGCATCTTTGTCTGATCGGACTTTGCCTCCGATGGTAAACTCATTGACGACCTCGTCGAGGGCACGAAACCCAGTTTGAGTGTGTGTTGTGTCGGGCACGTGAATCGCTTTTTTATCACCTGAAGATTTGTATTTTTTCAGGGCGATGTCTTGAATTTTTTCTGCGATAAGAGTCGAGATCTCCCATTCGGACTTAGCTTCTCCCACATTTTTCAAGTTTGCAGGAGGGTAGGCAATATTAGCAAAACGGTGATAGCCCGGATTTGTTCTAATGTCCCATACCTCATAGTGGGATTTGCAGGGGAGTAAAATGTCGGCGTAGTTACAAAAATCAGACATTCTGTAATCGCCATAGGCAATAAACTTAGCTTTTTTAAGGAACGCTTCTTTGTAGCTTCCTTTGTTTCGTCGAAAGCGCGCATCGGCGAACAACAAAAAGGTTTCCATGGTCGTCCAATAAGGCTTGCCGTTTTTAAATCCCTCATCGTTGGCGCCGTCTTTGACTATTTTCTCAATTTTCTCTCGATACTGTTTTTTACCGAGTCCAGTGCTCTCTTTAATTTCAGCTTCTGCGTAGAGATGATCGTAGTCATTTAAATTGTCACCGAGCATGTACTCGCTCACAAATCCAGAAGCAAACCGATGCTGGTATTTGCCTTCAAATCCAGAGAGGCCAGAAAGCCCAGTGATGTTCCATTCATTTTCGGTGTTTAGGCCGCCAGATTCGCCAAGTCGACCGCTAATCGCCGTTAGGGCGGAGATAGCTCTTTGGATGAGCATGCCATTAAAATACTTTCCGAGTGAAAACCCCATTGTCACTAAGGTGTTTTTAGGAACAATCATGTCGCGGGCCAGTTCGCTAACGATCGTTGGATGAACGCCTGTGACTGCGTGCATGCGGAGTGGATCAAATTTTTTGAGTTCTTGTTTGAAAAGATCAAACACCGTAGTCACTTCGACGGTGTGGCCGTCTTTTAGTTTGATCTTCCAGGTTCCAGAAAGGGCAGGGTTGATGTTCCATCCTCGGTCTTTGAGGCGGAGTGTTTCAACTGGACTTCCTTCAGAGCCCGGAAGCACCGTCATTTTATTGGTTTTTTGATTCCAAGCTAAGAAAACTTCGTGTTCTTTTAATTCCCGCTTAAGAATTTTTTTGAGAAGTTTTTCTGAAGATTTGCTATCGAAATTCGAATCTTTGGTATCGATTTCTGCAAAACGAACAAGCTCTTTGTTATCCTTGCGAACGAGGAGAGGAAGGTCGGTGAATTCTTTGACAAACGATTCGTTGTACATTTTTTTGAAAACGATTTCGTTTAGAACTGCCATTGCAAGATGGCCATCGTAGCCTGGCTTAATTGGAACCCACAAGTCGGCATGAATCGCTGTAGAGTTGTATTCGGGTGAAATAACCACAATTTTGGAGCCGTTGTATTTTCCTTCCCAAAGAAAATGGGCATCGGGAATGCGAGAGGTATTGGGGTTGCATCCCCAAAAAATAGCCACATTGGTTTTGAAGATAAAATCATAGGTGCAGCCTATATTGCCTTCTCCATAAACAGTTGAAACTCCAGGAAACATATCTCCAACGTAGGAAGCGATGTAGGGTCTCACCGCGCCCAGAAGAGTTCCAAGGCGTTTTACGGAGGCGGCGCGCCCTTCCGTAAGAACACCTGCTCCGATATGTATATAGTTTCCAGCAGGCCCTTTTTCTTGCATGGTATTGTAGAGGTTTTCACTGACCTCAGTAATAGCTTCATCCCAAGAAATTCTTTTCCATTTCCCTTCACCTCGTGGCCCAACTCTTTTCATGGGGTAAAGCAAGCGGTCTTGTTCATACATAATTTGGGAATGCTGAACGCCTTTGTTGCACCCTCGTGGATTATAATCGGGAATATTGGGTGCAATTTGTGGGTAGCTGGCGGATTGGTTTTCGCGGGTTACCTTTCCGTCTTTAGTCCATACTTGCCAAGCACAGTTCCCTTGGCAATTCACACAGTGATAGGCATAGCCATGGTCTTTTTTTTCGCCAAAGGTTTCTGCAAACTCTCGACGGTACATATCTTCAATCGATTTTGTGTTCAGGTAGGAGGCTCTTGGATCTTCAACGATAACCGGAATATCTTTTGCTTCTTTTTGAGGAATTGGCTCAGTAAAGGCATTTTTGGCTAAAGTGTTACTACCGATCGCAACACTTCCCAGAGCTGCAGCTTTTAATAGATCTCTTCTGGATACCGTCATAGGAACTCCGTTTCGCTTATGAGTCCCTCTTAGGGTAAACCGGATTTATTTTAAATGTAAATCATTCTTTAGAGGCAACCACCGCCACCTGAAAGTTTTGGTGGGGAGTATTCGCTTGAATCCTCAGGTAGTCCCTCTTCACTCCATGCAGCCATACCACCTGCGAGGTTTCTGGCTTGGGTAAAGTTTTTGGCGCAGTCTCTGAAAACATTTTCATCGCCATTTTCAGAAACAATAATTGTTGGTGCGAAGGTGAAAATATTTTTGGTCGTCGACTCGTTGCCTTTTAAGAAATCACAATTATAGAGGGGGATAGCGCCGGGAACATGTGCATCTTCATAGGAAGATTGATCAGAACGAATGTCGATGATCTGCAGTTTTGTTTGTGAGTTGCTTAACTTTTTATAGAGCTCTTGGGGAGGGATTGAAATTTGAGATTGTAAATCGACTCGTTT
Source organism: Pseudomonadota bacterium (assembly GCA_041178425.1). Classification (GTDB taxonomy): domain Bacteria; phylum Bdellovibrionota; class Bdellovibrionia; order Bdellovibrionales; family Bdellovibrionaceae; genus CAUJGP01. The sequence continues at coordinate 75,775 of JBEGVH010000009.1, read as the reverse complement.
TTGTCCTTCTTGAAAGAGAAGGCCCGCCAGCACTAGGATAGTGGTAAAATAAGCACCCAGTTCGATTTTAGAATTCATTGGCCCACCTGACTTTGTTGAGAAATAGTTTGAGCCAGCTCGCTGTTGCTTTTTTTAAGATGAATAAAGCTTCCGAGCATTAAAAGTATGGCTATAATAAAAACGAGTCGTGTTGTTTTTGTCATGTCTGTTTCCTTTAATTAGTCGCAAACCTTGTCGCCTAGGTTCTGAATGTCACCAATATTGATTTTTCTTAACCAGAGAAGGGAATTTGCAACGATCATGGATGAAGCAAAAAAAGTGGCTCCCATTAAAAGGCTACCCACCGAAAGGGTGGGCCATGCGGCTAGGTAAGCGCCCGTTGTGCATCCGCCTCCGATCATGGCGCCGAGCGAGAGTCCAATTCCGCCAACGAAAGATTTTATAATCGCAGGGAGAGAGAAAACTTTGTGGCCTTTAAAATTGACCTCGGCAAAGGACTTAGTAGAGATGGCCCTGGCTAATAGTCCTCCTGGAAAAACGCCAATAATCAAAAAAGCACGCCAAAGAATGTCCTGATTTATCACAGGAACTGAAGCAATAGGAAAACCAACTAGATGGGAAAACCAGCCAACAAGAGCAAGGAGTGCTCCAGAAAATCCCAAATACCCATCTTGCATCGTTGCGGCAGTAATAAGAATTCCAGCAAGAACTCCCGAAGCCATCCAGCTCCACTCACCTCTGATCCAATCAATAATAGCTTTTGGTTGAATGGATGGGGTAAAAAACTTTTCGGTGGTACCGCGGTCAATAAGCACTGCAATCAAAAGAAAAATCGCTCCAAAAGTGATTGCTGCGGCCCCATAAGAAAGGCCTAGGACACCATGGAGTGTAAGGGGTTTTTGCTCGGTAGCGATAATTCCATTGCTCATCATGGATTCTTTGAAGAAGTTGTAAATGAGAATCCCTGCCAAAAGACCAAGGATCGAAGAGAGGGCCGTAAATTTTTTATCTCCTCCCATTCCTCCTGCCTTAGCCCAACATGTGCCCGGGCAAAAACCAACCCATCCGAGGGTTGCGCCAAAGAGAACGCCGCCGATGATGTGCGAAGCTCCCATGTAGGGCATGATTCGAGGTACGAGATGCCAAGATTCTGCAAACCCAAAAATGTCTGCTAGTCCGTAGATAAAAGAAGCTGTGGCAATCGTCACGAAGGTAAACTTCATTACTTTAGTGTCTCTCACTGTCAACATTCCCATGACTCTCGAGTAGCGAGAAGCACCAACTTTATAAAGAACCATTCCAAAAAGAAGGCCCGTTAATGCTCCTTTAAATGCCGCTAACCACATGTTCCCTCCTTGGTCGTTGAAAAAAATAATTAATTTTTACTCTTGTTTTCCTAGCGGGAGGCTTGAGTTGCCCCAGTCTTGCCAAGACCCCGTATATAATTTTGCATTTTTATGGCCGGCTCGTAAAAGCGCTAAATATTGGAATGAACCGCGACCAAGCCCAACGTGGCAGTAAGTGATGACCGTCTTATTTTGATCGTAGCCGTTCTTCTTAAGTTTTTCTAATTGCTTGTTGATATCGTCGCTGCCTTTGAGTGTAGGTTTGCCTGCGTCGCCATTGGGATTGCCAGCATACTTTTTCCAAGGAGAAAAAACCGCTGTTGGAATAAAGCCCCCGCGAGAAACTGTAGACTCTTTTCCCGGAGCTGTCAGGCCGCTTAATAATTGTTTTCCTGTGTATTCGTCTAGATTGTGTCGAGAGTCGAGAATTAAATAGTGCGCAGAGTCCTTAGTCGCTTTTTCTACTTCATCGCGAGTGGCATACATGTCGGCTTTAATCGATGGGGTAAAAGTTTTTTCAGCTACTTTGCTGCCATGACCCGTTTCTACGGCGAACTTTTTGTCTTTCCAGTTGGCAAGGCCTCCATCAAGAATTTTTACATCGGGATGGCCGTAAAGGGTAATGAAGAACCAAGCTCCAGAGGCATTTACCCCAGCGCCAGAATCATACACAACAACCTTTGTTTTGTTATCAATGCCAAGAGTCTTTCCAATGAAGGCCGCGGCTGTGGGTTCGCACATTGGAAGCCCTTTACACTTGTTTACGTCATCGAGATAATTCAGATCGTGGGCATAAGCGACGACTGAATTAGGAATATGGCCTTTTTCGAAGTCTTTCTCAGAGTCAGCATAAACAAAACGAACTGATTCGGCGGGTAATTTTTGTGCCTCCTCAGCGGTTATGAAGAACTCGTCGGCGGCCTGGGTGGTTACGGCGCTGAGGGTAAATAATGAAATTGCGACTAAATGCCTGATGTTTGCTCTAAGTTGTTTCATTTATGAACTCCTTCTCATGTTTTATTTTAGCCAGTACCGAATGGGAAACCATGTCCCAGCACATCGTTTACTTTATCTAACTATGGTGTCTCAATTGTAAATGCACCCTAGCTTCCACTAAAGGTTAGTTGATTCGTGTTCCGGCGGTCAAAGTTAAAATGGTTAAAGGGGGTCACTGTCTCGGAACCAGATGTTGTATTTTGAGAAGAAGAGTTGACTTCAGTTGATCGGCCCCTCATCGAGTTAGACCTTCATTGAGGACCACGTTTTGTGCTGGACGAAGGCTCTTTCATTACTATAGTTTCAGAGTCAATGAACGAAAAGGTTCTAAGAAAACATCACAGAGGATAAAATGAAGTTATTTAGCTTTGGATCCCACTTTTGTTATTTGTTTTTAATAGCATTTAATTGTTTAGGCTTGGCTGAATTGAGTGTTGCTGGTTCGAAGGCTGTCTCCCCCAAGAAAAATCTTGAAACAGACCTAATTCGTCAGACGGATCGCCCCCACAACTACGAAACACCGATTGAAGAGCTCAATACACTCTACACACCAAACAACAAATTCTTTGTTCGCAGTCATCTTCCCAATTCAACAGAAGTCGTAGAAAAAAAATGGGAAATTTCAATTCATGGTGAGGGTTTCGAAAAGCCATTCAAATTAAGTTTGGCGAAACTAAAGAAAGACTTTACTGCTGTTGAGGTTTCTGCGGTGTCAATGTGTGCAGGCAATCGCCGTTCTGAGTTTAACCCAAGGGTGCCAGGGGTGCAGTGGGGTAAGGGTGCCATTGGAAATGGTTTGTGGAGAGGCGTTCGGTTAAAAGAAGTATTGCAGCGGGCAGGAATAAATCCAAAGACTATCGAGATTGCTTTTAACGGTGCTGATTTTCCAACCTTGCCGGGAACCCCCGATTTCGTGAAGAGTATACCAATCGAGAGAGCTATGGATGACTCTACCTTGCTTGCCTATGAGCTGAATGGTGCACCTCTGCCCAAGGGTAATGGGTTTCCGGTGAGGCTCATCGTTCCTGGTTGGGTGGCGAGTTACTGGGTTAAGGAGGTGGTTTCGATTGAAGCGCTAACGAAGCCTTCAGATAATTTTTGGATGAAGAAAGCTTATCGGATTGAAAAAGGAAAGTTTCCAACGGTGGAGAAAGGCTTTGCTTCGCAGGAAGATGAAAAATCGGTTCCAATCTCATCGTTACTCATTAATTCACTCATTACCAATCTCAAAGAGGGTGCGAAGTTGAAGAGTGGCAGTGAATTCAGTGTCCAAGGATTTGCTTGGGATGGTGGTCATGGAATTCAAAAAGTAGAAGTTTCTATTGATGCTGGAAAAAATTGGAGTTTGGCGACATTGGGAGAGCAGCCAGGTAAATATTCGTGGCGCCCTTTTTCATTTAAATTTTCGCCCAACAAAGGCAGCGAATATCAAGTTATGGCCAGAGCGACGAACGACGCTGGAGAAAATCAACCGACGAGTCCCGTCCACAACCCTTCGGGATACCATAATAACGCGATCCAGTCTATTCAAGTCGTTGGCGAGTGATGGGAGCTTGTATGATGAAAAAAATGAGTTTTATTGCACTTTTTTTGGTTTGCGGACAGACCATTTTCTTGTGGGCGGGGGAGGTTAAAAATCCTCCGTTGGAACCATTATTAGAGGGAGTGGGCGGTGAAAAGGTTGCTGCCTATTGTATTATTTGCCACAGTTTAGAGTATATCAAAACAAATGCTCCGGTGATGAATCGAGCTGGGTGGGAGAAAACCGTGCATAAAATGGTTCAATCCTATGGTGCGCCTATTTCGGAAGGCGATCAAAAGATTATAATCGATTATCTCGAAGCGAAATACTCTGATAAAAAATAAAACATTAGGCCCTTAAGTTTTTTGATTAAAGGTGACTCATTCCTTCTTTTTTATTTTTATCAGTCCATCATCGATGAGGTCTTTATAGAGCTCTCGAACGTAATCTCGTTTTTCTCCTGCCAAGTTGTCGAGTTTTCTGATGTGTTGACTTAATAATTCTCTCAGTGGTGACGACATCTCGTTGATGGGTGCCTCCAATGGAATGGCAAAATCGAATCTGACGTCATCGTTCATTATCAGTTCCAAAACGAGAAATCGGTCATTCGAATCAACAAGGTGAATGGTGCCTTTTCCGGAATTGACGAGATGGAGGGCCTCTTGAATGTGCTCTTGCGCTTTTTTGATAATGAGGCCCGCATGTCTGATTTCATAGCCTGCATTTCTAGCCAGTGTTCGGTAGTCGGCATCACTCAGTTTATCGGCTGATGGATCATAGACGGCTCGGTGAGCGTATTTAGCATCTTGGCTGTAGGTCGAAATTTCTTGAAACGAAAGATAGCTACCATAGGTATCATCTTTGTTTACTTTGCCTGAGTTGTGGTAGTTGCCTTCGTAAAGTGTTGGGTTGCCTCTTGCGAGTTTTGAGGAGAGCGCCGCATGCCTGATTTCGTGAAAGGTGGTGATATCGAGTTTGCCCGACATAATGTTGTTGTGAGAAAGGCAGATCTCTTTGGTAAAATCCAAATAGTAGGCTGCGACCGTGTTTCCCAAATCGTGGGGTTTGTAAATAAGGCTAACACCAAGAGATTTTTTTAAGGCAAAGGCTAGTTGATTGAGCTGGCTTCCGTTTTTGCTGGCCCTGATGATAAGTTTTGGTTTTTTGAGGAGCTTTTCGATAATCCCATTCGATTGTTCAATTTCAAATTCAACCCCGAGAATTCTCAATTGTTTTTGAGCGATTTCAAATTGTTGGCGAAAGCTCGAACCATAAAAAAAAGGAGAAATTCCATCTTTACTAAAAGCATCGCCATTTTCAAGAAGAACACTCAGGCGCGGATTGGTCGGAAATGGCTCACTTGGATCACTCTTTTTGTTGTCATTGAACTGAAGAGATGTTTGACAACGATCGACCGCTAGGGGATTCGCCGCAGCGGGGACACTTCCTCCAAGGATGAGGCCTGCTAGGCTCAAAATGACCATGGTGTTTTCTCTCAACTGCATTTTGGGCCCCGCTGACGAATTTTTCGACATTATTTTACCTCAAAACGAAAGGGCCATAGTTCCTGGGAACTAAACCGTTCGGATTTATCACTCGTTGCAAGAGGTGCACCACTTTTGGAGTTGAATTTAGGTGCAGTCTGCCTAAAATAGAGTTTTGAAGAGAAGGGGGCAATGAGTGCCAGACCACAAGCTTGAGTTTTTATTTTACCTCAATCTCCCGGCCTTCGATAATTTTTCGGCGGTCAGTGAATCACAAATGTTTGCAAAGGTGCCCTCTGATTGGACGCTCGTGCTTTCGGATATCAAGGGTTCCACCAAGGCTATTCAAAGTGGTCAATACAAAAACGTGAATCTCATTGGGGCTGCCACCATAACCGCTTTTATCAATGTGGCTGGGTCGACCGAAGTCCCCTTTGTGTTTGGTGGAGATGGCGCCACCCTCTTAGTGCCAAACACCCTCTTAGCTCCTCTTCTGGATGAGTTGAGACGACTCAAACGCATGGCTCAAGAGGAGTTCAACATCGATCTGAGAGTCTCGAGTGTGCCCCTTTCTTTGTTAAATGAAATGCAGCAGGACGTCTTTATTGCGAAGTTTCAGTTGAGTCCTCAACACTCTCTTGCTCAGTTTCGGGGGGGTGGCTTGTCGTTTGCTGAGCATCTCATGAAGTCGAATGATCCTCGCGTTCAGCATATCGAGATGGCAGAAGATGAGCTTTATCAAAAGACCACACATCCTCTGGATGGTCTGTCTTGTCGATTAACTCCTCTTCGCTCCCTACGAGGAGAAATGCTAACGGTCTTGTGTAAGCCAAAAGGGGATAGCACTCAACAGGGCGAGATATTGAAAGACCTTGTTTCGCAGTTATCACAAATTCTAAATCAAAATTTTACCAATGCTTCGCCCGTAAGTTTGAACAATCTCTCCTGGCCCTTGGTGCCTCACACTGTCACAGCGGAAGCAAAGCTTCGAATGAGTGGTAATTTTGTGTTTCGCTGGTTCTTCTCTTGTGTTTCGAGTTTGGTGGCCAATTTAAGTTTGAACTTTAATTTTCCATTAGGATCGTTTAGACCTGAGAAATATAAAAAAGAGGTGATCCTCAACTCGGATTCTAAAAAGTTTGATGAAACGCTGAGAATGGTGCTTGATTGTTCTCCTGAAGAAATTATTCAAATCAGGCATCTTCTAGAAACCTTGCATCGAGAGAACAAAGTCATTTTTGGATTGCACAAAAGTGCCCATGCCTTAATGACCTGCGTTGCTAAAGATCCTAGCAATAACGGACATATTCATTTTATTGATGGCGCCGATGGCGGCTACGCCATGGCTGCGCTCCAACTAAAAAAGCAAATGCAAAACTAGATTTTATTTAACAGAGCTGTAGTGCTCAATGAGCTGATTAAAAGCCATGCCCCAGCCCTCTTGAAATCCCATTTTTTCGTGGGTGCTGCGCCCTTCAGAGTCGCTGTGTTGAACGGTCGCCCGATAAATGGAACCTTGAGGTGCTGACTCAAATTCAACTGTGACGACAAAGGGAAAACCCATCACGTCCGCTGGGTTTGGGCGATAGTCTTTTGACATCATATTGGTCCAAACAAGCTTTTTGTAAGGGACCACCTCTAGGTAACACCCATCACCGATATTTCGTTCACCGTTAGGACCTTCCATGATGGTGTGAAACTCTCCACCGGCTCTCAAATCGGTGCGGCAAGAGGTGACTTTCCATGGGCGAGGGCAGAACCACTTCATTAGGGTTTCGGGATCAGTCCAACCCTTCCACACTTGTTCAACGCTAAGGTTGGAAGTGCGTTCAAAAATAAGATCAAGTTTGGGATCGGCCACGGGCATTTGCCTTTTGGATTTGGCTTCATCGAAATTCACCATACATCTCCCATGCGTTGTATACCTCCAACAAAGTCCCTTACCAGATCGGCGAAAAGTGGTTGGAAGTTGACGAAGGAATGACAATCTAGACCAACGTCGGTTTTTAACGGAAAAGTTCGCCTAATTTCTGTTTCCGTACTGTCCTTGAGTTAGGTACATGATGTAGTTGTTTCGATTGCGTTGGCGGAGAGCACAGACACGGGCATCAAAATTCTTTGATCGACGAAGCTTAGCATCCCCAATGGGCTCATTTAGGTCTGGAAATAACTGAGGAAGATTCTTTTTAGCGTCGCCGATCGTTTGGAGGTAAGCATTTTGAATTTGCTCATAAGACACATCGAGAAAATTCAAATAGGGAAAGTCAGGATTCTTCGATCTGAAGGTATCGTCGATGATCGGAGATTTTAATACGACCCCTTTGCAGATCTGTGCAAATGGGCCTTGATCGCGGAAAGCCAACGATTGAATACAAAAAAGAGATAACGTTTTTTGAATAGCGCCATTAGCATTTTCCTGCACACCAGGAGCTTCTCTCTTGGAGAAAATTCTTACGGGGTTAAGGGCGTACATTCCGGGATAGCGATCAGGATTAAGGTACATTCGGGCTGTGCCGTAAATTTTGTCGGCTGCACGATAATCCCAAGTTCGTTTTTCGATGGGTTTTAGAAATGTGGGTAAATGATCGTAAATCCGATCGCTGAGCCACGCTTGCCATAGGGCTACGGTACTGGCATCAGAATCACGATTGGCTCTAATGATACTGTCTTCGAAGATTCCCGTGGTGGTTGTATCAACTCCTTCCACTTCCATTTTCATCTGAGCAATGGCGGCAGCAAAACTATCCTTTACGAGGTCCTCGAGTGAACGTAAGGATTGTAAATAAGTTCTTTGTGCAAGATTAAGATCGGAGTCAATCTCTGCTGGATTTTTCGAAGAGATAAGCCGCATACGTTCAAAAACGAGATCTCCGGTAGCATAATATATTTCGCGCAAGACTTCGTTGTCTTGGGCGGGGTCGAAGTTTTTGCGGCGAAGTCGCTTTTGATAGTCAATTTTCACAAAACTAGTTAATCGATTGACCAAAAAACTCGAACGAGCTTTTAAAATAATAAATTCGTTATAGAATATTTCGATGAGGTCTTTGTATTGATTAATTGCTTTGCCTAGGAGCTCTCGTCGTTTTTCGATGGGATACTGATCAAGATCTCCATATTTTTTTTGAAGATCGAGACCAGTTTCTCTTAGTTTTTGAAATTGACTCAGAATGCGATTAATTTTTTCGATGGTCTCATAGACGGCCGGCAGAACAGCAGCATCGACATAGTCTTGTTTAGAGAAATGCACTAAATAATCACGGATCCCTGTTAGAGCTTCAGGAATATTGTAAGTCATTCCCGTGAGTGAATCGATCATCAGGCCTGGTTGGTCTGCGATAAACCAATAGTTGTAATACTCCACTGCGGCCTGGTTGGCGCTCGCAAGAAGCGCATCGAGATTTTTAGAAATCTCCGCCATCGCAGCGCCAGGATCACCAATAAAGTGAGAAAAGTTAACATCGAGCCAGCTTTCGGGGCCGATCTGCATTCCATTTTTACCAATAACCTCTGGGGGTATCTCTCTTCCCATAAGTTGAAAAATCACTTTGCGAGGGTTAGTCACTCGGTCGAGAAAGTTTAGGCCCGAACTCTCAGCATCGCTTCGGGTTACGATAAGTCGAGCGAGCTTTTTGAGAGTATCGGCGATTGCCGACTTCTGAGCTTCGAGGCTCGTCATTTGTGTAATGGTTGTTCGTGCCTCATTCCATTCGGCAACGATGTTTCTTTCATTAAGAAAGTACCCAAATGTATTCGATTGAATTTTATTTTGAAAATTGGCATCAGAATAATTCTTTGGTGGGATTCCACGCTGAATTCTTTCAAGAAAGGCGGTCACAACAGGTAACTGTTGAGTGAGCACGTAGTAGCCTTCGAAAATTGAGTTCTTTAGTGCCTCTGGGTTGCCGGAAGGAGTTGATTTATTTTCGCGCCATTCTTTGGAGCTATTGCCCGAGTCCCAAGCCCAAGAAATAGGTTTGGCTCTTTGCATTTCTTCATTAAAAAGTACTTGGGCATCAAGTGTTGAACAATAGCCCTCTGATAGAGTGTCGATCAGGCACGACATAGAGTTTTGATAGTTAAGCCAATTGAGATCTCTGTTGATGCGATCGAAGTGAACTGTTCTTGCGAGAGACGTTATTTTGTTAACTAAACTGCTGACGTCTTTGCCAAAAAAATCTTGGCCGGAATTAACAAGAGATGCACTCAGCTGTACCATGGCCGTAAAGAAGGGGCCCATCAGATTAGGAGAAGAAAGGCATTTCATCTCCTCGGCGGTCATTGCATCTAAAATTTTGTCGGTGAGAGCGATACCAGTTTTTCCTACGCGAAAAGCCCGAGATCCGAGATCGGGGAGAGAAGATCTGCTGTTACTTGTGGTGGTTTCGCTTCGGTTATTGTCTTGAACGGAGCCTCCAACGGATAGCGCAGCCAGCTCGTTGATTCCTGAAATCATCGATTGACTAGCGATGCTACCAAGTTCGGGATGCTTGGCGTACTGTCGAGAAGCGACAATTTCATCTTGCACTGTGCTCATTCGAGACGTTTGAGTTTGGTACTCCTCGACCGAGCGGAGATTGTCGTTTAAGCTTTTTACGTAGGTTTCAAGAGCGTGAGCGAGTTGTCCGCAGCCTTCAGCGTTTCGTAGACCTTCCACTACGGTGCTGAGATCTCTTGCGGCAGAGATAGCATTTTCGGTCCAGGTTCCTTGGGTTTTACAAGCACCGCCTCCAAATGCATAGGGACTGGCTTGAACGGGTTCGGTTGTTATGAAAGCAAAAGACAAGACAAAAAGAGCCCACAGCAAGATGGCGCGAGTGTAGAGCAGGGTCTTTGGGCCTAATTTCGTCATGGGTCAAGGTCCTTGCTATTTCGAGGTTGTGCATCGCTCGATACAGTTTTCGTGCCATCAAAAGGTGCCATCGAGAGCTGTCTAAATTGAATATATTTGAGAAGAATTTTTGGATTCGGTAGCGCGGTTGCCAAAAATTGGCCCCCGCTGTAAATAAGTAAAATTTATGGAGTTCCCAAAAAGCCCTCGGGAGCTTCGGTTCGAAGAATTTAACTTGCTAAGCTATGCTCAAATAAATCAGAATTTTCGAATGAAGTTTGTTGCTGTTTGTAACACTATTTTTCAAATTCTTTGCTTCTTGAGTGCCTTCAGCCACATCGCCAAGGCTGAGGATTATACGACTGGCTATAGTCTATCGAGCGGGGTAACAAAAACGATTTATGTGTTTGAAGGGGCAGGAGCTGGTACAGCCAAATGGTATAAGGTGGTGAATAGTTCTGGACTCAATTTGTTTGTTCCAACTAAAACGGCGACCGAGTGGAATGCATTTCTGACGAAAAAGCCTGCCAATGTTACTACCTCAGAGACCAATGCGACCAATTGCAAGCTCCTTCTTGATTACGGTAAAATAACTACCAGCGGAAACTATACGATTGATCCAGATGGTCCCGGGGGGATCGCGGCCTTTTCAACCTTTTGTGATATGACGACCAATGGAGGTGGGTGGACGCTCAATTTTAAGGGGTCAGCCAATACAAGTTTGTATACAACTGCGAGTCAGTTTTTGAGTGAGAACATCAATAGCTCGGCGAGCGAGGTGATGGTTTTTTATGCCTCTGAGTCGACGACTTTCACTCCGATTAATAGTCGCTTCAAATTTACAAAGCCCTCGGGTTTTAATCCCTTCACTGTCACACAGGCTACGGTGAGTTTAACCATCACCAATCTCACTAACAGCACAGTCTCATCGGCCTCGAGTCTCATCTATGGGTATAATAATTTTTCAAGTTATTCTTGCGACATTTGGTCAACCACAACATCGTCCTATGGTCGTTTTGGTCTTTGCATAGGAGGATCCGATGCGACGAATTTTAGTAATTTTCCCTATTACAATGCCTATAATGCGAGTGGGACTGATTTTTGTGCCAATTCCAATCAAGCCTATAGTGCCAGCTATTGCTCCGCTTCGCGTTTTCTTGTGATCTTTGAACGATAAATTCGATTGCAGATATCTAGAGACCTCTTAACAGAATCGAATCTTTCGGCGGCAACTCGTGATCGGCTCGCGGAGGATAATCGATGGTGTAGTGAATGCCCCGAGATTCTTTGCGTTTGAGAGCGCAGCGAATGGTGAGATCAGCGACGATAGCAATGTTTCTCAGCTCCAAAATATCGGAGCTAAGTTGAAGGTGCGAGTAGTAGTCTCTCACTTCGTTTAGAATATTCTCGAGACGGTGTTGTGCACGTTCGAGCCGTTTGTTGGAACGAACAATTCCTACGTAATTCCACATGAGGCGACGAATTTCATCCCACATGTGCGAGATCACAACCAATTCATCGGGGTTTTGTTCGCTGGGGAGAATCCATTCGGGCACTTGAATTTGATCAATGGCGACACCCTCGGGAGTTTTCTCCTTCAACTTTGCCGAATTGGCTTTGATACTTTCGGAGGCATTGTGGGCGGTAGTTAAACATTCTAGAAGTGAGTTGCTCGCCAACCGATTCGCTCCATGAAAGCCGGTACAGGCGTTTTCTCCCAGGGCCCAAAGGCCGTTGATGTCGGTTTGCCCATTTAGATCCGTGAGCACACCTCCACAAAGAAAGTGTGCAGCCGGTACTACGGGGATTGGCGTCTGACTCATGTCCCATCCGTAGTCGAGACACTTTTGAAAGATCATCGGAAAACGCTGTTGTAGGAATTCCCTTTTGTGGTGGCGAAGATCGAGGTAAACGCACTCGGCTCCGGATCGTTTAATTTCGGCATCAATTCCTCGAGCAACGATATCTCTCGGAGCAAGGCTTCCTAGTGGGTGTTGCTTTTTCATAAAGGCTTCGCCCTTATTATTGATTAGTTCTCCGCCTTCCCCACGCAAAGCTTCAGTTAAAAGGAAGTTACGCGCCTCTGGGTGATAAAGGCAGGTAGGGTGGAATTGCATGAATTCCATGTTGGCCACTCGGGCCCCAGCTCGGTAGGCCATAGCGACCCCATCTCCGGTGGCGCCTTCCCAATTCGATGTATACAAATAAGATTTACCAGCGCCTCCGGTGGCAAGAACCGTGTGCGGGCTTAAAAAACTAGCCACATCATTTGTTTGTGTTTCAAGGGCGTAAGTACCGAGGCAGTACAACGGTCCCATTTGGTAGGGCCAAATTTTTTTATTGAGAATCAGGTCTATGGCAAAGTGGTGTTCAAATATTTCTATGTTCGGATGGGCTTTGGCTAATTCAAGAAGACGTTTATGGATGGCCATTCCTGTTTGATCTTCGTGGTGAAGAATGCGCCTAAAGCTATGTCCGCCTTCGCGTGTGAGGTCTTTGTCAAATTCAACGCCCCAGGAGAGAAGGTCTTGGATTCGTGCCGGTCCCTGTGAAACAAAATTTCTTACCACTTCATCTCGACACAGTCCCGCTCCGGCAATATGGGTATCGCGAACGTGGCTTTCAAATGAATCATCTTGCCCCATCACGGCGGCAATTCCTCCTTGGGCCATCGAGGAATTGGTATCGGGAAGTTGTGTTTTCGAAAGGAGATTCACTTTTCCATGGTCGGCGACCTTAAGCGCAAAGGATAAGCCTGCGAGACCGGAGCCAATAACCAAAAAATCAGAACGATGTGTTTTCATGAGCGCCAATATACTTGATTCTTAGGCTTTCGTCAGGAACAATACTTTTAGATAGCCTCATTTTGCATTGATGCAAGATGTTAATTACCTTTGAGGGAATCACGGATGAAGAAACAAATTATAGGTGTTTTCGTCGCGACGATCTTGTTGACGGGTCTCTTGTCTATTATTCTTTTTGTTCGTCGAGAAAAAGAAGTCAGTATTCACTGGTTAACCGAAAATTCTCGAAGCCAACTCGATTTAATGAGCGATTTGTTAAGTACTGATTTAGAAAAAATGAAAAATCAGTTGGGTCGAGTGGCCACCTTGATGGAGGCTGGGCTTTTTGAAGAAGCTCAAAAAGCCTTGGCTCCTTTTTTAGCCGTGGGAGCGATGGATAGTCATTCGTTAAACTTTCTATGGAAAGTACAAACCCATGGCTTATTGAAAGACGAGTTCTCACAAGCTTGGGCGAAAAAGCTCAATACCCAAGGTCTCGAGGGTGGAGGCGTTGGGTACTATGCCAGCCAAGTGGCAGAGGGCGAAATTCGGTCTAGTTTAACGATACCGGCAAAAGTGAAAGATCGACGATCAGGCCAGGTCAGTAACGTTCGTCTTGTTGGTATTTTGCCTCAAGGAATGTTTCAAGATCTAGTGGATCGCTTAAAGTCCCAGGGGATTCATGCCTTTTTAACAACTGACTCTGGCTTAACCTTGGCGCATACGGTGTCTGAATACCTGGGTAATTCGATGATCGGTGACAAGTCTTATGATCTCATCCGACAAGATAAGAATCTTTTTGGTTCTATTAAAACAAAGGATGTCCGAGGTGAGGATATTCTGTCGTTCTTTGTTAAAATTCCGGCATCGAAGCTCATTCTCGTGAGCCAGTGGAGAAAAGACCTTTGGGTGACGACGGATTGGATGTTTTATGGCCAAGGTTTGTTGATTATTTTGGCTCTGTCCCTGCTGGGTGGTGGGTTGGCTCAGCATCTTTTGCAAAAATTGGGACAGCCAGAAGTGGTCATTCGTGAAGTGCCGGTGGAGCGAATTGTTGAACGAGTCGTAGAAAAAGTTGTTGAAAAACCAGTGTTTGAATCTAGAAAAGTGGGGTTTGAAAATGGTGTGATTGCGGAGCAGCCCAAAGGAGCTCCGTCCCCAGTTCCGTCGCTTCCGCAGCGGCCCTTTTCGATGTTCAACTCTCCCACATCGGTGGGGACGGAGCTTCCTGAACCGCAGGTTTCGTTGCGTGTTTTAGAAAAAGTGGTAGCCGCCTTGAAAGCCCCGCTTCTTTCGGTTCTTGGTCATGTTCAAATTGCCCGGTTAAATCCGCAGGGCGGATCCTTACAAGCCATCGAAACCGAAGTTCGAAACGCTCGAGATGTTCTTGATCGTATCGGGCAGTACAGCGGCCAAGCTCAAGTGCCCTCAGTAACGATTCCTCTTTTTGAATTGGTTGAATCAGCCCTCAGAAGCGTTGAGGGCGCCTTTCTTCGAGGAGGCGTTAAGATTATTCGCGAGATTCAACCCGATCTCAATATCAAGTGTGATGTCGATGAGTTTAAAGCCGCGCTAGGAGCCGTGCTAAGAAATAGCGTCGAAGCAATGGAAAAGAATCTTCGAAAAAACCTGACTCTGCGAGCTCGGTCGCAAAATGGTTCTATTGTTCTTGAAATTGAAGACACTGGGGAAGGAATCCTTCCTGAGAATATTCAAAAAGTTTTTGAGCCCTTTTTTACAACGCGATCAACGATTGATCATCGTGGACTGGGACTTGCCATGGCCGCTGGTGTGTTTCGCCAGCACAAGGCCGACGTGCAAGTAAAGTCGCGAATGGGAGAAGGCACTTGCATCACCCTGAAGATTCCCATGAGTCAGGAAATCGCGCAAAGTCTCAGTGATCGCTCCCAAACGGCGCGCCCCCTTCGTGAATTAAAGACACCAAGTATGGAGGCTCTCGCGATTGCTGCTTTCGAGGAGCCTGAGATGTCTCCTTTAACGACACCGATTGGCACGGGCGCGGTGAGTGCCACAAACACAGAAGAGCTGGCTATACCAACAAGTCCGCTGTTTCCAAGCTCTCTGCGAAATGATGATGCTCTCTCTGGTAGTTCTTCTTCAAACGCCATGGAGCTTTTTGATGACGAAGATGATGCTGATGGCGATTTTCAGTTTGGACGCATTGGTTTTAGCGAATCGAAGCCCACGAGCTCCTCCTCTCAAGATTTAAGTCGAGCTGAGCAGATCGCCCAAGAAGTGATTCGTAGTGTGGAGTCTGCACCTTCCTCTAGTCCTGTAAAAAGATTGAAGAAAAAAGAAGAACCTCTTGCTAGTATGAAAGTACAGATTCCCAGACCGGAGGAGAGGTTATAGTGGATTTAACCCAGTACCGATCACAGTTTGATTTGCACTTTTTGGTTCCTTTTTCAGAAGATTATCAAGAAATCAAGGTTCATCTTCGGGAAAAAGGGCACAGCCTTTTTCATTCGACCAACACCGATCGATTTTTTGAGGAGTTTAAGAAAAGTCCAAGTCACTTGGTGATCGTAGATCTTTCTCTGGTTGTTGGGGCGATTGATGATTTTTTGGCAGAATGCCTCGAAATTGCCAATCAAACCCATTTTATTTTAATCGGTTCGGCGTTCTCTCGTTACAAGTTTGGTGAATATCGAGATTACGGCGTTCTTGATTACCTCTCTCAAGAAGATCACCTTGTTGGTCTTGTGGAGTGGTCTATTGATAATGCGCTTGAACGAGTGGTTTTAAAACTGTTCAATAAAAATTTGGTTCAAGACTCTGAGGAACTTAAAAAACAAACGGATCTTTTAAGGGCACGAGTTCGAGAAGTTGAAGAGAATCAACCGCTCATTGATGCGCGATCAGCAGCAATGCTCGAAGGCTTTGTTGAGTCTGAAGCCATTAAAAAGCAAGAACAAGAGAGTGATTCAATCTTTTTGTTGTCTGGTGAGGAGACCGCGAATCCCACCCCAGCAACGTCCACTGCTGAAGATGATATCGCTAATTTACTTACGTTGTATGAAAATACGCGAAACCGAGAAGATCTGTTACAAGTCTTCTTTCATTCCTTAGAAGATTATTGCTCACAAGGTGCCAAGGTTCTTTACTTTAAGTATTTAGAGCCGGTTCAGCTGTTAGTTGCGACCCATGGTTGTGGCATTCCCGTAGAACTTATAAAAGGGGCGGGTGTGCGTTTGTCGAGCCAAGAAATTTTAGAGGCTCAGAATTTGCTGGTCTCCCCACGGGGTTTCGGTAGTTTGAACAAGCTACTCCAAGATGTTTTTAAGGTTGAAGATTGTTATGTGAAACCTCTGATGGTTCGAGAAGACGTGGATGGCCTTTTTGTCTTTTTTGGCGATACCTTAGACCCGTTTAACACCATCCATTTTAATAACCGCTTTGCTCTCTTTCGTGTCAGTTTCGAGCGATTCACCTTTTTGAAAAAGCAAATGGAGCTAGAACTCGAAGGTGTTTTGGAGCACATCCATTCCTTCGAAGATTTTCACGAAGTGCTGAATGATCGGATCGATCACTTGCAAAGAAACCAAATGGGTTTGGCGATTTTGAGAATTAGTATTGATCGTCTTCATTACATCGAAGAAAAATACGGTCCTACGGCGGTGAATAGTGTGATTCGTGCTCTCGCTGTGACGGGCAAGAAATTTACGCGATCTGGCGATGGTTTTTATCGTACGGCGCTCAACGAATTTACTTTACTTGCGAACAATCTCAAGCCACAAGAAGCTACAATTTTGGCAGAACGAATTCGGCAAGCTTTCGAGAGCGTAGACATTCCCCCAGTCTCTGGTGCCATTACCGTGAGCATTGGAGTGAGTGCTTACCCTCAGTTAGCGACGTCGCCAGAGTCTCTATTGAAGGGATCGCTTCAGGCTTTGACCACAGTCATGGGTCAGGGTGGGAATCGAGTGGGGGTTGCCCGCGTGGTTCGTCAAACTAAAGTTGTAAAGTTTGCGCCATCTTTAGAATTCGATAGTAAAGGGTAAGTAAAGTGCCTCGTCCTACAGTGGCAGAAATTGATTTGAAGGCTCTCGCCAATAATTGGTCCGTCTTGAGCGGCATCCAAAAAAGTTCTTCTTTGACTCCGGTGATTAAAGCCAATGCTTACGGGCATGGCGTCGCTGCTTTTGCCCAAGAGTTGCAAAAAATGGGTGCGAAGCGAGTGGCGGTCGCTCTCCTCGAGGAGGCTGAAGAACTCCGACGGATTGGTTATAAGGACCCAATTCTCGTGCTTGGTCCTTTTTCTACCTCAGATGTACCAATCGCCCAAAGTCTTGGTATTATTCCAATGGCGAGTGATAAACAATTTTTGCTTAATCTAGGGCAAAAAGGATTTTCCGGGGAGATTCACGTTAAGTGGGATACGGGAATGAATCGCCTCGGTTTCGCTGAAGCGGATGTGACATGGTTGAAAGAAACTCTTCGGCGTTTTCCGCAATTGCGGATTCAGGCCTTAGGTACCCACTTGCTCAAGGGTGATGACCTCGGAAGTTCAAATGGGTTTAGTGAGTCGCAAATTCAAAAATTTTTGCGAATAGAGTCGCATTTTCCAGAGGTTCAAGAAAAACACATTTTTAATTCTGATGGATTTTTTGCAAACCAAATGAGCGGTCGCTTGCCGTTTACCTACGGATCGCGACCTGGGCTTTCGTTGTATGGGTACTCGGGTGTCGTGTCTGATGCGACAAAAAAACTAAAGCCAGTTATGACACTCAAAACAAAAATTGTTCACCTCATCGATGTAAAGAAGGGTGGGACGGTCTCTTACAACGCCACATGGACGGCCCAGCGAGATTCTAAAATTGCCATTTTACCTATTGGTTATGCCGATGGTTATCCCCGTATACTATCGAACAAAGGTCAGGTTTTCGTCAGAGGTAAGGTTGTTCCGCTGGTCGGAACTGTCTGTATGGATTATCTTATGATAGATGTCACAGATGTCGAAGGTGCTGACCAGGGCGATGACGTTGAATTGTGGGGAAACAATATTCCCCTCGAGCAGATTGCCAGGGCAGCAGGTTCGATCACCTATGAGCTAATGACAGCACTGACATCGAGAGTGCCAAGGATGGTGCTCAGCTGAAAGGGATTGGTACCCGGTGGTACAGAGGATAGCTGACTGGATTGACAGCGTTGCCTTGGGTTTGTGGAACCCGATTATGGGATTGGTAAAAGAAGTTGGCCAAATCGGCATCTTTTTCTATCGTACCATGAGAGTTTCTGTTCAGCGTCCTTATCGAGTCAACGAACTCATGCGCCACATGGAATTCATTGGTAATCAATCAGTGTTTATTATCACTTTGACCGGTCTTTTTACGGGGCTTGCACTCTCGTTTCAAATTTATCTTGGTTTTAAGCTTTTCAATGCTGTGAATATGGTTGGTCCAACGGTGGCACTTGGTATCACTCGTGAGCTGGGGCCTGTCTTAACTGGTTTGATTGTTGCCGCCAGAGCGGGTGGTGCCATGGCAGCCCGCCTCGGCACCATGCGTGTGAGTGAACAGATCGACGCTCTCGATGTGATGGGCATCAATACTCGACAATACCTCATTGCTCCTCGAATTTACGCAGCCGTTTTTTGTATGCCACTTTTGACAGCCGTATTTGATTTTGTAGCCATGGTTGGAACCTACATCCTTTGTGTTGGATTGCTTGATCTTGATGAAGCCATTTTTTGGGAAAAAATTGCTTTTATGCTCGATCCCCGTCATATAAATGAGGGGCTTTTTAAATCAACGGTGTTTGGTTTGGTTTTTGCCGTCATTTGTAGTTACCGAGGTTTTTTTACTTCAGGTGGTGCCAAGGGAGTTGGTGAAGCAACCAATCAGGGTGTTGTTCAGAGTATGGTGATGATTATTATTTTGGATTATTTTTTAACGAACGTAATTCGTATTTACTACGGACTCTCGGGGATACAAACATGAGTCCTGAAAGTTTAATGAACGAAAACGCCATCGAAATTACTGACCTGAAGAAAACCTTCGATGGAAAAGAATTCGTTGTTAACGGAATGAATCTCAATATTCCCAAGGGGAGTCTGACGGTCATCATCGGCTACTCGGGAACGGGTAAAAGTGTCCTCGTTAAACATATGCTCGGCTTGCATCGGCCCACGAGTGGGTCTTTAAAAATTCTTGGTGAAGAGATCACCCGCATGAGTGTTGATGATCTCGTTCGAATCCGTTGCCGTTTTGGAGTTTTATTTCAAGGCGCTGCTCTTTTTGACGATATGACGGTTCTTGAAAATGTTTGTTTTCCGCTCTGGGAGCATCGGCGAGAGTATGGTGAAGACACCATCATTTCAGTCGCTAAACAAAAATTGCATCTTGTGGGTCTTGATCCCAAACACTTTCACAAGCTTCCTAACCAAATCAGTGGTGGTATGCAGAAGCGAACCGGACTGGCCCGTGCGCTGGCCCTCGATCCAGAAATAATGTTTTATGACGAACCAACGACAGGTCTTGATCCAATTTTGACTGAGATGGTGGATAATCTCATCTATGACACTCATAAAAGTCGCAAAGGAATGACGTCAGTGGTTGTTTCCCACGACTTGGGTGCAGCCTTCAGAATTGGAGACTATATCGCTATGTTAGATAGTGGACGTTGTGTGTTATTCGGGACTCCAGAAGAATTTCTTAAGACCGATATAGAGTTAGTAAAAAAGTTTGTTAGTAAAGGGATGAAACACGGATGAAACCTCTCTCGCAGATGCCAGAATTTAAAGTTGGTCTGCTTGTGCTTATCGTTGCCGCACTCATTGCGGTGATGTCGATGCGCGTGAGCGAAGATCCAACCGTTGGCGGTGCGAAAAAATATTGGTTTTTGTCTCCTAATGCCAGTGGGCTTGTGAAAAAAAGCGCCATTAAGATGGCGGGTATCCCTATTGGTGTGATTAAAGACATCCGACTGTCGCAAGGAATTGCACGCATTGATATTATTGTTCGCGACGAAGTTGATTTGCGTCAATCGGCCCGCGTTGAAATTAAGGCTAACGGCATTCTTGGTGATAAGTACGTCGAAATTTCACCAGGGTCTCCAGAAGATCCGGCGTTGCCGAGCGGAGAGCAGATTCTTAATGTTAACGACAAAGCATCGATGGATGGCTTGTTGAGCCAGATTTCCGATATTGGTACTTCGCTCAAAATGGTCGCTGTTACTCTTAAAGAGGCGGTGCAGGATGAGGGGAGCGATAAACACGTATTAGGTCGTATCGTTCAGAATATCGATAAAATTACGGGTGATCTAGCTAATATTACCCATGAGAATCGTAATCGTGTTACAGATATTCTTGCCGAAGTGCACTCGATCACAAGAACCTTAGATTCTACACTAAATAATGCCGATTCTGGCGTAAAGAGAACTTGGGCGCGACTCGATCTTGCTCTTAGAAATATCGAAGATGTGACAAATAAAATCAATAGTGGTCAGGGAACTTTAGGTAAACTGATCAATGACGATAAGACAATCGAAGAAATCAACTCAGCCGTTGAGGGCATTAACAATATGCTCGATGTGGCGGGTAAACTTCAGACCTCCGTTGATTTTCGCAGCGAATATTTGGCTGGTCAGCAAATGTGGAAATCGTATATTGGCTTAAAAGTTCAACCTGGGCTTGATCGTTACTATTTTATTCAGGTCATTGATGATCCAACTGGCGTTGTTTCTCGTACCAAAACACAATCCACCTCGAATCCTGGAAGTGATCTAACGGTTGACGAACGGCGAACCAATTATGATCGTATGAAGTTGACGCTTCTCTTTGCCAAAAACTTTTATGATTTTACAGTTCGTGGTGGGATTATCGAAAACTCAGGGGGCGTCGGACTTGATTATCGATTTTTCCGAAATCGTTTGCAGTTTACGACCGAAGCCTTTCAATTCACTCAGATGAATCTGAGAACCTCTTTAACATACCATGTGGCCAAAGGGGTCTATGTGACAGGGGGTATCTTTGATGCTCTCAATAAAAACAATGGATACTCGAACTATATTGGTGCAGGTTTGTCATTTACGAATGATGACATGAAGTTCCTGATGACAAGAATGCCCTTCTAAAATAACCTACCTTGCGAATAGGGGGTATTAATGAAGTGGACAGCAATTATAGGTTTAGCCTCAGTTTCGATGATCGCAATCGCACAGAGCTCTGCACCATCATCAACAGTAGAACAGAAACGAACAGAGGGGGCAGTTCAATCAGCTCCATCGTCGAGTGATATTCCAACACGCAGAGAATTTCCACTGAGTGACAGTGTGAATCCTTGTGAAAATTTCCATGACTATGTTTGTTCGAAAGTTGAGAGTTCTTTTAAGCTGCGCGATGATCGAAGTAAGCACACGTTTGCCTTCAATGATTCGGCCGAGCGTCTGTTGCTCGATAAAAGAAAGTTTCTAAGAGAGATTAAGCAGGAAAAAAAGCTATCCGCTAGGGGCCAGGGGCTTAAAAATAACTATTTGGCCTGCATGGACGATAAAGGTGGGGCTAAAGCAGAGAAATCTAAAATCGGAGAGTTAACGAAACAAATTAAATCTCTAAAAACGGTAGACCAATTTAGGGATGCACAGGTTGGTAATCTTGCGAAAGGTATTGATAGTCTTATCGAGGTGGGCGAGGCTGAAAACGCTGGTGACCCTACTATTTATGACCTTTATGTAGGGATCAAATTCATGAATCTGCCGGATCATAGTTACTATGAAAATGCAGAACTTATGAAAGCTTATCGCGAACACATTGTTGATTTTTTCAAAACTGTGAACGTTAAAACTGAAACGAGTGAAGCTGAGAAGAAGGCCGATGCCATTATTGCGCTTGAGAAAGAGTTTATCAAGGTTTACCCCAAGCCCGAAGTACGACGACAGCGTTGGAGTGAACAGCGAGAAGTCACTCAAGATGATTTTTTAAAAAACTATCCTGCTGTTGGCTTTGCGCCACTATTTAAGCAAGTGCCATCGACAACTAAAGTTCGTCTTTTGATTCCTGAAGCAATGAAGTTTTATCAAGAAAATCTTGTTGAAGAGAAATTAGCCTCACTGAAAGATTACTTTTTTTACACCGAGGGGTCTTCGGTTATGGATGATGCGTACCCCGATTTTTTTCAAAAAGGGTTTGAGTTTCGCCGGAAGTTTTTCGGTGGGCCCGAAAAACGACCAGTCCGTGAAGAACGCTGTACCATGGAGATCATGGGAACTTTTGCTAAAGAATTAGATGAAATTCTTATGCCGCGACTTTTTCCTAAGTTTCCCGAGGATAAATTCCGCACGGTGGTAGAAAAAATCCGTCAAGCGATTGTTGCCGGAGTTGAAGGCAATAAATGGTTGAGCATAGAAGCTAAAAAAGAAGCCAAAGAAAAAATGTCGGTAGCTCGTCTGCAATTAGTAAAACCCCTCAACGAAAGAGAGTGGGATTTTCATCCCGTGGTGAAATACAGCGCGAACAATCGCATTAAGAATGGTGAGTTGCTGGGCGCCGCTGAATACAAAAAAATGATTAAGGCGATTGCCGAGCCGGTGAATAGCGACAAGTGGTATATGGGGCCTCTCACGATCAATGCTTATTATGATCCTTCGGCGAATAAATTTGTGATGCCCTTGGGAATATTGCAGTTTCCCTTTTTTGATGCCGAGGGAAGTGAGATTGAAAACCTTGGATCGGTTGGTGCAGTTGTCGGTCACGAGCTTGGCCATGGAATAGATGATATGGGCTCCCGCTATGATCAAAAGGGGCGCTTGCGACAGTGGATGACGATGAAAGATCTCGGTGAGTTCTCGGGCCGCTCGACGAAGTTGGTAGATCAATATGCTAAGATCGGACACAACGGAAAACTCACTTTAGGCGAAAACGTGGCCGATCTTGTTGGTGTAACATTTGCCTACCAGGCGGCCTTTCCCAATGGAGTTGGGACTAAGGAAGATAAGCAGAAATTTTTTGTGAGCTATGCTCGCCTATGGTGTGGGGTGATTCGTCCACAGATGGCGGAAAAATTATTAAAAACGGATCCTCATTCGGCCGGATGGGCTCGAATCAATGAGCCTATCAAGCATCAGCCGGGCTTCGTTGAAGCGTTTCAATGTAAAAAGGGAGATAAAATGTTTCTTCCTGAAAAAGAACGGGTAGTGATTTGGTAAAAAAAAAAGCCCCTCTCAGAACTTGAGAGGGGCTTTTTATATTAGAACTATTTCTTTTTGTCTGTTTTTTCAGTCTCGGTCATTTTTGCGTGAGGATAAAAAGAATGGTACGTGTGCATGTCAAATTTCCAAGAACCATCTTGCATTTTGAAAGGCACTAGACGGCTTTCGTTTTTGCTGACTGCCTCAACCCATGCGTGATCACCAACGATCTTTTCTTCTTTACAAGTGAGGTCTTTTAAACGCTCGATCTCTTTCTCATGCATTTTATGGAAACCTTCTTCAGATCCTTTTCCATGGCCATGGTGAGGGCATGTGCCGGCGTGCTTATAGTCTTTGCCTTTTTTATGCATAGGGCAGTTTTTGTCGGTGCAATCTTTTTTATCGTGGTGCATAGGGCAGTTCGCATCGGTGCAATCTTTTTTGCTATGGTGCATGGGGCAAGTGTGCATAGCCGTGAGATCAGTAAAAGCCTTAAAGTTATCTTCAGTCGCGGCCTTAGCAAGCAGTTCACATGCTTGCTTTGGTGTTGATGGAGCGGACGTGATTGTTGATTCTGCAGCATTGGCAGAGAGTGCAATAAATAAACTAGCAATGATTAGTTTCATGAAAATCTCCTCTTGTGGTTTGTTCACAGGGACTATTCCATGTTTCTCTTGAGCATCTGTCAACTACTGACCTTGATACTGTTCTAAAACTTCCTTAAAAAAAGAGGCGTGTAGACTGAGTTCCTTTACGTAGGGGAGAATGTCTCTCTGTAAATTTTCGGGAAGCTTCTCGTATGGAACGATAAACTCGTTTGGAACATAGCGAAATGTGAGATTGATGCGACGGGTTTGGAAGCCATCTATTTTTGGTTCTAGAAAAACTCCCGTTTTATGGTCGACCCGTTGTACGCGGTGAAAGAGCTTTCGCTTAAATCGATCACCACCAAAAACTTGTAAACTAGAATCATCGAGCCATTGTTGTAAAACGACTTCACTCTGAGCGCCTCGATTATTTGAATCGACAAATTGAAAAAGGGCACGTTCGCCAAAGGACACTGAGCCGACTGGGCCGGGTTCAAAATCCTTATGCTCACCAACACGAGCGGTGTCGGTGGTTTTGTTGTTGGCATCGATGGATTGTCCGTAAAAATTAATTAAACACGTGTTAAAGTGCCAGCCGGTGGGAATGTCGCGATCGGGATAAAAAGAATGAACTTCCTCTTCGATTTGATTTGCTAGTCTCTGTAGTACGGGAGGAAATGGCTCGGCCTCTACACAGCAATTATAAATATTTTTAGGTGGATGAAAATAGTTCAAGCAGGCGAATTGCCAGTTTCCGAGCCAGTAGACTGGGCGGAGCAGGCGTCGTTGCTCAGTACCCTCTGGTGGAGGGTTACTTTCGGAATAGCGATTCTCCCAAATCGGATGCAACTCAGAAAACCACTTTAGTAACTCTTGCTTGTGTGCGCGAGTCACGTAATTGGGTTTGTATATGAGGCCTTGGGGTTTGGATGGCGGTCTTTTTCTATGCATGGGCCGGACCTTAACGTGTTTGGTGGGGAGAATCAACCTGGACCTAGGTCGAAAAAGCAGAGAGCAGAGGCCTCTTTTGTGCTGTGAGTGTGTAAGATGAGGGAGTGACGATTCCGAAGGCTCTCATTGTTATTCTTATTTGCTGCTTTGGTTTTTACGGATTGTTGCGCGTATCCCTCTGGGGTCAAAAAAAAGTCAGGGGTAAGCCTGAAATCGTCGCCGTTGAACCACCAAACTCCCTAAGGATCGATTTGGCCAACGATAGAATCATCGAATCTCTTAAAACAAAAGAAATGGCAATTGCCTTAAAAAAAATTGAGGCTATTCATACAAAGTCGTCAGCACATCAAGAGGACAAAGAGCTCGTTGCCATTGATCAGTTGAGTGCTCAACTTTCCTCCGAAGCCGATATGCTTGAATTTCGCTCGTGGGTAGATAAAAATTTTGATGTTATGGATAAAGAATCGGAAAAAATTTTTGATTCTCTCGCCTATTTTCTCCTAGATAGTCGTCGCGATCCTCTCAAGTATGAGAAAATCCATTATATTCTAGAAAGAATGCCGCCCCTCAAAGAAGCTCATCCAGCAGAAAGAGATTTGTATTTAAAGATTTCTCGTGATCAAAGCGCCGAGGCAAAAATGCTTGTTCCTTTCGCGTTTATGAAGCTAGCGACTCATGGCGGACTCGATGATGAACAAAAATACATTGAGTGTGTTCGATTCATTAGCCAACGAATGGATTCGGCAGAGATAGTTTCGATGATTGATTTTTATGGTGAACGCAATCCCCAGTATCGAGAAAAGATGTTTGAAGAATTTAGAGAGATCGTGAGGCCTCAATGAAAAATGTAAACCTGCGTAAGCGTTGGCTCATTTTGCCAGAATTTCAAATCCATTTTATTAACCGATTAACGGCGCTCTTTGCTATGCTCATTGCTGTCTTTGTTGTGCATACGATGTATTATTTTAATGAACTCAGAGCTTTGGGAGAGCAGGCTCAATTGCCCTCGGATCATGTTTACTATAGCTTTATTGAATCGGTAGGGAATAAGTATATTGTTTCGGTGTCGGTGGCTTTCTCTATCGCGGGAGTGATATTTTATCTTTTTGGTATCTATTTTTCGAACAAAATAGCGGGTCCGATTTATCGGTTGATGAAAATTTTGGATGAGCTTAAAATTGAGCCAGACAAACAGGTGTCTTTTTCGGTGCGAAAGGGAGATTACTTTGAAGATTTAGCGTCTAAAATTGAAAAAGCACTCAAAGAAAAAGAGACACCCCGCGAGTGATTGTTAAAAAATCTAGTCAGCGTCAGACAGGGAGCCCTCCAAAGAAGGGCTCTTTTTTTTTTGAGTTTAAGGAAAACTATAAATGTTTGACGTATCCGTCGTATTGAGAAGTGAGGGGTTTGCACCCAGGTAAGTGGAAAGTGACAATGGGGTGCCCAGAGGTGGTGTTGCCGGAAGTTCGAGGGCTGCGGAGTTGTTCCACGCGGAGAGGTCGCCGTTCAGAGGGACGCCTCTAGTGATAAACGATTTCCAAGTTGTTTCATTTCTCCAAGTGGTAAGCGAAATGCTACCATTCGTGAATTTTATGTTGATTCCATAGTTATTAGGACCGATCGGTGGCCTTGCAATTTGTAGGTGAATTTGCTGGTTGGTAAAGATATTTGTAAGAACGAGCATGCCGTGGTAGCCGCTCACGGTGTATTGCGAGGAGGAACCATGGAGGGCTACCGCATAGAGTTGCTGAAAACCCGAACCATCAAAGGGGAGTTGTGGGGCAACAACGGTTAGGCAAGAGCTGTTGCCAATGATAAATGTATTTTTTAGAGGGTTCCCAAAGGTAATAAGATGTTCGTTGGATTGAGCGGTGGTTGGGGACGCAGCCTGCCAATCTAGATTAAGAATTCGTGGATTCGGACAGATCGATTGGGCGATCGGTGTTGAAGGCGACGGGAAGGAATACTTGTTCGCGGTTTCCTGCGTGTTGAGGAGAGAGGGGTTCGCGGTGAGATAGGAACCCAGATTCAAAGCCGAGACAGAGCGAATGAGGCCCGGGATCATCGTGCTCGAGGGATTATTCCACAAAGAGGTATCGCCTCCGAAAGCGACGCCTTGAGTGACCCAAGCGGTCCACGCAGTTGTGATGGGGGTTTGGTGGGAGGTGAGAGATATACTTCCGTTGGTGAAGGTCACGGTGATGCCCATATTGTTGGGGCCTGCTGGGGGTTGGGGAAGTTGTACGGTGATGATCTGACCGGTTTTAGTGTTTTTTAAAACTTCGATGCCATAAAAACCTTGGATGGTATAATCAGTCGACGGAGCATCAACCACCACCGAATAGAGTTGCTGAAAGCCTATTAGGTTGGGGAGTCGCGGTGCCTCAATGATGGCACAAGATTCTTTCGGAACGATAAATCGCTGACCAATCGGCGCTCCCGAATACCTGACAAATTCTCCCAATCCCGTGGGGACGGAGCTCGGCAGCGTCTGCGACGCCAAACTCACTTCTTTAAACGCCCCGCAAACCGGAATATTCAGTCTTTTCGCGGAACAAGAAACCATTTCGGTTAACGTTCCATTGGTTACTGAACAAGTCCAGTCGAACGACGTGGCCGATGTGGCAACGGTTCCCTGGTTTCCCGAAGAGCAAAGATCGTTAACAGGAGGGGTAAGGAAAGTTTGACCGTTACTCTTGCCACAGAGGGCAGTTAATTTTTGTGAGGCACTACAAGAAGCGTTAGATCCACCACCGCTGCCGTTACAGGTCCAGTTGTATATTTGACTAGGAGTGCTCACACGGATCAATGTTGCAACTACGCGCAAATCAACGGCGCTCGCGATACCACTCGTGCAGAGCCCGGTAGTGGGGACGGAGCTCACATATTGTCCGTTACTAGCACCACAAGTGCCATTCACCACTTGATTTGCCGAGCACATTTGGGTGTTGGTAATCGTTGTATTTGTGGTGCAACTCCACTTGAATTTGCCATCCGAAAGGGTGACCTCACTGGCCTGTCCGGAAGCGCAGAGATTGCTTGTAGGTTTTGCCTCAAAGTTTTGAGCATTGCTTGATCCGCAGGCCGGATCAATCGATTGAATAGCACTACAAGATGACGTTGTGCCAGAATTTAATCCGTTACAATTCCAATTATACTTTGATGGAAATACCGCTGAATTCGTGAGAATTGGGGACGGAGCTCCGCTGACACAAAGATTTGTAGTTGGTGCGGAGGGTGTGAATGCTCCGTTGCTAGTTCCGCAGATCCCATTGACAACCTGGTTAGCCGCGCAGACTAAGTTTTCAGTAGTGGGTCCGTTTGTAACCGAGCAACTCCAGGTGTATTTGTTTGAACCGAGAGTAACGGCGCTCGCTGTTCCCTGGGAGCATAGTTCTCGGGTGGGAGTTGTAGAAACATTTTGACCATTGCTCAAGCCACAGAGAGGCGCTAATTTTTGGGTGGCGCTGCAAGTAGCACTAGAACCACCACCACTGCCGTTACAGGTCCATTTGTATGTTTTAGTAGTGCTCACGCCGACCACTGCAATACCTGCAGTCGAATCAACGGCACTCGCGGTGCCACTTGCACAAAGCCCAGTTGTGGGGACGGAGCTCAAATACTGTCCGTTACTTCCACCACAAGAACCATTAACCAATAGAGCCGGGTCTGGAGTCGGAGAGGCGCTTGGAGTTGGTCGTGGCGGCATTGTAGAGGAATTAGAAATCAAGGCATAGCATTCAACGAGGGGTCCATTTGGTAGTCCGCTACAGTTCCAAATATACTTGGTCTTCTCATTATTTTCGGTCACAGCACTGGGAGAACCATTGCTACACAAGCTAATGGCTTCTGATGGGGCAGACGTAAGTTCTTTTAAATGACTTTCGCCGCAAACGGCATCTTTGCTGTTTGTATCCTCATTTTCAATTGGAGGTGAAGTTTGGTTTGGGTTTGGCGTTTCAGTTGGCACTGCATTGGCGCTCAATTTAGAAAGTTCTTGGGTGAAGTCTATTTTGGTACATCCGGAATTAATCAAAATAAAAACAACCAATGCCAAATTCGATAACTTCGCAAAGTCAGGCAACGTGATAAAACGTGACATTCTAAACCCCACAGAAACGGAAACGGTAGTTTTAACGTTATTCAACTCTAATTATGCCAACAATTTAGGTTGATAGGGTGTTTTAATTATCATGTGTCTCACGTGAGGACGAATCGAGCACCACCGAGGTCGCGTATCTCAGTGGAAATTACCATCGAGGTAAAAATTACGACCCAATATGAGACTCCATTTTAACCAAGGGGGATCAAAAGACTTGAGTCATAACGAAATCAGGCAGTGTTCCCTAGAATACTCAGATCACTTTGAATGTTATAACTTTCATTTTCAAATTCTCGATTATCTTTTTTAAGTCGCACCATCGACATAAGTATCCATTGCGCATCGCCAATAAAAGCTTGTTTGAATCGGCAAGAAAAAGATGGTCTATGCTCCCCTAGGTATTGCCTAAAGAGTTTTCTATATTTTTGTTGCCGTTCTTTTAATGTTTTTCCTAGTTTCATATACCAATCAGGCAAAGTTAATAGATGAGTGTACTTTGTTTTTCTCCCGTAGGCAAAAAAACCATAACTTGAATATTGGTAGTATTTCAAATTCTCAATGTTTCTGAACCCAGCGCGAATGGGGTTGGCCTCGACGTAAAAGTGAACAAGCATTTCATGGCGGGGATCCTGAATGAGCGGTGTCTTCGGGCGGCCTTCGGCAACCTTTCCACTCCGGCGTTTAGCACGGTTATACTTGATGCCGAAAAGGGCGTGCGCCTGACGCATAAATAGCGATAGATGGGTCGAACCGTCACGATAGCTCGCCACCTGATGAAAGTGATTACTCATGGCGCAGTAGGCATGTATCTTACACTTTTGTTTAAGTTTAGTTAGGTGAGTTGAGGGTCTATGTTCCAGACCCTTCTCCAGGCAAGACATGTAAACGTCTTTAAAAAAATTATTTTCTAAGTAGTATTCTTTATTATGGCAACGCCAGTAAAGATGGACGGTGCCATTGTCGGGCCATAGTTGTTGTGATCGTTTTATTCTCATGCTTTGCTATTTTAGCAAGAAGTGTGACGAGCTGGATTCGAATATAAAGCAATGGGACGTCCGAAGAGTCCGAATATCAATGTACTGCGAAGTAGGAATTCGGACTACGTCCCCCTTAGTTTTTTTGAAGGGCCTTTTCTAGTTTGTCCATGCGAAGTTTCAGTTCTTTAAGTTCCTGTTCCTTGGTTTTATTCTCTTCCGTTAATCTCTCCATTTGATCCTTAAGCTCTTTGTTTTCTTGCTTGATTGAACTCATCTGTTGAGATTGAGTAATAAACATCGTATCGATGGTCGACTTTAATTGCTTAATGCCCTCAATAGCAAGAGCAATAAGGTTGCCGTATTGAACGCTCTTGAATCCAGATTGCTCATCAGTTTTAACTAGATTTGGCAGCACTCGTTCAACATCTTGAGCGATAAATCCCATTTCTGGCTTTTTTGAATCTTTCCAAATAAAGTTTACACCCTTTAACTTTAGAATTGTCTCTATTGGGTTTTCTATCTGACTGATATTCGTTTTGAGTCGCCGATCAGAACTATAAAGAAAGGCGACAGCAGTTACGTTTCCGGCGGAATCCACTTTGAATTTCGATGTATTGCCGACCTGATAGTTTATGAAATCGGCCCCAGCAGAAGCTGGGTTCGCTCCTATGTAAGTTCCAGAGGCTGAACCGCTTACAAGAGCAGTATTGGATAAATTGACGAGAGCTGTCGTCGCTGAGGCTGTCGGGGTGCCGAAGGAGAGTCTATCTACAGGAGATGTCGTTCCTATCCCCACATTTCCGGAGGAATTCCATATACCAGTGCCTGGCATGTTTACGTTACCAGTAAATGTCGGATTTGCCGTTGGTGCACGGCTCGTGTCTGTTGGGTGCACATGATCCTCGCGCGAGAACTTTGTAGCCGTACCCACGGCGGCCGTGCCATTGACGATTGGTGTTGCAGCTCCTGCTTGTCCCAAAACAAATGCGGTAGTTGCTATTTGAGTTGTATTTGTATTGACCGCAGCAGTGGGAGCTGTTGGTGTGCCCGTAAGTCCTGGACTTGCGAGTGGGGCATAAGTTGCCATATTCCCAACCAATTTATTAATGGCTGAGAGAATCGTATCTGAGGCCGTCACAGTCCCAGTGGTCGAACTAAAATTTGTTAATGCCTTACCAGTAACGGTCGTGGCAGCAATAGACGTGGCAGCTTGTGTTCCAGTGACATCACCACTCAAGGATCCCGTGAAGGACGCGGCTGAACCGTCAATACTTATGCCTGTCAACGATTGTGAGGCTGAGGCTCTGCTCAGTGGAATCGCTGTGGTGCCGATGTAAACTGTCGGCAGGTCAGCAGCTGCAATAACCGAAAGTGTCGCATTTGTTCCATCACTCCTTAAATATCTTCCGGATGTTTGAATGCCAGTTAAAGCATTGATCGCTGCCTGTTGTGTGCTTGCTCCGGTACCGCCATTCGCAATGGGAACCGATGATATCCAAGTTGGCGCTGCGCCAGTTCCCGCGGATGTCAATAATTGACCAGAAGTACCCGCCAGTGACGAGGAAAGTGCGCCAGTCGACGAATAGTATGGTACTCCCCCTTGCGTTCCGCTTGTCAGGGTTAGGGAGTCATTGATGGTAAGTGTCTTTCCATTGGCAATCGTCAGTGTGGCACTTGTGGCCGGTGCTGTTATGGTAACCTTATTTATGGAGGTTGCTGATGCCACACCGAGAGTCGGAGTCACTAGCGTCGGGCTCGTGTCCATCACAAATTTTGTTCCGGTACCAGTTTGTGAAGCAACCGAGGTTGCATTACCAACGCTTGTAATCGGGCCTGTTAAATTGGCATTGGTTGAGGCGGTAATTCCAGTCAAACTCGCACCGCTTCCGGCGAAGCTTGTAGCTGTCACTGTACCGTTTACTTGGAGAGCGGTACTTGGAGTTGTCGTTCCGATTCCCACATTCCCATTTTCTACAATCAAGCCGTAATTCGCGGTCGTACCGCCAGTCGCAGAAAAGTAACCGGCCACGTTGGTGCTAGTGCTTCCCGCCGATGTCATTACTGACTTCAGCCCGTAACGACTAATCCCTGCGGTGGCATTGGTGCCAGAAATTGCAATGTTCAAACCGGTGTTTCCTGCTGCAGCAGTTGTCGAAGTCGAAGACAGTGAGAGGATATTTCCGCTCGTTAGAGAATTAGCAGTTATTGCGTTAGCACTTCCGGTGGTGTTGGAAGACGCCTGCGTAAAAGAGCCCGTGTTCGTTAAGGTACCACTAACTGTTAAGTTGGGGGTCGACACTGTTGCTGTGCCACTCGATCCGGTGTGGACCAAGGTCAATGTGGCCGTAGGATTAGCTCCTGTGCCCAAGACGTTTGTAATTGACCATGAGTCGTTTGCACTGGCAGAGCCATTCCAGTAGGTACCAACAAAATTATGCGCTGGTGAGTTATAATTGGCCCCCGAGTTGGCAGCCGTCGTGATGGTGTTGCTAATACTAGAGTTAGAGGTGATGGCGCCCGTGGCTGCTATGGTGCTTCCAGAAAAAATCGCGCCACCCACGCCCAAGCCACCTGTGACGATAAGTGCACCCGTGCTCGAACTCGTCGAGGCTGTGTTGTTAGTGAGTGTTGTTGCCCCTGATGCTGTGAGAGTTGTAAAGGCACCGCTCGCGGCGGTTGTTGATCCTATTGATCCAGGTGTCGCCCAAGGAACATCGGCCGTTGCGATCGTTCTGAATGATGCAGCTCCTGCACTTCCATTAGGTGCTGCGAGGAAGGTGTTGGCTGTGCGAGAGGCGGAAAAATTAAGTTGTGAATCATTTATGGCAATTGTCGTACAACTGAGATTATCCGTCGCAGACGTCCAGGTTAGAGTTTGGCCAGCAGTACATCCCTGTGAGCCTGAATTAAATGTTGCCGATCCCGTCACTGTCGATCGAAGGTCAAACATCGATACAAAATTAGGAACCCACTTGGTTCCATCGTATCGGAGAACTTGGCCACTGGTCGTCGGCAACGTAGAATCGACTGTTTTGCCTCTGAGGCCTTGAACTGTGACAGCTCCTAAGTTGCTAACGGTAGCATCGCCACTCATGGTAACAATTTGTGGAGCATTCGAAGTTTTCCCAACAACGAACTGTCCATCTGTCATAGCGGCGGTGGCCTGAATCGCCGAGCCGCCGTTGCCGTACAAAATACCATTGGATGTGAACGTGGTCGTACCCGTACCGCCATTACCCACTGGGAGCGTTCCTGTGATCATATTAGAGAGACTTGGTTGCGCCCAACTCAAGTTACCGCTCCCATCTGTTTTCAAAAAATAATTCGAAGATTGTCCCGTCGTCGGCCAAGTATAAGTGGGGGTGCCTGCTGATGAAGAGGAGGCGAAAGTGACATAAGCAGTGGCTGAATTCTGGATTCGAACTGAACCTTTTACTTCGAGGGCTGTACCAGGAGTTGCTGTGCCGATACCCACGTTGCCAGAATTAAGTATACGCATGGCTTCGGTACCGCCGTTGTTGCCGACTTGAAATATATGATCAGCTCCACTAGTTCCCACCGCCGTAGTGGTTTTGTAAGTCAACGAAGAGGTTGTTGTTGTTCCTCCAAGAAGCAGCGGTGATGTGACCGACGTCGAAAAAACTCCCGTTGCGCCAGAAATATTACCAATCACATTGCCCGTTAGATTACCACTCACATTACCCGTTAGCGGCCCATAAAAGCCACCCGTCGCCGTCACAGATCCCGTATTCGTCAAGTTGCCTGCTTTATTCACCTTAAACATACTAGTACCACCCACCTGCAAGTCGAGTAGGAGGGAGCTCGCATTGCTTAAAGTGTCCGTCACATTAGCTTTGATTAAGGTCGGTGTGCCTGAGGTGTTCCAGGTGCCAGAGAGATTCACAAGTGACTGAGCGTTGGCACCCGTGAGGGAATAGCCCGTGCTTTGAAGTCCAATAGTGTTTGCAGCGGGTGTGATGTCAAGCGAGGCGCCAGGAGTTGTGGTGCCAATGCCCACACTTCCACTGAAGGACGAACCTGTTGAAGTGAATTGAGCCGCCAAAGTGTTGCCCGCTGAAATACCAACAGTGCTTGCAGCGGGAAGATACATTCCATCGGTGGGTTTGGTGGATCCCGTTGGCATAAAGTTCGGAGCTTTAATGGAGGTACCTGTCATCGTTACACCGCTAGAGTCCACCAGAATACTGGATGAAGATCCACCGTAAATCATGGTCGTTCCCGCGGTACTGTTGCCAACATAGGTGTTTGAGCCTGTGTTGCCCACATAGGTATTCGCACTTGCACCACCCGTAACGGTGAGGTTGCCAACGGCCGAGACGCTCATGTTTCCGCTTACGTTGGTGATGTTGCCACTCGCTGGGAGCGTGACATTGCCGCTTGCAAGACTGACGGTCGACCAGCCTGGAGCGGTGCTAGTACCGCCCGAAATCAGTGGTAAACCAGCTGTTCCTGGCGTGAGGCTCGCAAGACTTCCTGAAATGGCATCGTTGTAAACTAATCCACCTTTTACGCTGGTGTCGGCTGCTATTTTTGAACGAGCGATAGCGGCTGAGTTGCTAATACTCGAGTCGGTGAGTCCAGTGATAACGTTATTATCGGGAGCTCCAATATTAATGGTTTTTCCTTTGAGGGTTGCGGTCGTATTGTTGGTAACAATCGAATCACTGGCTCCTACATTTGGAAGGGATAGTGATTGATCTGTGGACTGAGCGGTCGTGATCGTAAGTGTGGTGTTGGTTGTTTGTCCGCCCAAACTAAAAGCTAATTTTTTTGTGGCATCAGTCACGTTAGCAAATCGGGTTGTTGAATCGGAGAGCGTTTTATTGGTTAAAGTGTCCGTCGTATTTCTGGCCACTAAGGTATCATTAGTGGCAGGAAAATTAAGAGTGAAATTAGTAGCAGTTGAGTTGTTCGAATGGAAAGTCGTAGTTCCTGAACTGCTACCTTTCAGTAAAATTTTATCGTTATCAAATGTCTTCGCACCTGTAAATGATTCCACATTGGCCGGCACCGAGTAGTCAGTTCCTGCCGTTGCCGCCGTAAATGCCGAGGTACCACTTCCCTTGATAATGCCAGTGATGGTGCCCACGCCAGTCCCGCCACGGTCAACACCCAAAATTCCCGAAGTAATATCACCAGTATCAATGGTGTTCCAAGCTGGTGCTGCACTAGCACTCCCAGTTCCCGTTTGCGTGAGGTATTTTTTTGTGGTGGTTGAGTTGCCCGTGAGCATCGCCGTAGTGCTTGCAGCACTTTGATAAGGAATTGCTCCTAGTGAACCGTTCGATAAATTGGTGGCGGTGGAGGAATTACCCGAAATATTCGCAGCAGTAAGCACCCCAACGACTGTTACGTTACCACCGTTATCAACGCTAAATTTTGAAGTGCCATTGACCTGCGCGTCTATCAAATTTTGGGTGCCACTGCCAACCGCTGTCTGCGTGCGATTGATTAAAAGGTCAGTATTAGCTGCTGAACCCGTTTGATTATAGGTTGGTGTGATCTTCACACCATAAGAATTAGACGAACCTGTGTTTGTACTGCTCACCTCTAACGTGCCTGTTGGCGAAGTCGTACCGATACCTACATTGCCGCCATTGAAGGTGGCAGCATAATTGGTCGTTCCGCCACTTACGTTTACATTAAGACCAGTGTTCGTCGCCGAAGCACCATTCCACGTGCCAGTCGATTGAACATCGAGACCAATCTTGGCAATGGATCCGGTGCCTGAAGTGGCCGTGTTCGAAAGGTAGTTGCCTGTGTAAGCAGAAGTCTTGGCCCCGCTTGCAACCGTATGGAGCATCGACGTTGGTGACGTTGTGCCTAGGCCGAGGGGCCCATCCGATGTGATTCCACTTGGGGCCGCGAACTCAATACCACCCGTTGATTTTATTTTAAGATAAGAGGCACCACTCGCTCCCCCAGAAATGCGGGTTTCAGAAGCCGCCAATGTGTTACCGATATAAGTATTGGCGCCTTTCACAGTGGTGTCGCCGCTGGCGTTGACAGTCATATCGCCCACGGCCGAGATACTCATGTTGCCGCTATCATTACTAATCGACTTGCCAGGTGGAAGTTTAATGTTGTCATTGGCAAGACTAATGCCCG
Source organism: Pseudomonadota bacterium (assembly GCA_041178425.1). Lineage (GTDB taxonomy): Bacteria > Bdellovibrionota > Bdellovibrionia > Bdellovibrionales > Bdellovibrionaceae > CAUJGP01. The sequence continues at coordinate 39,924 of JBEGVH010000009.1, read as the reverse complement.
ACCAGACGGGTGAGGCATTAGTGCCTGCAGACAATAAAGGATAATTAGCCGACCCAGGATTGAGGCTTGTGAGAGCGCCGGTGGATGCGTCGTTATAGACGAGACCACCTTTGTTGGCATCGACGGCCATCTTCGATCGAGCTATCGCAGCAGAGTCGCTAATAGAAGAGTTTGTGAGTCCTTCGATCACGTTGCTATCGCTGATCTTAATTGTTTTTCCTTTGAGTGTGGCGGTTGTGTTGTTTGTAACAAAAGAATCGCTACCAAGCACATCAGGAATCGCCAAAGATTGAGTTGTGCTTTGTGTGGGCGAAATGGTTAATGTGGTGCTTTCGGATTGATTGCTCAAACTAAACGCTAGTTGTTTAGAGGGTGTCGTCGCATTGGCCACCACTGTGGTTGAGTCAGAGAGCGTTTTATTCGTGAGAGTGTCGGTGGTCGCACGACCAACGATCGTATCTGTAGTCGTTGGCAAGGTGAGAGTGCCAGTGTTAACGATTGTTGAGAGGCCTGTGATCGTGTTGGCGGCAGATCCAACCTGAACACTGTTAAATGTTGCTTTGAATGCGCCTGCGTCCCAGTTGCCTGTGAGAGGGCGGGAGCCATCTTTTTTTAGCCAGAGTGAATCGTTCCCATCGAGTTTTTGAACGGCCTGGAGAACGGAATCACTTGAAGAGATTGATGCTGGCGATGCCGTGGCGTAGCCCGTGAGATTAGACCCAATGGCTGCGGCATTAAAGTCTGACCATGCTCGGTCGCCACGAAGATATTTAGTGGCGTCTGCCGCACCAGTTCCTATTTGTCCTGTATTGAGAGTGGACCAACTGAGCGTACCACTACCATCTGTTTTAAGCACTTGATCGGAAGTTCCATCAGCTGTCGGCAAAGTCCAAACTTTCGTGCCCGCAAGAGCGTCCGGCGCCCGAAATCCAACATAGTCGCTTCCGTTAGCTCCGAGTTCATAAAAACGAACCTCACCACCTTGACCGGCGCTGGTTCCTTGCGGCCCGGCACTCATTGCACCACCTACCACAGAGAACTTAGAGAGCGGTGTTGATGTGCCAACGGCCACCGAGCTTCCCCCGTTGGGCGAAAGAAGAATGTTTCCTTTGGTGCCGTTGCTCGTAGACTCTAGGGTGAGATTGCCATTGGCATCAGCGCCCCCATTGATTGTTTGGCCAGAGGTTCGACCATTTAATAGAACATATTGGGTAAAGCTATCGGCATTTTGCGCAGTCCAAGTTGGGATTCCTGCCACTGTGAGAAGCACCTTTTCGCCTGTGGCAGGAAAATCCTGAACTCCTGTGGCATTAGAAATAAGGAGGTTATTCAGACCAATCGCACTAGCAGAGGTGTTTTGCAGGAGATTGCCCGAAAGTAATCCAACACCGCTTACTGTTGTTCCTTTAACCTTATTGATGGTGGTTTTTCCTGTTTCATCCACAACAACATCTTCGTTCAGAGTTTTAATTTGGGGCGCGTCTCCAGTTTTTCCCACAACGATTTGACCGGTCGACAACTCGCCCATTTCAATAATGGCGCCACCGGAGGAGTACATTAAACGATTATTATTTAAAGCCACAGCTGAGTTCGTACCACCATTGGCAATCGGCAACACGCCAATTACCTGGGAGGTCAAGCTGACTTTACCATCGACAGAACCCAGGTTAATCCAAGATAAATTACCGTCGGTGTCTGATGCCAGAACTTTATTGGTCGAATCTGCTTTCGCTGCGGGCCATTTTAAAGAGTAAGAACTAGTCGTTGAGGCGGCCTCTAAGCTAACTGTATTAGAACCAGAATCTCTCAAATAGATTTTTCGGTGAGAAGAATCACCGACGCTCACATTTCCTGAGGCATCTCTTTTTACAATCGTCTCTGCGTTATTATTGGCCGTGGCGGCCTCAGTGTCCAGGCGCGATTGATTCACTTGCGTAGCCGATGATCCACCGACCGACACGACCGTCGCATTATAAGTTCCTGGTTGGGCAGGATCAGCGGCGTCGAGAGTTGTCACATCGCCTCGCAGACTGGCAACGCTTCCGGCAACCGTTGCCAGGGTATGACGAGCGGGTGTTCCTGAAGTATCTGTGTAATAGAGACTAGTTCCATCGTACTCGATGGCACCAGCTTCGGGTGTTGATAACAGCCCACCATTTGTCAGCTTAAACGGGGCTTTGCCGGGTGTGGTGCCTCCCGCCGAGATATGGACTTTTGCCGTCGGCGTCGTCGTGCCGATTCCAACCGCGCTGGTCGTCGGGCCAATTATAATATTCCCTTTTGTGGCGTCGGAAGTAGAATCTATTGTGAGGTTGGATGAAGGGGCAGAGCCTCCATAAATATAAGGCGAATACAAAGAACCTGCATTCACGTAATTGGAAGTTCTTATATAACCAGTCGTATCAACCACGACCGATCCTCCGATCGTCCCCGACGTGCTGTTCACCAGTGTGAGGGGCGCGGTCAAGCTGCCCTTGGAATATTTAATGACGTCTTCGTTTGTATCATACCAGATCGTGCCTTCGTTGAGGTTTACTGGAGCACCATTAAATTGCGGAAGGGCCACGCCGGTGCCAGGTGCTGAAACAAGCCCACCTGAAAGCACAGTTTGTAGATTCGATAAGTTTGTCGAATTAAATAGCCATTCGAGGTTTCCTTGAGTGAGAGACACAGAGTTGTTTTCTCTGACCTGAAGGATTTTATTTCTCTCGAGGCCTTGAACGCTTTGAGCAACGAGTGAAGACGTCACCGAGCCAATAGCGATATCGGGCGAAAGAGTGTCAGGAGAATTGGTGGAAGACGGAGTGACTGTGAGGCGAACGTACCGAGTGTCTCCCGGACTGGGAATATAAAGTCCACCCGGGCATTGAGTGACTCCCACATTATTGGCAAAAATCATTCCGACATTCTGAAAAACCTGTGTCATAGAGTGTCGTGGATCGTTTGCTGTTCTTTTGTTAGATGATCTTGCAGAACCAACTTGAATATTGAAGTAGCCGGTTGATCCAATATTAACGACTTGCTGCTCTTCGTAAAGAAGGCATGCTCGGTCGGGGCTAATGATTTGTATTTTAAAGGTGGTAGCCGGGTCGTGAAGAGGAGTGGTTGATCCCGATTGGTAAAGCGTACCGCTCACACTAAAGGATTGAACGGCCTCTTCTGCTGCAAAGAGTGGTTGAGCCAAGATTGCGAGAATCGAGGTCAAGAGCAGTGTCAAATAATTTTCAAACCATCGCATAGTAATCATCCTTCCTGGTTAATCACATGGGCGTCGTAAATAATTGGATGGCAGGGTTACCATCCTCTCCTCCAACACCGACAGCTTGGACGGCGCATTTGTATCGGGTACTTGGTAATAGTCCTGTGACTTGATGTGAACTGCTGGTCCCCGGTAGAGAAGCTGTTGGGATAGTTGGTCTTGGGTCGGAGTCCTTCCAACAATAAATATTTAATTGAGTCGCGGAAGGGGCAGTTGGGAAAAACAGATTGGCAATCGTTCCTGAGGGCGAGCTCGCCGACGTTATTCCAGCATAAGTGAAAGCCCACTTCCAAACTTGATTGCTATCGAGAAGTCCGTTGGAATCGACGGCCCTGACCATGTATCGGTAATTGGTTCCTGGCGTAAGGCCAATAGCTTGGTAGCCAGAAGCACTGCTTGGCGTGACATCGGCAAAATCAAGTTCATTATCGCCATCGACCTGATACACTCGATACCCTTGAATTGTTTTTCCAGCGATGGGCGTTGCTGGTGTCCAAGTCAGCTGGATAGTTGTGCCGTTGCTATTCACGGCACTGGTAAGACCACTAAATCCAAAAGGATCAGTCACGGTGTCAGGAATGAAACTCTTCACCGTGGTGTTTTGATCTTCGCTGCCGTCGGGCAAAACCGCTTTCACTTTGCAACTGTAAAGCTCACCGGTTGTAAGGCTGCTCAATCGCACGATTGATGTTGATGAGTTTACCTGTTGCCTTAGAGTCATTGCGCCAGCAATACCCGTGGCGCAAAAAATGCGAAGGTTGGCTGCATCGGCAGCACCTGGGAAGGCAAGGTCAACGGTGGTTTGATCGATGACCGTTGCTGAGCTAATTCCTGCGTAGGGGAGGGCTGATACAATTTTTCGATTGGTATCGATAGTACCAGATTTTCTATAAGCGCGGACGACGTACTTTTGCAAATAGCCGGCGGTGAGACCAGTCACGGTGTAGGTGCTTGTGTCACTGGAGGTTACGCCAATGAGTTTTAAAGAATTGTCGGTTTGCACAGAAAATATTTGGTACTCTTCGATGGTTTTGTCGGTGGATAAATTCCAATTAAGTTGAATCGTTGTGCCATTGATATTTTCGGCAGACTGCGCACCATCGAACGTGACCACAGCAGGAGAATCTTCACCCGTTGAAGCACCATCATAGTTTCCTTTGAAGCATCCTACCAGAACGCTCGTCACTATGAAGATAAAATTTATAAAGCCGAAAATCCTTTTCATTCAATATCTTGTCGGCTTTTTATGAGATTTACTTTAGCGATAAAGTAACTTAAATCATCGAAAATTCATGGAATTGGCAAAATGTGGATTGGGCAAAAGTGACCTTAATCCCACAGGTCAACCAAATGAATTAGGCCATCGTCTGGGAAGAGAGAAGTGTTTTACTTTGATTCAAATCACTTTGTTCTCGATTTAAGTCACGAATCAAAAAAGAACAGTGAGTCAATTTAAAACTAAAGTTTGGCTACGAGCCCTTGGTGGGGGTGGGCGCGTTACGCGCTCTCTGCAAAAGGTCGAGAATAAGGTCTCGGCACAAGAGCGCCTGTTTTTCTATTTCTTCGACTAGTGGTAAAAGGGGATGGCCAGCAATAAGATCCATTTTTTGAAGCTGGGCCAACGTCAGAAGACCGCCGATGGGATTATTCAGTTCGTGGGCAAGACTCGATTTAAAAATGCCGACCTCAGCGTTTTTGGCGAAGTCGCTAATTCGGGTTTCTAGCTCGATTTGAGAAAATTTGTTGCGATACAAATGAACGTAAATTTTCTCAGCCGATTTTTTTATCCTCAACTCATGACTGCTCATCTCCCACTGCTCCGCAGGTGCGGAGGATTTCGGTTCGAGGTTTGATTTTGTTCCAAAACGGCAGAAAATGCAGGGATGGGAACGACCAAACATTACCTCGTAGCACGGCTTGCTTGTCGACGTTTTGTTTTTTTCGGCGCGGTCCCGAGCGGATTTGTTAGCTTCGACCACCATATAGCTGCCATTAACTAGAAGGACGGGGTCAAGAATCGCGTCGAAGGTGGCTCGCCATTCTGTTTCGAGTAGCGCGTTGGCTTCAAAAGCAAGAAAACGCGGAATATGCAAAGCAATGGCTTCTGAAATGTTTTCGAGTATGAGAAGCTCCTTGCGCTCGAAATTCTGACCTCCCGTCGGAGTAACAATCATGCGACCAAGAGATTGTTCTTGTTCATGAAGCTCAAAGGCAATAGATGGATTAGCCCACGATTGAGGATGGCTTGATCCATCATGGAGGATCAAGCGTAAATGAAGTGGGCCAAGGAGGGGGGCTAAGGTTTCTTCTAGTCGGAGTTCAATTTCACCAATACCCTGGCTCGTCATGATAATAAGAAGCGTGTCGTGCAAAAGTTTTTCTTGTTGGAGGCCGTTTAAAAGCCGATTTTGAATTTCGGTAATTAGGGATTGTTGTTCGCGGAGGTTCAACAACAATTGCTCATACTGCTTTTCTTGGCGAAATTCTTCTTCTCGCAAAAGTTTTTGGTGCGCTAACTCTTGCTCCTCAAGGCGACGAGTTAAGAGAAGAGCGTTGAGTAGGTCTTCGGTTCGTTCCCAATCTGAGGAGTTTAGCATGGCGACAACAGGGTATTGGGAACTAATTTTAACAAGATCAAGGGTGGCGTAATGCTCGATGCCAATGAGAAGAATGGGTTCGTGTTTTGAAGAAAGAGTAACTAATACCGATTTTAACTGGTCAATCTCTGAAGGGCACTTCACGATAAAAATGCACCGAGAGTCATCATTTTTGTTGTGACCTAGAAAGGCTTCGACATTGTTAAACAAAGTGGCCTCAAAAGACCATGGTTTTTCGTTCCATCCAATGAGAATAATTTCGTTCATGATTATCCTTCGAGGTTTAATGAAAGTCTTAAGAATTTTCTTAATTCTGAGAGTTCGACGATGTCGTAGTCAGGAATCTGAAGCGCCAAACGCGGCTGATCATGAGCGTGCTCTCCATGGCGCACATAGCAGGTTTTCATTCCAAGACTTTTGCTAAACTCGATTTCATTGTCGAGACGATTACCAATCGACAAAACTCTCTTCGGATCAAATTGCCATTGAGACAAAATCGCATTAAAAGCCTTGAGTTTGTTTTCGTTAGCAAAGGGGTCGATGTAGTAAACATGTTTAAAGTAAGAAATAATTCTTAATTCTTCGACTTTACTCATTTGCACATCGATGTCGCCCTGAGTAACTAAAAAAACTGGGAATTGCATCGCCGCCAGTTCTAAAAGTTGTCGTCCTCCAAGCCTCAGTTCAAGGTTCTTTGGAATTGGGGGAGATCGAAAAATTCGGTAGGCTTGTTCGGCGAGTTGCTTTCGCCTGAGATCGTCGATCAAAGGAATAATCTCATAAAAAAGATTAGCCCCATAGGCTCCGGTGCGGCTCTCTGTCCATCGGTTTAGTCCCTCTTCAACAGAGGTAAATATTTTTTGTGTGACTAAGAATTCGCAGGCGCGACGAATGGCTTCGGGAACCAAGAGCCCAGACGTGTCAAGAAGAGTGTCGTCGAGATCAAAGATCCAGGCTTGCCAAGAAATGGGGAGTAGATTCATTTCAATAGGTCCATGAGGGCCCATTCAAAACGCGGCCAAATAAGCTCTCGAGCGGTTCCCTCGCGTTCTTCAATGCAGATCACGGGAGTTTTGTGATTAAGCCAACCATACTGACCAAGACTCCCGGGAGTAGGGTAACCGATGTCTTCTCTGTATTCGTAACCGGCGTGCTCACCGATTTGACGAGCCACGGATGCCCCCGGGCTTCCTGTGTAAACCACACAAGGCTGCCATGAATGAAAATGAATGATGAGCTCTGGCTTAAAAAGATTGATGGCGCGAATAGTAGCTTGAACCTCTGGCTCTGAGCCAGGTTGAGCACCAGGATTATATCGCGGCGCCTTTGCTTCGGGAGACCAATCGGTCGAAGGAAAATTTCGGTTCAGATCAACGCCCGCCGAATTGGTGCGTTCTTGGCGTTCATAGCCCTCGGGATTCAAGCATGGAATTAAAATCCAATTGCGCCCCGGCCAAGTCGATGAGGTCGTGTGTGCCCTTTTCAGATACTCAGTCTGAATGGCATTCAAAAAAGCTTCGGCGAGCCAAACGCCTTCGGGTTCATCGCCATGAACACCACCAATGAACAAAATAGGATTACGCCCCTGACGACCATGCAGAGTTTCTGGGGCTTGCGAACTCCAAAGAGGAATATTTAGCCCTTGCCTAGTTTTGGCCCATGTAGGATTAAAATAAATTTTTGAGTTCATCTCTGGATATAAGTATGCTTCGATGTTAAGGCGAGAGTCACAGGTTTTGTTAGGAGAAAAAAATGAGTACTAAGGTTTCTGCAATCATTTTGGCTGCCGGTAAGGGCACTCGAATGGCCTCACCCCTACCAAAAGTGCTTCACCCCGTTGCCGGAGTGCCGATGATTCACAAAGTCATTCATGCCTGTATGGGAAGCGGAGCAGAAGATATTCGTTTAGTGGTGGGCCACCAAAGCAATTTGGTCAAAAATGTTGCAAATATTCTTCCTGTTCATTGCTACGATCAAGCGCAGCCGATGGGTACTGCCGATGCAGTTAAAGCCGCTCAAGTCGAAACCATTGATGGTCTGGTTCTTATCGTAAACGGTGATCACCCGCTCATTCAGGCCGACGATCTCAAAGGTGTGATTAAAAAATTTCAAGAGACCAAAGCTGATATCGCGGTGGTTACCGCCGAATTAAAAAATCCCGGATCACTTGGTCGCGTTGTTCGTCATCATGGCGAGCTCATGGCTATTGTTGAAGCGAAAGATGCCTCGCAAGAAACTCTAAAAATTAAAGAGGTCAACTCGGGATTGTATGTGGTTAAGGCCGAGGCTTTGCAGGATTTGTTGCCAAAAATCAAAAACAACAATGCGCAAAGGGAGTTTTATCTCACTGACATTATCACCCTCGGAAAAGACCAGGGCTATACTGTAAAGGCCCTCAAGGCTCCCCCTGTGGTTGCTTTTGGAGTGAATAATCAAGAAGAGTTGGCGCGAGCGAATCGCGTTGTTTTTCGTAGAAAAGCAAAAAAATTGATGGAAGCTGGAGTGGTCATCATTGATCCTCGGCAAACCTATATCGAAGAAGAAGTTGAAATAGGGCCAGGCTCAGTCGTTTATCCAGGAGCCTTCCTGCGCGGTAAAACCAAAATTGGAGCGTTTTGCGTTCTCGAACCCAACTGCTTTGTGGTTGATTGTGTTCTTGGTGATAGTGTCGAGGTTCGTGCCGGCTCCTACCTCGAAAAAAGTAAACTCAGCAACAAAGTGAGTGTTGGCCCTTACGCAAGATTGCGCCCTGAAACGGAATTGGGTGAGGAGTCTCACATTGGTAACTTTGTTGAGCTTAAGAAAGTAAAATTTGGCAAAAAATCAAAAGCAGGGCATCTTACCTACCTCGGCGATGCGGAGGTTGGTGAGAGTGTCAATGTTGGGTGTGGCACGATTACCTGCAATTATGCGGTCGATCGCAAGAAGTATAAAACAAAAATTGGTAGTAATGTCTTTGTTGGAAGCGATGTTCAATTTGTCGCTCCTGTTGAAATTGGTGAAGGAGCGATTATCGCCTCCGGTTCAACGATTACCGAAGATGTTCCAGCCAAGGCTCTTGCGGTGGCTCGTGGTCGTCAAGTGAACAAAGAAAATTACGCAGACAAAATTGCGAGCCCAGAGCAAACAGAAGGTTAAATAAAATGTGTGGAATCGTTGGATATCTTGGTGGAACAAAAGATCCTAAAGAAGTTATTATACATGGCTTACGCAAACTCGAATATCGTGGCTACGACAGTGCGGGGCTTGCCGTTTGGGATGGTAATGAGTTCAAGCGTCTTCGGGCGTCTGGAAAACTTAAAGCCCTTGAGAGTATCGCCTCTGAAGTGAAATTTTCTGGTCATGTGGGCATTGGTCACACTCGTTGGGCCACGCATGGGGCACCGAGTGAACGTAATGCTCATCCTCATCGTGCGGGCGATGTGACATTGGTTCATAATGGTATTATCGAAAACTATCTCGATATCCGCGAGTCGCTCAAGGCGGAAGGCATTCTTCCAAGCTCTGATACTGATTCTGAATTAGTAGCTCACTTGATCAGTTTGCAGCTCAAAAAAACTCCAAATTTATTACAAGCTGTTAACGAAGTTAGACCAAAGCTTCATGGGGCCTATGCCATTTTAGTGGTGTGGGATCAGTCGCCGCAAGAAATGGTGGCTTTTAAAGATGGTCCGCCATTGGTGGTTGGGCTTGGCGACAAAGAAAATTTTGTAGCGAGCGATGTTCAAGCTTTGCTCCAGCACACGCAGCGCTTCGTGTTTTTGGCTGATCAAGAGACCGCTCATTTGAAGGGGCCTCACATTGACTACTACAATTCTAAAGGCGAAAAGTTTGAGCCTAAAGTTCAAACTCTGAATTGGAGTGCTGATCTCGTCGAAAAACAGGGGTTCCCGCACTTCATGCTTAAAGAGATTCACGAACAACCGCGGGCCATCGCTTCTGCAATGGAGCCACATGTTCAATTGGAGCCTGTGTCGGTGCAGTTAAGAGGAGTTGGCTTTAAAGGGGTAGAGATCTCCGATCTGGAAGCTATTGATCCACAAAAAGATTGGGCGAATACTCAAGAAATTTTTCGTAAGATCGAACGAGTATTTATCGTAGCCTGTGGAACCAGTTACTACGCTGCTCAAGTCGCAAAATATTATATTGAGCAACTTGCGCGTGTTCCCGTTGAAACCGATATTGCCAGTGAATTTCGATATCGCCATCCGGTGGTGCCAGCGAATAGTTTGTTTTTGGTGATTTCACAAAGCGGTGAAACCGCCGACACCTTAGCTGCCATTCGATTAGCCAAACAACTTGGTGCAACCACCATGAGTTTATGTAATGTGAAAAACTCTTCGATTGATCGCGAGGCGCATGGGCACCTTTATATGAACTCTGGTCCTGAGATTGGAGTGGCGAGCACTAAAGCCTTTGTGAGCAGCCTTACCGTTTTGAATTTACTTGCGCTCGCTATCGCAAAGTCGCGTGGAGCTTTGGATCGCGGAACTGAAGAGAGTCACTTGCGTTCACTCCTCAATGTACCGAGCCAGATGGAAGGCGTGCTAGCTTACGATAAATATTTTTCTGAGGCCGCTGGCCGTTTAAAAAAGTTTAAAGGTTTTTTGTTTATGGGTCGAGGCGTGAATTTTCCGATTGCGATGGAAGGAGCTCTCAAATTAAAAGAGCTCGCTTACCTTCATGCCGAGGGTTACGCCGCTGGAGAAATGAAGCACGGTCCACTCGCTCTGATCGATGAGAACATGGCTATTATTATGGTGGCTCCTCATGATGAGGTGTATGAAAAGTCTATTAGTAACCTCGAAGAAGCGCGAGCTCGCGGTGGTAAAATTTGGCTTCTCTCGAACGGGGAGCAAGACAGCTTTGACGATCGCACAGAAGCGTTTGTGAACTTACCGAAAGCCCATTGGGCCACCAACCCCATTTTAGAGGTAGTGCCTCTGCAACTGATGGCCTATCATTTGGCTTGTTCTTTAGGTCACGACGTTGATCAGCCAAGAAATTTGGCTAAATCCGTAACAGTTGAATAAAGTGGTGGAGTTTAATTAAAAAAATAAACGGCGCTAAAAATAGTTTGTGAGATGTTGACAGAATTACGGCTCGACGTTGATGAGGGGTGCATGAGAATATCAGCCCGGTACATGAGATATTCCGCACTCATTCCACTGTTATAGCCAGCGCTGATTTGGTATAGAACACGGTCACCCATGCTTGATGGGTCAACAACATTACTGGAGCCTGGTGATGTTGATTTGAGATAGTTCAATCCGCCGCCCACCCAAAGTCCTTCCGAGGCTTTGCCCGAAAAATTGAGTCGAAGGTTTCCTTCGAAAGAAAGATAGTTCACTTCCATTTTTGCTGTTCCCAACAGTGTATCGGGTTCGCTGCCGCTGATGGGCAGGGTGCCGGCTCCCAGAAGAACGCTGACGAGGCGGCGAAGGGGCTTGTCGTAATTTATTTTTACAAGAAAGTTGTTCCCCTTTAAATGATTGCGATAAGTGCCCTCTTGGACTTTGATAGTTGTTGGCGAAATTCCCAAACCAAAACCCCATAGGCCTCTGTTAGTGTGTTTTGGCGTTGGGTCGGCTACGATATTACCGCTGGTCTCAAAAGGATTAGTCGCATCATCGTCGATAGATGCAAGCTCCCTTTCTTGGTCTGATTGACTATTTGAATCGGCAGAAAAGTCATCTTTACCGAAGGAGTCATCAAAATTGTTGTCGGCTAAATTGGAGGAAGGTTCGTTATACTCTTCCTCTAATTCTCCCTGGCCTCTGAGGGGAGATGTGAGTGCTCCCACGCGAGCTCGGCCCTTGATGATATTGCCGAGAGCTCGGTTTCCTTTTTTGCGAGTGATTTCTAAAATTCCAATTCGATCGCCCGTATTAGGGTTTGCCAATACAATTCGTTGCCGCAAGCGCAAGAATTCGTCTCCCGACATTTGCACCACGGCTTGGCGCCCACGAACTTTAGTGATGCGTCCGGCGAGAGCAGGAACACTTGAGGTTAGGAATAAAAAAATTAAGAAAAACGATGAGAGAGTTTTCAAAAGTAATAAACTCCGCCTCCTACCATTTGATAAGAGTTATTTTCGAGAAGAATAAGATCCCCTTTGAGGCTTAAATAATTTTTGCCAAAGGGTATATTAAAACCCATGGATCCTAAAAGATCGACTTCACTATTGGGTTTAGTCGCCCCTTTATAAGCGATAGGCATGTAATAGCCAACTCCTCCACCAATCCAAAAACCCCGATTGCTTTTATCCACGATAATTCGTCCCAAGCCCTCAAGAGCTAAATAGCTAGCATTTTTCTCAAGATTCACTTCGGCGAGAGCCGCTTTAGCGCTTTGGGGATGGAATCCTACGAGGGTTGTAAACGCAAGCCATTTGGTCGCCGGAATATCGTAGGCCACACGAAAACCTCCGCTGATTCCTGAGATGGAACCACTGCCAAGTTCATTTTTAATATAAAAGGAGGTGTAAACAATATTTACCCCAACGCCAAATTTGGATTTACCTTTTTTCGACGTTTTCTTTTTTAGGGCTTTTTTAGCAGGGATTGTTTCTGCTGGGTTTCGACCTTGTTGCGTTTGCTTGGCTATGCTGGGTGCCTTCCAGTACACATCAGTGCGATCTCCGGGTTTAGCCGTCCCTTGGAGAATACGACTCATCACCCGCGTTCCTTGAACTTGAACAACTTCAACAAGACCAATTTCTTTATGCGTGCTCTGATCGAGAACATGGTATTGTGATTTTACAGAGGGTACTGATTCGCCTTGAAAGTCGATGAGAACTTGATTGGCGGTTTTGTTGGTGACGGTTCCAGCGATTCCCATCGATGAAAATCCAATCAGAGAGCTGAGTGACATTCTAAATAAAAAAAATGGAAGAGTTTTCACTCTTCCATTCTCTCGTGTCTCGGTGCAATAAACAATTAGACCAAGGTTCGAATTTATTTAAAAAGGAATTTCGTCGTTGGTGTCGAATGTTGGCTCTGGACCAAAATCAGTTGGGCCGTAGTTAGAGCTTCCAAAACCAGCGTTGGCAGAAGCTCCGCCCGCCGAGCGCTCAGCACCCATACCGCCAAGGAACTGAACAGTGCTCGCAACGATTTCTGTTGTGTAGCGCTTTTGACCTTGTTGGTCTTCCCAAGAGCGTGTTTGTAGACGTCCTTCGACATAAACTTGGCGTCCTTTAGCGAGATACTTTCCGCAGATATCAGCCATTTTCCCCCAAACAACGATGCTATGCCATTCAGTTCGCTCTTGTTTTTGTCCGGATTTATCAACCCAGTTTTCACTAGTTGCGATACGAAATTGACAAACCGTTTGATTGGGAGCGATTTGACGAACTTCAGGATCTTTGCCGAGGTGTCCAACCAAGATCACTTTATTAATACCAGCCATAAATAAGCCTCCTAAAAATTGGGCAACAAGTTTTAATCAGTAGATTCTTGTCACCGATTATTGTTTTGCGTGCAAGGAGCTTTTTGCAAAATTCAAAGACCTATGAAAACCAACTGACGGGGATTTGAGAGACGAGGAGAGCCGCTCTGCGGAAACCGGACAGGGATTAACGTTTAGCGTTAAATTGAGATGTAAGAAGTGACCACAAATAGAGCAGTGATCACTTATCGAGTGGCATTGATACTGGGTGGGTTGTAGAGGTCGGCCCCTGATACTTTAAATTGGTAACGAGCTCCGTCCCCCGTCATGGTTTTGTACTGATCGAGGAGGCTTAAGAAAAGCCCAGCTTTCGCTTGAAACTGCTTGTTGGCCACTAAATCAACTTCAAAATCATAAGCTCCAAGTTGAGGAACTGGGCGTCCGCCCATCATCATCAGTTGAACATTCCACGAGCCCTTTATTTTACCAAAGAGATCGTCTTGTTTCTTTCCGATTTCGCCTGATTCAATCAAGAACTTGCCGTTAGAAAGACGACCCTTCAAATGGATGATTCCTAATTTCATGTCGGGAAGAGTGAGTGGTCCCATCATTGTATTGATGGTGGCCGGAGGCAGTGCAAACTTATCAACTTCTAGTTTGAGATCAACATCGGGTTGTTCATTGAGGGCGAGATCCCCCTGACCGTCGGCAGTGAGGCTGATTCGTCCTTCAAAAGCAGTGGTCCATTTTAACATCTCCCGGACCGAAGCAAGGCTTATTTTTTCAACGTCTAAGAGAAGGCGATGGCGCTCGACACCCGCGTCGGTGGCTTGGCCTTTTTTTACTGTGGCCGAAATTGTTCCATCAAGAAAGCCCTGCGCTTTGACCGTGCCATAGGGTTTCTGAGAAATCATTCCCGAGACGGAGGGAGCGATAGAAATAGTTTCTGCGCTGAAACCAGGAAAAAACGGTGATTCTAAAAAAACATTCGAAAACTCTACTCCAGGAGGCGCAACATCAAAGCTAAATTCATCAAATTGCAAAAAAACTTGGTTTTGAGTGAATTCAGAAACTTTTGTCGAAACGAGATCTCCTAGGTCGGACGTCGGAAAGAGAACGACAAACCAAATCAAGGTAAATAAAATCGATAAGAAAAATGGGCCACGAAGTTTTTTTAAGAGGGCAAAGAGGCTTTGCTTATCCATTATTCTTCTTCCTCAACATTGGATTTTCGCGAGCGACCCTTCTTTAGCTCTGGCTCTTCGGGTTCAAATTTTGGCGGTTCCGGAGCTTTAAGCGCGACTACCTTGGCATTAAAATGAAAATACCCTGGTTTGTCGGTGCTGGCAGTGAGTTCGATGTCTGTCATTTTTACGGTTGGTGCGACAGTTGCCAGACGGTATCCAATATCGAGAATTTGTCTCAAGTTTAAGTCGCGAAGATTCACAGTTAGGGCCCCAAGAGAAAGGCTTTTTGGAATAATAACTCCGGGGTCAGAGGACGCCTGCAATGAATAAATTTGTTCAGGGAGTAATTTGTCTCTCTGTTGAAGCTCTTGTTGAAAACGATTCTGCAAAGAAAACAAATCTGGAGCTGGTGGAATGTTTGGCGCATTAGCCGCATCTCGCACCACACTGAGCAACGATCGGGTGACATCTCTTTTTCGAACAAATTCATCGACGGATTCTTCGCTGCTAAGCCATGTTGTAATGGGCGGGCTCAACAGAAAGAGAACAAAGAGCGTTCCTCCGCCAATCCGAATCAATCTTTGTTGAGGTGAGGGTAGGTCTTCATATTTTTCAAGGGCCTGTTGAAAAGCGGCAGATTCTTGCACTTGCTGAAAAATACTTTTTAACCGGTCTTTGATTTGCTCAAGAATATCATTAAAGTTCACAGTTTGCTTCTCCCGGCCTTTTCAGCGCCTTTCGAAACTTTAACATTTCTATCTACAGTGAATTCGAATCCGAAGGGAATCTTACCGGCGGGAACAGCAAAACTAGCCTGAACGGGATTAATCTTGCGGTCAGTGGCTAAACTAACCAAGGTATCTTGAAGGATTTTTGTATCTTTGAGAGTCGCCACGTATCCCTCTAAGCGAACTTTTCCGTCTTTGACGCTGAATTGACGAACCTCCATGCGAAGAGTGGATCGTCCGGGAGCGGCATCATTCACTTTTTTTAGAATTTCAAGGGCCGAATTCATTGCAACAAAGCTTTCGAGATCCTTTAGTTCCTTAATCGTTTTACGTTTTTGACTGATGAATTTTTCAATTCCTTGCTCAGTAGCCTTCGAGCCCTTGAGCTTGGCAATCGTTTGAGCTTGCTCCTTCATCACTTGATCGGCTTGTTCGGCCATAGTGAGTGCGGCCGATTCGCGAACGCTGGCGTATACGTAGAGCATAATCACCAACATCGATGCAAATTTGAGTGTGGTGGCCCAGGTGTCTACAAAATTCTGAAACGCGTGTGATTGAATGGCGAACTCGCCTCTTAAAAAAGAGACAGCAGGGTTCCTTGGCTTACGAAGACCTTCGATTGCAAGACCAATTGAACTTGCGATAATAGAGTCTGTCTTAGGTGTCTTCTCAAAGTTAGTGTTCGGAAATTGGTCGAGCACTGAATACTTATTGACGGGCAATTCGAGATTTTGAGTCAGGTAAGGGGCTAGATTTTGGATACGACTCGTTCCACCTGTCATTTTACAGCCGAGGATCGTGACATTGGCAGAGGCTTGGATTTCGAGAAAAACCAATCGAAGCTCTCTAATGAGCTCATTTACAGATCCGGCAATCAAGTTTGAAAAGAAAATTTGGTCGGCATCGGCACCTTCATTTGAGGTGAGGATGAAGGCGTTGGCTTGGAGCTGCTTTAAAGCCTCGGCGTAGGAAATATTATATTTTTCTTGAATAGTTCGTGCGATCGAGTCGCCTCCCCATGAAAGGCTACGTACATCGACAATTTTTCCATCTTCAAGAACGAGTAATGTCGTATGGGTATGCCCCATATTTAATAGGGCCTGGCAGGTTCGAGGCGGCCTTGGGATTTCTGAAGGAATCGACGGATCGTCAATGAAAGGAACCACCGGTACAGGCTCCGACCATTTTTCGAAATGGTTAGCAAAGGCGAGACCTTCGGGAGTCAAGAGACTCAAAGTCACCCCAGAGTCAGACATCAGTTGAACATACTGTTTAACGGTCTCTTTAGGACAAGCGCAGGCCAAAACCTCGGACTGGGTTGCTTCTACTCGAATCGTTCGGCCATCAAAGACGGTCTCATCAGGATTGAAGGGGGTGTCTTCTTCGAGTTCAAAGGGAAGGCTCTTAATGATTTTGAGGCGATCCTTAAACGGAAAAATCTTAGTGTGCACACTTACTAAGTCTTGGGGAATTGAAGCGACAAACCTAATTTGGGAGGGGTCTAGGTTTGCGATCTCTGATCTTAAAAACTCAATAATCTCCAGGTTTCGATCAAAAGGGTTTGCACTCAGAAGAACTTTCTCACTGAATTGCTCGAGATATAATCCCTTTTTCGTGGAGTTTACCACACAGACTTTTACGGAATAAGAGCCAATATCAATTCCAACTGAGCGCACGAAAAGACCCTCGGTGTTGTGGAGTTATTTCTCATTCCAATATACGATGCGAGGCGGACCTTTGGGAAGGGATTGTCTGGAGCCCTGGTCGTTAGGCTGGCCGCCGGTTCCATTGCCTCCGCCTTGGCCCCCGCCTTCAGTGGAGTTTAATTTTTTGCTCACAGTTTCGGTGGCACAAGAAAAATCATAAGTGATAGCGGTAATTGTAGAAACCGTTTTTCCGCTGGCACCTGTTGACTGAATTCTAAAGTTACAAGGTTCGGTAAAGCGTAGTGGAATCTCTTTGCTCTCGTCGCCAATACGCGCCCCTTTGCTGTTCACAAAATCGAAAAAGTCGTCTTCGCTGGTGAAAGGACCGCCCTCTTCAGGGTCATTACGACGCTGTAAAACTTTCGCGACAATCTCATCTGTGAGGGATTTATGGAGAGCTTTAATAGTATCAGCCTCCGCGTAGTTGGGATTGATACCCATGGGGCCAAAAACTGAAAATGAGGTTTTAATAATTTCAAAGATTTCATCCGTCACACCAGGAACCATATGGAGTTCATCCATTGAGCGAAAATAACGATTGGGCGGAAAATTATCTCTGTTGTCTGGGTCGAGTTCGCGCAACTTACCATAAATATCGCGTTCGTTACCGCCGTTGCCACTCTCCGTATCGCTATCGATCCAGTCTTGAATGTTATTGATGACTTCCTCAAAAGCAATACCACGATTTTGCTCAGCCCAGTCTTTGTCATTCTCCATTTTGGATTCAAACAAATCTTTGAGTTTATTTTTGATTCGGTCTCTCTGGCTTTGAATCGGTGAAGCCAAATCATTGATATTAAGAAGGTCTTCGGATTGAATTTGCGTTGAATAGGTAGATTCCATGAGAGATTCTTTATTGAGTTTTTCAAAACCATCTTTGTCAACGGCAGACAGGTCTGACGGAAGAGTCATGGGCCAGCTCACAGGAATCGAATAAATCATTTTGGCGATACTTCCTATTTGCTCCTTTGGAACCCCTGCTTCGCCATTCATGAGCCGTTGATAAATTTTAATTCGTAGGAGGCTTAGCTCTAGGCCCGCTCTTGCGGCCTGATAGGCGCGTACCCGATGAAGAGATTGCGCATTAACTGAATATTCAACGGCCGCCTCAAAGTTTACTTGGTTCACAATAAAAGTGATGAGCATCACCATAAACATGGCCTGAAGGAGAGCAACGCCCTTCGAATTGTTTAGTCCGAAGGGGTTACTGATTAATAATTTGAGTTTGGCCATTCGGGTTTTCATTGGTTTCCTTGTTGTTGGGAAAATGAATAGGAATAATCATTTGAATGCTGACCTTTTTCTTTTTTCCTTTAGCATTAGCGCTGGCCGATTTAACTGGCGGTTCCACGGTGAGATTGACTTCGAGAGCTTCCGGGTAGCGGCCTTTGGTCATCGCTTCCCCGCCATCATCATTGGAGTTCCAATCGTCTCGCCAATCTTTTTGCAGTTTCGAGTAATACTTTACCTTAAATTCGCTTACGTCCGAAATGAGTTGAGTGACAGACCCTCCCTTGGTGACATCTTTGTCGAGGAGGGGAGAAAAACGGCGAAAAAGACATTGGCCCGACTCAAATTTTTTATCGGGTCGATTTTTGCAGGCCTCCAAAAAATACCCAACCTCTCCAAAATCGGCTTGTGGAGAGTCTTTCATAAAGCGCACGCTGTTAGACGTGACAAAGTTGAGAGAGTTTTCTTTGGCCACAAATTGGGTGACTGGGTCGGAGCGATTTTCAGTTTTCACTAAATAAGCTTTATCGTAGCCCTGGGTTTTGCAAACAGGATTAGCGCCTTGTGGCGCTTGCGGTTGATTTTGTTGTTGCCCTTGTTGTTGGCCCTGAGCTTGACCTTGCTGTTGCCCTTGCTGCCCCTGTTGCTGCTGAGGTTGACATTTTTTATTTATATCTTTTTGAAGGTTTTCTTTGGTCTCTTTTTCAAAATCTTGGTAATGAAATGCCAAGTTGACGTCGCGTTCAAGAAGGCGAAGGGTGTCTTTGACTTGACCCACTAAATCGATTTGATCTTGAATTTTAGCTTTCGCACTAAATGCCTGTTGAATGGTTCGAGCCGCTAAAGTTGTGAGAACAGCCATGATCACCAGGGTTATAATCGTTTCTATAAGAGTGAATCCTCGATTTTTTGACATGCCTGAGGTCCCCTAGAGCGTTAATGGTTGATCGTAGTCGACAAAATAAGTGACCGCACTAAACTCTTTTGTTTTTTTCCCTTCTTTTACCATCACAGTTACTTTGACCTCTTTTACCGTTTTTTTAAAGTTATCGGCGAGCTTTTTAAAAATCATCATGGTCATTTCGTCTGAATTGCCGTCGCCCGATTTTAGGAGCGGTGAGATGTCAGGAAACTCAAACTCTTTTGACTTCATTTTCCATTTGGCTTCAGGATACTCTTTACCAAAATCTTCCTCGCGTTCTTCAGGTATTTCTGTAAGGGGCTTGCCGCGAAACTCTAGATCGAGCTCTGTGAGTTTGCGCTCCAGTAAAAGCGACACTTCGTATTGCTGCTTTGCCTTTTTGATGGATCGAAAAGCTCCTCCCCAGGTTTGAGAGAGGAGTAGCATTGCCCCCGAAAGAATCGTCATGGCGATGAGGGCTTCTATTAGGGTAAATCCCGAAGATTTAAAAAAGTATTTGTTGTTCGTCATTGCGCAAAGTCCTTGAGAACTTTCTCTTCTTCAAAAATGTCGGGACTGCTGAGAAGAGGATTGAGGTGGATGGTCCAAGTAGTTTTATTTTTGTTTGTCAGCTGAATGATGGCTTCTTCGGAGACGCCTTGTGGAAAAAAGTAAACAAAGGTCATATCTCCGGTTTCTTTTTCAGGATTCCCAGAGGACTCAATTTTTGCAAACGACCAACCCTTGGGAAGAGTCTTTGGCTTTTTAATAATATCAGTGGCCGGTTGAAAGCCACCACTGGCTTTTCGTTGAAGTTCTTCTTCTTTCTCTTTGTCCATGCTGAGTTTGTATTTATCGTCGGCTTTTGGATCAATAAGATGGGTTTGGTTTGAGCTTTCAGCCCAATAGCTATCGCCCTCTTTGTCATCCTTTTTAAAAACAAGACGATAGGTTTTGCCGCTGAGCTTAGAAAAACCACGGGTCTTTTTGAGAACTGTCGAGAGTTGCCGAACGGCCGTTCGAAGATTTTCGGTTCGGCGTAGACGCTGAACGCCAGCAACGGCCAAGACGCCCAAGATGGCAAGAACAACGAGAATTTCAATGAGTGTCATGGCTTTCTGGTTTTTAATGAACATGATTGCATTGTAGAAAGGCGGCAATTCGACGTCAAACAATCAAAAAAAAGATACAAAAAAGCCCCTTTGCGGTACAAAGGGGCTTATCGTAATTCAAATTAAATTTAAAATCTTATTTCTCTGAACTGGCGTCTTTTTCGTCGTAGTAGATGTCTTTGTCGTTCTTGCTTCCGCCTTCACGACCATCTTTACCTAAGCTTTTTAAAGTAAAATTACCGCCGTCGGTTTCATAAACGAGGTCATGCTTCCACGCATCCTTTAGCATATCTTTTTTGATGTATGGTTCAGGTCCCCAGTCGGCGCATTCGGCTCCTGGGTTTTCAATGAGGGCGCCCAAGGTAGGAGGAAGTTTGCCACAATCGGAGTTATAAGTTTGGATGGCGTTCGAGACGTTTTCCAAGATGATGCCTGTCGTTTTACGTTTCGCTTTTTCAAATTTGCCCATGACGTTGCCACCGATCACAGCCATGAGGGTGCCGACGATGGCTAGAACGATAAGGATTTCCACGAGAGTCATACCGCGAGAATTTCTCAGTGGAGAGTTTTTCAAGATATTCATTTATCCTCCTAAAGATAATGGATAATAAATCAATTTCGTTTGAAATTTCAATGAGCTATCTGATGCGCACAGCGTCTTTATTGCTCACTGGTTTCATTATCTTCTTTTAGCAATTCAAGCTTTGTGCCTCTTTAGCGAACGATTTGCTGTTAAATGGGGTATGGATCCTTTTGGCGGAGTGGAAAAATGTTTTACAGTTGCTCAGAAAACTAACTCAATGAACTTTATTTTAACATAATTTTAGTTTGGCGCCTGAAGATTCTCAGGGCAGGGAAAAGGAGCTTCGGGGAAGAAGCTCCTTCAACGCAATGTGGTAGATTTGCGGCTTATGTTGTGGAGTCGAGAAGAAGCTTTACTTCGGCTTCCATTTTTTGGTGCCGTTCGAGTTCCCCGTTCCATCGAGAGGCCTCCTTTTGATAGGATTTTTGCCGTTCTTTCCAGGGAGCGACCTCTTTCGTCAGACTTTCGATACGTTGGTCAATATTTTTGATTTCATTGTCTAGCGTTACCTGCAGACCTTCTCCCTGTTTTTGGGATTCAATGATACTATTGCGATCCGATTCTAGCTTGAGAACACGGTCGTTTCTCATTTTGTAAATTTCTTTTAATTGGGCCAGGGTCTTCTCTAGCTGAACCATTTTGGCCGCGTCGTCTTTCAGTTTTTTATCTTCCTCGATGCGGTTTCGTTCGAGGTCTTGCAGTTTCTTGTTGTGAAGGGCTAGCGTATTTTTGTTTTCATCGATTTGTTGATGAAGCCTCTTCTTTTTGTTCTGTAGATCGAGATTTGCTGATTCAAGGGTGGTGACGTTTTCATTGATTTGTGCAATGGCACGGTTGATTTCGTCTCGATTTTTAGTACAGGTCTCCACATTTTGGGAAAGGCGTTGGAGGCCTTCATCGGGAGTGAGTTCTCCTGCCTGTAGAAAAACGCTAGAAGCAACGATTCCCCCAAAAATGATAGTTTTTAATGTTTTCATAAAATCTCCTTTATTATTCCTATTCAATTAATTTTCATTGGCAAGTGCGATGGTTGCTTGGTGTTTGGTATCTTGGTTGTTAGTCGTCTTGGTCTCTTCTGCTGGGCAGACATTTTTGAGTGATGAGCGGTAATGCCCCACTTCGTCCTCCCAGATTTCTCCATCAAAGGCCCAGAGTTGGTGCTTTTCACCTTTTTTAAAAACGCCTGGTTTTTTTCCAAGAGCCTTGGATTCATCGGTACTGGCCATTTGGTAGCGCAAATGTTCGCCCGCACCGTTGTGAATTTCGTAAAAGAGAAGTTCGCTTTGATCGAGCCAGTGAGCGAGATCCGCTTCGATACTTTGAAAACTCGAAGATATCACATCGGCTTGCTTGAGTTTAAGATTGCCTTTTTGACTAATCCAAAAGTTTGCAAACCGTTCGTTCTCATTGGCAACTCCTTGTTTGGCATCGATAATGATTCGGCGAAGAACGGAGAGTCGTTGCAATTGTTTTTCTTTTTTTAATCGATCAGCCACCAAGGAGGCCCTCTTCTCGGGGCTAGCCGCTTTTTTTATTTCATTGTCTAAATCTTTGAAAGCGAGATTGATTTGCCCTTGCTCCAAAATAAACTCTTTATCGAGCTCTATAAGGCGATTCGAGAGTTTTGAAAGCTTTGAGGAATCTTCTTCGATTTCGTTGAGCTTTTTTTGTAGCTCAATAAATTGCGGGTCTCGAGCAATCTCCACAAGTAAGGAGCGAGGCAGGCCAGCGAACTTGTTTGGCATACCTGCCTTTAAGAAGTCTCTAACAGTCTCAAGGTGGTTGGGTTTATTTTTTTTATAACTAGCTAATTGCTTTTGCGCAAATTTGTATTTTTTTAAAAAATCCTGAAGGACCGAAAGGGCGTCGCCGTATTGGCATAATTGTAAATATCCAACGGTTCTAACAATATAAGATTCAGGGTTGTAAGCTCCTTTAAAATAATTGGTATGAAGCGAGAACATATTGCCCGCAGCACCTTCGAAGTCTTTGTTTAGAATTTGGCTCCAAGCCGTCTCAACCAGAGTCTGCATCCAAAGAGGGTGGTCTTGGTTGACCTTTCGATACGTGGCATAAGCTTTTTTGTAATCTCCTTTTTGAAAGTAGATTTGGGCGAGCGTTGAGGCGATCAAAGATCTCAAATCCTTGGGTGCCTTGTCGAAATCTCGCAAGAGGGTTTCGAGGCCTTTTTGGGCTTCGAGGACCTGATTCGAACGATATTGGATCATCGATCGCAAAAAGCGAGCCTCATAACTCTGGGAGTTCTGTGTTGGAACTCGAGAGAGAATTTGCCATGCTTTTTCGAGGTTCCGAGCGTGTAAGGATTCTCTCGCAATGGCAATTGGCAGGTTTCCCCATTCTGGTTCGGGGACTTTAAGCTTTTCGAGGATTGGCAGGAGAAAATCGGCCTCTTCGTAGTCGGTGGTTTTGAGATTCGAGAGAATCAATTTGGCTCCCAACTGACTTTTCGAAGGATTGGATTCGGAGCGGGCAAGATCATTGAGGTGTTCCGTTGCTGCCGTGCGAATCTTCAAACGAAGGAGACTTCGAGCAATAATTTCATCGCCAGCTGCTTTTGTCGCGCTCATTTGGAGCAGAGGGTTGGCTAATCCTATTGAGAGTGGTGTCGTATTCTCCGATTTTAGCAAGAGCAGAGCCTCGAGAATCTTGAATTCACCTTCACTAAATGATTCTACCGGAATCGTCTGTGGCTCAACTACTGTTTTAAGAGTCGAGGGTGTCGATTCTTGGGCCAAGGTGTTTTCGCTCTTGGCCCAGGTTGGTTTAATAGAAAAACGCACAAGAGGAGGAAGTCTTACTGGCACAACGACAGGGGTAATTTTCGGACTCATCGGTGATGGATCCGCCATGAGCTTTGGAAGCGTGAGTACGAGATCAACGGGAAGTTGATAGGAGTCCTTGTTTTTCAAGTGATTAACTGTTGGTACAGTTATTGGAGAGACCGTTTTTAGGGGGATTCTCTTTTGGCCAAGGGTGATGTAGTTGTTAGGCCTTTGTGCTGAAGCTGCACCTGCCAGCATGGTGTTCGCCAAGACGATGGAGGCAATGAGTGTCGACGTTTTTCTGCTGATAGATTCCATAAATTCGTCTCTCCTTATCGCCCAAAAAAGATGTTAAGGCCAAAGAGCCAAGTGGTGTCTTGAAGTCTGGTAGCGCCGATGGGTCGCGTGCTTTCATCGGCATTCGCAGCGATATGATATTTGAGTTGTTCCTGACTCGACCAGTTGTTTCGAATATCAAATCGAAAGGCAAAGCGCTTATTGAGAAACCACAGTTGACTGACATCAACTCCATAAAAACTAGTTTGTTTTATTTCACCGCCAAGATCCGTCATCATTTTATAATTTGAGAGTCCTGCTCGGAGAGCGATGGAGAGATCCAGATAAAGAATTCGTTTTTCGAGAAGACTCACCTTTGCATAGATAGGCGACCAAATATAGGCGATAGAGGTGGCATTGACTGGGCTATTATAAGAGGGAGTCATGCCAAGTTGTTCCTTACTTTTTTGCGTGACCTGGTTATCTTTTGTTTTGAAAAGCGAGTAGTCGATACTAAATCCATTTTTCTCATTGAAAAAGTAGCCTAGCGCAACTGAGTTCGGTTCGCCCTCCAGAAAACCGTCGTTAATAAGTCGTCCGGTGCTGAAGTTAATAAAAAAACGACGATTTTTGGTAAAGGTTCTATTTTGCACGACAGTATAGTCGTCATCTTTGGCTGACCAATATTTTTGTTCAAGGTTTGTGATGTCAAGTTTGTCGGATGCTTCTTCGGCAGCGCCAGCGCTCATGCTATACGACAGCAAATAAATCATTAAACACCAAAGAATTGATTTTTTTAAAAGGTTTGATCGTTCTTCTACCGTTACTGTTTTCATGTTGAACTCCCTAATTGCTGTTTAGTTAAGACTCTTGAACACGAAAGGGTAGCTAACGAGCACGCGCACGCCCCCTTTGGGTTCGGGAAATTGCCAGTTGGCCATTAACTGAAGGAGGCAGGATTCAACGTTCTGGTTGGAAAGAGTGCTTTCAGTTATATTTTGTGCTTCGACACGGCCGTTGCCCGTGATCTGAAATTTCACAGACACTTTGCCGAAGAGTCCTGGATTGGCGCTCAACTGTCTTTCATAGCAGAAGAGAATTTTGCCTTTCTGGCTATTGATGTATTTGGCAATCACATCGCGATCGAGTCCGCCACTGACTTCGCTCTCTTTATGCAAAAGCCCAATGTTTCCTTGACCCACATTGCCTTGGGCAATTTGTCCGAGGTCTTTACCGCCGATGGAGGCGCTGCCATTGCCTACGCCACCCTCTTTGGTGGCACCTTTATTAAACTGGCTTGGCTGTAGTCCCGTTCCCGACCCCAAACTACCAAGTACCTTCAAGGTTTTCGCATTACTGGGCACTATATCAGGAACGCTGGTGTTTGTGATTTGAATAGTTTTTGGCCCCTCACCCATGGCAATCGTTTTAAGCGATTGTTTTCCGATTTGCGAAAATACTTTTCCTAGAGTGCGTTGTGCCTTTGCTTTAGCAGAGAGAGCCACCTTGGGGGCCACAGCGGCTTCTAAGGCTTTAGCTACGGGCGCCTTGGGAGCCTCTGGCAGAGGTTCTTGAATCGGCTTTTTTTCGAGCCTCACGACAGTGCTAGAGGTCACGACAGGTTTTTTCGCAACAGGAGCGACGGGTTCGGGGGTTTTTGTGCCCGTGAGGGTCAGGTGGCCGGTTAAGAGGCTTCCCAGTAAAGCGGCCGCAATAAATGGCCGCAGTGTGGGATCGAGAAGTTCTTTTAAACTACCTCCAAAGAGTCCTTTCGAGTCGGGAGTATTGGCCAATTTGTAGGATAGAGTGAGACCTTCCTCTTCGATGGATTGCCAATTGTTCGAAGGGGTGAGGGCGATAGGTTTTTGGTTGTGGGGCCAATACACTTTTGCAGAGGTAGAAACGTATTCGCTAAACCAAACCTTGTTGTTGCGTTTCCATAAAAGCCAGAGCTGGGTTTTGTTTGTGGAAACAGAAGTGCTATCGTGTGATTTAAAGAGTTCAATTTGGCGATCGAGAAGCGACACATGAAGTTCGCCCTCTGAGAGAGGAATAATTGTGGATCCTTTGATGGCGATATTCCTACTTTGGTTTAAGTCTTTTGGGGTTTTGAGATTGCTGTATATCCATTGACCTTGCCTGTACTCAAACATTCCAGTGATGCCAGATTGTGATTTATCAAGGCGAATGTCAGCGTGGCGAGAGTGGCCAACACTCATTGGTTTCTTAAGAGCTTCGAGTTTCCATGTTTTCCTAAACTTATCTTTGCGGTGCTCAACGATTAGATACATATGTGCCTCTGATGTTTACTTTAAATAGCTAGTTGATTTTCTGATTTTTTGATCGAGATCTCGCTTAACGTCGTAGAGAGGCAAGAATCGAAGGCCTCTTCGTTGAACAAGGTAGGTTCCATCGGGTGTGCGTGCTGAGCCCTGCACATCCATTTCACTAAAATTGATTTCTTGGATTTTCTTTTTTTCTGCAAAAGCCTTTTCTCCGCCCAGAAAGAGCAAAAAGAGGGTGATGAAGATCAGGATTAACTTAGTTTCTTTCATGGTTATCATCTCCTTCGATCAAAGATCGAGAATCGACGTTTTAGATTCGAGGAGACGTGCCGCTTTTTTAAGTATAGCACTAGACTTTTGGTGAGATTCAAGTGGCACTCTCCGGATGAAACAAGCAAATATTTTTTTATCGCCTTCTCAGAAAAAACGTAAAAACCTCAGACACAAAAATAAAAATAGGCGCCAAAAGTTTATTCATTTTGTTCGACATTGCTATGGCGACGAGACATTCGTCTCTTCTCCGATTGGGTCAATGTCGTTTCGCAAGTAGGGTAGAGCTTGTGTTCCTTGCGAGCGGAACAGTGAGTTCGGAGCGTAGTGGAGGAACCTCGTTCCTCGACGAGCACCGATTGTTTGAACTTTAACGGTCGCAAGGAACAGAAGCTCTACCCTCACTCGCAAAGGCACACCCATCAATCCCTTTGTCTCAATCTGCGACTCTGCTTGACGCAAAGGATTAACCATAAAGACTTCTTCGGTAATTTTTATTTGTGAAAAATCACGGGGTAAGGAATCGAAATGTTCGCTATACTTTGGGATAGGAAAGGACATTCACATGAGCCACGGTGGAAGTTATCTACGGCGGTGTCATGTTTGTGGGGCGACGATAGAAAAAGAGAGTCACAGTATTGATCAGTGTGTGCATTGCGGAAAGCATATCGCACCTTTTTATTACTTTGACGAGCGGCAAATCATAGGCTTTGGTGATGGAGTGGAGGAACATGTTCTTGTAGGCGACGAGAGCACGACGTATCTCCCTCTTATCGGTGTAGGCCTTTACTGGGAGGGTGAGAACAAAATTCCACTTTCTAATTGTTGAGGTAGCAGACCATGCAAGTGAAAATTGCCGATATTCAAAAATCGCGAGAACGTCTCAAGGGGATCATTAAAGAGACGGCGATCGACAAAAGCTTCAGTGCGAGCAAGCTGCTTGGCACTGAAGTTTTCTTTAAAATGGAAAACGAACAGCTCACCGGAAGCTTTAAAATTCGTGGGGCTCTCAGTAAAATTTCATCACTAACTCCTGAAGAGCGAGCCCGAGGCGTGGTGGCAAGCTCTGCGGGTAATCATGCCCAAGGTGTGGCCTACAGTGCGACCAAAATGGGTGTATCGTCTAAGATTGTAATGCCCGAAACGGCGCCATTAATTAAAATGGATGCCACTCGTGGCTATGGTGCTGAGGTTCTTCTTCATGGAACAATCTACGATGATGCTTTCGAGAGAGCCAAGCTTATTGAAGCCGAGGAAAAAAGAGTTTTTATTCATCCTTATCAAGACGAGCAGATTATTGCAGGGCAGGGGACGATCGGTATCGAGATTTTCGAAAAACTTCCTGATCTCGACTCAGTCATTGTGCCGATTGGTGGTGGAGGATTGATTAGTGGTATCGCTGTTGCTCTGAAAATTCTTAAACCCGATATTAAAATTTTTGGAGTGCAGTCCGAACTTGTTCAAACGATGTCGCAGATGTTTCATGGCCAGCCAGTGATTGAGCCACCTCCTCGTCGTCGAGTAACGATTGCTGATGGTATCGCCGTCAAAAAAGCCAGCCAAATCATGCACGATTCTTTTATTAAAAAATATGTCGATGATATTGTGACGGTGACGGATGATCAAATTGCCGAAGCGATTTTCTTTTTAATCGAGAGAGCTAAAGCGGTGGTGGAGGGCAGTGGTGCTGCCTCTTTTGCCGCAGCGATGCAGGGTAAAATTCCGCTCGGTAAAAAGACCTGTATTGTTTTAAGCGGTGGCAACATTGATTTGAATCTTGTGGGTAAAATTATTGACCAGGGGTTAATCAGAAAAGGTCGCCTCACGGAAATTTCTGTCGTCGTGCCAGATATACCAGGCTTGCTCGGCCAGATGACAACGGCCATCGCAATGGAAAAAGCGAACATCTTACAAGTTCACCATGATCGCGTTGAGCGAGGTCTTCAATTGCGTGAGGCACGAATTGATTTTCTCCTTGAAACAACCAGTCTCGAACACGCCGAGCGTGTACGTGAAGCTCTAAAATCCATTGAAGGCATTCGGTTGATTTAAAGCCGGCCATAGTGATCGGGAGTCGGATCCCTCGGACTCCCATTTTCAATTTAATTTCATTCCACAGATTGGCTTCGTTTGCAAAAGGATGGTCTTGGCCAAACCAACTGCCCTGGCTTGGGGTTGCAAGCGTAAGCGAGTATCACCAAAGAAAAAGACCCCCACCGTTACCGATGGAGGTCAAAATGACAAACTTAAACCAACCATTTAAGTTTCGGCGTTTTGTACGAAGAGCTTTAGCGATTTTACGACTGGTTTTACTGGTGTGTGAAGTCCTTCGGCGCTTTTTTGAGGAATAAGATTTGATTCTTAGGTCTTCGAACTCTTAAAATGGTACGTTTCTCGGTGTGGCACGTTTTCGGAAGAGCTCGAAGAGGAAACTTAGTTTTGCTTGTAACAGTTTAGACGATGTCCGTCCCCGACCAAGGAAGAGGGCGACTCACCCCGGGTGGGGAGTCGTATTCAAGGAGCGCGGGGCGGTTGGCTTGGCCGCCTCTCTGGTAAAAAAGTAGTTATCACCCATCGAACTAATTTTTGTCCGGGGGAACAGCAACTGCTTCTGATGATAACATTTGTAATGAAGCCCGAACCCCCACCGTTACCGATGGAGGTCAAAATGAACTTGGTGCCGTTAATCTCGCGGACGCACTTCTACGAGTTGCACGTGAAAGATTAAATTGGAGTTGGGCTTGATGATTGGGCCAACTTGGCGATCACCATAAGCTAGCTCCGAGGGGATAAATAAAGTTCGTTTACCGCCCTCTTTCATGCCCATAAGGCCTTGGTCCCAGCCCTTGATGACTCGGCCAGTGCCAATAACAAACTGAATGGGTTGGCCACGATCAAGAGAAGAATCAAACTTGGTTCCTTCTTCCAAGAAGCCTTCGTAGTGACAGCTAATCAAGGCGCCTTTAGTCGTTTCTTTGCCGGTTCCAACAACAGTATCGGTAATTTTCAATTCAGTGCTCATAGTTACAATCCTCCGAAGGTTCAGTCCTAATAGCGAGTGAGATTCGGGTCAACATTGGATTAGAGGGGGCTAAGCGAGTGCGACCTCGTCTTTAGTAGCCGTAGTACCCGTTGTTGTAATAACCATTATTATAGTTATTGTAGCCATTGTTATAACCGTTATTGTAATAACCATTATTATAATTATTGTATCCGGTATTGTTATAGCCAGTATTGTAACCACCTTGAGCGGGAATACACTGGTTGGTCTGCATACTATAACCATAGTTAACCGGGCAATTTCCACGCGGTAGGCAACCATAGCTCGTGCTGACGGCGTTCATACCACAGCCCGTATTGTAGTTGTTCCCGTATTGATTGCCGTAGCTGTAGTTGCTTGAGCAATTGTAGGAATTCGGGTCGCAATAGCCACGACGAGAAGACGAAGACGATTTTGATGAGTCTTGCGCGCATCCCACGGCGAAAGCTGCCATTAAAAAACCGAAGGCTAATTTAGTAAGAAATGATTTTTTCATAAATGCTCCAATCACTGTTCAAACAGCTATAGGGCATAAACTGTACCAATTTAAAACACTCTATATTTGAATTGATCTCATTTTGAGACAGCGAATCGCTCAAAATGAGATCAACTGTCTAAAGTTTAGAGGGGGGCTTCGGGGGGGGGCGCTAAAGCAAAAAATGTTGCGATGAATCCTGCTTTGTTACTATAGTACTCCTGTTTACGCCACGGGAGATTGCTCTGGGCAAGGGGGAGTTTTTAGCTATGCGTGTTTCATCTGAAATTAAAAATTTGATTCCATACAAGCCAGGAAAACCAATTTCAGAAACTCAACGAGAGTATGGGTTGTCGAAAATTATCAAGTTGGCAAGCAACGAAAACCCATTGGGTCCGTCGCCCAAGGCCATTGAAGCCATTAAAAGTCATCTCGAAAATTTGCATCGCTATCCAGATCCCTTGGGTTTCGAACTTGTTCAAAAAATTGCTTCGGCTTGGAAGGTGTCTCCAACTCATCTTGCTCTTGGCAACGGTTCCAATGAAATTATTGATCTGTTGATTCGAATTTATTGTGAACCCGGTGAAAAGATACTGACCACAGACAAAGCTTTTGTCGCTTATCCGATTTGTGCCCAAGCGGCTCGTGTAGAGACCGTTAAGGTGCCACTCAACGACGACTTTACAATGGATTTAGCAGCGATGGCTGATTTGGCTCTTAAAGATCCAAAAATTCGCTTGGTGTTTTTGCCCAATCCAAACAATCCAACAGGAACTTACGTAGGAAAACAGGCCATTGCCTCTTTTATGGAGAAGGTGGGAAAGCGCCCCGATCTTTTGATTGTATTTGATGAAGCCTATAATGAATTTGTACGCGCCGCTGATTACGCCTCTGGGCAAGAGTGGATGAAAGACTATTCGTCTGTGGTTGTGATGAGAACGTTCAGCAAGGTGTATGGGCTCGCCGGTTTACGTTTAGGCGCCATTATTGCTCAACAAGAGGTGATCGATCTTTATCATCGCGTAAGAAACCCATTTAACACCAATGAATTGGCTCAAGTCGCTGCCATCGCGGCCCTTGATGATGATTCTTATCTTAAAAAATCCCAAAAAGTGATTTGGGATGGGCTCGATCAGATTTATCAAGGATTAAAAGAGCTCGATTTAACTTATCTTCCTTCTCAGGCCAATTTTGTCCTTTTTGATACCAAACGAGAAGCGCAGCAAGTTTATGAGCAACTTCTTCGCAAGGGTTTGATTTTGCGACCAGTTGGTAATTATGGTTTGCCTCATCATTTGCGTTGGACAGTTGGTTTGGAAGATGAGAATCAGGCCATTTTGGAGGCACTTAAGGAAGTTCTGGTAAAAGTTCCGGCCTTAAGATAAGTAAGTTCGGCTTTGGGTAAGACGTGAGCCCGGTTGGTTTTTTATCACGAATTTAGGAGCTTTCAGTATGGGTTTTGTGGTGACAATTGATGGGCCAGCGGCGTCTGGGAAAAGCTCAGTGAGCCGTGAACTCGCACGTCGAATGGGATGGCAGTGGATTTCTACTGGGGCTTTTTATCGAGGCCTTGCCTTCGTGGCTCACGAAGAGGGCGTGGACCTCAACGATGAAAACGCATTAACAGAACTTGCTCATTCACCTATTTGGTCTGTGGAAATGCAGCCAGAGCGCACGGAAGTCATGTACCAAGGGCACTCAGTAACGGATGCCATTTCACGTGAAGAAGTGGGATTATGGGCGAGCCAAGTCAGTCGTTTACCAAAAGTTCGCGAGAGCCTTTTGCAGGCTCAACGCGACTGCGAACACAAGACGCCCGGATTGGTGGCCGAGGGGCGAGATTGCGGTTCGGTGGTTTTTCCCAATGCTCCACTTAAAGTTTATCTCACGGCAGATCATGTTCAACGAGCCACGAGAAGAGCCCAAGACATGGGAATGTCGGTTGAAGAAACCGTGGCTTCGCAGAAAGTTCGTGACCTTCAAGATTCCAGCAGAAAAGCAGCACCCCTTCAGATTCCAGATAAGGCGTGGGTTCTCGATACCTCTGATCTCACTCTCATCGATGCTGTAGGATTGATAGAAGCCCGGATTCGTGAACAATTTTTATCCAAATAAGTCATAAGATTTCAGCAAGATAGCTTGGAGTTTTCAAGTTGAACTAAAAGAGAACCTTGGAGAGACATTTTTCGTTACGATTTTTTTAAGAATATCCGGGGTTTAAATTTGACAAGGCCTCCCATCCCCTCTAAAAGCTAGGATACTCATCATAAGAGTGACCGAATTCTGAGAATTCGAGTTAAAAAAGGAAGCGGGGTAGAGCCTGCTTCCACAGGAGGATCTTTTTTTCTATGTCAAAACAACTAAGCAAGTCTGAGAAGGAACGCCAGAGCGTTCTAGCTATGCTTGATGCCGCCGATGAGCAGGTAGCTGCTAATCCTGGCGATGAAGCTCCATTTAAGGGGCAAAACTTCGAATCTCTTTTCGAAGATTCAATTAAAGAACACGACTTCAAAGTCGGAGACGTTGTCTCTGGTGTTGTTGTTGAAGTTCAGAGCGACTATGTTCTTGTCGACATTAACTACAAATCAGAAGGGCTTATTCCTATTTCTGAATTTAGAATGGTTGATGGCGTTCGTGACGTGCGTCCTGGCGAGAAGGTTGAAGTTCTCATCGATCGTATCGAAAATGAAAACGGCATGATCGTACTTTCTAAAGATAAAGCTGACATGCTTCGTGCATGGGCTGATATCTCGAAAGCCGCTGAAAACGAAGAAGTTATTGAAGGTACTGTTGTCGCTAAAGTTAAAGGCGGTCTCAGTGTTGATATCGGCGTTAAGGCTTTCTTGCCTGGCAGCCAAATCGATTTGCGTCCAGTTCGTAACATGGATGTATACATCGGCAAAAAATATAAGTTCAAAGTTATCAAGTTTAACAAAAAACGTGGAAACATCGTTCTTTCTCGCCGCGCTCTTCTTGAGCAAGAGAGAGAAACTCTCCGCAACCAAACTCTTGATACTATGAAAGAGGGTTCAATCGTTACTGGCTTGGTTAAGAACATCACTGATTACGGTGCGTTCATTGACCTTGGTGGTATGGATGGTCTTCTTCACATCACTGACATGAGCTGGGGCCGCATTAAGCACCCATCTGAATTGCTCAATGTTTCTGATGAAATCACAGTTAAAGTTCTTAAGTACGACAATGAGCGCGAGCGCGTATCATTGGGTATGAAACAGCTTCAACCTGATCCTTGGGATGTTGTTCGCGAAAAATTCCCAATCGGATCTAAAGCTCAAGGTAAGATCGTATCACTCACTGACTACGGTGCATTCGTAGAATTGGGTGAAGGTGTTGAAGGTTTGATCCACGTTTCAGAAATGAGCTGGACTAAGCGTTTGAAGCACCCATCACAAATCGTCAATGTTGGCGATGTGGTTGACGTACAAGTTCTTGAGATCGACGCTGAAAACCGTCGTATCAGCTTAGGTATGAAGCAATTGCAACCAAATCCATGGGTAGAGATGAAAGAATCTTATGCTCCAGGGACTATCATTGAAGGCGAAGTGAAGTCTGTTACAGATTTCGGCGTGTTCATTGGTATCGAAGAAGGCATTGATGGACTTGTTCACATCTCTGACTTCTCTTGGACTAAGAGAATCAATCATCCTTCTGAAATGTTCACTAAAGGCCAAAAAGTTCGTGCGGTTGTGTTGGGCGTTGATATCGAGAACGAAAGATTCTCATTGGGTATCAAACAACTCGAAGCTGATCCTTGGTCAAATATCGAAAACAAGTACTCTGTTGGAACTCAACACGATGTTAAAGTTGTTAAGTCAGCTGACTTTGGTGTGTTCGTAGAGCTTGAGAGCGATATCGAAGGTTTAATCCACATTTCTGAGCTTACAACTGATCGTATTAACCACCCTGACGAATTTGTTAAGGTTGGCGAATCAGTAAAAGCAGAAGTGATCAGCATCGACAAAGACGCTCGTAAGATCGGTCTTAGCTCGAAGCTTGTAAAACTTCGTGATCAAAAAGCAGACGTTGATGACTATGTTAAGAAGGCAACTAGCTCTTCTAAAACTAGCTTCGGCGATATCTTTGGTGATCAATTAAAGAACATGAAAGCTGACAATAAGCAGTAAGCTTTCTGTTTTTGCTAAAGAAGCAAACGAAAAAGAGGAACCGAAAGGTTCCTCTTTTTTTTTGCCTTTGAAGGTCAGGTTATTGGGTCGTTAGATGGGAACCCGAGAGAAAGGTAGAATACTCTTGGCGAAGAAGCTCGGGGAGATCACTGAGGGTCCCTATCGATAGGTGTCCATCAGGGAGTGGACGATCATAAGAAAGTGTTGAGCCAACATGAATGGTCAGGTCTTCTGAAGGGTTTAAAGTATCGGTAGAGGCCTTGACATGAATGATCTCAACGTCATCATCTGGCATCGTTTTTCTTAAGTTTCGAGCGATATTATTGATAGAAATGCTCTTGGTGATTTCTGGACTGGCGTCCTCAGAAAAAAGTTTCGACCAAACGATTGAACCAGTGCAAAGGCTTTTTTTAAAATTCAGATGATGAGCAATCGAGAAGTCAGCGTAGATGCGTTCTCGAATAATTTCGGTGGGAAGTAAAAAACCATTTGAGACGAGCCCAACTTGATACCCTAGTCGTTTGAGTTCGAGAATTGTTTCTGGAACTTTTATTCTTAATGGAGTGGATTTTGCGACTTTCTCAAAAATATATCGAGGAATTCCGCTCATGATTTTAGAAAATTTGATTATTTTTTGACCTGGATTGAATTTTGAATTTTCTAAAACATCTCTAGCTTCCGTTTCAAGACCTGCATAGCGAGCCAAATCCAAAAGAAGATTGCCGTTAATCACGGTGTGGTCGAGGTCGATCAGAAGAATTGGCTGGTTTTTGATGACCTTTGAAAAATAATCAGGTTGAGTTTTTTTTGAAATCTCGTTGTCTTGGGCTTCGCTCAATAAAAAACTATTTATTCTTCGAAATTTTGCCATTCGTTCAAAAAGGCTTTTGGCGCAAGTCTCAGCCAGTGATTTTAATTCTTGGTGGGGAGTCGGTATTAAATTTTCGGGGTGAGCTTGAATTCCAACTTCGAGTGTTCGAATGCTAAGTTGTTTGAGATCGATCAGGAGGCCTAGAGTAAAAGCGTTATTACGATCAATCTTTATTTTTGAGAGAAGGCTCTTTCGCGAAGCAAAAATCTTAGGGAAAAACTCGTTCACCGAAGAAAGCTCTGGAAAACAAATATTTACCTGAGGCCTCACAGTAAAACTCGTAACGGTGTCGTCCGTTAGGTTTGTCGAATAGGTCGAAACGAAGTCAACCGAGTCTCCCTCAATAGGGGTGATGAGGGATTCGATGAGTTCTGGAGTTGGATTTCGCATCTCTGGATGCCAGTACACAACGAGTTCGTTTCGAGCGGCAGTGACACCCTCGGCAAGACAACTTCCTAAATTAGGCATGGGGCTTAGGAGCGTGAGGGCTCCTAAATTTGAGTCAGTATCGATCGCCTGATCGGTAGAACCCTGGTCAATAATAATGACTTCGCTTACGAGCGGAATCGTTTTGAACCTAGGAATAAGCTCCGAGAGGGCCCATGCATGATTAAACGATGGTATGATTACAGAAACCATAAAGTTCTCATTTCGTAGTTTAGCGAGATTTTTGTGGTTCTGTTAAATCAATGGATTAACAGAAAAGATTTGATTAAATTCGGCAAAGGGTGCACGACGGCTTTCTATAAGAACCATTGGCTAGTTCCTCCAAATGAAAGCGACCCTACTTTCAGTTAACTACAAGAGTTACTCTTGCACCCATTAATTTGATTTATCATTCATGACGATGGAATTCTTTGTCAAGCGCTTAAACAAAGATTGTCTGAGCCGAGGCCCTTTATAGTTGGAATTATTTATGTATCTGCAGAAACTCGATCGATCGGTACTCTTTAACAACTTCGATCAGCAGAATTTTAAGGACCGCAGCGGTAGGAATGGCAATCAGCATCCCTATTAGCCCGAAGAGATTTCCACCGATAATAAGAGCAAGCATCGTTGTTAAAGCACTCAGGCCAACCTTGTTGCCAACGAGCCGAGGAGTGATGACCGTGCCTTCGAGGGATTGCACTATGACAAAAACCAGCACAATCGCAAGAAAGCTACCGAGGCCATCGTAGTTGGCCAGGCCTATGACCATTGAGGTAACAAAACCAATCGTGAATCCGGCATAAGGAATGATGCTGAGAAGCCCAGACATAATGCCCACGAGAAATCCAAATTTAAGTCCAACGATCGTAAGCCCAATGCCATAAAGGAGCCCCAGTATACAAGCCACAAGGATTTGGCCGCGGATGTAGCCGCTCAAAATCGTATTGGTAATCTCGAAAAACTCTTTCACTTTATCTTGAAACCGGGGAGGAATGAGAGATTGAACACCGGCGGTGATTTTTTCGAAATCGTTAATAAGGTAAAAGAAAAAAAGCGGTATTAAAAAGAGGTTCAGCACAGAGAGAAGCCATCGAAGAGCATTGGTGAACAAACCATCAAAAACGTTTGAAAGACCCTTTAAAAGAGTCGTTGAGATTTCTGAGGTGTGTTCAAGAATAAACTGATTGATCGAGGCTTTGTTAAGAGTGAGAGTGAACCCGTACTCGGATGCTAGGCTCTCAAGGCGATCAATCACTGTTGTAGCCGATTGAGGAAACTCTTGAAGTAGACCATGAAAATCCCTCATAAGGCCAGGCACTATAGCCACAAAGGTGATGGTCACTAAAAATGTCCAACCGAGAAATACACCAGCCACTGAGTAATGGCGCTTGATGCCCCAATCTTCGATTTTTTTGATCACTGGAAATAGAAGATACGCAAAGCCAAAGGCAATGAGGAGGGGAGTAAGAGCTGACCCGAGTCCTGCGACGACGATTCCGAGTAAGGTCAGAATAAAACCGATGATGAACGCACCTTTTAAATCCATTGGAAACCTCCCGAGTTTGGGGACCGAGTTCAGCCATCGCAATTTGAAATACGTCTTACTTTGGGTGACTCACTTTTAAAAAGTCTGCTGGAATTGTATCTTCAAATCAAGGGTGAATTGTCTCACTTTATGTCAGAAAAATCGGATATCGATGCTTACGATGTGAACCGATTAAATTTTGAATTTTTCTTTACTGCTTTGTTTGTCTCATTTCAAGAGAAAAGCCCGATTTGCCGGAAAGGTGCTCAATTACCGAGGAAAATTTCCGATAAGAGCTTTGGGAAATAGCTATTAAACATTTCCATCGGAAATCGGAGCAGTCATTGATTGATAAGCAGCACTCCAATAAAAAACTGAGAGCTCAATGGGAGAGCATCCGGAACGAATATTGCTATTCGTTCCGGATGCTCTTTGGCTTCCTTCTTTTATTGCTTACGGCCTGTCAATTAGAAGTCAATGTAAACGATGTAAGCTCCGACCTGAAGTTAGAAGATGTTAATCCTAAAATCGAACACGTGACGATCATGAATCCACAAGGAGTTTATTCCGTCGGGACTACTTTGATTATCAAAGTAAAGACCAATAAACCTATTTTAGTTAATACTGCGAACGGTATGCCTAGATTAGAACTCAATTTCCTGCCGCAGCTCAAATTTGCGACCTATCAGTCTGGATCAGGATCCGATGTGTTAACTTTTACAGCGGATGTAGAGATTGGCGATGGTGTGGATATCCTGAATTATGCGGGAGTTTCGTCCTTATCGGCCAACGGTGCTGAAATGGTTGATGCCGAGGGGAGATCACTTAATCTTAGTTTGCCCTTGCTCGGCACGGGTTATGATTTGGGTTCGAAAATGGTCAGTATCGACACCATAGCGCCTTATGCTGAATTTGAATGTTGCGTGCCAACGGGGACTAATCGAGTAGACTCTTTGAATTTATCCGTTTCAAATTTCGACTTGGCCGAGTATCGATTTGTCGTTGGTTCTGGGGGGAGCTTGGATTGCACGCAGGCGTCGAGTTATGGCGCATGGACCCCAGTCAATCAACCCCTATTAACGAGTATTGCTGCTTTGTCGGCTGGTCCGGTTAAATTATGCCTCTTGGGTCGTGATCTCGCTGGCAACGAACAGGATCCCATGGCGCCCAGTTTTTTTGAGTGGACTCGCGATTTAACACCTCCCTCTGGCCTTGTGTATGTATCAAGTACCAATGTTTATGCTCGAAGCCATAGCATTGCGATAAATAAACCCAGTTTATTTGGTTCCAGTCCTTTTACCTTTTCAATTAATCCTTCGTTGCCGACGGGATTGAGCATCGATGCCTCTACCGGCTACATTAGTGGAACGCCAACGGCTCTGCTTGCGCCCACAAATTTTACAATTACTGCGACAAATACGGTTGGTCAGGTGGCTGTTGCCACGATTTCTTTGGAAGTTATTGATGAAAGCATTTTTTCACTCCTTTCGGTGCGCGAAAACGAAAACCTCGCTGGTTATAAAGTATTTTCGGGATCATGTGTTTCTGGCCAACAGGTTTCGATCGTTCTTCCTGCGCTGACCCAGCTCCCCAAGGGAGTGTCATCAAGTCAATTCTGTCAAAATTCATCGTTTTCCTTTGGTGTGCAATTTTATGGGGATCGGGGACCGAGAACGATCGTGTTGAGGCAGGGGGAACAAAGAATTACTAGGCACATTAGTTTCAATCCCTCTGGTTTCAAGCTGGGATCCTCGGGTGGGACGGATGATGGGATAATGGTTTATTCGATGGATGAGAGAAAACTTCAGATCTATGTGGCTGGGCTGTTTTCCTCTGTCAGAGGGGTTTCGCAAAAAAGTGTTGCTCGATTAAATATAGATGGAACCGTTGATAGGACTTTTGCAACGGGTGATGGGTTCGTGTCCGGTGATTATCTTGATAGTGTCAACGCTATCGCCTACGATTCAATCATTGAAAAACTTTATGTGGGTGGGTCTTTTGAGTACTATAAGGGTGTTCGAGTCAATCGAATTGCCCGGCTTAATCGCGATGGTTCGATCGATACCACATTTAACTCTGGTCTCGGCTTCAATGGCGATGTTCGAAGTATTGTCTTGCATGGCACCGAGCAAAAAATATATGTGGCCGGTAACTTTACCACTTACAATGGAGAGCAGGTCAATTATATCGTGCGTTTAAATGCAGATGGTTCGGTCGATAACAACTTTGCTATTGGAACTGGATTCGATTCGGATGTCTCAGATCTTTTGCATGATAAAGTCAGGCATAGATTATACGCTGTTGGTTCGTTTACAACATACCAGGGTGTTTCCAATGTTCGCATCGCCGGTATTAACGAAGACGGCTCTCCCCTTAGCGGCTTTGATGTCGGAGTGGGATTTAACAATCCTCCCATAAAATTGTTTTTAGATAGTTTAAATGGCAAGGTTTATGCTAGCGGAGTGTTTTCAAATTATCGTGGTACATTTGTCGGCCCTTTAATTCGTAT
The DNA here is from genome assembly GCA_041178425.1 of Pseudomonadota bacterium. Taxonomy (GTDB): domain Bacteria; phylum Bdellovibrionota; class Bdellovibrionia; order Bdellovibrionales; family Bdellovibrionaceae; genus CAUJGP01. The sequence goes on along the minus strand of JBEGVH010000009.1, from coordinate 624 downwards.
CAATTTAGATGGCTCTATCGACACAACATTTTCTGTGCAGAGCGGATTATATGATATTCAGGCTCTTTATGTTGATCAGATGAATCAAAAGATTGTCATCGGCGGCAGTTTTGAATCGAACATTGGCATTGCCGTAAAGAGAATCGCGCGGCTGAACAACGATGGGTCAGTTGATCATTCGTTCATAACTGGTTCTGGCTTTGATGGAACGGTCACAAATATTTTTTCTGATCCATTCACCAATAAAATCTATGTTGCTGGATATTTTGAAGTATACCAAAAAGTATTTAGTCCCAATCTGGTGAGAATTGATAGAGACGGCCGGCTCGATACTCATTTTACCTCAATTGAAAAAATAAAATATGGTTTGGAGGCAATAGTCTACGATGGCACGAATCAACAACTGTATCTAAAAGGATATGTTCGAAATGAGGGATTAAGTTTTAATAGAAGTATCGTACGAGCTAATATCGATGGGTCAATCGATTACTCTTTTGATGTTGGTTCCGGATTTAGTAGCCATCCTGTGGCCATCGCGCTCGATGAGGTCAGTCAAAAACTTTACGTCGCTGGCGAGTTCAAGACTTACCAAGGTAAAAAAGTAAGTAATTTGATTCGGCTCCA
>JBEGVH010000008.1:0-3761 GCA_041178425.1 Pseudomonadota bacterium | reverse complement strand
CACACAAGATATCGTCTTTTAAAATAACCGTATACTATTAAAGGAGGGACAATGGAAGGTCCTAGACCACCTTTTGAAAACGAATATTCTAAGGTTATCGATTTTGTTAGCAGTTCCCTTCGCCCCAATACCCATTGGAACATTTCCGAGGAGTATCCGACCGCTTTTACGTTGGCGAATCTCAATAATATCAGAGTGATGTTTGACGAAGAAGCCGTCGTATCTCACGCCTTGATTAAACCCCTCATTGTAAAAACTCCACTGCTCCTATTGAAAGTAGCCGCCATCGGGAGCGTCGTAACCGCATCCAGTCATCGAAATCAGGGTTTAAGCCGTCAAATTATGGAAGACTGCCTCAAAAGTGCGGAGGCGCAGGGGTGTGACATTGCCCTGCTCTGGACCGATATTCCTGACTTTTATCGCAAATTTGATTTTGAAATGGCCGGCACGGAGAATCATTTTACCATTACTGGCGAATTACCTACAGAATCAAACAATCTCAAGTTTGTTACAGGCCCCAAGGTGGCCCCCGAGGCTATTCTCAATCTCTATCAAAAGCACTCTGTGACTACTTTAAGGACTGCAGAAGAGATCCGTCGCTTCCTCAAAATACCTAACTCCAATATCTATACGGCTTGGAACACGAGCAACCAACTGATGGCTTACGCCGTTGAGGGTAAGGGTGCTGACCTGAAGGGTCATATTCATGAATGGGGTGGAAATGTTCCAGAGCTTTTTGCTCTTCTTAACTTTATCCGTGCACAAACAAAGCAAAACCTAAAAATAATCTCACCCGCCCACTCTCTCAATTTAGGCAAAAAGCTAGAGGCTGCTGGTGCGATTAAACACGATAACTTTTTAGGTATGATTCGCATCTTGCGCCCGGACCTTCTCTGCTCAAAAATTAAAAAGGCCTCGCGCGACCTGGGAATCGACGACCTCATCTTCGAACGACAGGGAGGTCAGTTTTATATTGGCCGTCCTGGGCACGTTTTTAAAACTGATAGCGTTGTTGATCTCACAAAACTGATTTTCGGCCCCTGGCGTCCCGCCGACATCCATAATTTTGATGCCCAGTCTTTAGCGATCCTCAATAAAATATTCCCCATTCAGATGTGGATGTGGGGATGGGACTCAATATGAGCAAAAGAAAAATTCTACTCACCGCCGTTTTACTTTCGGGATGCATTAAATCGCCCAAAAAAGACCTCATCTACGGACCTGAGGTTTCTCCGCAAAAATTAGCGTCGGAGCTTGAGCAGGCGGTGGGTATCAATGATTCTCCAGGACTGATTCGTAAGGATGAGTTTGTTGGACGCGAAACTACAAGGGTTATAAGAGGTCGACCCGTTCTCGACATTCTCAATTCAACCGAGGTCACAGTCGTCGACAGAGTCGAAACTGCCACTCAGTGGCAACTTAAGGATGTTGAAAGAATTCAGAACTACACCCCCGGTGATCCTACCCAAACTCCGCCACCTATTGTTCGTGAGGATCATAAATGCTGGAGCAAAGAATCCCTCGAGAGAGTCGAGTGCGATATTGTTCCATCCTCCCAAAGGTTCTTCTCGTCTACCGGTTCCGTCGACGAAATGCTGAAGCCATTGAGTCACTTTAGGCAGAGCGCAACACCAGAAGATAAAACAGTCACCTATCATAACTTAGAAGTCACCAAAGTGAAGGCAACCCCACCTGGAGCTGTGGCTCAAGACTCCAATTGCCAAGGGATACCAAACTGCCAAATAGATGTTACTCAAATTGAGTTCGACCGTGTGAATTGGACAGAAAATCCAGAGGGCTATAAAATTCACTATTCAATAAAGGTGAGCCAGGATGTTCCCCAGTTGTCACGTTTTCTTGAAAGTTGCCAACAAGGCTCTATTCAGGTTCTGCAGCCAGGACAAAGCCCCGAAAGTGCTCCTCGCTACTTAGTGACCTTTTGCGAGTCTGTTAAAAACTTCATCCGAGGCCATTAGGAAACTCTGGCCTTAGAAGAACAAAGCTTTTATACTGCTGAACGTAAATAAAAGAGAATTAACACCCTTGAAAAAGGATCAATGAATGAAAAACGTTGCAGTAGTATTATCAGGCTGTGGCCACAAAGATGGTGCCGAAATCACGGAAGCCGTTTCAGCCCTCATTGCGCTCTCTCAATCAGGAGCTAAATACGAAATTTTTGCTCCAAATTTAGATTTTCATCCAACAAATCATCTAACCTCCGAAAAGAGTAGCAAGGAATTGCGCAATTGTCTCGCTGAAGCTGCACGGATTGGCAGAGGTGACGCCAAAGACCTTAAAGATCTTCAAGAGAAAAATTTTGATGCTCTACTTTTTCCTGGTGGATTCGGGGCCGCCCTCCATCTATCGGACTGGGCTCATAAAGGATCCAAAGCTCAGGTTCACCCAGAAGTTCAGAGAGTCATTTTGGCTTTTCACAAGGCGAGCAAACCAATCGGTGCGATTTGCATTGCACCCACACTTGTGGCTAAAGTTCTTGGCTCAGAAAATATTACTGTCACTATTGGCAACAACTCGGAAACGGCCAAAGAAATCGAAAAAACGGGAGCACAGCATGTTGAATGCCCGGTTGAAGATTATATCACAGATCGTTTACACAAAATTATTACGACCCCGGCTTATATGTGTGAGGCACAACCCCACCAGGTGTTTAAAGGGATCAGCGGTTTAATTAGCGAACTCGTTGAAATGGCATAGAGAGAGGAAAAAATTCCATGAAAAAAATCAATGTTGCCTTATTATTTGGAGGCCGTTCGGCAGAACACGAAGTGTCCTTAAACTCCGCGAGAAATATCGCGGCTGCCATTGATAAGAATAAATTTAACCTGGTCCTGATGGGTCTATCTAAATCAGGCTCTTGGTATTTACTCAATGAGGTTGGCTCTTACAAAAGCCTCATCGATGCGGAACTCTCTCAAAAATTTCCTTCTATCGGCTTTACTTTCAAAAATGGAAAAGCAAGATTATTCAATACTTCAACAAACGATGACATCCTCGTAGACATCGCATTTCCCATCTTGCACGGAACCTTTGGCGAAGATGGCTGTGTTCAAGGATTCTTCAAAATGCTCAATATACCCTGTGTTGGATGTGGAGTTCTCAGCTCAGCCGCGGGGATGGATAAAGATGTCATGAAGAAAATTTTTACTCACGCAGGCATTCCCAATTCTCCCTACGTGCTCGTAAGACCATGGCAGCCACACAGCTACAAGGAACTCTGTGAGAAACTTGGAAGTCCTTTTTTTATTAAGCCTGCTAATGCTGGTTCTTCTGTTGGTGTGCATAAGATTAAGTCCGAACAAGATTATGAAACAAAACTAAAAGATGCCTTTTTGTATGATTCAAAAGTGATTGCTGAAAAATTCATACCGGGCAGAGAAATCGAGATCTCAGTTCTTGGCCTGAGCCATAGCCCCAAAGTCTCCGAGCCTGGTGAGATTCGAGTTCTTCACGAATTCTACTCCTACGAAGCTAAGTACCTCGACGAGCAGGGGGCAGAGATAATTATTCCAGCTATTCTTTCTGAAGCCACTAAAAATCAGGTCAAAGCCCTCGCCGCCAAAGCCTACACGGCTATCAACGCTTCTGGCTTTGCACGCATTGATTTTTTTGTTCAAGAAAGTGGAGAAATTTATTTAAACGAAATAAATACTCTTCCTGGCTTTACCAACGTGAGTATGTTTCCAAAGATGTGGGAAGCAACGGGCCTTAAGTATTCCGATTTAATTACCAAAATAGTTGAT
>JBEGVH010000007.1:0-29053 GCA_041178425.1 Pseudomonadota bacterium | reverse complement strand
GAATAAAACGTCCTTATTAGAAAATCTTAATCATTTAAGCGAAGCCAGCTTATTAAATCATTTTCATCAAGAACGAGAACGTGCTCGTCAGCACTCCCTCAGCGAAGTCTCAGATTTAGTTCTACACGATCTCACCAACCCGCTGTCTGTCGTTAAATTTTGCCTCGAACAATTAGAGACCAATCCGGGCCTTCTCCTGCAGCGACCACAGTACCTCGAAAAGATGAAAAATAATTTAGATAGGGCTTTTGGCATTATCGATTCCTTTCGTGCTGTCGTTCGCGCCGAACATGCAACAACCACCGGAAGGCTAGACCTATGCCATCGAGCTGCAACTCGTTTGATTCTAAATCAATTCAAGATGGATCAACAGTTTCTTACAATCGATTTTGACTCTGCTCTCGAGGGAGTTTCAGTGAGAGTTCCGCACTTTGAATTGGTTTATTTTCTCGAGACCCTGTACCGGCTGATTCTCGGTCAGTCTACAGAAACAGCATCGCCTGTCCTTCAGTTGTCGGTAAAAAAAGATAGTATTATTGGTGATCAATTAACCCTCTTAATTACCAATAGGGGAACTCCCGATGCTACCAACTCAACCACAACAGACTTGACTTTAAATGATGTTCTTGAAGCCATTAATTTCAGAGCCATTCAAACACAATTAAGCAACTATGGTGGCTCCATTGAACTGTTATCCGAATTTGCAACCAGTACGACAAAAGCCGCAATTAGAATTTATTTACCCCTTCTTCGAACGGAAGAAGATAAAGGAGCGAATCAATGAAAGTTTTTGTTTTAGAGGATGATGAAAGTTGGCAGTTTATTTACCAAGAAACTCTCTCTTCTCGTTTTGACTTAGGCATCTATTCCAGCCTCGCTGAAATTGACCCTGTTTTATCGGCGCAATCAGAACCCTATATCTTATTGGCCGACCTTAATCTAAACGGCGAGAGCTTCGTAAGCTATTTACGATCTCATCCAGAACTCCCAAAACTAGCCAAGATACTTGTTTTATCAGCCACCGATACTGTCGATACCCTCGAGGAGTGCTTTGCCCTCGGTGTTTCTGATTATCTAACCAAACCAATCAAGGTGCCCGAGCTGTTGGTAAAAACAAAGAGACTGCAAGATATTGCTATGAACAAAGGTGCCCTTGGGCTTGAGATTGATTGGATGTCAAATCGAGTCACTTACAAAGGCGCTGAGGTTCAACTCACTCCCAGAGAGTTTCAGATTTTGAATTTTCTGATTACCCGAGGAGATACGGGCGTTCCAAAAGCAGACCTTCTTCATTCGATTTGGAAAAACACGAATGTTACATCTAACACTGTTGAAGTGCACCTCTGCAATATGAGAAAAAAGCTAGATACGATTGGCTTTGAAATTGCCACTCGACCACCAAATACTTTTTATTTGGCCGCAGCAAAACAACATGTTGCTGCCATTTGAATCGCAGACCTTTCACGCTCCCCTCGCTTGGGGAGTGTGCTGTAAAATCTATAAAAATTTTGTTATTGTATCTTCTCCCAAAAACTTACGATCTCATAAAGAGGGGTATTAGGAAACTGATCAACCCAATCGAGTGCCTTTAGAGAATAACCCAGTTCCCGCAGACTTTTACCGTCAACACACCAGGCTTCGAGTCCGCAGGCTACATACATGATAGACGGAAAATCGCCTTGAGGTATCTGCCGAAGGAGATTCTCTCCAACTCCCGATCGCGGCGGATCGAGAAACAAGAGGCTTTTCGTTTTAGCCCAATCTCCCCAGTTCAATTTTTGAAAATTACCCACTGTAAAATCAATTTGATGAGCAAGGTGGGGGTAAAGTTCTATTGATTGCTGCAATCCCTCCAAAGCCCTATTACTTTGCTCAAGAGCCTTTACTTTAAATCCTTCGGCTGCCATTGCGAGGGTAAAATTTCCGGCGCCCGCTCCCAATTCGACCACACTCGAGAGCGACCTCTGCTTGATCTGTTGCAAAACAGACTTCACTAAAAGATGGTTGATTCGGTGGCCCGCCTGCGAAAACGAACCAATCGATCCAAAAAGCGAAAACGATTGCCCTTGAAGATCACAGGTCGAAAACCATGATCGTAATTCTGGGTCCACGAGTTTCCAGTGATCGTTGATTTTCTTGAGCACTTTAAAACGCTGCCCCACTTCTACGTGAGCTCGATGGGTCCATTGACTGAGTAGTTCATCCTCTAGAAGAAGACTTTTGACTTCGATATTGGCCATGTCGAGCCAAACACCCCATTGCCCTTCGGAACTAACTCTTAATCGAACTGAGGCTTTTGCGGCATTGAGCTTAAACCGCGACCACCATTGATAGAGAGTCTGTAGTTCTTCCGAAAAGAGAGGGCAATGATCCACGACTTTGAGCTTTTTAAAGTCTTTGTTTAAAAAGCCCCATCCCTCATTGAGGCGCCACTGCATATCAGCTCGGTCGCGAATCCCAATGCCTCCCAATTCATGACAGTGAATGGGCCCCTCATATCCCAATTCTGTAGCGTGGTTCGCGAGCCTTGCCGTTTTAATCTCTATTTGCTGAGAATATTCTGTTCCCCAAAGCGAACATCCAGAACACTCTTCGGCATGAGGACACTTTTTCACTTATAAATTCCTACGATATTGGCCACCAACTTCGTAGAGGGCTTGGGTCATTTGATACAAACTACAAACCCGCGCCGCATCCATGAGTGCTTCAAAAATATTACCACCGGCTACAACTTGAGCTTTCAAATGCTTCAATGCAAAAACCGATAAATCAGCGTTCTCGCCCTGAAAATTTTGGCACGATTTTAACTGATCTTGTTTTTCATCGTAACTCGCTCGCGCCAACTCGATTTTTGGTGGAATGTAATTGGGGTCTAATGTTTTCGGATTGATAAAGGTATTCACTCCAATGATAGGCAACTCACCTGAGTGCTTCAAATGTTCATAGTAAAGCGACTCTTCTTGAATACGTGAACGTTGGTATTGAGTTTCCATAGCGCCAAGAACTCCACCGCGCTCATTGATTCGCAAAAATTCATTAAGGACTGCCTCTTCAACCAACTCGGTCAGCTCATCAACAAAATAAGCCCCCTGAACAGGGTTTTCATTTTTCATCATTCCAAATTCACGATTAATGATCATCTGAATGGCCATGGCTCTTCGTACAGACTCCTCGGTCGGAGTCGTAATAGCTTCATCGTAGGCATTGGTATGAAGTGAGTTACAGTTATCGTAAAGAGCTATCAACGCCTGCAAGGTAGTTCGTATATCATTAAAATCAATCTCTTGAGCGTGCAGCGATCGACCACTCGTTTGAATGTGATACTTGAGCTTCTGCGAGCGATCATTTGCACCGTACTTATCGCGCATAACAATGGCCCAGATGCGGCGAGCGACGCGACCTAAAACCGTGTATTCGGGATCAAGCCCATTGCTAAAAAAGAACGACAAGTTAGGAGCAAAATCATCAATTTTTAATCCCCGCGAAAGATAGTACTCAACGAAGGTAAACCCATTCGAAAGAGTAAACGCTAACTGAGAGATTGGATTCGCACCAGCTTCGGCGATATGATAACCCGAGATACTCACAGAATAGAAGTTTCGGATTTTCTTACCTACAAAATACTCTTGGATGTCTCCCATCATTTTGAGTGCAAATTGAATCGAAAAGATGCAGGTATTTTGCCCCTGATCTTCTTTGAGAATATCTGCCTGAACTGTTCCGCGCACCTGCTGAACCGTTTCATCGCGCAGTTGGTGAAGTTCCTCAGCAGTAAGGACTCGCCCTAGGGCTTTTTCTTTTTTCTCTTTTTGTTGATCGATAGCCGTATTGAAGAAAAAGGCCAATATCATGGGTGCGGGCCCATTGATGGTCATACTCACGCTCGTGCTCGGGGCGCAAAGATCGAAACCAGAATAAAGCTTTTTCATATCTTCGAGGGTACAAATACTAACTCCGCTCTCACCCACCTTACCAAAAATATCTGGACGCGTATCTGGATCTTGCCCATAGAGGGTTACGCTATCAAAAGCCGTCGACAAACGATGAGCTTTTTCTCCTTGGCATAAATAGTGAAATCGCCGATTCGTGCGCTCGGGCCCACCCTCTCCGGCGAACATTCGCTTAGGTTCTTCATCGGTTCTCTTCAGTGGAAACACTCCAGCTGTATAGGGAAATTCGCCAGGAACGTTTTCCATTCTCAAGTAACGAAAGCGATCACCCCAATCACGGAGTTTTGGCAACACAACGCGAGGAATTCTAGTTCCACTCAAGCTCTTCGAAACCAGAGGTTGTGCAAAAACTTGTCCCCGCACTTCGAATTTTAAATCGTCACCACCGTAGCGTAGCTGCAGTGAATCCCATGATTCTAACAAACCCTTCTCTTCTAAGGAGAATTCATTGGTTAGTGCTTTTTGAATCTCCGGGATTTTCAGTTCATCCTTTAAACATTCTTTATTGGCCTTGGTGAGAGCGCCAAGAAGACTTGCTTTTTCGGCTAATTCATCAGTTCGTTCTTTGTATCGGCGAATAGTGTGGACAATTTCAGCTAAGTAATTTTGTCGCTCACTCGGAATAATTGTTTGTTCTTCTCGCGCCTCTCTTGTCGCCAAATAAGAATCATCCACTTTCCAGTATTCGTCCTTGGCTCCCAAGGCCTTGTTGAGGGCCACAAAGAGACGATCAACTCCACCATCACAAAACTGAGCAGCTTGGGTTAAAAATACTGGAACATCGACCGATTGATCGAAAATTTTTCGTGACCTGCGATACTGTTTACTAACATCACGAAGTGCATCTTTTGAACCACGACGATCCGCTTTGTTAATTGCTATCAGGTCGGCAAAATCAATCATATCAATTTTTTCGAGCTGGCTTTGAGCCCCAAACTCAGACGTCATCACGTAAAGACTCACATCACTCACTTCTGTGATCGCGACATTGCCCTGACCAATTCCACTCGTCTCTGCAATCAAAAGATCAAAATCGAGATCGCGGCAAAACTTCAACATCTCGGGCAAGCTATCCGCAATTTCTTTGCCTGAACCCCGCGAGGCAATTGAGCGCATAAACACTCTTTGCCTGCCGAGGGAGTTCATACGAATACGATCCCCTAGAAGACTGCCCCCGGTTTTTCGCTTCGAAGGGTCTACACAGAGCACACCAATTTTTGCATGATCATAGGCTTCTAAAAATCGAAGGACTAATTCATCGATCAGTGACGATTTACCCGCTCCACCCGTTCCGGTAATGCCCAGAACAAGTGGCTTTTTGGAAGACTTTTGAAAGCCACCTAAAATTTGTTTATTGGGAGCTTTTCTCTCCTCGATGGCAGCCAAACAAACGCCTAACTCTCGGTGTGGGATTGGATCACGCACATCAATCGGACTAAGTTTTAAATTTTTTTTGGAGGCCGTCTCGAAAGCTTCGGTGAGCGAGTAATCACAACCTTGCATAATGAGGTCGGTCATTCCCTCGAGCCCTAAACGACGTCCATCATCTGGATGAAAAATTTGAGCAATACCATACTTCTCAAGCTCAAATTTTTCTTCGTGAATGATGACCCCACCGCCTCCACCATAAATCTGAACATAGTGAGCGCCAGCTTCATTCAAAAGATCACGCATGTACTTAAAGTACTCCATGTGACCACCTTGATAAGAACTCATACAGATTCCCTGAGCGCCTTCTTGCAAAGCAGCTTTCACCACATCGAGGACCGATCGATTATGACCCAAATGGATCACCTCGGCTCCAGCCTCTTGCAAAAGGCGACGAATCATATTGATGGAAGCATCATGGCCATCAAACAGAGAGGCCGCAGTAACAATACGAATTGGGTTCCGAGGTTTGTAAGCCATATTAGTTTCCTTGAAATTGAGCCTTACGTTTTTCTACGAAAGCAGTCATGCCTTCGCGGCTATCGTTAAATTTAAAAAGCTGACCGAAACTGTCAGCCTCGAGGGCTAGGGCCGCATCGGCCGCAAGATCGTAGCCATCGACTACAACTCTTTTCACCGAAGCCACCGCACGAGGCCCTCGGCTAACGATTGTGGCTGCCACTTTCATGGCGTGAGCCAGCAAATCCGTCGACGGTAGTACTTTTTGTACAAGACCTATCTGGAGGGCATCGTTTGCACCGATCATTTCTCCGGTCATCGACAATTCACGAGCCTTGTTGAGTCCAACGACTCGAGACAAGCGAACGCATCCACCAAAACCCGGCATTAAGCCGAGACCCACCTCGGGCAAACCAAATTTTGAATTTTCGGAGGCGTAAACAAAATCACAACTCAATGCCAATTCCAGACCACCGCCTAATGCAAATCCATTCACAGCCGCGATCACAGGCATTCTAAGCATCTCGATTTGTCGCAATACTTTTTGGCCTTTTTCTGAAAACGTTTTCGCTTGTTCAGGAGAAAGAGAAACCATTTCTTTGATATCAGCCCCTGCAACGAACGCCTTTTCACCAGATCCTATTAGCACAAGAGCACGCGCCTCGATCGGTTTTTTTTCCATGAGAAAATGGACGGCTTGTTCGAGCTCGCCCAGGGTTTCAAGATTGAGAGCATTCAACGCTTGAGGGCGATTCATCGTAAGAACCCAAACACCACTCTCGTCATTTTTTAAAAGAATGTTTTTAAATTCCATTTCCAAGTATTCCTTTATTTTTTCATTTCGGCGTAATTGTAAAAGCCACGCCCAGATTTGCGACCCAACCAACCGGCTTCAACATATTTAACCAAGAGCGGACAAGGACGGTATTTGGAATCGCCCAAACCTTCGTGCAACACATTCATGATGGCTAAGCAAGTATCGAGACCAATGAAATCAGCGAGAGTTAAAGGGCCCATCGGCTGATTGGTTCCAAGCTTCATCGCCTCGTCGATTGATTCAACCCCAGCGATCCCTTCATGAAGGGTGTAAACAGCTTCGTTGATCATTGGCATAAGGATACGATTGACAATAAAGCCAGGCATGTCTTTGACTGACTCGACAAAAACTTTTCCCATTTTTTCTGACATGGTTTTAATTGCAGAAAAAGTTTCGTCTGAAGTTTGTAACCCACGAATTCCTTCAACCAATTTCATCAAGGGAACAGGATTCATAAAATGCATTCCAGCCACTTTTTCTGGACGACGAGTGGCCGCCGCCATTTTGGTGATTGAAATGGAAGAGGTATTTGAAACCAAAAGAGCATGAGCCGGAAGAATTTCATCGATCTGCTTGAAAATTTTTAATTTCAAATCGATATTTTCTGTTGCCGCTTCAATCACAATGTCGCAACTCTTAAAATCTTGAACATTTGTTGTTGTTTTAATTCGGGATAGCACTTCTGTTTTTTGCGCGTCTGTCATCGATCCTTTTTTAATCAAACGATCCAGGCTATTGGCGATAGTTGCCATTCCTTTTTCTAAGGCACTCTCTGAAATATCTTGCATCATAACGGAAAAGCCAGAAGCCGCTGCGACTTGCGCAATTCCATTGCCCATTTGCCCAGCACCTAAAATACCAACGTTTTTAATTTCCATATAAAAGCGCTCCTTTTTTTGTGATAAATCTGTCGTTTAGCTCGACTCGATCAATGACCTAATTTGGACGGCGATCTGAGGTTAGTCCAGCAAATTTTTAGCCATCACGTAGTGCAAAACCTGACTCCGGCCTAGTAAACGAGACGCTTCTTGAACTCGCCCACATTCCCTTTAAAATGGGAGAATGCAAAGGATTTGCTTATTCATTAGCCTAGTATTGGCTTATCAAGCTGAAGCCCTCATCAAACAACCTGGCCTTATTGAGCCTATAGTCCGCTTTTATCGCAATCCGATGAGCCAATTCGAATCGGGCGAAGCCGCCCTCGATCTTTTAAAACAAAAAGAAATCAGCTCTAGGATCGATACGTGGTATTGGGTTGAAAACAATAACTTGAGAGAATGGGTGCCTGAGAAAAATCTTTTTTATCTGAGAGACTTTGTACAGCATTCTCCCATGGAACAAACGGCGATCATCAAAGAAAAAGTACAAGTTCTGCGTTTTAACAAGGGGTGGATACCCGCTGACAAAATCGATGTAGGAACGACCCTCACCGTGACCACTGTTCGATCCGATTGGGCTTGCGGGTGGGACTCCTTAGGAAAAGTCTGTGCACCCACCGATAAAATTCTTTTAGCCATCGATGCTGCTCAAAAAGTTCAGGACGAACTTGGAAGGTGGCACAGTGTCAAAGTTAGAAATGGCGCCACCATTGTTTCCACCCAAAATACAGAGCTTCCAGTTTCAAAGATCAAGACTTGGGAACCTGATGCCAACGTGGCGTTCATTCGGCCTTCGCCTCGAACTAGAGAGCCGGGCACTATTCCCGCGCCTGATTTTAAGGCTTTTTCAAAGGTTGCGATTATAAAAAAAGAACTGCGCCAATGGCATCAAAGCTTATTACCTAATCATGGTAATATTTGGTGGCAAATCCCAGATCCAGAAATGAAAATTTCGAAAATTATACTAACCCATGATGAACTGATGAGTAGAAAAATATTTTCTCAAACCCCCTTAGTCACTAACAAAGACGCCGAAAAGCTCTCTCTAATTTCTGCCGATGGTATATTTTTATCGCAAGATGGAGAAACATGGTCGCTCCTCGATCAGTTTGCCGAAGGGAATCATCCCGTCGCTATCGGCCCCAAGGGCACCCTCGTTGTTGGCGACCAGATTTCGCTTGATCATGGTGCGACTTTTCAAAGCTACCTTCGTTGGGATCAAATCGCCCAACAAAGCCACAAGGTTCTTCATCACGCGCCAAAGCATTTGCGACTCCACAACATTCGAGCCAGTGGCTCGTCAACCATCGAAGTTCAAATAGATGTTGGTTATAAACTACTAACGTTTGAATTTAACTCTATTAATAATCAGATCAAATACCTTCGAAACAGCTTAAAAAGATAGGCACGGATGGCAAATATCTCAATAGAGGCAAAAGGGCTCACTAAAAAGTTTGGCGACAAAATGGCCGTCAATGGAATTAATTTTGAGGTCAGTCGTGGTGAATGCTTTGGCGTGCTCGGACCTAATGGCGCGGGTAAATCCACAACAATGCGAATGATGTACGGCCTTACCCGAATTCACCACGGAGAGCTTTTTGTTCTTGGGCTCAACATGAAAAGCCAATCACGCGAAGTTAAGGCAAAAATTGGTGTAGTCCCCCAAGAAGATGGCCTAGATGTTGATTTTTCTGTGCTTGATAACTTACTCGTTTACTCCAGCTACCACGCCATCCCTCCTGAAGAGGCGAAAGAACGAGCTCAAACGCTTCTTCGCCTTGTTAAACTCGATGACGTAGCCCATAGCCCCGTCGAACACCTCAGTGGAGGCATGAAACGGCGTCTAACAATCGCAAGAAGCCTTATTAATAATCCCGACATTCTTTTTCTTGATGAACCAACCACAGGCCTTGATCCTCAAGCTCGTTTATTTATTTGGGATATCTTGAAACGATTCAAACTCGAAGGAAAAACCATAGTGCTCACCACTCACTATATGGAAGAAGCAGAGCAACTCTGTGACCGGATAGCGATCATGGATAAGGGAACCATCTTAACGATGGGAACCCCCAAAGCATTGATTGAGGCAAATGTGGGATTGCAGGTTCTTGAAATAGGATTAAAGAATGAGGATATTCCCTATTTTTCTCGCAAACTCACACAAGAAAATACTGATTTTATAGCGCTCGAAAATAAAATTGTGATTTTTCTACATGAACAAAATCGACCCGAAAAACTTCTAAGCACTGTCCCAAGTCAGGACATTGTTATTAGACCGGCTTCTCTCAACGATGTTTTTCTCCGCTTCGCGGGCCATGCTCTAAAGGACTAAAAATGGAAATAACCAGAGCTTTACACAGGAATCTGACCACTCCTCTTCCTCGAAGACTCAATGGAGTGAAAACCGTTTGGATGCGCAATTTTCTGCAATTTCGCTACACGTTCTGGGTTACCCTCACTTGGATTTTTTTTGAACCTTTTCTGTCTCTTTTGGCTATCGGCTATGGCATAGGAAACTATGTTTCAGCTATCAACGGAAAAACCTATCTTGAATTTTACTTTCCAGCGCTACTTACTGTTACTTCTTTCAGTGTCCCCTTTTTTGAAGCCACCTATAACTACTACACTAAATTGACCCACCAAAAAGTGTACCGCACCATCCTCATGACACCCATCGAACCAGTTGAAATTCTGTGGGCCGAGCTCCTATGGGCCGCCTTTAAAGGCACCATCAGCTGTATTGCTGTGGCGCTAGTTGGAAGGTTCTTGAATATCTACGAAACCTGGATGATTATTCCATCAATAATTTTGTTGTTTTTAGTTTCCTTTATTGGAGCCGCTTTTGGACTTTTCTTTACCACCTTCGCCAAAAATTATGACTTTTTCAACTATGCCGTCTCTGGGTTTTTATTACCCTTGAGTTTTTTCAGCGACACTTACTTTCCAATCATTCAAATGCCTAATTCAATCCAGATAGCGATTCACTACTTTCCGCTCATTCATGGCGTCCATGCTGTGCGCTATCTCCTGGGCATTGACACTCAACACAGCTTATTTATTTCTATAGCAGCGCTTTTTTTGTTTGCTGGAGTCAGCACTCGATTAGCGTATTCAAGATTTCAACAGCTTCTCATCGACTAGAATAAAACGCCTATTGTAGTCCGAGATTGAAAAATTCAAGACGTACCTTCTCTTGAAGATCAGCCTTATCTTCAGAAGTTAGGCCTATGGTTTCGATTGGATCACCAATTCTGATTTCGATCTTAGATTTCCAATGATGAACATTAGGGAGCAAAGATTTTTTAGGCTGAATCTTACTAGCTCCCTTAATCCCTATAGGCAGCAGGGGTACCTGAGCTGAGATGGCAAAGAGAAATGGACCCGATTTAAAAGCTCCAAGCCTTTCTTCGGATTGCCGAGTTCCCTCAGGCGATAAGATAAAACACTCTCCCGCACGCAAACGTAGCTTTGCCTCATCGTAAACTTTAATGACCTCTTCCCGCCTAGCTCTTGCAATCGGCAAGGCTCTCGCTGCACGCATCGCTTGGCCAAAAACAGGAATTCGAAACAACTCAATTTTAGCCCCGAATCGAATCCGATTGATCACAGATTGAACGGCCAGAATGTCAAAATTGGAAGTGTGATTAAAAAGACCAATATAACCTTGGAGTGGAATTTTCTCTTCTCCGATAACCTCAATATCAACACCAAAAAGCCATAAAGAGAATCGAGCCCACCAGCCCACAACTTTATCTTGAATAGAACGCCCGCCAGGAATTGCACCTAGAAAAACAATGATGATAGAAAAAAATAAAATCACAACAGGATATATCAACGCAACCAGAGCACTTCGAATCAAAGCTATAGGATTCATGGTAAATGAGCCGTCTGTTTTGGTTCTAAGACAAGGTCTGGAAACAAACGTTGCCTTGCTGCCTGACGCTGCCTCTCTTTATACAACGCGTGATTAGACGGCCCCGACTGGTTCTGTAAGTAAGAAGCCTCATCAACTATTTGCACCTCAAAAGGATAAAAAAAGCTAAAGGGTTCAGCGCCCTCTCTATTAACCGTGATGAGTTTACGACAAATAAATTTGATAAATCGATAATCAGAGTCAGAAAACAAGTTTTCTTTACGAATTAATCCCTCTTGATTTTCTTTTCTTGTCCAGCGCTCATTTAACAACTGATTCATGGTTGCAAAGTTGACAGGGTTTCCTTGATCACGAAGGTCGCAAAGCTCTTTTAAGGTGGATAGAAATATAGGCAATGGATACAAATTATTCGACGACTGATCAGGAATCACATGGGCAAAATTGACGAGATGTCGATCGGCCAAAAAAAGAGCGACCTGAAAAGCATCAAAGAGGCTACGAGTAATAAACCGCACACCAATCTTATCTAAAACTTTGAGAGCTACAACTTCAGGTTTAGCGAGCATTTTTAGAACTTCACTACTCGAGGTCTTAAACGGCTTCACCTCAAAGGCCTTGAGCGTGACTTCATCAGAAGAGAAAGGGTGTTTTAGAAAAACCCGCTCGCCCTCGTGAACCACACAAGCCTGTATTGGCCCCAAAATCTGGCGTTGAACCTCTTCTGCATAGTAACTAAAAAGATCATTTTCGGCATGAACAAAAACGTGGGCCACTCGTAGCACGGCACACGACCAACGACGTAAGGGAGAAAACTCTTTTTGAGAGGCCCAAACCAAAAGATTTCTTATGTCTTTAAGCTGTTTTGGATCGGCGATGATGTCTGGAATTTCTTCGTCTTTATCAAGAATTTTTTCTCTCAAAAAAGAAAGTGCACGCATGTGAAAATACCATGTTCGTTTTTCTTGTTTGGGATCATGAATGTCGAATCCATAGCTTTTAAGAAAGGCATAGGCTTCTTCGAGATTTTCCACATAAAGGCGTGGGGCATCGAGGGAAGAGTCTCCTCCCACCATGGTTTTCAAAAGTGAAACGTCGTAATCAAAATTCCATTGAAACATGGCCTCAATGGGAACGCAAAAAAGCTTCAGACGCAAGGTTTTTATCGAGGATCAGATTAAAAAACGAAGCCCAACGGAGGGACTTTATGCCTCTTCTCTATTGGCATCTAAAGAAACCGCAGGCAGAAACTTGAAAGTTGCCCAAAACCCCAGCGGCAGGGTTTGAACCCCCATCAAAGCTAGCTGAATTTTGATAACTAACGGAGCCTGAAAAGAGATTTTGATTTATCTGCCCAGTCACAACAACTTGTCCGTAGTTATCCTGAAAAATAAGACTTATTTGATTACCATTATAGGAGTAGTTTGCCAGACTATTAAAAGCGAGGGCAATTTCTGAAGCCGAGCCAGATCGTGCATACTCATCCCAAATTTCAATTCGAAGTCGTGTATTGTTGCGATTAACGTTTCCTGCCTGATCCATATCGATATAACCAATAATCGCTACATCTCCCGAAGAATTCACATGCCCTAATTCTTGAGGATTCATTGAGGCTGAAATAAGCCCTTGAACCGATTGATAAAAATTATTTGGATCGTTTGATTGAATATAGGCCCACTGACTCGTGGAGGTTCCGGAGTACTGCCCCCCTTGATATGTACCACCCTGATTATAGGGACCCGTGTTTCCACCCTGGTTGTAACCACCCTGTAGATAATTAGAGTTTGTACCACCCCGTGCAACTCTCGCAGCATTCGAGCGGGCCGTTTTCTTGCTATCGCAACCACTGAGCGCAACGAGTCCGCAGAGGAGCAACACCGAAACTAATTTAATTTTTTTCATAGGGCCTCCTCGGAGTGACATGAAATTAGAGCATTCAATCCCTATGCCAAACTAAAAGCTGATTACTTTGCAAGATTGCCGCATTGGTTTGGTTTGATGGAGCCTCTAAACTTTGAATAAAAAATGAAGTGTCAAACTTTTAGACGGGCCTTGTGAAAAACGTTAGTTCTTGGATTCGTCCGTTTCAATCTTAGGTTCTTCAATATGATGCCCGTATTTAGCCTTCGTTTGATTCATCAACTGAGCGTGTGTTCCCTGACTCCCGCCTGTACGCTGTACAAATTCACCCGTGGGTTTCATATCCCATGCTTGACGCTGATCATTCAACATGACTTGCAAAATATCCCAGCATTTTTCTTTCAACGGACGATCTTCAATCGGAACAATCGCCTCTACTCGCGCGTGAAGGTTTCGATGCATCCAATCTGCAGATCCAATATAAAACTCACCATCAATGGGATCGGCCGCTCCTGCTCGAAAATAATAAATACGAGAGTGTTCCAAAAATCTTCCAATCACACTAATCACTCGAATGTTATCACTCAAACCCGGAACTTGCGGACGCAAACAGCAAAAGCCGCGAACAATGAGATCTATTTTAACATTGGCCTGAGAAGCACGATAGAGAGACTGCGAAATCTGACGTTCTTCGAGGCTGTTGCACTTAGCGATGATATGGGAAGGACCGCCCTTAGCCGCAATACTTTTCTCCCTCTCAATCATTTCTTGAAATCTTTGAAACATATTTACGGGAGCAACCAGAAGCTTCTGATAACTCGTTCGCAAAGAGCGCCCCGTGAGGTAATTGAAAAGCTCTATCACTTCTGAAGTAATGGCTTCCTTGGTCGTCATGAAACCTAAATCGGTATAAAGACGGGCCGTCGAAGAATTATAGTTCCCAGTTCCAATGTGGCAATAGCACTTTAATCCGTCAGGTTCTTGGCGAACCACCAGGGCAAGTTTTGAATGAGTTTTTAGGCCAACAATTCCATAAACAACATGCACACCGGCTTTTTCAAGCTCTTGCGCCCAGAAAATATTTCTTTCCTCATCAAAGCGCGCTTTCAACTCTACTAAACAAACGACTTGTTTACCAGCTTCTGCCGCCCTCACCAAGGCTTTCACAAAGGGACTGTTGTCGCCCGTGCGATACAAGGTCATCTTAATAGCTAGAACCTTAGGATCAACGGCCGCATCACTGATAAAACGTTCAACGGTCGCGCCAAAGCTCTCATAGGGATTATGAATAAGGTAATCACTGTTTCTCAGGAGATTGAAAATCGACCCCTCATCAAGAAAAGCAGCAGGAACCCGCGGAACCCATGGATCGTATTTGAGATGTGAAAGGTTAAGATCCACGACCGATTGAAAGTTCATATAATCGAGTGGCATTGGATTTTCGTAAAAGTCTCCCTCGCTGATTTCAAGTTCTTCGCCCAAAAATTTAATGATCCATGGATCTCCGGGCCTTAGATATTCGACACGAACAATCGATGCAAACCGTCTTTGTTTGATTTCTTCTTCGATCATTTCAAGTAAATCTTCGACGTCTTCTTCGTCTCGTTCAACATCGACATCTCTCGTGACCCTAAAAGGCATAACCGACAAAACATTCATCGCCGGAAAGAGCTCCTGAACATTTGCTCTGACTAAATCTAAGAGACTTATGAATCGGTATCCCGAGCCGCTCGTTTTTATCCACTGTGGTAAGACTCTAGGAATCTTTACTCTGGCGAATAATTTGCCCTCGCGATCAGGGTAGGTAAGAGCTACACCAAGAGACGTAGAAAGATTTGAGATAAACGGAAAAGGGTGTCCTGAATCAACAGAAAGGGGGGTCAAAACCGGAAAAACTTGACGACGAAAATAAGCATGAAGTTCAGTCTTTTCTTCGGACTTCAACTCGTCCCATTTTAAAAACTCAATCCCGTGATTTTTTAACTGACGGCGAATATCTTTTTCAAACGTTTCGTGGGCCTCTCGAACCAAATGCCCGACTTTTTCACGAACATCCGTGTGCATTTTTTCCCACGTCAAACCCTCACGATTTTTCATAGACAAACCGAGACTCGCATGGCGCTTCAAGTTGCCTACTCTTTTCATGAAGAACTCATCAAGATTGGAGTAAAAAATGGTAAGAAAGCGAAGCCTTTCTAAAAGAGGAGTTCGATCATCTTTTGCTTCATGCAAAACACGCCTGTTAAAGTTGAGCCAGCTCAAGTCACGCAACACAAAATCGGGAGAGGGATCCATAAGAGGGTCCATCATCGACTTCTTTTTTGATATTTTCTTTAACTTCTTGGTCGTCATTAATTCCATTATTGCCACTTTTTCGATGAGAAGACACGGCCAAACGGACGACTTCACCAAAGCTTAACAAAAGCTTTTCTTTGGTCTGATCTCGCTTTTGATTAACCTAAACCAGACCCTGACCAAAGTCATTCGTCTAGGTCTAAATATTTAAATTAAAACTGAAATTCTAACATAAAACCTAACCTCCTCTCCTAAATTGCCGATAGGACGTCGAGGAGTATTTTGATGTTAAGCAAAAAGGATTGGTTTTGGATTCTCTTTGCCCTTGGCGCAACCTGGGGCTTAGATCGCTGGACAAAGCTTGAAGCTCTCAAGCTTGTTGGCACCCAGGATTATGGCTATATGCTTTTCTCGCTCCACTACAACCCTGGTGCAATACTAGGCCTATTTAGTCAACTGCCCTCGGTTCTCCGAGTTGTCACACTTTCCACCGGCGGAGCTTTTCTCATTTTTACTTATTTTATATTGCAGTATTTGATCCCCAGCAGAGCGATGATTTTGAGAATTGGAATGTCTTTGCTACTTGGTGGAATTATCGGCAATGTCGCCGATCGCATTGCGTGGGGACATGTTGTTGATTTCATCAGCTTTCGCTATGGCTCTCAACTCACACCTATCTTTAATGTGGCCGATGCGATTCAGTGGGTTGGGCACATTATGATTATGTACAGCCTCGTGAAACATGCTGAGATTTTTTGGCCAGAAACCAATGTGAGAAAAACCCAATGGGTCAACTTTCGTTTTCAGATCAAATATTTTTTGATCTTAATGACGGTCGGCCTCGGCATGGGAGTTATCGCGGGAATATTTTCTTATACCTACCTTCGCGTTACGCTATTGACTCTCACCGGAGACAACCACGATTTGGCCGAACGCTATTTGATCCCTTTTGCGCTTAGCCTTGGGGCGGTTAATGGAATTTTTCTCGGAGGCCTTTATCTCATTGGCAAGTTGCTTTCATTGCGAGTCGCGGGGCCCGTCTATGCCTTTGAAAAATATGTACAAGATCTCCTCTCAGGAAATTACCGATTTTTCAAGGTTCGATCGAGTGATGAGTTTCAAGAACTGACGGATCTTGGTAATCAGCTTCGCGAGCATTTCATCAGCAAAGACCCTCAGGCCAATTCAAAAGCGGCGAGCTCTGCGGCTACCGATGAATTGAGTTCGGCCTCGAATAAAAAAACTTCTAGCGAAGACGGTGACGTAAAAGAAGGCGTGCTACCCCGCCTCGTCTTCACGCCTCAAAGCCCCCCACCGCCTCCCAATCCTCGATTAAACTCAGACGATGTATCTAGAACTTTACGAGCATCACCCAAGCTGCAAAAGATTAAAGTGACTCCACCACCACCTCCGCCGCCGCCAGAACCTCTTGTCAACGGTTCTGCAATATCCGCTGCGGTCGCTCAACCCCCGCCATCTCCTCTCGCTGCCGAAGTAATACCAGAGGCAAAAGTTTCCGTCGCGACACCCTCTGTGATTGAAGAGATAAAGCCCATCGTAACAGACTTCCCTGCTACGACTGCGCCATCGACCGATGATCAGAAGCAAGCAAATGAGGTCATTCAAAGTGACCATAAGGTGCAAGATGATTTTGAGTTTTCGATTGCGGCGTTGCAGCCTCACTTCGAGGGCGACCCGTTAGAAGATGTTCAACGAACAGTTCAACACACTGATCCTGATTTTGAAGTAGAACTTGCTGAAGAGACCGTGATCGGCATTGAGGTTTCCATCGAAGATCAATTGGCCTTCGATTTCGAAGTACCACAAGAACAACAAATCCAACTGCAAGAGCCTGTCGACTCACCACAAATAAACGAAGCTGCCACTAATACCGAATTTAACGAAGAGACTGTGGTTGGCATCACTCAAACTTCAACCGCCCCTACCACCCCTGAGCCCGAACTTCCGGCTGTTGTAGAGGTTTTAGAAGTTGTTTCGGGAACTGAAGAGTCGGCCCTCCACCTTGCCTTTAATCCGCCAGTCGAAACGCAAGAGACTTTTACCTCTGAGTACTCCCAAGAAGTAGACTTATTAGAAATCACAGTAATTCGCGAGGCTGCCGGCCTCTTACCTGATGATACTCCCCAGGATCCTTCTGCCTCCGACAAATCGAAAAAAGATTCCCAATCTGCGTAGAAAATTCAACGCACCTTTACTTTCATGAGCAGTTGCTTGCATTCTCACGGACTTTCTAGTTTCTCTGAACAAATAGGAGACTATTATGAGCCTCAGAGCTTCCATTTTTCATCGTGCTGTTCTCGTCAGTGCCCTTGGATATTTTGTCGACATCTATGACCTCCTTCTCTTTAGCATTGTTAGAGTGAGCAGTTTAAAAGATCTTGGACTTAACGATACCGAAGTCCTCGAAAAAGGCATGCTCTTGATCAACGCCCAAATGGCTGGACTTCTCATCGGCGGCATCTTATGGGGTGTTTGGGGTGATAAAAAAGGCCGATTGTCGGTGCTCTTTGGTTCGATCTTTTTGTACTCAATTGCCAACCTCTTAAATGGATTTGTTCAAGATATTCCATCTTACGTAGCACTACGATTTATTGCTGGTTTGGGTTTGGCTGGAGAGTTAGGAGCCGCAATCACTTTGGTGAGTGAAGTTTTGTCAAAAGAAACAAGGGGATTAGGAACAACGATCGTTGCGAGCTTCGGCATACTAGGGGCCGTCGTGGCCGGACTGGTTGCCGGCCTTGTGCCATGGCGGGTGTCTTACATCATCGGGGGCCTGATGGGTCTCTCACTCCTTTTACTTCGTGTCTCGGTTAAAGAATCCCCTATGTTTGTGCACTCAAAGAACGAAAATGCCGGCAATTTAAAACTCCTCTTTCAAAGCAAGGAGCGCCTTGTTCGGTTTCTTTCATGCGTAGCGATCGGCGTGCCCATATGGTTCGTTGTAGGAATCCTCATCACCTTCGCCCCCGAAATGAGCAAAAGCTGGAGCCTCACGGAACCTATTACTGCTGGTAAAGCAATTATGTTTAATTATGCAGGCCTTTCGCTCGGCGACCTTCTGAGTGGTCTTCTCAGTCAGTGGATGCGATCTCGCAAAAAGGTTGTGGGCCTGTTTCTCATCTTCAATTTTCTTCTCATGGGAATTTACCTTGCTAATCACTGGAGCAGTCCTTCCGCATTCTATACGCTCTGTTTTATGCTCGGTCTTGCTTCGGGCTATTGGGCTATTTTTGTGACTATTGCGGCAGAGCAATTCGGAACTAATCTGCGAGCAACCATCGCCACAACGACTCCTAATTTTGTGCGCGGAACAGTGGTTATTCTAACAACCCTTCTGAACTGGGGAATGGCCCGTATGAGTCTCCAGCAAAGCGCCTTAATGGTTGGTTTATTTAGCTTTGGAGTGGCTCTTTGGGGATATTTCCGTTTGAGCGAAAGCTACGGAAAAGACTTAGAATTTTTCGAAGAGCCCCTTTAGTTGAGGAGGCCCAACACCATCAAACTGCATCTTAACGGCTGCCTTCACTACATTTAAACAACCGGTTAAGATTGTCTTATTTTGAGAAAAAGCCTTTTAATTTATCAATTTAACGCATATAGTTATAAATACCGGTCCGTTTCCTGATTAACAGCATTGATGACTGAGCATTGCATTTCAGCAAAGGAGACCGCCATGAAGATCACCGAGGTTAAGATATTCCCCGTCAACGAAGAGAGACTTAAAGCCTACGTTAGTATCACTATCGACAATTGTTTCGTTGTCCGCGACCTAAAGATCATTCAGGGCCCCAATGGTTTATTTGTAGCCATGCCTAGCAAGAAGCGCAAAGATGGCCAGTTTAGGGATATCGCCCACCCCCTCAACCAAGAAACTCGAGCAGAAATTGAGGATCTCATTTTTGAGGCCTTTGAAAACGAAATCAAAGCCATGGGAGAGAGCCTCACAAACATTCGTCGCAGTCGCGACGTCGATGCCTACGACATGGAATAAAGCGAAGTAAGGATTCTTTTCCAGAAACTGCAAACCGCTTCGGCATTTTTTGGTTGTGGAGATTTTTTTCTCCACCCTTTAATTTTTTTCTTGCCTTCTTTAGTGGTTATCCTTAGTTTTAGGGGTCTAAAAGCTATCGCTGTTGGGGTATCGCCAAGTTGGTAAGGCATCAGATTTTGATTCTGACATTCCCAGGTTCGAGTCCTGGTACCCCATCCAAATTAAACCACCGCAAGGTGGTTTTTTTGTTTTAGGGCCTTCCACAACTACTGTTCTAATCGTTCGATGGGCCTCGCTTATCTAAAATAAATCCGCGCTTTGTTATCACCTTTTGCTTTGATCTTCTTATCATTTACAAGGGCCTCAAGATCTCTTTGCACAGTTCTTCTAGGTACATCCGGCAGCAGATTCAAAATATCCTGCAGAGTGAATTCTTTTTTCTGTTTGCTGAAGGAAACAATTTTTTCTCGTCGAGCCTCGGGCTTTCGATCGATACTTTTTTTAACAAGTTTTTTCCCATCGGCAATAACCTGCTCCGCTGAAATCGCGAAACATTCGGCTAGATACTCAACTATGGGATTCAGCGAACTAAGACTTTTACACCGCCTGATCGAAGAATAATAGCGGTCCCTTGTTGCCATAATTGCAGTTTCGCTGGGTACAAACTTGGCAATCGATTCACCGTTTTTTAAAAGAAGCAAATGTTGCATTAGGCGAACTGTGCGTCCATTGCCATCCGCGAAAGGATGTATAGCAACAGCAAGATAATGAAAAGCAAACGCTTTTACAAATGGATTAACCTCCGAGTTTTCGTCTAACCATTCCCAAAGCTCAGTGAGGAGTTCTTTTAAAAAATGAGGTTCAGGAACATCGTCAATCTTTTTTCCGGTATTCGCATCTGCAATTTCAACTTTTACAGTTCGGACGTTTCCCCATTGGTTTTTATCAGCCAGTAAGTCTTTTGTAATTAGTTTTTGAATATCACACATATCTGCGATTTTTATTTTTTCTTTTTCCCCTGCCAAAACTCCGACATAGTCTAAAGCATCACTGTAATTTCTGACTTCGATAATGTCTTTGTCAGAAGTTTTTCCTTTTTTGCTTTCCAGTATTTGCGTCACGCCTCTGACTTCAAGCTTATTGCCTTCAATTTGGTTTGAATAGGTGATCGCTAATATCTTTGCTTGTCGTAAAAGTTGAAGCTCTAGAGGCTGCCCCAAGTATTCTTCTAAATAGGGCTTGGTTTCTGCAATTCGCATCAGAAGCCTGACTAGCTTGTCAGTGTACTCAAATTTATAGGGTATCTGGTGTTGGTCTAATCTTGGGTATTGCCGCATATTGAAAGTATGCGCCATTTATGCGCCAAAGTAAAGATGGCGCATACTATTTGCGCCATTTATGCGCCAAAGTAAAGATGGCGCATAAATGGCTTAAGGAAGGCACGCCTATGGTCGATATTTCGGACCGTTTCGAGCCATTTCAATCCATCCAAATTAAACCACCGCAAGGTGGTTTTTTTGTTTTAGGGCCTTCCACAACTAACCGGGTAGAGCCGGTAGAGCCAGCATATCAAAACACTAAATACTTTTTTATTTTTTCTCTAAAACTTCGATTCGTTTTTCGAGCGAAGTGATCACATCCTGGAGACGTCTAATCTCGAAGGCGAAGGATCGAGCTTCTGCAACGAGGCTGGCTGAGGGAATATTTGCACAAACATATCCATTTCCAGGCGAACCTGATATCCACATAGAACAAGCCTGAATGGAGACCGCACGCAAATTATCTGTCATATTAAAATTTTCTGCATTGATGTTTGAGGCTAATAATGAAGAAAATAAAAGAACAAAAATAAATTTCATAAAACCCTTTCTTAAAATAGCTTCTAAAATTTCATATCCTACGAATTCATTATTAGTCGACTAATATCTCTAACCTTAACAGATTACGATAACTCCACTGCACACCAGATTCTAAACACAATAGGTTGACCCAACGTCAATTGACGAGGAGGTCTCTCATGAAATCTATTTTGCAGCGATTATTATATATAACCCTCATCACAGCACCAACTCCCTCTTTCGGAGTCACTAAAGAGACTCCACCAATCACCCTCGAACCCCAAATTAGTGTGAGTACGTATATGGGCCTTGTTGAAGAATATTTGGCTGGAGTCCTTCGTACCGTAAAAACACTGACACTCACCTCAGAAGCAAAATCTGCAAGTTGGCAAACCATAAAGCCCCTTCTCGAACAATACGGAAAGGATCTCAGAACAGATGCGGCCGTTTGGTATGTACTTCCCGACGGTAAATACTACTCGACAGAAACAGGAGGGATCGCAGCTCAAAACCTTCAAGACCGTGATTATTTTGCGGCCCTTTTTGAGGGAAACATCATTGAGGGTAATTTAGTCATCAGTAAATCCACTGGCCATCGCTCCATTGTCGTTGCCGCGCCCGTGAGAAGTAACGGCAAAGTGGTTGCGGCCATTGGTGTTTCAGTTCGGGCAAGATTGCTCTCTCAATTGGTTGAGGATCACATGAAGCTCCCCAAAAACACTTACTTCTATGCAATGAACGATGATGCAAAGATCTCTATTCATCGCTATGTCGATCGTATGTTCAAACACGTCAAGGATGTTGGCGACGAGGCTCTACAAAAAGATTTCAAACAAACCTTTAAAAACGATAAAGGCACCTTCAATTATGATCTCAATGGTAAAAAGCTCACCTCGGTGTATGAAAAATCTATACCACTCGGCTGGTATTTTTTTATCGCTCAAGAAGAGAAAACGATAAAGTGACCCCCTACTTACAAGCCACCTTGGCTTTAACGATCGACATCTTTATCGAAGTATAATTAGCTTGAGCTCTTTGATAGGCCAAATTAGCTTGATTCCAACTTCCTTTCGCCGATTCAACGTTTTTTGTTTTTTCGGCGCAAGCTTTGGAGTCTCGCTTTTGCGCAACAACGCCCTCTCCACATGTTTTTTCAAACTGCTTTTTTTGGTTCGACTTATTGTATTCTGCCTGTCGAAGCGCCGATGCAGCAGAATCGATTTCTTCACTCGCACTCTTTAATTTGGCACACCCTTCCTCCTGTGCAAATGACATAGTCCCAGTGAGCGCCGAGACTAAACTGACATAAATAATTCTTCTCACGACACATCCTTTCTTAGATGCTGTTTAAACGTTTTTGTGCTTTCATTCCTCTGTCGAAGCTAAAGCAGTCACTCAAGTAATCCTAAATGAGGGACAGTTTTTCTCATAATTTTTATTTTTTTTCGTTCAATTGTAGGATTGCACGCGAAGATAAATGAATCTGAATATTCATCACCTGGTTAACTTCAGTTAACCATAGCATTGAATCAGATCATGCCGGATCATCCTCTGGACAATCTCAGGTTGAGACAGACTCTTGACTTCAGTATTTGCCAAATTAGAAATTACTTTGAATAAAAGCGTCGAGCCGATAAGAAAGTGGGAATAGGTCTTCCATACATCATATCCACGAGAGCTTTTGCACTGTGAAAGCCCAATCCTAAGCCATGAGCCGTAAACCCACCAACAAAGAACACCTGCGGATCATCAGGAAGGCTTCCAATCAACGGCTGACCATCCACACTAAATCCCATAATACCCGTCCATCGATGGGTTACCTTGGCACCTCTTAATGATGGAATATGGTCTTGAACAAATCGGTCAAGCGCAGACTGAATTACATTTGAAATTTGATCCGAATAACCTAACTCAGTATCTTTTTGTAACTGCCTAAAACCACCTATCAGCAACTCACCTGTTGGTAGTTGTCGAAAGTAGTCTAACACAAAATTCGCGTAACATGGGCCCTCCATAAATAGAGGAACAGCCTCTGTCGCCAAAATTTGCCCTCGCGTCGGGAAAATCTTATCCTCAAAAAATTTATTGATGAGGGGAGAATATCCGTTTGTGGCCAACACGACCATTGGGGCTTCAATGCTACCAGCTCTTGTTCTTACCACTTTATTTCCCGATGCGGCCATCTGATCAATGGCAAAGACTTCCGCATTTTCCAGAATTTCAAAACTACCCTTTGAATTATCTAAAACACGAGCCCTGATCGAATCCAACAGAAGGAGTGGATGAACGGAAGCATCATCTATATATTTGATGCCTCCCACAAAATTCACTACACCCAATCTTTCTTCAACAGCGTCTGAATTTAAAACATCAACATGAATTCCAGACCGACTCATCAAATCGGCTGATTTTTGCAACTCCGAAAACTCATTTTCAGTGGATGCGAGAGAGAAGCTGCCTTTTTGCTGAAAGCCTATGTTAGAACATTTTCCCTGTACAATATGGCCCTTAAGAAGACGTAAATTCTCCTCACTGAACTTCCACATCTGCGTGGCCTCATCAATGCCATGCTTTCCAACAAGACGATTAAAATGCTCAACGGAACCACAAGTAATAAATCCAGCATTTCTACCGGTAGCACCATCTCCGATTTGGTTCTTTTCTACCAAGATTAGTTTAAGTGAAGGATCTTCTCGATGGAGCCAATAGGCGGTTGATAAACCTGCAATTCCGCCCCCAACGATAACAACGTCCGCCAGTCTAATATTATTTCGATTTCGGTCCATCCAATAGGAAACACTCATAGATCCTCACACCCAATCAAAACTATAGTTTTAGTATCATCTCAACCGCTGTGCATAAGCAGCGTCTTGGGGAACAACGAGAACATTGATAATCAATAGTCTCCCAAAATTTTTCATACCTGGCCACTTCAACAAATCCTTGCCGCAGAAGGTGCTCCTGAGAGCTGTTACCGGGAGACTCTAACCAAGAATGTGTAACTATCGCAGACGATCCTTGCTGGACTAGGATTTCTTTTGATAGTTGCGAAAGTCGACGACCCAAGCCTCTCCCACGAAATTCTTCAGCAACAAAGAGACTTTTAAAGTATCCAACTTTTTCAATTGGCACTCCCCATTTTTCGGTAGCGATCCTCAAGCCGGGCTCAATCCACGAGTTAGGAGCCAGACTCAGCCGTACACCGACGACTTGAACCCCAATCCGAGCAATCAGTGACGCCGTTAAATTTGATTTGATCGATTTAGACAAAATATCTTTGAGCTCTTCTAAACTAAAATAACCTTTACCAATCCATTGATCGGTAAAGGTCTTCACATCCGTGAGGTCGCTGGAGTTAAGATAAGTAAAACGTGGTTGAAGCATTCCCTTGAGGTTAAGTGAATTTATCCCCATTGGCAAATTCTGAGTTACAAATTCAAGGATCCACCAGAGTATTCGAAGCGAACGGTCACCGACTTACTTATAAGAATATCTGCCAATTCGACAGGGGCCGGTGGTGGGGCCGCCACGGATCTTCTCGCGTCATCGTCGATACGACGGGGTATGATTCCACCATCGGTGTAGTTTATAATTTTGTATTTGTCGATTCCGGCAATACTCAACGTTTTCTCGAATTTCTCTTTTGCATCATTAAGAGCTAGAACGAGAGCCTGATTTTCAAACTCTTGTCGCTGGGCGAGGCTAATGCCAACGCCAGGTTCCCCTATCTCTAAAAACGACGTTGGTTTTTCAAGATGGTTGGGATCGGTTTCCATGCCAAGTGAATAAAGTCTGTCTTGAATTTCGGCAAATCGGCCTGGGAAGTTTGTGATGTCTTTTGATTTAAACACTATTTGATTCATTTTTCGGAAGTTGTTTATGCATATGTTTTTGCCAGTTGTAGGGTTATAGCCCGTATACCGCTGCACAAATCCGCCCGTTGCTTTAACTTCATCTCCTGCTGAGGTGACCGCTAACGACTTTAAAACCTGCAAGACTTTTGAAGCTACTTCGTCATTAGCCACAGACACACCCTGAGCCGATACGTAACACTCAGAAGTCACTCTAACCGAGACGCTTACAAATTCGGCCGGTACATACATTTCCGAATACCCCGAAAGAGTCGCCTCACCAGCCCAGGTCACCAGGGGCAAAAACATCAACAGGCCAAATGCTATTTTGTTTTTAAAATATATAACGTTCATAGAACCTCCCATTTAAAAATTGGTTGCAGGTTCCAAATATACTTGTGTTTGACAGATCACACCTAAAGAAGGTCCTGTTAAAAAACCTCAATTGTTTTGAGACGATTCGACCTAATAAGGAAGCTACGAATCGACTTCGAAAGCCTATTCGAAATCAAAACTCTCAAATTCAGCTTTTTTTGCAAAATAAGTTTCTTGGTATTGGATTTTTCTATCTCTAAATTCAAAATACTTTTGAGTCGCGTTGAGAAGATCGGGACCATTTTTTACACCTCGATTGTACTCAGACTCAGTTTGCTGCAAAAATTTTTGTGCTACTTGAATATCCTGATCCACCAACTGAATAAGTGGTGCAATTTGCTCGATCTCTTTCTGTACACCTTTTTGGGAGGCCGCTATTTCCCTCACAGCCTGAGATACTGCTTTAGATGTAGCCAGCGCGTTGTCTTTTTTACTTTTGGCTTGAAGCCTTTCCTCGAGCGTGTTGCCAAAGCTAAAATTCAATCTGATTCCTGCCACCCATTGGCTCTCTTTCGTAATTGCTCGATCATATTCTTGCTGGAGTGATGGCAGCCCAAGACTTGAGTAGGCGTCGATTTGAGGATACCACCACTGACTCAAACGCAACGATTCTAATTGTTCCATTTGAGAATTCATTTTCTCTATGGTTTGTGCCCACCGTTTTTCGGGCTCGATTTTTTTTATTGAACTCATTGAATCGTTCAAGTCAGGAAATCGCGAATCGATTTCGAAGGCTCTATCTGATTCTAGCCCCATAAGCGATCCCAGCCGCAGAAAGGTTATTTGCCTCTGCATTTCTAAAAAGCTCAACTCTCTTTCAATTCCTATCCTATTCATATTGAACATAACAACATCAGCACTCGTGGTGAGCCCCACTCCCGCTCGTCGTTTTGCTGATGCCGAGTTTTGAATGTTTCTTTGGAGCGCATCCTTTCGTATCGCGATCAGAGCGTCAATGCCCACAATCTTCCAAAAACATAAGCGGGCCTCTCTCACCGAGCTCTGAATCGTTTTAATTAAATACAAATCGGCGAAAGAAGCATTGACCTTACGAATTTGGTTTTCTATTGCGTCTCGGCCCCCATTGTAAATATTCACTTTTGCATTGATTTGCCAAAAGTTTTGGGGTTCATGCGACTGAACGCTCAACTTTAACTGCTCTTGCCCCGCAACAATTCCCACCTCTGGAAAAAAGGAACGTCCTAAAAAGCCTTTCTGTTCATTCTGAACTCTCGATCGTATCTGCATCGCCTCGATGCTTTCGTTCTTCTCTTTTACAGTCGTTGAAAGCATCTCATAGGTAATTTTATGAATCACCGCCTTGTCTTGTGCTTGGTTTTCGTTGCCGAAAACTTTCATTCCGACAAACAACACAAATACGGTGAATATAAATTGATTCGATAAAGTGGTCTTCATTGCAATCCTAATCAAGGTTGTCAAAGGCCGTTAACAACTCCCTATCGTTCTTTTTAAGAGAAATATCGATGTTGAACGGCCGTCCCTCAAACTTTGGTAACTGCCCTTCAAATGATTTCTCCTTGAGCGTAAGCTCAAAAGGCACGTCGACCCATTTTCCTTTAGTCTTCGATGCAACGACAGCTTTTGCTATTTGATTAAACGTTTTTAAATCAAGGCTCTCCATATTAGGCCCATACAAATAAAGGCGAACGAGTCCATCCCCAGTACGAACGAGTTCTGCTTTGAGAACAAGGGCAGCGTGTTTACCTTTCGATGCCTCTGCCTTTGCGACGACGGCCGAAAGGAGTCCACCAAAGCGTCCGGTATCGGTAATTTTGGGTCCGTGGCCTTCATCGTGTCCTAAAGAATTCAACGAGAACATTAAAAGAATAGCCGAAAGAATCAATCGATACACTTTTATCATTTTTATACTCCTTATTTTTCTAGTTCTTGTTTTTGGAGAGACTTCATAACTGCTCTCTTTGCAAACTTTAAAAACACTGTAGGCGTCACTACTAAGTCCAGAAGAGTTGATGAAATAAGACCACCCACAACAACGACCGACACCGGATAAAGGATCTCTTTGCCTGGCTCTCCGCTGGCTAGCAACAAGGGAACCAAAGCTAATGCCGCTGTGGAGGCCGTCATCAAAACTGGTATGATTCTCTCAAGCGATCCTCTAATTACCATCTGCTCATCGAATTTTTCACCTTCGCTCTTCATCAAATGTAGATAGTGACTAATGAGTAAAATTCCATTGCGCGTAGCAATTCCACAAAGCGTAACAAACGCCACTAACGTCGCAACGGACAATGTTTTTTCTGTTAAATAAATGGCCGTAATACTTCCGATGAGAGCAAGAGGAACATTCATCATCACCTGCAAACTCAAAAGCCCTGATCCAAAATGAAAATAAAGAGCTGCAAAAACACCCAATAAGGAAAGCACACCCAACCAAAGAATTCTCCTCGAGGACTCTCTCTGGCTCTCAAATTGGCCGCCAAATTTGATAAAATATCCCTCACCTAATTTTATATGAGAGACTTTACGTTGAACCTCCTCGACAACACTTGCGAGGTCTCGCCCCTGAATGTTTGCGGAGACAACAAATCGTCTCAGCATACCTTCATGGTTGACAAGATTAACTCCGGTTCCTTGATAGATATTCGCAACATCAGAGAGTTTTACTCCCTGACCTGTGGGCATAAATTTTACCAACGTATCGGCAAGATTTTCAGGACTTGCGCGCGACTGATCGTCGAGCCGCATGAAAACATCATACATTCTTTGACCTTCGATAATTTGGGCCACAGTTTCGCCATTCAAAGCGATCTCGAGGTCTTTTGCGAGGCTACCCGATCGAATTCCGTATCCGGCGCTTGCTTCGCGATCAATCGATATTTTTAACTGTGGCGCTAAAACGAGCGCCTCGGTCTGAAGGTCAACGATTCCCTCAATTGGCTCAATGGCATCAAAAATTTCTCCCCCGAGCCTCCTTAATTCCGCAAGGTCAGTTCCGAAAATCTTGATCGCTAGTTGGGCCCTTACTCCAGAAAGTAAGTGGTCCAGTCGATGCCCAATTGGTTGCCCAATATTAACGTAAACATTTCCCACTTCTTCGATGCGGTCTCTGATCTCATTCAACACTAAGGGTCGAGATCTCCCCTTTTCGTTAAAGTCTACATCGATTTCGTGCCAATGCACTCCCTCGGCATGCTCGTCCATTTCAGCTCGGCCAGTTCGACGAACGGTAGACTTGACCTCGGGTACCGATGCGATAGCCTTCTCAATCTCAAATCCTAGGGCATCTGATGCTGGTAAGGAAATTCCGGGCATACTTCCTACACCTATAGTGGCCGTTCCTTCATTAAATTGAGGTAAAAAATTATTTCCCATAAATGGTAATAGCATCAGACTTAAGAGGAGCAAAAGACCAGCCAATGATAAAACTAAACGTGGCC
>JBEGVH010000006.1:0-283642 GCA_041178425.1 Pseudomonadota bacterium | reverse complement strand
TTCACTTAGCAGAGCCACTATCGGCGGCAGAGTTTGAAAGTGCGAGTCGCCTCAGCGATTCGACGTAGAGTGAATGTATCGATTCTATTTTTACAAAATTACCCAGCGAGCGCGATGAGGGATAGCTCGCAATGGATGGGTGCAATTAAATTCCGAGAAAAAGACTTGAATTTCTCGATATATTTAAATGTGAAATGAAAATCTTTTTCTTCTCTGTTTGAAATAAAGCAGTTTCCTTTAAACTCAATCATTCTTTTAAAAAATAGGATCATGTGGTTCGAAAACAATTCAGGAAAGATTTGATGAGAGTGGAATGGTGAATTGAATTGGGTATTTTGACTCCGTCCCTGGGGTCGTCCCCGGGGGGTCTAGTTTTTTTGTGGTACCCTTTTCTTTTGTCAAGAATCCAGCATTATTGGGTTATGAG
This sequence comes from Pseudomonadota bacterium, assembly GCA_041178425.1. Taxonomy (GTDB): domain Bacteria; phylum Bdellovibrionota; class Bdellovibrionia; order Bdellovibrionales; family Bdellovibrionaceae; genus CAUJGP01. The sequence goes on along the minus strand of JBEGVH010000006.1, from coordinate 283,215 downwards.
TGCAAAAGAATCAGTTCATCCGTGTCAAAAATGTGGTGCCTGTTGTGCTTCGTTCAGGGTGTCTTTTCATTTAAAAGAATTGCAGTCAGGTGGTCCCTGGAAGGTGCCTCAAGAATTAACCGAGGATGGTGGCGCTTCTTGGAAATCCATGAAAGGCACCGATCGAAAACATCGTCCGGTCTGTGCCGCTCTCACTGGTAAGATCGGCGACTTCGTCAGTTGTTCGATTTACTCCCATCGCCCATCACCGTGTCGAAATTTCCTGGCATCCTACGAAGACGGTATTCATCGGCCCCGTTGTGATGAGGCTCGCAGAAAACATGGACTGAAGCCCCTTGGACGAGAGGCCTTTAAAAGACCTCTGCCTGTTGAAGATGTTCCTGCTTAGGCCTTATTGAGGAAGAGATTTTCCAGCAAGTTGAATCACCTGTTGCGGGTAGGGAATCGAGATTCCCTCTTGGTTGAATCGTGCGTGTAGTGCCTTGATGAATTCGTGCTTCATCAAATTGCTGTCGGTGTATTTTTGAACTCTCAGCACTACATTAAAATTAATCCCGAAGTCAGCAAACTGTGTGAAAACCATCGTTGGTGGAGCTAGTTTAGAGCCAATAGGTGACGTGTTTTGCACTAAAAATGCGACTTCGAGAACAACCTGTTCAACAAACTTAAGATCTGATTCGTATGCGGTGCTCACCGGAACCACAACGGTTGTGTCGCTCTCAGGGAAATCATAATTCGTAATAATCGAGCCCGCTATTTTTGAGTTCGGAAGTACGGCAACATTATTGGCAAATAGTCTAATATGAGTGCTTCTCCAGCCAATTTTAGTAACGAACCCTTCGACGCCGCCATCAAGCTTGATACAGTCTCCGATGCGAAATGGGCGATCCAAGAGGATATAAAAACCACTGAAAAGATTACTCAATGTTTCTTGAGCTGCAAGGGCTACGGCGACGGAACCGACGCCCAGAGAGGCAAGGAGAGGAGTGATTGAGATCCCAAGGGTATCGAGTACAATCAGCAAGCCAATCGAGTAGACTATGCCTTTAGAAATGGTTTTAATGAGAATTCTCGAGCTATCTGAGAGGGTCGATGGCACCCGATCTGAGTGAATGAACGCAGTCAGTGCTCTTGATGCGGACCAGAACATGGAAAGAATAGCCATGATCTTAACTGTCAAAATGAGAGATTCTTGGATTTCGTGCTCAATTGGAGAAATTCGTAAGCTGGCCCCCAAGGAGAAGCTCAAGACAATAAGTTTAAGTGGTGTTTGAAGGGATGCGATCAATTTGTCGTCAAAATCAGACTCTGTTTTTTGGCTCCAGAGAATTAATTTTCGATTAATGTGACGCCAAACAAAAAAGGAGCCAATGGCAAAAATAAGAAAAACTCCAGCTGTCAATCCAACGGACTTTAAGAAAGCTAAATCATCTATCAACATTTTTGAAAATTCTCCTTTGAAATCAAGCTAGCGAGTCTTTCTTTTGAACTCAATCTCTATCTCAAAGGCGAAGCACTGAGTTGTATGAAAGATTTAAAAAGGTGTTGCTTTTGAATGTATCTTTGATAATAGAGTGCAATAAATCCGCTTCTTGAAAGTCGTCAGCGCCATGAAAAGGGCACAGAGAGCGATTCTCAGAGGCAAACAAAAGGAGAAAGTATGAAAAACACTATCGTTAAAGCTATCGCTTTTGCGGCCATTCTTGGTTTTGCAACAGTCAGTTTTGGTGCAGTAGAGATCGTTAAAGATTCTGCAATCACTTCAGCTTGCCACTCAGTTGGTCTTTTTGAAGGCAATGCAGGTTATGGTAAATCAATGGACGGCACTCGCGTTGCTCTCTATCGCGCAAAGAAAAAAGCTGAAAAAGCAGGCGCAAACACAGTGGTTATTAAGACTCTTAACCGTGGGACTTCTGGTTTGGGTGGATATTGTGTTCTTAAAGCTTACCACTGCCCAGTGAGCTTCTAATCTGAATTTTAAATGATGATTCAAAAGGAGTGTCGAAAGCCACTCCTTTTTTTTTACCAGTAAGCACAGTCAATTTTCGCGGGGCTAAAGGTTTTTCCATCCGAGTAGCTGAGAGCATATCCAAAATTAGAGGTATAGGGTCCAGGGTATTGAGAGTGGTGTGGAGGATTCATTACTCCCATATCGATGACACTCCAGTAGCGAATGTAGCTACCGAGATCCTGAGCAAATGGACCATTCGTGGATGATGGGCGAGTACCTCCGAATCCGACCGAAATGATTGTTACCGTGGCTGTCCATGAGCTTGTTCCATTTGTTGTTGGTGTCGCAATATCGGTGCCTTTGGATGCGTAATAACAGAAATCGCTGGGATCCCCAGGGGAAATCCAAACATTCTTATGGGAGGCAAATAAGTCTGATGCAAATGGTGCAGAGTCTGTAATCATTATTTTGGGTGCATCGCAAGTTGTACCTGTCCAAGATCCACAAGTCGTCTGTACGCCATTATAGGTTACAATCTTAGTCGCGTCGCCGGGGTTTATGTAGGCAGGATTTACAAACCCTGAGGCTGTTCCAGATAAGGGAATAGTCGTTGAGCCAGCGAAGCTTAGATCGCTCATGATAAGTACAAGTGCAGAGAAGAAATACTTCAATTGGTTCGTTAATAAAATGTCCACTAAAGCTTATCGGAGACTCACAGTAGTATCTTTAATGAAGGAGGGTGACTCATCTTAAAACACCAAAAAAACGTTATTTGGCTCCGCGTTTGATTTTGAGACAGGTAATTAGTTACGAAGATCTCTAGCGATTTAGACTTTCAAGGTATTGGCGCAAATTAGAAGAGATAGGTTGGTCGAAAAGATTCTCAAGCTCTGGATTTGAGCTTGTTATGGACAGAGACTTTTTTAGAGGGAAAAAAGTGATCTCGTAGTCCGTCTGTAGTTCATAAAAAAAGCGTGCATCCTGAAGTTTTGTTAAAGGAACAAACATCTCTCGAAGATAGTCAAAAAAAGCTATCGCTCGTGGAACATTTTCGAAGTCATAATCAAACACATAGCCATCAGCAACTACAAAGGCATGAAATCCCCAATTAGCCTTGCCGGGCTCATAGGGAGGAAATTCTTCGGCTGGAGGAGGGGTAATTAATGGCCCCGCCCACGAGCCTTCTGAGCTCCAACTAATCCAAAATTAGAATAGCCCTTATTTTCAAGTTTTATGACATAAGTGTTGTCGAGCTTAATCCCCTTGGTGATCGCGAGTCGAAGGAGATTTTCGGCGTTTTGACCACATTGTAAAGGGCGATAAAAAGACCCATAAAAAGTGTCTGTAAAGAGTGCATTGAGAGCATTGATGTCGGCAGCTTGAGCCAGATTGAATGTAACACAAAAAAGAATAACAGCTGTAATTTTTAAAAAGGTGAACTTCATCGATTGGTTCCTGATTTTATTTATTGCCTGTTCGCTATTCAGATTGATTTCCTTTTTCACACCAACAAGGTGAGTTTTACACGAGTTGGCGGGAGAGTTTATAAGTGAGATTTCAAGAGGTAAATGGCGAAGAAAGGTTTTGAAAAAACTGCTAGGCTGGTTCCTCCATAAACTCACTGGTGAGTACTCATTTGTTTAGCTAGTTCATGACAAATTTTCAAAAGAAAGAACCATGTTTTAACAGATGCGGAGCGGCCTTGTAGGTTGATGGGAGTCATTGGTTTTGCTCTCAGGAGGCTTTTTAATGATCAGACAACTTAATGCTATTTTTTTCTCGTTGGTTTTCTTGGCATTTCACTTGGCTCATGCGGCCGATGTCGATGCACTTAATCGATTGTTCATAGCTAATTACTGGGGTTCCTTATACCAAGCAAACAGGTGCGGCCAAAATGCTGAAAACTTTGTTAGGTATGCCATCAGAGAAGGTATTAATCTTCAAGGGACCTATCTTCTTCAATTAGAAAATAAAGGAATGACGAACTTTGGTTTAGTTGCGGCTGTCAAAGCGAGAGAACAGGGACGTATTATTTCGCCAAATCCACCTAAAGGTTCACCTGAGAGAGATATCGGCACAGCCAACTGGGGTTATCATGCCTTTGTTGCGGCCGATGGGTATGTGTTCGATTTCGACTTTGAGAATGCACCGCGCGCCACTCCTTTCATTGATTACATTCGAGAGATGTTTGTTCCGCCACATAAGCATGGGGATCCCGCCTATATTAGGAATCGCTTGGCTGGTTACCAATTAACATTCTATCCAGTCAAAATGATGTCTTCGAGAGATACATCGGGTATGAGAGGCCACGAACTATTCAATGCCCCCGTGTCGGCGGACTTGTTGCAATACCTGGATGGGTTGCAAAGTAACCGATGAATTTATGTTTGAGCGCTATCTCCTCCAGTAACCTAAGGCGTCGCTGTTGGCGCGGTTGCTCGTAGAGGGCGGTAGGTAGCTTTGAACTCTTCCATTTGCGAAGGCATTTTATCGTAAGTCGCAATCCATGATTCGGGCGTCTCCATACAGAGGGAGACGGGCCAATCAGAATATTTTTTAAACGTGTCGACAGCGAAGCGAAACATTGTTGTTCGCAACTGAGAATCGTAGCGAATTTTTCCACTCTCCGAAGGAAACATTTCAGCTTGTGTGACCCAGCTCTTCATGCCGAATCGTTCTCTCATCATGTGTCGCTGTTCAGGTTGAAAACGCAATGTGCCGATGGTGACACCATGGAGGTCTTTGTGTTTAAAACGCGACGTTAGTTCGCGAATGAGGTTTTCGTAATTGTTTTGCCATTCGGGGTGGTAAATCATCGGATCAAGATGGAAAGCAACAGGAAAGCCTTTTTGAACACAGCGTTCAGCCGCTGCCAAGCGCTCCTCGAGAGTCGCTGTGCCGTGCTCTTCGTGGGTGATGACGGCTTGAGGGTTGATCGACCAACTGACGACCGTGTTACCCTTGTGATGGCAATCGAGAAATTGATCTACGTTGGCGGATTTGGTTTTAAATTCAAGAACCCAGTTCGGGTGCTGGTTGAAAAATTCAATGAGCCTTCGGGAGTATAGCGTGAGGGGGTCAAGACTGAGGCTATCGATCACCTCGCCGGTGCCCACTCGGAGTGCCATCGTGCCTTTGGACGGTGTCATTTCTTCTAATTCAGCAAGGGCCATTTCAATGTTTGAATAAATCGTCATAACCGGGGTGTTAAGGTAGCTCTGTAAATAACAGTAGCTGCAGTTCATATTACATTGTTGGCCGAGATTAAGGATATGGTAGTTGCAGCAGGTGAGGGTTTTTTTCTGAGACGCTCCCGGGCAGCGTTTGAAAAACTGGCCCCGAAAAGGGGTGATAAATAGTTCTCGTTTGCTTTGGTTGTATTGGCGTGCCGACATCTCTCCGCTACTTTCGATGAGAGGTTGAGAGTCAACAAAAGTTATTTTGTTATTCGGAAACAACGCAACTAATCTCTGAATGAGTTCAGAGTCTTTACTTTCATTATGGATCCAGAGGCGATCAATGGATTGGACTAATTTTTCGACCATAAATCCTCATAAGCAGAATTTGTTTGCAGATCATCGCAAACCTGTTGAAGGCGTTCGATGGAGCGTTTTAGTTCTTGAGGGTGGCTGAAAAAGAGTTTGAGTTCTACACCCGAAAGATCTCCTCTCCGTGCCCAGCGCGCTTCGCTTCTCAAGGGCCAGGCGATGGTGCGAATCTTCTGGTCGCCCAAGCCATCACTCGAACTCGTCTGCGGGTATCGCAATTGTTTTAGAGACTTTATCCACTGAGGAGTGGAGGCTCCCGTCACCAGCTTTTCTCTGGGTACTTCCATTAAGGTTAATTCTACGACGAGTTCTAAAATTTGAGAGAGGTCTGACTTTGAAAAAATAGGATTCATCATCAGTGGCCAGACCCATTCAAGTATTTCTTGTTGAGGAAGTGAGCGAAGGGGAGCAAGGTCTTGCGGAGCCAATTTTTTTTGTTGGAGCCAGCGTTGAGTATCGAGAGGCAGTTTAACGATCTCATCGATTAAAACTTCAAGATTTTCTTTCCAGTGATAGCCATAGTGTGACCAAAGATCTTTTTTGAGATTGGGAGTGCTTGCAAACTTCTTTGAGAGTCGGGCGAGCTCAAAAAAACCCAACTGAGGGTAAACAGCTTTGAAAGCCTCAATAAGGCCAGCCGTTTGAAGCTCAATGGCAACACCCTCAGTGCGTTCAAAGCCACAAAGCAGCTCATTTTCAAAGCAATAAGTGGGGAGAGAGTGAGTCCAAGGCGTCTCTGGATTAAAATCGAGGTTCTTCTGGCAATTATGAATCGGTATCAGTCTTGTCATACTGGCTGCCTATCATGGAGGGCTAGGTGTGGCAATCCTTGAAATTTGCCACAAATTATCTGGCATCATAGGCAGGCTAAAGCTAAAATAAACGCTATGGCTGACTGGAGAGAAAACGGGATCGTTTGGTCCGACGTTGTATTTTTTCGATATATTGCGGAAGGTGTTGAAAAAAACGCTGAAGAGATTTTTGTTTGGGATTTGGATAAGACCTATCTTGATACCTCGTGGGGTGGCTTCACAGAACTTCTTAAAGTGGCTCTCGAGCGGGCAAAGGCCAAAAAAAACATTCCTGGAACCAATACGCTGATTCGAAGTTTGGTTGAACAATGGCATCGAGAAAAAGCCCATCGTCATTTTCCGCTTTATTTTATTACGGCATCTCCTCCACAGATGGAGGCTCGGATCAGCGAAAAGCTCTCCTTGGATGGCATTTTTCCTTTTGGTTGTTTTTATAAGGACAATCTACAGAATCTTCATCCCAAGCGGCTCTGGCGTTTGACAAAGCAGGTTGGTTACAAGGTTCAGGCCCTTTTGCAATTGCGTTCAATGCTTCGTGAAGATGTTCAGCAAGTTTTATGGGGCGATGATAGTGAGTCTGATGCGGTTATTTATAATCTCTACAGCGATATTTGTGCTCGTCGAATTGAGCCGCATGATTTAAGAACCATTTTGGGGCAATTTTGGGTGACGGGCGAACAAGTGGACACTATTTTGCAATTGCAAAGTAGTATTCCAGAAAACGACCCGGTCGAAAAAATATATATCAATCTCGCTGCAGACACTGATCCGGATTATTATTTAAAGTTTGGTCGTCGTACGGTGCCGACTTATAATAGCTTCCAAACAGCTCTTGATTTATACCAAGATAAGAGGCTCGATCTTCAGCGACTCTTGAATGTGGCTTCTGATATGAGCGAGAACTACGGTTTTACTAACGATGAATTAAGTCGTAGTTTTGATGAGCTTGTTAGGCGAAAAGTGCTAGCAGAGCCTTTTGTTTCACAAGTGACGAACGAATTGCAAACTGTGGGAATTATTCCATCCGATTATGTTCCGAGTATTACTCCTTTTGGGAGCACTCAGGCACCTCTTAAGCGAGGCTTTGATATCGTCGGCGTCCATGAACCATGGATCGCCGAGCGAATTGATTATCTGCACGACTATCGTTAATGCCTGCGGCAGATTAGTACAAATTATTTTGTTTTTAGAAGTACTTCGTTGATGGCTTGTTCGAGAACGTCCTTAGGAAGAGCTCCTTGGGCCATTTGGGGTTCGGTGCCCATGGGAATAAACAATAGGGTGGGCACGCTCATGATACCAAAGAGACCAGCGAGATCTTGTTCGGCATCAATATCAACTTTGTAAATATCAACTTTTCCTTGGTATTGTGTGGAGAGCTCTTGAAGAACTGGGCTTAATCGTTTGCAAGGGCCGCACCATTCGGCAAAAAAATCGATAATGGCAGGTCGAGAACCTTTAAATTTCCAGTCTTTTTCTGTTTCATAATCAAAAACTTTGTCTCTAAATTCAATGCTGGTTAAGGTCACCATTGGGGATTTCCTCTCTTGTTGATGAGAACTTAAAATCTATTTACTTCAAATATTGTCGACGATCTAGGCAGCGCGCGACAATTCCCGAACCTGTTCAAATTTGATGGCAATAGCGATGGCTTGCGACAGGATTTTTGCGAAGCGAAGTTCTTCATCAAAAATCTGCGTTCTATCGGCGGGCATTCTCACCACCAGAACGCCGTAAAGTTTTTCTGGAGCCAGGTGAATGGGAACAACGATCATCGAATTAAATGTGATTTCTTGAAAATATTGTTTGATCTGATTGAGAGTGGGATCATTTTCAAGGTTTTCAATCGCCAATGTTTTGCCGGTGTTTATGGCGTAAAGGATTTCTGGGTATTTTCTCAAATCAAGCGTCCATTCAGTGCCTCGATAGTCATCGCTGGAAGCCTTAACAACACCGACTCTTTGCGGTTCGACCTTTATAACGCTGGTTCTGACACTTTTTAAACTCATGGCCGACATTTGTGTGAGTTTACGAAGGACATCACTCAGTCTGAGTTCTGTTCCCACTTGTTGTAGAACGAGTTCAACAAGATGCAAATAAAGATTAGCAACCTCGTTGCGCTCAGTGTTTTTTGGTTCGCCACGTGAGGGTTGGAGGTGAAAGACGATGCGTGATACCATGTCTTCGACTTCGATGGGCTTTAACAGAAAATCAATGGCTCCCCAACGCATACACTCTTTGATATTTTGAATATTAGGTTTATTGGAGAGAATTGCCACTTTGGTGGCGTTTTCACCGTCGAGTTCACCCTCTGATTTTAGCGATTTTAAAATAGTTAAAGCATTCATTTTTGGCAGCATCAGCTCGATCAAGGCAAGCCTTGGTTTTTGACTCACGATAACCCCGAGAGCTTCTTCACCGTCGTTAGCCATAAAAACCTGAAAGTTTCGCTCTTCCAAAAAAGTTTTCACATGTTGGTTTACGGTCGAACTCGAGTCTGCAATTAATATTCGTGTTGGTTTCATTAAGTATCTCTTCGGCTGTTGTTGGGTTTGTCTAAACCGTCAGTAGGTCGTGGTTGCTAAATTCTGTTATGGGTAAAATCAAATCCATAAGACGAGACATTTTTTGTCGCACAGTGTTCATGCCGTGCGTAGGTCGAGGTGGATACTTTGTTTCATTTTGAAACACAATTTTCAAGAAGAGGGGTCAATGTGTTTCAAGATGAGGCGGTCGGCCAGACGTTTTTCATTAAATTCAATTTATTGGTTCTGATGGGTGTTGGTCTGAAGATTGAATAAAAGAGTGTTGAGCCCCAATGAGGAGGATAAAATGAAAAATCCAGTGATGTTTATAAATGCCGCCGTCGTTGCTCTAACGCTAGGGTTAGGTGGAGTTTCTTTTGCTAATCCCGTAAAACCGGCGGATCCGAATAAAATTGAAAAAAAATACGACAAGCGCGATTTGCAGTATTTCAAGAACATTAAAGCAAAGACCAAGAAAACGACGGTGAATAGAAAAAAGAGAAAGCATGAGCTTGATCATGAAGTCACTAAGCGAAAGAAGAATCAACTCGATGATCAAACGCGATTAGTGCATCTTAAAGAGAGATTGAATCTAGTGAAAGGCGATGAAGCCGCTACAAATAAACTTAATAAGCAAATTGCTCACACAGAACAACGGATCCAAAAGCGCGCAGAGAGAATCAATAAATCGGTTGAAAAGCAAACAGCCGTAGGCAATCAATTAACCTCAGCTGAGGAGCGTTTAGCAGCCATTCAGGCAGCCATAGATGCAAAAAAGAATGAAATTGCTTTAGATAACCAACTCATCAATCAACAGCCGAGTGATTCGGATGGCGTGGGAAGTCTTTAATTTATAAGGTTGGAAATTTCTAATAAAGTGCTGTTCAAAGCAGCCCTTTATTTATTTGCCGGTGTGGCTGATGGGTTTTGGTTGTATGATTCAACCTCGCTCGCATAGGCATGTCCTAAAGGGTCAAATTGTTTTTCGGCCGTAGCACCAAGCTCCGGCTCTTTTGCTGAGCCGAAGGTGGCCGAATGAGTAATAAGTCCACAATATTCTACGCTGTATTTTTCGATGTATTTTGGTTTGTAGTGATCGGCCACTTTGATCGACTGAGTCTCCGTGGCCCATTTTTGAAACTCCTCGAAAGTCATTTTTTTTTGGATGGCTTCTTTTTCAATCGCTTCGAGTTTAACTTTATTCATTAGTGAATTAACAAAATCGATTAAATTTTCTATTGGGCTCGGCCCTTTTGTTTGTGAATAAAGTTTTGCCTGGAGTACTTGCAGATAGGCACAGTATTTATCGGAGGCACTGGCCGTCGGTTGTGCAGACGCACTAGTTATGAAGATAAGGGTTCCACCCATCAAAAAAAGTGATTTTGCCTGCAATTTGAAAGTCCTAAACACTGTTTTCATTATCTTGACGGTGACATACGAAGCGGTGGAAGTACATTTATTTTCAAAAAAGTGATTTTAGGCAAAGCATTGAGAAACAACAATAGGACCTATGTCGAGCCAAGAAAAAATCGGTCAAGGACAGACCAATACCAATCTTGAAGTTTTACTTGATGCTGAAGTTGAGAAAGGATTGTTTCCCGAGTCTCAACGAAATCTCCTGAAGGGTAACTTTCAGATTCATCGGTGGCGCAGTCGATGACCCACTCGCGGGTGCTCTCTGGATGAAATTGAAAAGCCAAAACATTTTCACCATAGGAAAAAGCTTGATGAGAGCAAGCTTCGGAGGAGCTTAAGTGTAAAGCGCCATTAGGAATATCAAAGGTGTATTTGTGCCATTGAAAAACCTTAAATTGTTTTTGCTCTTTAAAAAAAATGTTCTCTTTTAGTTCCACGTCGTGCCAGCCAACTTCCCACTGGGTGTGTGGACCAACGCGGGCCCCCAGAGCCTCGGCGATTAATTGGGCTCCCAAGCAGAGGCCTAAAGTCTTCACGTTTTGTTCTAAAAGAGAGCGGATCAATGCTTTTTCGCTGCGTAACCATGGATGTGTCTGTTCTTGATCAACGTTCATTCCTCCGCCACAAATAACCACTCCGAGATATTCTCTAGGGTCGGGCCACTGAGGCGAGGTCCAAGCTTGAATAAGGTGGGGATTTATTGCGCGGCTTTTGCACCACTCAATTGTGGTGCCGGGTGGCGTCTCGTTCGAGTTTTGAATAATCAAAAGTTGCTTCATGGGAAACGTTTTCCGAAGGGTTCTTTTTGTAATTCCGACGGGCGTCTCGCGGGCGAAGAGCTATCTTCGATAGGATTGTTTTGACCAAAAAATAACCAAGGTTCTGAGACCGAGTAGATGCCGTAGCGAGCATGTCCCGTCTGCGGCACTTTCACAGGTCTGGCTCCTTCTACAAAGGCGCAGGCCTTTCCGCTGATGGGAGTTGCAATGAGAGGCACCCATTCAATCAGGCCACAGAGTTGTTTGTTTTTAAAGTGGGCCGCCATTCCCGGAGAAAGAGGCGTTAATGAAATTTCCCGATATAAATAATCAACGGAATGAAAAGTGGGGTTGAGGGTTTGAACAGCGTCTTCGGGAAAGCTGACTGAACCTACTGTTTCAATATAAAATTGAGGCGTTTGACAAAAGGGCTCTTGATAAAAAATTTCTCTCAAATAGGAAGTCGAATTTTGATCTATACGCATTTGAGAAATCTTGCCATTTTTGCATGCCGAGAGCCATTGCCCCTCGAGGGTGTTCTCCTGGGAGGTTGCTCCGGCCCAAATCGGAGTTAATGCAGTTAACAAGAGTCCGATAACGTATCTCATCAGAAGAATCACTTTTCTGGCTTTCTTTGGAGATTAATCACTTTGGCCTTTGTTTGGCGAAGGCGTTCCTCAGCCTGATGTCCGTCGGCTAATAAAAGAGCGTCAATGCCAAGAGCCTCGGCCACCTCGAGGTCATGGTCAGTGTCGCCGATGATTAAGCAATCTTCGGCGGGAATCCCCACATGGAGCATAAGCTCTTTGCCCCGGGCAATCTTGCTGGCGGCGTTCAAATCGGGAAGTCCAAAAGCATTATCAAAAAGGTTATTCAAACCAAACTCTTCGAGTTGATGGTGTAGAATTTCTTGGTTAAGGGCCGTAAGAATCGAAGTGGTCATGTCTCGTTTTTTAAGCTCAACTAAAAGGTCTCTAAGACCGTGGTAAACCTTAACTCGATGGAGATTGGATTTGTAGTGCGACATATAGCGCTCACCCATGGCTTCGAACGATTCTTTCGAAAAATCAAAGCCTACCTTTTGATAAAAACTCGCGATGGGAAAGTGAAATTGTTCACGATAGTCGTCTTCGCTCATTTCTGGTAGATCTTGGCTTTCAAGAAGAATGTTTAGCGCTTCGACACAAAGCTCAGTATCGTAGAGAATCGTGCCATTGTAGTCGAAAATAATATGCTTTTTGTGTTGTAGGTGGCCGTACAGTCGGATCATAGCCGGGTTAAATCAAAACCCGCCTCAAATGGCAAAGAATAAGCTGAAGGCCTCTTAAAAATTTGAAGGGACTGCCCGAAATTCTTAATATCGTGCATTATCTATCTAACAACTGTCTTTTTTGGGCCCCTTCGTTTAGATTTCGGGGTGTTATGATTCAGAAAAAAACATCAATACTTAAAATCTTAGCATCGCTTAAATTGGCAGTGTTTGTGATCCTTGCATTGGCCGTGGTCGCCGCCGTTGGAACAATATACGAAGCTCGATACGATGCCGAGGCCGCTGCCGTCCTCGTTTATCGAAGCGTTTGGATGTATGTGGTCATGGGAATTTTGGTGGTCAACCTCGTCGCGGTGATGGTGGATCGTTGGCCATGGAAGATTCGCCATACCGGTTTTGTGCTTGCTCATATTGGAATAATTTTTCTGTTGCTGGGGGGGCTAATTACCCAGCAATACGGAATCGATGGGACGATGTATTTCGAAATCGGTACAAGCTCTCGAACCGTAACTATCACGGATCGAGTGTTGACTCTTTATTCTACCTTTGATGGAACTCAATTTGTTGAGCTTTTCAATAAAGATGTGAATTTTTTAAAAACCCCAGCTAAAGACCAAAAAATCAAAATGACCGTCGAAGACGGTGAAATCGAGATTATTGATTCTCTCAATTACGCGCAAACCTCGGAACGGGTGGCGCCATCAACAGGTGCGCTCGATGGGAGTGCTATTCGATTTCAATTGGCCAATGAAGTGGTGAATGAGCTCCAGTGGCTTGTTCAGAGTCGAACTGGAAAAGTAGCGATGAATCAATTTGGCCCTCTAACCCTCGTCTTGGGATCAACGGATCTTCCCACTAAGGGTGTGAACACCCTTGCACTGCAAGCTCTCGACAGAGATCATGTCTCTTATGCTCTCTATAAAAAAGAGAACGATAAACCTATTCAAAGTGGAAAGTTGGCCGAGGGTGAAGACTTCCAGCTTCCGTGGATGAATTTTAAATTTAAAATTTTAAGATACTATCCAAAGGCGCATCGGGAGTGGGAAGTGAAGCCTGTGAGTCGTCCCAATCCGACAACGACTTCGGCCGTGCTTGTGAAATATAATAATCATAACCAATGGGCCCAGTTAAACGATATCGTTCGATTCTTCTCGCCTACCGGAGCTTATATCCTCAAGTATGGTCAAAAACAGGTCGATCTGGGTGAGAAATTAACGCTCAAAAAGTTTACTATCGGCCACTATCAGGGAACAAAGAGGGCCATGGCCTATGAAAGCGTTGTTGAAGTTCCGGGTCTGGGAGAGCATACGATTTCGATGAATAATCCTCTGCAGTACAACGGATTTACTTTTTACCAAGCAAGCTTTCAGCAAGATCCGCGCACAGGAGAACCAACAGCCTCGATTTTATCTGTGAATCGCGATCCGGGGCGTTTTCTTAAATACCTGGGTTCTTTGTTAATGGTTCTGGGGATTATTCATTTGTTTTGGTTTAAACAGCGTCAAAAGAAAAAAACAGTTTAGAGGATTGTTCGATGAAAACAGTAATATCTTTCTTTGCGTTATCTCTGTTAGTCTTTTCGTCTTTGGCTCGGGCAGAAAAAGCCACTTCACCCATCAAGGAGATCGCTGTTCAATCCGAGGGGCGCGTAAAGCCATACGATACCTTAGCCCGTGAGGCCCTTGCAGTTATTTACGGTAAGTCGACCTACGAAAAAAAACCAGCCTATGAAGTAATGTTCACTATGATGTTGGCGCCCGATAAGTGGCAAGTCATCAAGGTGTTCGAAATACAGCATGGAGGAGTAAAAGAAGCTCTTCGTTTTCCTAAAGAGCAGCGCTACTTCACAATGAGTGAGATTATGGCCTCTGACCGCTTGGCGCTCTTGATGCAAGATCTTAATTCCAAGCGCGAAGCCAAAGAAAAGCTGGATCCTTATTTTCAAGCCCTGCAGCGACTAGAAAATCAAATCTGGACGTTTCGTGCCATCACCTCAGGGGAATGGTTTGCTCCTTGGCCACCCAAAGAGGGAACCAAGTGGGTGAGTTTGGCGGTGGCTGATCCTACTAAACAAGAACAGTTTACTACTCTCACAAAAGTCTTTATGAATTCATTGTCGGAAGGGGCGCCTACAGAAGGGGCTATTGAGGACGTTCAAAAAGCGGTGGATACTTTTACCGAATCTGCGCGATCAGAGAATACGAATCTATTCCCTGAACCCCATTTCATGGCTCTCGAAGTTCATTACAATGAGATTAATCCTTTTCGTTGGGCTTGGATCAGTTATCTTTTAGCGGTGCTTTTCTTTGTTGTTGGTTGGATTTCAAAGCGAAAAACCTTTGAACGATACGTTTGGTTGTTCACCATCATCGGATGGCTACTGCACACTTATGGTTTTGGGTTGAGGATGTACCTAACTGAGCGTCCGCCGGTGTCGAATATGTTCGAAACAGTCGTGTGGGTGAGCTGGGGAGCGGTGTTCTTTTCGCTCCTTCTTGAGAAGATTTATAAGTTTGGGGTCACACTCGTTGCGGGGCCTATCGTGGCAACCTTCTGCTTGATACTCACTGACATGGCACCAACAATTCTTGATCCCACCCTTCAGCCGCTTGAGCCGGTTTTGCGAAGTAATTTTTGGCTTACTGTTCACGTATTAACTATCACCATTAGTTACTCTGCTTTTTTCGTGGCCTTTGCTCTTGGTGATATAGGTCTTTATTATGTTATTCGTGATGAGGAATTCTGGAAAGAGCGACTCAAACTCATTGTGTCTGGAATTTATCGCTCGTTTCAAATTGGAGTTGTGTTGCTGGCCGCGGGAATCATTTTAGGTGGAGTGTGGGCCGATTACTCTTGGGGCCGCTTCTGGGGATGGGATCCAAAAGAAACGTGGGCACTGATTGCACTCTTGGGTTACGTGGCCGTACTTCATGGTCGCATCAATGGCATGATCAGAGATTTTGGAATGATTGTTTCGGGCGTGATTGCTTTTTCGTTGGTGATTATGGCTTGGTATGGAGTGAATTATGTTTTGGGCGCAGGACTTCATTCTTATGGGTTTGGCGCGGGTGGCGTTGAGTATGTATCAGCTTTTATCTTCGTCCATTTTGTTTATGTAGCTGTGGTTGCGATTGTACGAAAAGGGCGAATAAAAGAAAAGACGGCATAAATCGCCGTCTTTTTTCTTTAAAACGTCTTTCGATTCTTAAAATTCGCTCGACCATGGGCCTCCAGCACCACCACTACCATCCCAATTGTAGTCGTAGCCGCTGTCAAATTCGTCAGAAACATTATCGATACCTGGATCTTTTCTATCGGAGTATTCACCAGAGAGGTCGGCCGGACCTGTTGGTTCCACAGGCTCAGAACCCTGAGTAGAATTGATGGCGATTCGGCATGTAGTTACTTTATTCGCAGCCAAAGAGACGTTGCTCAAAAGAATAAAGGCCAACAAACTACCTAAAACGAGGGTGAGTTTTTTTGCATTCTTGTACATAAAACATCCTTTCACAAGAGATCTAGCTCTTTGGTCTTACGGACTTCTTTGCGAATTCGGTTGCCAACATCGCTGGTCCGTAAAACTGATTGAGTGTCTCATTTTGCAAAGATTGAGCCTAAATGATCGAATTACTTAGTTAAAATAGTCTTGTGGTTATAAAATCTGAAAAAACCAAAAAAAACGGTGGGATAGGTTTTGGGGGACGCGGATTAAAGATTTATTTTTTATAGGCCTATGGGGGTGTTGTGGAACGGAATTAGCGACAATCTGTGGCTCATTGACAAGAGTTCGACAGACCCTTGGGGGCAGAAGCTCTTATATTGCTGGTAAAATAACGTGCAAGAGGTCTGTTGCTTGCAACTTCTTTAAGGCATGTGAGGCAGATAAAAAAAGGGGTGAATAAAATGAAACATAATTCTTGTTTAGCAAAAATTCTGATGGGTTTTGTGATCATCCTTGCGAGTCTACCGGCCTTCTCTAAAGTCGTTCAAAGCGAATTTCTTAATCGAGCGGGTTATGGCAGTGAAGGTCCTCAGTTGCACGAAATAGAATACTCAGGAACCAGAGCTTACTTACTGACTTACAATAGCGTAGGTGAAAATACACAATTTAAAAATCTGAATAAAAAAGAATATCAAAAAATTCAATCCGAACTTCGAAACATTTTAACGACAAGTGCCCTTGAAACTCAATCCAATGAGCCCTGCGATCGAGAGCTCGTGTATACAAAAGTGGAACAAGAAGATAAGGTGAGTCATTCACGTATCTGTTGGGAGCGTCTGCCTGCTCCTAAACGAGAACGCATTAGTCAGTGGATGCTAGGTTTAAGAAAAAGCTTTCATTGAGCCGCTTGGTTCAGGGTTTCAGTCACAAAGGAAGCAAAGGCGGGTACAGACGTGTAGGCTCCCATCTTTGCGCAATAGCCATCACCCCAACTTGTAATACCACCAACAACGTATTGACCATCCTCTAATTGAAAATAGGCAGGACCTCCTGAGTCGGCAAAACAAGCACTCTTATGATTTTCAACCTTGTATGTAAATTGCGCCGAGGTCATTTGTGGATTATCAATCCGCACTTGAACCTTCATTAATTGTTTTGGTTTAGCTTTTAAAGAAGCCTCTGTTACGCCATAACCAGCAAGGGTGATCTCGCGACCTTTTTGAATCAAATCAGGAGAGAGTCCTAGCGTAGCCGGAGTAAAGCCCTCTGGAGCGTCTTCATCAAGAAAAATGATAGCGACATCTGGCATAGGAATTTTCATAGCTCGTCGAACCATTCCGGCTCTGTAGTCAGGGTGAATAACCACTCTTTGAATTTTACGAAAAGTAATTTGAGTGTCAGTTTCCGATAGAACCACGGGTAAACCAAACCCAATACGAATTTGAGGAAGGAATTCTTCTAGAGGAATGCGCAAGTAACCTTCAGACACATCTAAAAAACAATGGCCTGCTGATAATACAACATTTTTAGCAATCAGAGTTCCGGTGCAGAAGTTAGTGATGCCCTGGGACGGCGCCTTCTGGGGCATATAAAGAGCAACGGTGGACGCGGCCAAAGGATCGTTGGGTGCCACCTCTTCGCCGTTGATGATTTGAGCTTGAAGTTTGGAATCCCACTGGAATATTGCTTTTGAATCGGAGTGAAATGGCAAAGTGATCTCTTTTTGGCAAGCCATGAGACTTGTTATGGTTAGGACCAAGATCGCATTCAATAATTTCAACATTTCTGATTTACCCCTGTTTTTCGTGATAAAATGAAGTGTCGTGAGCCTTTCTTAAAAAATCATCGAATACAATAAAATAAAGTCGAGTTTGGTTTCGCAGAGCTCCATAAAGGTTGTTGATTGTTTCGTAGTGAGGCGTTTCAGTGAAAAACTAGCCTCCTGATGAGTCTTGGTGGCGCCGAAAGGGGATTCTGGAGGTGTGATATGACATCAACAGAAGATCTAATTTGGCTCTATAACATGGCCGTTGAGTTTAACCTTGAAGACGAAAAAATGTGGCTCAAGCAAGAAATTGAAGAGCGCCTTGCGAAGCCATCAGTGGAAGAAAATTCTCAAGCGGAAATCATCGCCGCTTAATTTGGTCAAAATTTTAAAAGTTCACCTTAAAGGAGTCGTCCTTTGAGGTGATGGCTTCGTGTTTACTCTTTCGACGATCCGTCGATCACGATTTTATCAAAAGCGATTCTAAATCCCAGAAACTATTACGATTAGTTTATTTTTGTATGATCTCTTTACAGTTGTCTCTGAAGATCGTCTTAGAATAAGGCGGAACTTCTCCCTTTGAGTCAATGAAGAGTATGACAACGGTTTTAGACGCAAGCCAAAAATTGTTACCGCAGGCCCGACCCTTGCAATTCCTATTTTCTACTGAGGGGGTTTGCATGAACATACGTATAACGAGAAAAACCATTTCTTCATCTTTAATCCTGTCACTTCTGTCGGCTTGTGCCCCTCAACAATCGTTTAATCTCGTTGATCCATCGACGAAGAGATCGTTTCTTGGAAAGAGTTGGGTATTTAGCGGCAAGGTAAGAGTGGCCGCGACTGGCGTTATTTCTACCGATAATGATTCTAGTGGTGAGACCGTGAATCAAAGTGGAACGGGCGTTAATGGAGAAACCTCCGGTAGTATTGGTGCGGGTGAGGTGATCCCTGACGGTGGAAGCGTTGGTGGTGGAGATGTGATCCCTGACGGTGGAAGCGTTGGTGGTGGAGATGTGATCCCTGTCGTTGGAACAACGGAGACTCTGCCTCAGCCTCCAGTGGTTGAGGCACAGACGTCCTGATTAACAAATGAGGATCCATACGTTTTAGTGGACTATTTGTGCTCCAATGCGCAAACGACGTTCAAAAAAGGAAATGTTAAAACTCTCACGACTCCTTACACGGTTGCAGTGGTCAATAAGAAAACTCAAGACGTTGTTTGTCAGAGAACAGGACCTGAGATTCGCGAAACCATTTTGAGTGAGAAAAAACTCCTTCTGCCGAAGGATTGCCCGGAGCTTTCTGATAAGTCTTACGAAATAAGATTAACGGCACTTAGATCATCTCAGGATGTAAACTATGCGAATAGGGGATTATTGTTTGGAACACATAAAGATGGAGTCCTCAATATCGAAGCAACAGAGATTCCTCATATGAGCAAAGAGAGTACCAATAATCGGAAGCAATCTGTGACCCGCTTTTTAGTGCTGTATGATAAAAATACCTCTAGAGATATTCAAAGTGATGATGTCTGTGATAAACGTGCATCGCCGCTATTTATTAACCTCGATAAAAATTCAAGGCCTACACATTTGTCGTCGATCTTGAATGGGGTTCAATTTGACATCTTGGGCGCGAATGCTAAGCCTGTGCCTCATGCCAAAAAGCAAATCTCTTGGTTTCAAGAGAGTAATTTGGCCTTTTTAGTGAAGCCAAACTCAAAAGGTTTAGTTGAAGGTGTTAATGAGATGTTTGGTAACAACACCATGGGACCCGATCGCAGAATGGCCCACGATGGCTTCGCGGCTCTTGCTAAATTCGATAGTAACCGAGATGGAATTATTGACGAAAAAGATCCAGTTTTTAAACAGCTTCGTCTTTGGGTCGATATCGATCGGGATGGCGTTTCGGATATTGGTGAGCTCTCCTATCTTGATGCCAATGACATCGTTGCAATCGATCTTAAGTTCGATAAGAGTTACTACGAAAAGGATAAATACGGAAATGAGATTTACTACAAGAGTATCGTGAAAATGAAAGATGATAGTGTACGATTGATCTTTGACCTCTGGTTCCGTTACCTCTGATCGAGGGAAAGTTCTTAGGTAAAAAAATAAGAGCCGTTGTTTTTGATTCTAAACGTGTGTTAAAAGGGATCGCCAAATCTAATCGCAAAAGCGAGGAGGCGATCCCTTGTTGAGTTTAAAAAGAAAAGCCCTGTTAGCAGGCCTTCTAGGCAATGCGATTGAATGGTATGATTTTGCCCTCTATGGCCATTTTTCAATGATTATAGGTCAAACCTTTTTTCCAAAAGAAAAACCTGAATTGGCAATGTTATCGGCGTTTGCATTATTCAGTGTAAGCTTTTTTATGCGCCCTCTTGGGGCCTTGGTCTTTAGTTATATCGGCGATCGTTACGGACGCAAACGGGCCCTTTATTGGTCGATGTTGGGAATGGCTCTTCCAACTGCGTGCATTGGCTTTCTACCTGGTTATCATCAAATCGGGGTCGTTTCGACGTTAGGGCTTATTCTGATTCGCTTGCTACAGGGGCTTGCTCTTGGTGGAGAGATGGGAGGGGCTATTACTTATGTGATGGAAAACTCTCCTCCTGGTCGAACGGGGTTGTGTTCGAGTCTTATTCAGGCAAGCACCTGCTTTGGAACCCTCATGGGTTCATTGATTTCGAGTTTATTGGCCATGATGATGACTGAGGCTAATTTTGAAAATTGGGGTTGGCGCCTGCCTTTTGTACTAGGTTTGGTTGCCGCTTGGATTGGAAATTATATTCGCCGGCAGATGCCAGAGAGTGTTCTGTATGAACAGGCAAGAGATAGTAAACTTCTCGCCAAAAATCCTATCAGCGACCTTCTCTCCTTTCATCGCAAGCCCCTTTTGATTGGCACTGCTATTCTCATTCCGATGACGAGCAGTTTTTTTATGGCCTTTGTTTACTTCAATAGTTTTATGACGAAGGAGATGAACTTTTCCCTAGGGCAGGCGCTTCTGGTAACGTCGACAGGTTTAGTTCTGGCTATCCTGACGACCCTATTAGGAGGAGTCATCGCTGATCGGTGGGGAGCGAAGCCTCTGCTCTCTGCAAGCTTATGGTTACTTTTGGTAGGCATTTTTCCCATTCTTGTTGTTCTCACAGGAAAGCCCGGATGGATCTCTTTAATGTCGGTTTATCTGTGTCTTTGTGGGCTTGTTGGGCTGTATACGAGCGCGGCTTTCGGATTGCTTTCAAATTTATTTCCGACGGCCGTTCGCTACAGCGGTGTGAGCTTTGCCATTAACATCGCGTCACCTATTTTTGGAAGTACGGTTCCATTGCTTGCAACGTGGTTAATTCAGAAAAATGGCCTAACTTCTGGTTTGCAGGTGTTGGCTATGTATTTGTTTTTTTGTTTTGGTCTTGGTTTACTTGCAGTGAGGCACTTGCCGACCTTCGATGTGGTAGTCCGCTCGAGGCACTAGCAATTATTACTTTTCATGATGGAGTTGTGAAAGATCCAGAATATTAAGAGCCGTCAACTGCCATCCTTTCCACTGTGGTTTTGCTAAAAGACTGAAATGGATTCGACCTAGGGGAATAAGCCAAGATTCATCTATCAAAGTTTGTAGAGCTTTGGTGCACAGAGCTTCTTCTGACTGTTTTGGATTTTGATTAGCCAATTGTGTTACAATACGGAGAAACGATTCATTTTTAAAAGGCAATGGCCGATTCGGATTGCGATTTAATTGTTTGAGAGCATTAGAGCACGATAGGTGGTCGAGGGGAACGCCATATCGAAACATTGAAGGCGGATCTTCCAAAATCTGTTTTTGAAAAAGTGAATTCTCAATGCCCTGCACGCTCACAGCGATACCAAGGCGCTTTTTCCACTCACTCTGTAGCCACTCAACAGATCGTTTGTGGTCTTCTCCACCCAGCGTTGAATAGTAGATCTCTAGTTTTGGTAGAACTTTTTGTTTGAGTTGCTCTTTCCAGAGGAAGATTTGTTTTTCCTCGAAGGGAATGCAAGGATCGCCTTTAATGAGATCGAGAGAAATCCCAAAGCACCCCGGTCGACCACGAGCACTCAGGATTGTTTTCCACTCTTCGTAGTTCAACGAACGACTAAGAATCTTTCGCAACTCAGGCTCTTTCGAAAGTGAAGGGCCGAATCCAAGATAATCAAAACGGGTAATAGGGGCGAGAAAAAGATCCGGAGTGTTTTGATAAGCTTTTAAAAAGGCGGTGGGGAGCCGTCTAATAAAATCGAGTTTTCCTGATTGATAAAGTGTAAGGGCGGTGGTGTCTTCGGCAATAAAATAAAATTCAACAAAGGGGCGAGCAGGATGACCTGCGAAGTGGGCGTTGGGGCGAAGCACGACTTTATGCTTTAATTCCCATTTGTCGATGGTGTAGGGGCCTGAGGTAACCAAGGTCTCGCCCGCTTCGGGTTTTGGGATATTTAGAGAATAAAGGGGGGCTAAGAGGGGAGACGTGAGCCTCTCTTGAAAACGGGGCTCTTCGTTGATGAGCTCAAAGTGAACACTCTGGGGGGAGGGTGTTTTTATGGAGCGAATGTTATAAACAAGATCTTTTCGCTGAGTCTGAGTTTTAGGGTCCATAAAGTAATCAAAAGTTTTCTTGATATCGCCCGCAACAATGGGTTGGCCATTGCTCCACTTAATATTTTTTGTAAGGGTGCATGATAGTTCTTTTTTGTTTTTCCAGCGACAGCTATTCAGAACTCCGGGTTTGAATGGAGTTTTAATATCACTCAAGAAAAGAGGCCAATGAAGAGCATTGGTTAAATACATGGTTCCTGACCCTTTTTGTTGCGAAGGATCTAAACTGAGTGGTTCTGTGCTGATAGACAGGCGAAAGGGTGGAGGTTTCTCTTCGCCGACGGCAGGATAAGGTAAAGCACTGAGGGCGGCGAGGAGGAGGAGTAGTGGTGATAGTCGCTTCATCTCATTATGGTACACTAAATGTTTCATATTGAGATAGGTTTTATTTTTGCAAGTATAATGAATGAACGAAAGCGGTAGTGCGAGGAGTTCGTTATGATTAAATCTTCATTCATCGTGTTGGGTCTTCTGTTGGGGCTTTCGCTTGTTACTGTGGGGTGTGCGCCCATTAACCAAGAGAATATTTACGGTAACGGGTTCGTGCCTGCGACAAATGATTCGTCGTACAGCTCAAATAATCCCGATCCCGATGGTATTACCGATTATGCCTCTTATCAGGTGAATTTTGTGACGATTTCAGTCAATCAAGTGTTGTATCGAACGACAGATATGCTGAGTTACATCACTCTTCGAGGAAGTTGTTTCAATCCAGGATTTCAAACTCAGAGTATTTTTTACCGAGCTCTCGATAGGGAGGGTTATGCTATGGCTTCCGATGGTTATCCTTATTCGACCAATCAATCTTATATACCAGGTACATCAAATTTGAGAGCTGTGCCGCTAAAATGCCGAGAGAATGGCTCCTGGGAAACAATCATCGAACTTCCAACAGCCACTTTGATGGCGCTAGATCATGGGACTTTAGAAGTATCTCTCGTTGTTTGGTATAATAATCAGGAACTGCATAACCAAAATACCGGTGTGACCTCTGTTGAAATTATGCCGCCCCAACCCCAGCCTCAGCTGCAATAAAAAAGAGGAGCCCACAAAGCTCCTCTTTTTTATGTTTAAAAACACCTTTTTGAATCTGGTGAAGTTTAAAATGCTTCGTCAAACGTGACGGTGCCTGTGATTCCTGTTTGGTAGGCGGAAACACGGCGTTCAAAGAAATTGGCAAGTTCTTGCATATCTTGAAGCTCCATAAACGGAAATGGATTCTTCGAGTGATAACGAGCCGGGATATTAAGTGCCTCGAGTCGTTGGTCAGCAACAAACTGAAGATACTGGCGCATATCTTTAGCAGACAATCCAGCCACACCGAATTCAAGAATATCTTCTGCAAAAGCCATTTCACACTCGATAGCATCGGCGATCATCTCAGTGACCATGTCATTCATTTGTTGGTTGAACAAACCTGGTTCTTCTTGGCGGGCCTTATGAATCACTTCCATAGCAAAATTGATATGCATGCTTTCATCACGGAAAACCCAGTTTGTACCGGTTGCAAGGCCCGCGAGGAGACCTTTTGAACGTAAGAAATACACATACGCAAAGGCAGCAAAGAAAAATAATCCCTCGATACAGCTTGCGAAACAAATAAGGTTCATCAAAAATTTGCGGCGATCTTCAATCGTCTCAAGACGATCGAGGCTGTAAATGGAATCGATGTATTTGAAACAGAAATCCGCTTTACGCTTAATTGATGGGATATTGTCGACGGCGGCAAAGGCTTTCGCTCGCTCATCAGGATGGGGAATGTATGAGTCTAGAAGCGTGAGGTAAAATTGAACATGAAGCGCTTCTTCGAAAAGTTGTCTCGAAAGATACAAGCGACCTTCTGGTGAATTAATGTGGCGATAGAGATTCAAAACCAGGTTGTTGCCGACGATGGAATCGCCGGTCGCAAAAAAAGCGACAAGGCGATTAATCAGATGGCGTTCCGCTGGAGTGAGCTTGGTGTTGAGGTCAACAAGATCTGTTGAAAAATCAACTTCTTCAACAGTCCAAGTGTTCTTTATACCATTCTTGTACATTTCGTAAAAGACGGGGTAGTTCATAGGGCGAAGTGTAAGATTAAATCCAGGTTCTAGTAGCATTGTTAAACTCCTCTTTCTCGTCTCGGGCGTTGTTTACTGACAGGCTTCACAAAGTTCAGGATTTTCCAAAGAGCAGGTGACCGCTTCTTCGTCCGAGTACGTCTTTGTTGGTGCTTTTTTTACTGTCGTTTTATTGATGTTTGTCGCTGGTCGTGAACGCAGATAGTAAGTGGTTTTTAACCCACGTTTCCATGCGTACATGTACATTGATGACAATTTGCCAATGGTTGGACTTTCAGAAAAAAGATTCAAGCTTTGGCTTTGATCGATATACGGTCCTCGGTCTGCTGCCATGTCGATAAGGCTCTTCATAGGCACTTCCCAAACCGTGCGGAAAATCTCTTTAAGCCGTGGCGGTATCTCAGTTAAATTCTGGATGCTTCCCTCAGCTAATTTGATTTCAGCGCGAATCTCATCATTCCACAAATTGAGAGCTTTTAATTCGCTCACAAGATATTTGTTGATCTGCAAGAATTCGCCCGAAAGAGTCTCTCTCTTGAAAAGGTTTGAGATTTGCGGTTCGATGGCTTCGTAACAACCTACCAGCGTTGCGATTGTTGCTGTTGGTGCAATGGCAATCATCAGTGAGTTGCGCAAGCCGAATTTTTTGATTCGCTCACGCAGCGGTTCCCAGCGGGCAGCCTGAGTTGGGGTGATGCCCCAAAGATCCATTTGAAGTTGTCCTTGGGCCGCACGAGTATCGGCAAAGTTTTCGTGGGCGCCATGCTTTTCTGCAAGGTCGCAGCTGGCGTTGATGGCATGAAAGTAGATCTCTTCCTGGATTCGCGCAGACAGTGCTTGGGCTTCCGGTGCATCGAAGGGCAATTTCAGTTGAAAGAAAACATCTTGAAGACCCATCACGCCAAGTCCGACTGGGCGCCAGCGACGGTTGGAGTTTTCAGCTGTTGCAATTGGGTAGAAATTGATATCAACAACGCGGTCTAGATACTTCACAGCTGTTTTTACGGTGCGTCCGAGTTTATCAAAATCAAATTGGCCATTCACAACGTGGCGACCGAGATTGACGGAGCCAAGGTTACATACCGCGGTTTCTTTATCGCTGGTGATCTCAAGAATCTCAGTGCAGAGGTTTGAAAGGTGAACGGCCGAACCAGGCGCACCTGTTTGGTTACACTTCAAATTGCTGGCATCTTTGAATGTCATCCAGCCATTGCCGGTTTGCGCAAGAGTTTTCATCATACGAGAGTAAAGGTCACGAGCAGAGACTTGTTTTACAGCAAGGCCTTTCTTTTCAGCTTCAATGTAGGCCGCTTCAAATTCTGCACCATAAAGATCGATAAAGTGTGCAACCTTCGATGGGTCGAACAAAGACCAAGCTTGATCGGCTTCAACGCGTTTCATGAACAGATCAGGAACCCAGTTAGCCAAATTTAAATTGTAAGTTCTTTTTGCTTCGTCGCCAGTGTTGTCGCGAAGTTCGAGGAATTCTTCGATGTCTGCATGCCAGCTCTCGAGGTAAACACAAGCGGCGCCCTTTCGCTTTCCACCTTGGTTAACTGCGGCCACACTGGAATCAAGGGTTTTTAACCATGGGATGATTCCGTTCGAGTGACCATTAGTTCCCCGAATGAGAGAGCCTCTTGAACGAACGCGGTGATAAGCTAGTCCGATTCCTCCGGCAAATTTTGAAAGTAGGGCCACATCCATGTATTTTTCATAGATGGAGCGCAGGTCATCTTGAGGAGAATCTAAAAGGTAGCAAGAAGACATCTGCGGGCGAAGGGTTCCAGAATTGAAAAGCGTCGGCGTTGACGGCATGTAGTCGAGAGAAGAAATGAGTTGGTATAACTCAATAGCTTCTGTGACGGTTGTTGAAAGGCCGCAGGCTACACGCATAAAGAAATATTGTGGAGTTTCAAAAACCTGACGAGTGGTTGGGTTTTTGAGGAGGTAACGATCATAAACTGTGCGAAGACCGAAATATTCAAAGCGATCGGTACGGTAAGGTTCGATCGCTGCACAAAGTTCTGCTTTGTGTTGTTCTACAAAATTAGCGGTTTGATCAGCAATCAGGCCGGCATTACGGCCAAATTGAATGCTGTCGGCAAAGCTTTTAACTTTTTGTGAGCGAACTTCTTCGTCGATATAGGTTGCGAGAAGGCGAGCGGCGAGTTTGCTGTACTCTGGTTCTTCGCTAATTAAAAGAGACGCTGTTTGAATAGAAAGGTTATCAAGTTCATTGGTTGTCGCGCCATCATACAGCCCGCTGATAGCCTTTGTGGCCACGCGAAGCGGATCGACCTGGGTGAGTCCTTGGCAACAGCCACGCACCCGTTCAACGATTTTTGTAACATCAACAGGCTCAAGGGAACCGTCTCTCTTGCGAACGCGCATGATGTGCGGTTGTGTTGTTTGAGTCGTTCTGACTTGGTTTGTCTCGGTGTTGTTCATTTCAGTCCTCCCTGAATAAATTTTAAGAAAAAGATTCCCTTTTCAGCTTTTCGCTGAATTGCCTGGTCTAGGTGGGAATCACTTTCTGACTCTTGTTAGGAATCAGAAAAACTAGACCTTGGTCGATCGTATTTACATTAATCGCTCTTTCTATCTTTACTATATCTAGTACAAACATTCTGTTCTTACCTCAATAGTTAGTTCTTTTTGAGCTAAATGGTCCGATAACTCAAAGCTCAACTTTTTTTCGGGTGCAGTCAAATTTTTCAAAAAAAAAATTTAGCTTTTCGCAAGGTGCGATGAAAAACGGGGCAAAGGTCGAGGAAAAATCTTAATAACACTGCTCATCACCCCATTTTTTTAGGTGACAAAGGACTAGGTTGATCCCCGGTTTTTTTGAATCCAGGGTCAAAGGAGTTAGCCTAAGGCGCGGAACGGGGAGCGGATTGTGCCTGAAGGGCCAAACTCATAGCGCCTTCTTCCTCGTTTTGAGGGCTATAGCATTGGCTTTGGTACGAACAATCACTTCGGATGGTGTCGATAATAAATTGGTGGGTGCCCATTTTGTCGCGTGTCCATTGCGGAGCGATGAGTTCGTCCCAACGAGAGGAGAGGGCGGCTAGCCGGTGGACCGCTACGCGCGGAGAGAGATGTTTTAAGAAAACTTTAACTCGGTGGGCGTACAGTTCGCGCTCAATGGGAGCAAACTCGCCTCGTTGATAAATATCTTCGAGGGGCGTGTGTTTAAGAACATGAAGATTGTGTAGTTTAACATTCGTGATGGGAAGATGATTGATAATATCGGCGGTCTCAATAATCTGTTCATCGGTTTCGCCAGGGTTTCCAAACATCAAATGAATTCCCAGGTCCACTTTGGTGTTTTCGGCAATTTTGTGAATAGCACTTAATGTTTGAGCGCGAGTGTGGCCGCGCTTCAAAAACTGTAGATGGTCATCAAAAAAACTCTGCACTCCTAATTCAACGGCAACAAAAGCGCGCTCATTGAAATCGTTCCACATTTTAAACACAGCGGGACTCAGGCAATCTGGCCTAGTGCCAATAACCAAGCCTTTGACAAAATCATAGCTCAGGGCTTTCTCAAAATTATCCCTCAGGGTTTGAACTTTCGAGAACGTATTGGTGTAGGCTTGAAAGTAAACCAAGAAGTGTTCGGCCTTGTACTTTGTTTTGATGGCTGAATGGTACTTAGTGATTTGTTCATCAAGAGTCATTGAGAAGGATTCACTCTTGGCTGCAGAACCCCAAACATCACAAAAAACACAGGTTTCCATGCCTTTGAGGCCCATGCGGTTGGGGCAATTATCCACCACAGAGACGGGAATTTTATAGACTTTACCCCCGAAACGATGGGAATAAAACTGACTGATGGGATAGTAGGGAAGGCCGGCCCAATTTTTTTCCATAGGGGCGTGATAGAGAACTCACCCGTCAATGTCAACGAAAGGGGCACTTTTTGGAAAAACTTTGTTCTTTTGAAATCTTATGGACAGGCGACGGCAGCCCCAGCCTTCGTGGCGACAATGAACCGATGCACCATTTAGGTGGAGCCTATGCAGAAACTCAGTATATCTATGGGGATGCTATTCGTCGTTTGCAGAAATGGCCCGCACTCACGCCTTGGAAGGTGCTAGTGGTGGGGCTTGGACTTGGCTATATTGAACTCTTGGCTATGGCTGAGGCGCTAAAAAACAATAAACAGTTAAAGCTCCTCTCCTACGAAATCAAACCTGAGTTGGTTGAGGCCTTTTTAGGTTGGCTCAGCGGAGAACGCCAAGAAGCCGTTTATGATAAACTCTACGAATTCTTTCAAAAAGATTATCCTGAAATAGATATTAAGTCGGCGCTTGCTCAGGCCTATAAAAGAGGGGATTGGGAGATCCGCGGCGCCCTCGAAGATCAAAGCCTTCCATCCGCTCATTACCACGCTTTGCTCTTTGATGCGTTTAGTGGAAAAACCACACCCGAGCTCTGGACTCCCGAATTCCTCGCACTCTTCCTTAAACAAGTGGTCCAAGACCAGTCTGTGTTCGCCACGTATGCTTGCACAGGCAACCTGAAGCGAACACTCCAATCCGCTGAATTCATCGTTGAAAAACGACCAGGCTTCCTCGGTAAACGGGATTCTACCACGGCAGTCTTCGATTCGAACACTGGTGCCAAGGTGTAGAGGCCCCCTTCTCGGTAGGTCTTTTTGCCAAGATATAGAATTCTTCGGGACGGCCATTCCATGGCCTCCGCCGGCGTGGCCGCTCCCTAGCGGGAACGGCCATCACATCACGTTCGCCGGAGCCCTCAGATCTTCTATATCTTGGCAAAAAGACTTTGCGAGAAGGGAGTCTTGGTAAAAAAGGGATAGGTCGACTTTATTTGGAGGGATGAAATCCTAGTAGCGCATGAGGAGGATTTTAGGGCCGTCGTTGTTTTTACGGAAGTAGACGCGCCCGATAGATTCGTAGGTTTTGTAGTTGGTCTTAAAACACAAACTGAAGTCACCAATAGGTTTCGGATGAAGAGCTGCTTCACTTTTTTCAGCGTCGGGTGGGCAATAGTCGAGAGGAGACATGTCGATCTGATGGTCGGTCATGGCACTAAACTTGTTAATCTGGTCGGGTGCCAAACCAGGTTCGGTGTAGCGCTGGAGACAGTCTAATCGGGCCGCTTCATTTGTTTGGTTGCAAAGGCGTAATTGGTCAAAGGCTTCGCGACCATCGCTTAATTGAGGATCTTTTTTGTGATGTTTTGATGAATAGCGAAGACGAACTTTTTCAACGAATTCGCCTCCTTTTTGCACGGCGAGATCTTTAATGATGGGCCAAGTAAAACCCCGGAGTGAAAGTCCAACTTCTTCCCAAGTGATGAGTTCTGGATTTTCTACAAATTTGAAATTTGGCTCGCTGCCACTGCAAGCCGGGTTTACGGCGTGAGTAATGAAGAGGGGGTCTGCCTTGTGTCTTTTGATCAGGCGGTCACAGGTTCTTTGATTACGAGGACAAGAAAGGCCCATCATCGAAAGATTTTTTTTGAAACGGTCATAATCATTTTCGCTGATAAAGGAAGAACAATTGAAGGATTCATTCCAAAGTTCATCGACGTAGTCGGCAATATGAAAAGTAGTCCGTGGATTCTTTTTGAAAACCCCGTCTGAACATTGAATATAATTGGGTGCAACATCAAAGAGACGGCGATAAAATTTTACGCCCTGCCAGTTTGAGGCCAGATCACCGTAAGATTTTGGGCTCAAACCCTTCAGGCCCCAGAGAGAATGTTCTTGGCGAACATTGATGTCCATAATTTTTTTAAGCTTGATCGCGAGAGGGAGATCGCTGGGGGTGATTTTTAGGAGTTGTTCAAAGAGTAAACCACCGTTTCCAAAAAAATGATCAACCTTATCGAGGCCCACAAATACGCCATTGAGATTGATACGCGAGGTGCAGCAGGTAGGATAATCCATTCCATGATAAACACTGTCTTCGATTTTTCGTTGGCCAAAGTAATCAATAGAACTAAACAGTTGCGAAAAAATTTCTCGTTTTCCGATGGGAAACTCCGCCAACCAAACCTCTTCCACCTGGCGCATGCGCTTTTTATAGCGATTTTTATGGGTTGGATCTTGTTTTAGTTTTTGAAGAAGCTCTCTAATTTCGGGGCCCGCTCGCAGGCCATTGCCAATCGCCGTAAAGTTCTGATCGAGCTTTTTGGTGGCGAGTTCATACTTTAAAGGGTCGTTGCAGCCTTTGGCGCTTTTATTGAGTAAAACAATGAGATCGTCTAAAAGAGCGTTGGTGGCGAGATCCAGAACAGGGGCGGCGTCAGAAGGTTGATCGATGGGTGAAGTAAAATCATCGACCTCCTCGGCAAGCGAGGGGTGCGAAAAGGTCAAGGTTGCCATCAAAATGAACGTGCCTAAGTGTTTAACCTGTTTCATGGAAAAGAACCTCATAAAGAGTGCACCGATGTAGCAGAGCTTTATCAGTAAGACAACGGACCTAGTAAAATTGCCCATAAAATCTTTTTAATAACCCCGAGGCGTCCCAGTCTAGGTTCCAGGCCTTTTGGGAGGCGCCTTTTTTTGTCTTAATAGTGCCTAAATTGGCAAAGAGGATCAACAAACTTGGTTTAGTTGAAAGGGGGGTTGGCATGGTCGGTGCACTGAGTGGAGCGCACTTAAAGAACGATGACTCTGGAGGAACGAATGCGATTGCTGAACGTGACTGGACGGATCTGGCATTACCTTGTCGCTATTATTGTTTTGAATGGTTCCTGGTCGAAGGGGCTGGCTGCCGATGCTGAATTCGCGCTTCGCTGTCGCTCTTTGTTTTTGGAAGACTCGACTGCCTTTTCAAAGTTTGAAAGTCTTGGAATTTTTAATAGAGAAGTTCACCTTCATCGTCCTTTAACTTCAGTCGGAGACCGATCCTTTGGAACCTCCGTTCCCATTGTGCGAAGTTTCGAAAAAGAGGGCTTATTTTACGAAGAAATCGCCGAATGGTTTCCAATTTTAAGGCCTTCGGGAATTCAAAAGCTCAAAGCTCGTTTTGAAGAAGAGAAAACTCTAACGGGAGAGCGTCGCCTTCATGGTTGGCTGAACAACCTTAAAATTGAGGCACCCAAAGTGGGTGAGCAATTCTGGGTGTCGGCCACCCTCGAACAAAAAATGGACCTCCTTTTAAATCGTGAAAACCCCTTCGAGCTGCTGTCTGTGAAGGATCGAAGTTTTCTTTTTGAGTTTGATTTTCTCAACTTCAATGATATTGCCGCCGGTTCTAAGGCTCCACCACTCGTGACGGTGGGTGATGATCTTGGCTCTTATGAGGTAAGGTTGTCTCGTGGGGTTGTTGATCGCGTGCAGTTTCATGAGCTACGCGATCAAGTCGAGCAATATCTCGAGGGTAAAATCGGTCACCAACACCTCTTTCATGCTTGGCCTTCAGAATTGGGGCTTCGAAAAGAAATCGCGCCGTACTATATCGAGCTTCTCGATTCTTCAACTTGGTACCTTTTTTGGCGTCAAATGAACCGAAATCCCGAAGAGGTTGATAGTGTTCTGGCGCATCCGTTTCTCGGGGTTTACACAAGACGTTCTCTCGATCGCCTTCAAAAAGCCTTGATCAAAGACCAACCAGAGAAATTTAAAGATAAGTACCGCATGATTGGAGCGCGCAGTTTTTCTGCCGCCGCAGAGATTCCAGAACAAGAGGGCATGGTTCCTGACTGGGAGATTCGGAGTGGCAACAAAGGCAATAAAAGAGAATTTATTGAGAACCTTTTAATTGCACGACTCGAAACGGGCGACTATTCGGGGTTAAAAGACTATCAAAGTTATGAGTTTAATCCATCAGCATCGATGCGCGAAATCATCTCGCCCTGGCTAGATAGTCGTTCAATCACCGAAGCTCAACTCAAACTCATCGAGAGTTTTGAGGCGGCTCATCCCAACATGAAATGGTCAGCCCATGCGAATGCAAAAAATCACTTTCGAAATCGAATTTTGAGTCCTCTATTGCCGTGGCAAAATCGCCTTTCTTTGGGTTATAAAGGAAAGCTTTTTGCGGACGAGCAAAACATCTATTTAAAAAAACTGGTGGCTATTGCCGATAATTTTTTAAAGTCCGTGTCAGCTGGAACCAAGTCAGTGTCTGAGCTTCGAGCTGAAGCTCTTGAAAATCTTCAAATGGCCGTTTATGTTTTTAGCACAAAAACCCGTCTTGATTTAGATTTTGAGCGATATTTGCGTCCACGTCCCATGCAAATTCCAAGCATTGCCATTAAGGCCTCAAAGGGACCATTAAATATCAATCAGCTCGACCTCGGAATAGAGTATTCGTTCAGGATGCCCTTTGAAATGAATCCTGAAACTCGAGAGCAAGCCGACCTCAATATTCGAGGTTTTGCCGAACAGTTTTCAAAACGCGAAGGTCAAGGTGAGATCGAGAAAACAGAAACTGAAGGTCACGGTCATGGTATCGCTGTAAAGTACAAAGTAATCGATCGTGATGGTCAAGCTTGGCGCTTTGAGTGGGATGGTATTCAACGTAATTACGATGCCGATGGTAATGTGACGAACGCTTGGGGAGGTCACATCGAAGTGGTGACACCTAAATTTTCTCCGCAGTCCATCGATGGAAGCATACGAGAGCTCTATAAAGAGTCTCGGCAGCGGGGTTTGGAACCACGGCGCTCGGCGGGTGGAGCTCATGTTAATTTTGATTTAACTCCGCTCATGAAGAATTTTCCAGCCAAAGAGGGCACTCGTCGATTGATAAACTTGATTAGCTATTTTGAATCGAACGAGCCATTGATTTTGTTTCTGTGGCAGCATCCTAAGCGCCAGCATGCGGCTTATCCAGTGAGGGTTTCGGAGGATGGAGCTCGCCGACTTTTTGAATTCGAAGGCGATTGGAAGCAATTAGGCACTCTTCTTTATGATATCCGTTATTTCAACACCTATGTTGGCAGGAAGCCTAAGTATGTGCCCTTGAATCTTACGGCTCTCATGACGTCTATTGTTCCAGAGAAGTATTTAGAAAAAACCCTCGACATCAGAAATCAAAAGCAGGATTGGTTTCCAAATTTCAACAAGGTTTACGATCGCGGTGAGGCTCGGTTTTTTGATGCTCCAGTGAATGAAGCCACGGCAGCTCTTCAGATCAAATACTTTCGAGCACTTCTTGATAAAGGGCTTAATGCCGATAAAAAAATTCTCTTGGTTCAACGGTACAATATGGCCGATGTTGCTCAGTGGAAGGGAAATGTGGATGAATGGCTTCAGGCCATCACGGCTCACCTCGTGGAGCTTGGCTTAGATCCAAAAGAGTTCCGCTCGCTCCTTTGGGATTCGTGGATGAATCAAGTCGACTTCGAACCCTCGCAAAAAGATTTGCAAAAGTTCGAAACCTTCGAGCCAGCGAAAAAGTAAGTCATTATTTGCTCTGACAAATCACTTCGTCGCGAATGCATTGGTTGCGAGTGGTGGTCCAAATTCTCTCAAAAAGATTTGAGGTCGGTGGAAGAATCGGACCATTCGCCATTGCATTCTTTAAGGCCTGCGACTTTGTAACGATATCGCCCGGTTTATAGCGATCGTTCGCAGGTCCTCGACCAGAGCCATCACCGCCTCCGTACCCAGAACCTCCGCCGGCGGCATAGCCTTCACCGTCTCCACCGCCAGAACTCACGACCGAACGAGCCCCAACTCCTTCCGAATTCGAAGACCCCGTCTCGCCAGGTGCATTGGGGGTGCCTGAAGAACCGCCACCGATTTTGCCAGCGCCACTCGCGCCACCGCTACCGGTGTTGGCGGCTTGTGAGGAATTAGTGCTATCAGAATTACCGGGGTTTTTATTGCTGTAGTTCGTGCTATCGACAGCTCGCCCATTCTTATCGATGCGAGTGGTGTCGTTGCCCATGCCTCCATAATTAGAAACACCGTATTTATCACTGACACATTTTAAATCACAACCAGACGAAACAAAACACTCTAGAGGTTTTAAGTCGGTACCACAGGCGCCAGCGCGAGAGTTGTCAGTCACAGAATTGTTCTTGTCGGATGAGTTATCTGTGGTGGCTGGATTCTTGTTGTTTCCGTTGGGATTTTTGTTTGAGGGGGTGTTAGCTGTGGTGTTAGGCATTTGATTTTGAAACAGATCTTGCTTCTTTTTTCCTGAGCTGGAGAGCGCCATGATGAGGCCAATGATACCGCCAATGGCAGCGAGCATGACAAATCCATATTTTTCAAGGAAGGCGGTGGTTTTTTCAACCCATGATTCGGCAGTGGCATTAGCCTTTTGTAAGGCTGCCGTATTCCTAGCCTGCGACTCATTTCTGGCGATTGTTGCAGCGCTGACGCCCTGATCTAGCTCTGCAGAGTGCTCGGCTTTGACCTGGAGAAAACAATTTTGCGCCACCTGCGCAATCCATGATTCGCATTTTGCATTGTCAGCTTCGATGGATGCCTTAATTTTTTCAAGACTCGCTATCTGAGTCTCTACCTTAGCCGCACATTCGGATTTTTTTGTTTCGGCTGCCGTCTGAGTCGCTGCGGCACCGGCAGCTACCGTAGCCGCATTTTGTGCTGCACCTTCTGAGGGTGCTGCGGAGAAGATTGAGGATACAGATCCTAAAATCGCATCAAAAGTAGTTGAGGAACAGTCAACCTTTTTGAGGGCTTCAATTTCGGCTCTGTTTTTTTCTGCATCGGCCAGAGTTTTTTCGAAGCTACACTCCATAAGAACTCGTGACTCGCAAAACAAGGGAACCAAGACCAAATCTGGATTAAGGGGTTCACTAGGCTCAGCTTCGGCTGCCTTCATCGCAGCGACGGAACTGTTAACGGTGCTTCCATTGGCGGTTGGACTCGATGCGCCCGCTGCCCCCGCATAAAGAGGTTGCTCCAAAATGAGCACCACCGAAAGGCTTAGGGCTATGTAGGAGCGTGATCGTCGACGCAATGATTTTTGGATAAACATAGTCCCCCTCGATAACAAAATTATGTATCGGCTTCAAACCCTACCGGTGACGTTTCAAAATGTTTAGGGTCGCGGATCTTTTTAAGTGTAGGTGTTTCTGAGTAAGACGTAAAGTGGGAGTAAAAAAGTGGCTGGATTTGAGACGGTAGTAGGACTGTCTAATTTCACGACGTTGAGATGGACTGAGACCCCTTTGTTTCAAAATGAGAGGGTGTTTTATTGAAAAATCTAATATGGATGCTTTGATTTTGTTCGCGGGTTTTTAAGTTTAAGGGTTTTTGTGTGGCTATCGCAAAAACATTTGTAGTGAGTCGACTAATAGTTGCACAGGTGCGTAAGTTTCGAGAATAGAAAAAAGCACATCTTTTTTTTATTCTTGAGTCGTGGGGGAAATAATATGAAATATGCAATGATCTTAGTTTTGAGTCTGATTGGTTTTAACGCATTAGCAGCAGGTGGCCAAAAGGCTTCTCATGCCTACGAGCGCCAAGGCAAATACAAACAAAACAGGTTTATTCCGGTGCACCATACTGCTCAACGCGGAGTTATTCCGCTGCCGGAAAAGCGAACGCTGGCTTCAGCCGCGGCTCGACCGGCTTATTTGTATCAAAGACCCTTCGTTAAGAAGCAGGCTAAAGCGACGCGCTTAAAAGTTAAAAAGGTCAAAGCAGATGAAGAAGCGGTGGATCGCGTTTTGGCGGCACTCGGTGGCTATGAGGCGAATCATTTGGCAGCGGCTGATTCTGTGAATATGGCCGAGATGGATTCTTTAGCGGTTCAGGATGTGAGTGATGGAGCGGTCATTCAAGTTCGAACGGATCGTAGTAAGGTCGTTTCGAAAGAACCTGTCATGAAAACCAATCATTAAAATATTAATAGGGCTTAATTTCCTCCTTGACTTTAGGGTCCCAGAATCGTCTATGTGGGGCCCTAAACAGTCAGATTTGAGGAGATTGCCGCTTTGAAAAAAATCCTTTTTTCTTTGGGTTTGGTCACTTTTATTTCATTGTCTGCCGCCGCGGGAAAGCGCAAAAATAAAATTCCCGTCTTAGAGCCCGTCCCTCCGCAAGAAGCGCAGCGGCCCGATCCGCACGGGCAAAAATACTGGTATTTTCCAGCCATGAATATTCTTGAAGCTTGGCAAATGACATACGGTTCTCCTCACACTGCCATAGCTGTGATTGATTCAGGAATCCATTACAATCATCCCGATTTGCGGCCAGCTCTTTTCGAAAACTCGGCCGAAATTCCCTTTAACGGTATCGATGATGATCGCAATGGTTTTGTCGATGATTATATCGGTTGGAACTTTAATGAGGGAGGGCCTCTCCCTTTTGATGACAATGGCCATGGAACCTTCATTGCAAGCATAATAGCTGCTCAAAGAAGCAACGGAGAAGGCGGAATGGGCATTTGCCCGCTTTGCCGCTTAGTTTCACTTCGTTTTTTAGACGCTGATGGAGCTGGAGACGACGAAGACCTATTAAAGTCGATCGATTATGCGACCCGCATGGGCGTTAAAATTATGAATATTTCAACGGCTGGTGAGGGATACGATCGGGATTTGCACAATGCCCTCAGGCGAGCCGAAGCTAAAGATATTCTCGTGGTTGTCTCTTCGGGCAATGACGGAGATTCCAACGATAAGTATGGTATTTATCCCGCTAACTTCGAAATGGATAATTTAATGACGGTTGGTTCTACTGACCAAAGCGGAAAGTGGTGGGAAAATGCTAACTATAGCCCCACCAAAGTGCATATCGCTGCCCCAGGAGAGAATCTGTGGGGGGCTTGGCCCGACGGCAAATGGTACACTGGTAACGGAACATCGTTTTCAACCCCCATTGTGGCGGCCATTGCCGGTTTAGTTCGATCAGTAAATCCACAGCTAACAGCCGCTCAAACTAAACAAATTTTGATGCGAACGGCGTCGGTGATTCCTGCACTAAAAAGTAAATGTGCTTCAAGTGGTATTGTGAACGCCTTTCGGGCGGTCGAATGCGCCCGCGATCCTCGATTGCCTTGCTTAAGCCGTTAAATCAGACTCTGCGGCAGGCTTACCTCACGCCACCGTTAAACGTTTGAAGTTTTGCAATTCGTTCTTCAAGGGGTGGGTGAGAAGAGAAGAGGTGCATGAAGCCTTTTCTTGATCGAGTAGAAATCTTGAAGG
Source organism: Pseudomonadota bacterium (assembly GCA_041178425.1). Taxonomy (GTDB): domain Bacteria; phylum Bdellovibrionota; class Bdellovibrionia; order Bdellovibrionales; family Bdellovibrionaceae; genus CAUJGP01. The sequence continues at coordinate 245,941 of JBEGVH010000006.1, read as the reverse complement.
CACTAAATGCATTGGCACTTTCAGGCTCTTCTTCAGCTCGGAGTGGCGAACCATAGGCCAGTTGTAATTTTTGAAGAGCGGCAATCATTTTTTCTCTGCTCGTGATCTTTGCACTTCCCGCATCGGCGCGGAATTCGCGCAGGCGAGAGAAGTAGTTCACAACGATCGACCCAAGAATCGCAAACAAAACATCAAACAACTGAGTCATCATCCAGCGCACCATGAAACGGTTTTTCTCTTCAACCTGGCTGCTAACGATTCCAGAAAGTACGCGCGCTAAGAAAATGGTAAATGTATTCACGATCCCCTGAACAAGAGTCAGTGTAACCATGTCTCCGTTGGCGATGTGGGCAATTTCGTGCCCTAAAACGCCTTCAACTTCATCTTTACTCATGCGCTGAAGCAGACCCGTCGACACAGCAACAAGAGAGTTTCCTTTGCTGGGCCCTGTGGCGAAAGCATTGATGTCGGGGCTATTATAATAACCAACTTCGGGCATCGCCGGAAGGTTCGCTTTGCGAGCGAGATCATGAACGAGGGCCACCAAGGCCCGCTGTTCTGAGTTAGCCGTTTGGGCGTCAATGATCTCCACTCCCATGCTCCATTTCGCCATGGTTTTTGACAGAAGGAGAGAAATGAAGGCTCCGCCCGTACCCATCAGTGCACTAAAAATCAAAAGCCCACTGTAGGTTCCTGGATGAATTTGAATTCCAAAAAAAGCAGAAAGAAGGCCAATCAAAATATTGATTGTGGCAATGACCAAAATGTTTGTGAGTAAGAAGAGAAATATTCGCTTTAAAAATGTCATAAACACCCTCTGTTGAGTTTTAAATCTCGTTATCCCCTCTAAGATTGAATCTGTAAAGGGGATCGTTTAGCTCATATAATCGGTTCTGTTTTTGTTTTGTCAAGGGTGGCGAGTGCTAATACTTTTGAACGCGTTGAAATCACTAGCTTTTCGGCGTTTGGTGGCCAATCTACAAGAACTTCTCCGCCTTGAGAGAGGGGGCCAAAGAGCAGTTCATCAACCAAAAGTTTTTTAAGATGTTCGTCGATGGCACGCGCCATCGGACGAGCTCCATAGGCTCGATCGTAACCTTTTTTTACCAAAAATTGGCGAGCGGATGGACTCACGTCGATGGTCACGTTTTTAGCGAGCAACTGAAGGCTAAGCTCATGAATAAATTTATCCACCACCTGAAGTATAATCTCTTCGTTGAGATCCTTAAAGGCCACAATCGCATCGAGGCGGTTGAGAAACTCTGGAGTGAAGACATTTTTTATAGCACTGAGGGAGATGCCTTGTCGATCGTCTTGTCCGATTCCAATGCGACCCTTGGCCACGTCTGCTGCTCCAGCGTTCGTCGTCATTACAAGAATCACATGACGCATATCAGAGGTTCGACCATTGCTGTCTGTTAATCGGCCAGCATCCATCACTTGCAAGAGAATGGGCCAAATATCAGGATGAGCTTTTTCGATTTCGTCCATCAGTAAAACACAATAGGGCGAACGATTCACCGCCTCAGTCAACATTCCACCCTGTTCAAAGCCAACATAACCGGGAGGCGCGCCAACCAGTCGAGAAACGGCGTGTTTTTCCATGTATTCGCTCATATCAAAGCGCACCAATGGCAGCCCCATGATTTGAGCGAGCTGTTTGCAAACCTCTGTTTTACCGACCCCGGTGGGGCCACTAAATAAAAAGGCGCCTATCGGTTTGTTTTCGCGACTCAATCCTGAGCGCGAGAGTTTAATCGCATTCACGAGGGTGCTGATCGCTTCTTCTTGGCCAAAGATGTGAGCTTTGAGTTTTTTATCAAGATCACGCAATTGTTGAACGTCATTGAGTGTAATTGTTCCTACGGGGATTTGCGTGATCGACGCGATCACTTTTTCGATCACTTTTTCATCGATCAGTCCTTGAGGAGCCAAGTCGGGTTGAAGTTTAACTCGAGATCCTGCCTCGTCGATAACGTCGATGGCTTTATCCGGAAGGTGGCGACCATGAAGATATTTGGATGAGAGTTCAACGGCCGCTCGGAGAGCTGCGGGAGTGAATCGAACTTTATGAAACTCCTCATAGCGCGATTGTAGCCCTTGAAGAATGGCGATGCTTTCTTCGAGGGTGGGTTCGTTCACATCGATGCGTTGAAAACGGCGATTCAGGGCGCGGTCTTTTTCGAAGTGTTGGCGATATTCTTGGTGGGTGGTGGTTCCGATGCAGCTGAGGCGTCCATCGGCGAGCATGGGTTTTAAGAGATTGGCCGCATCAAGGCTGCCACCATTAGTCGCGCCGGCTCCCACTAAAGTATGAATTTCGTCGATCATTAAAATAGCCTTGGGCTGAGCGGCGAGCTCTTTAAGGATATTTTTAATTTTCGTTTCGAAATCTCCGCGGAACTTAGTGCCGGCCATGAGGCTTCCCATGTCGAGAGCATAGATGACAGCCTTTTCGAGCCGATCCGGAACCTTACCCTCTTCGATGCGTTGGGCGATACCCTCGGCGAGGGCTGTTTTTCCAACACCGGGTTCGCCAATAAAGAGGGGGTTGTTTTTGCTGCGGCGGCAAAGTATCTGGATGGCTCGTTCAATCACATCGTCTCGTCCAATCATAGGATCAGATTGGCCACGCCGAACTTTTTCATTCAGGTTTACACAAACTGAATCGAGAAGATTCTGGGTTCCGGAGGTGGTCTCACCCTCTTGTTCGGTGGCCGGCTCTACGGGAGTTGGGGCACGACCGTGAGAGATGTATTGTATGATATCGAATTGACGGATTCCCTGTTGGTTCAGATAAAAAGCGGCGGGGGAATTGTTTTCGTAGTAGAGGGCAATAAGAACGTGTGCAACCGTCACTTCTTTTTTGCCAGAGCTCTGAACTTGCATCGCAGCTCTTTGTAGGAGGCGGTGAGCGGCGAGCGTAAACTCTGGCATCCAGAGACTCTCTCCGCCGGCGAGTTCGATTTGTTCTTTTGAGACCACGGGACTATTTTTCTTGATATCCACTTCGAGTTGTTTTTTTAACTGCTGGATGTTGCCACCGCAGGCCTCGATAATCTCTACAATAAAGGGGGAACGAGTGAGCGTGAGAAGAATGTGTTCGCTGGTGATAAATTCATGGCGTTTCTTTTTTGCCGATTCGGCCGCTTCAGAAAGTAGGCGTTCTAATTCTCGACTTAACATTATTCAGCCTCCATGATGGTTTTGAGTGGATATTCATTTTGCTTCGATACGCTATTAACCTGGTGAACTTTCATCTCGGCAATTTCTTTTGTGTAAATGCCAGCCACTCCCGCCCCTTGCTGGTGAACATCGAGCATAATCTTTTCTGCCTCTTCTTCTGTTTTGTTGAAATAGCGTTGCAGAACGAGCGTCACGAAGTTCATCGGAGTGAAGTCATCATTAAGTAAAATCACCTTGAACCGACGGGGAACATCTGTTTTTTGTACAACATCTAATTCGCCTTGGGTTTCCTGAGACATTTAGCTTTCCTTCTTTAAGGTGATGAGAGTTATTTCGGGTGGTATGGCAAAACGCTGCGGAGGCCCCCAATAACCCGTTCCGCGGTTAGTATACACCCAAAGATTCTCATGAAAATAGAGTCCGCGATAAAATTTTTGAGTGAGGGCTACGAAGATGCTCCAAGGGAAAAATTGTCCACCGTGCGTATGGCCAGAGAGCTGAAGATGAACGCCGGCTTCGAGTGACTGTTTATAAGCGGCGGGCTGATGAGCGAGTAGAATTTTGGTTGTTTCAGATGAAACACCTGAAAAAGTTTTAACGGCATCGGCTCGGTGCTCGGGAATAAACTGATGCGCTTTAATGTCGGGAATTCCTCCGATGCAAACTTTAGATTCTCCTTTTGTAATGAATCGGTGCTCATTGTTTAAAACCTCAAAGCCCATGTTTTTGAATTCTTCGCACCATTGAGGCCCGCCCCAATAGTATTCGTGATTGCCAGAGCAGTAATAAATTCCATGGGGCGCAGTGAGAGATTTAAGGGGTTCTAATTGTGATCGCAATTGTTCAGGATAGCCGTCTACCATGTCGCCAGTGAGTACAATGACGTCGGGTTTTTGAGCTAAAGTGAGGTCAACGACCTTTTGGGCATAATCCCGATTGATCGTGGGGCCTACATGAAGGTCGGAGATTTGCGCAATCTTAAATTGATGAAACTCAGGAGGAAGTGGCTTGAGTGGCACTTCGACATTTTCGATTTGTGGACCCTCGATGGCTGTGAGCGTTCCTGCTGTGGCAGAAGCTAGAGAAAAGAGCCCAACCCCTAAAAATAAACGGCGTTCTAGGTTTTCAGCTTGCTCTGGGGATTGCATAAAGAGGGGAATTTTTTTTACGAACCATGCGATGGTCTCGGCAGCTAAAAAGTAGAACAAAAGACTGGCCATAAAACCGAGTGATACATAGGTGATCCACTGCAGAATAAAGGGGCGCGCTTCAGAGGACGGGTTCATGCGATACAAAAAAGGCCCCAATGCCTGAACGAGAACAAACAAAAAAAGTGTAATAAAAACATAAATCCTTTTTGTTTGAAGATCAGGAAAGGTCCAAAGGATTTTTTTTCCGATGTAATAGCATCCCGCGCTTGTCATTAAAAGCATCGTGGAGACGAAGAAAATGAAACTTAATTTTTGTGCCATAGATCCATCCTAGCGTGATTGCTCCATATTGAGAAACAAGACTAACGTCTAAAAGTGAGACTTCCTTCTCTGAGTGTACGGAACTCTTTACTCAGGTGTCTAGGGCCTAATCAGCCAAGACGAACAGGAGCCCTCTAGAGCGGGCCTCACTTTTGCTTCTTGTGTTTGGCAGGGGAGGCTTTTTGAAAAAGGGGATGGTTCAACTTTCATTTTTAACAGTCATTCTCTTGTCGCTGACGAACATGGCGTGTTCTCAGAATGTTTTTTTTAGAGATCTTCCCTCTAAACCGATCCCATTGAGCACACCCGAGCCGATTGGAACGGGAACTCCCACTCCCGAACCCACAGAAACACCGACAGCAACGCCGACGCCCACGGTCACTCCGAGTCCAACAGTCACTCCCACCGTAACACCAACGCCCACTCCCACGGCAACGCCCACACCCACGATTGTTCCAACGGCCCAGCAGGTGAGTTATCCTGCCATTGTTAGGGAGTCAGAGTTACTTTATAGCGACGTAGAACATGAGATACTCATGAGTCCCCAAGCGGACGGATTGAGTTGTGAGGCAACGGTCAGCACTCAGTTGATCCGAAATCGATTTCTCTGTGAGGAGTTTTCATTTTATTGCGAAACGAAAGTATTAGAAACGGTTCAGCGAACCAGCGACTACACATGTGCAAGGGAGTTTCGAGCCAAAGATATTCTTGCTTTGCGCTCAAATGCTTCCTGCACTCCCTCGAATCAAGACCTAACAACAACAGAATTGAGTCACTTGAACGATTCTAATATTTACAAGATCAACACACCTAATGTGGATGGAAATGCAATCGCTGGATTGATTGCGCCTTCGACAGCCCTGCCGCAATTAACTGAAATCAAACTCGATGAGAACTGCCGTTGTGTCTATTCGGCGTCGGGGTTTGAAGGCAAGGTCGTTTATGAATACCCTGCCCTCGAAGAACATTGTCGGTCGCATTTCGGAGATATTTATCAGTAAGTATGAACTTTGAATCTATCCTTGAGAATTCTCAACAATGATCAAAGTATTGTAATTATGCTCTAATTTAATTCTTCCCATAGAGTCACGGATGATTCTACCTGATTGTTTAAATTTTGGTACAGCCCCTTTTCCTGCGTTTTTTATCAGATGATAAAGTTCTTTTGCATCATCGTGGTGCAAGCGAACGCAGCCGCCCGAGGCTCGTTGGCCAAGTTCGTCATAGTGGCTTCGAGTGGTGGCATGAAGAGCAATGCCGCCGTTGAAAAAAACGGCCCATGGCATTGGGGCTTTCCAAGTTTCAGAAAAGTGATTCGGGCTAAAGTAAATGGGGCGAAACCAGCCCTGGGGTGTGACGGAGCGGTAGACTTTACCACTAGGAGCGAGCTCGAGTTTTTCGCGACCGGTCGAAACCGTGAAGGTTTTGTAGTGGCGGCCGCTCAAATAAACTTGGGCTTTTTGAGCTTCTGGTCCGCTTTTCGCTTTGTTTACAACAACTACGACCTCAAAATGCTGGGTGAGGTCGATGCCATTCATGTCGGACCATTCTTCGATGCCTAAGGTCTCAAATTCACCATCAAAAACAAGGGTTTTGGCTTCGGGTAATTGAAGTTCTTCTTGAAGCTCATCGGGAGACACAAGGTCAGGAAGGTTGTCTTTGGACGTTTCTGCAAAAATAGGACAGCTAATAGCTAATTGAAGGATAAAAGATAAAGCAAATGCTTTCATGACCAGGCCCCCTTTGAATTTCGAATCGGCAAACTACAGAAAGGGGCATTAATGGGCAAGTAAAACTGCTACAATAATCAAGGAGAGGTGGTGAAATAAATATTGCCCTCTCTCCATTTTTACGACGGGGTCACCTCAATGGTTCATCCCTTCTGTTTTTGAGGCATAGTGAAAATTGAGTTCTTGCCTTAAAGAAGGAGGAAGCACCGGAAGTGCTGACTTTGGAATAATGAAGGTCGATAGATTAAAAAGATCGAGATAAACTCGGTTTTGGTCTGCTGCCTTTTTTAGGTATTCCTGCCCTGACGTTCCGCCGGTTCCAATTTTTGTTCCGAGCATTCGGTGAGCCATCATGGCATGGCGATGGCGCCAGCTGGTGAAATTTTCATCAATATCAATGAGGGCATTTAAAAGCTTGTACGGCAGGTGCATCAGCGGCTCGTCGCGGTAGAGAAAGATAAACAAGGCATTGAGAATGGCCTTTCGAGCAAGTCGTCGTTGACCCTTTGAAATCAGTTCATCGTGAATTGTATCATCGAAAAGACTCTGAAAGGTTCGTTTTGTGGTTTGAAGATAATCCTTTTGAATATTTTTTTCGAAATCGCTCGTATGAGGGTTGTCATTAATGACGGCTTCATCCTTTGCGAGCATCGCATCAACAGCCGCTTCGTACTGTTGCCAAAAAACAAAGCTGGTTTTTTCGGTGAAGGGGAGTCGAATTAGCCATCGCTCCATTAATTTAAAGAGAGAGTCATGTTTTTCAAGGTCTTCGATTTGTTTTTTATCTCCGGCGCTGAGGCGGCCCAAGAAAGACTCGCGGTCGACGGTGTACCGAGTGGCAGTTGTTAGGCCCATCACTGTTTCAATCGTTTTGAACTGAACGCTTTGAAAGCCAGAAGCTGGAATTAAGAGATCGCGGAACTCAAGAAAATCCATAGGAGTCATGGTTTCGAGAACTTCTAACTGAGACTGAAACAGGGATTGAATTTTAATCACCCGCTCGAAGCGCGCCAAGATAAACCCAAGTTCATGCTCTTCAACGCGCTCTTTGTTGAAAATGGTGAGCACCGGCTTTAGTTCATGAAGAATCTGCTTAAACCAAAGTTCATAGGCCTGGTGAACAACGATAAAGAGCATTTCATCGTGAGCCTCTTTGCCGGCTTCAAGACTTTTTGGATGCTGACTATCCAAGAGTTTAAATAATTGAAGGTAATCAGGATAATAAACAGGTTTTTGATTTTTAATCATTGAATAAACTCCTCGATAAAAATTATTTAGCCGCGGCAATCACTTTAAATTCAACAGCGATGGGTGTTGGTAGAGCTCCTACCTCAATCGTTGTGCGAGTAGCACCAATAGAAGTAAAGTGTTTTGCGTAAACCTCGTTAAAGGCCTTAAAATCAGCTTTCATGTTGGTGAGAAAAACCTGCACATCGATAATTTTATCGAGAGAGCTACCGGAGGCTTCTAAAATGATGCGAATATTTTCAATCACTGACTCTGTTTGAGTAACCACGTCATAAGATGCGATAGCTCCATTATCGTCGAGTTCAACCCCTGGAATTTTTTTTGTTCCAGGTTTGCGAGGGCCGACGCCCGACAAAAAAAGAAGGTCGCCAAAACGGCGAGCATGAGGATAAGCTCCGACAGGTTCTGGTGCTTTATTGGTGTTGATTTTTTCAGATTGAGTTTCAGACATTTAAATCTCCCATGTACCAACGATCGTGATCAGGATCCCATTCGTCCCACGTTGGAATTGTTTCGAGTTTTTTTACAAATTTATCAGGCACAATTTGCGGAACCAAAAAGGCTTTTTGTCGGCGTAAGGGATAAGGATTGCGCAGCTCAAAGCCTAGCACTCCTAAAATACCTCTTGCAATGTACCAGGTGGCTTGTGGGTTCCATCCGTGAGCAATCTTAATCACTACGCCAAGACCGTTGGGATAGTCAGGATGCGAGATCGCCATTCCAAGAAGCCCGTCGGCGCCCTCTTTGGCAATCACTTGCCCATGGCAAGACTTTATCACTGTTGTATCAAGACGATTAAAACCACCCACTAAGTCTGGATGGCGAACCATGCTTTCCCAGACCCAATCTTGTTCGCGATGTTTAGCGAGGCCCGCATAACAACGAGCCAGTTCGTTGACGGTCATTGCTACCGTTGGCAGGCCATCACCATCGCGGGCGATACGGAGTGGTTTCCAGTCGGCACCTAAATAGCGACGAACAACTTGAACGTATTCTTTATAAACTTCGTGATTAGGCAGTGTGTAGCCCGCGCGATTCCAGCCCTTCATTCGGCAACCAAGAAGAATCGCTGCGTGGTGCCCAGAGGAGTTATTGTACCAGCGGCGAGGGCGTCGCACCTGTCGGCCAAATTGTACTAAGGGTAGATCAAGTGGGGTTTGCATGAGTCCCCATTCACTCTCAGTCAATAGGGATTGCGCTGCCTCGATGTGTTCGGCGGCCCCATTATGACTTGAAACGCTGATGGCTTTTTGTTGCCAAGTGGTAGTGTTTGCAAGTTCTTGGCTGAACACTTTCATATAAAAAAGTTTCATCATGCTGCGACCATAACAAAGAACGTTTCCTCCGAACGAGTGAATCAATTCATCGCCGCTGTACCAAGCAATGGCTCCGTGAATGGTGTTTTCACTCACACCATTACGACGGTAATCGATGAGTGGCTGCCATTCGACGTCCCGGCCAGTGGGAATTCCTGGAATTTTTTCTCCAAACGGACTGGAGGGGTAAACATCTGAGATTTTGAGATCTGGATTTTTCATTGCTCTATGCCCTCATCATCTGTGTTACATAACACTTGTTGAGAGGAAAAATCGGCCATCGATTCCCCGCTGGCGCTAAGAACATTCCGTTCGCCCGTGTAATGTTCTGGAGCATCCTCATCGAATTCAAGGTCACGAGAAGCATGGGGAGCGGGAGTTAAACCAACGACGGCGCATCCTGTTCCATAAATAGGTTGATATTCAAAAACTTTACCGGTGTAGCGATTGTGGGCCCCCATCACAGAAGAGAGCCACCAGAAAGGCTTAAAGTTGGAAACTTTTTTGACTCGCGCTTCGCGGTGAATTTGTCGAGAGAGTTGAGCAACATCTTCGAGGCGCCCTTTTTCGAGGAACTCAAGAATTTTCAAGTTCCATTCCTGGTCTTTGAGAGAATTGATGCAATCATCTTTTGGATCGATATAATTCGTATGGAGGCGATTTGATAAAGTCGAGATGATCACCGCCACGGCGCGCTTGCCTTGCTCTTTAAGAGCAGATACGGCGGCTTTAGCGAGCACCACGGTCTCAGCACGATCAGCGTAAATATTGCTCGAAACAATAACGGCCGGAAGCCGATTGTTTGGGTTGATCAGCTGCAAAGCCACGATTGATCCACTATCAATAGGAAAACCATGATAAGCAATAGTTCGACTTTGCAATCCTCTCTGGAGGGCGTGTTTATTGTAACACTCGGCAAATTCACTATCGATACGGAGCTTGTAGGGCACAGAACCTAGATCGTGAAATTCTTCTTCAACGAGTGTCCATTCAGGCTCTGGAAGGGCCTGAATCTGATGCCCAAGAATTGAGGGCCAAAGGGTGCTGTAAATGAGAATCAGGTCAGCATCGGTGTTTTCAATTTCAGCCCGCACTTGTTCAAAAGCGTTTCTCACTTTTCGGTATCCAGGGTTTGCATCCGGAGTGAGAAGGGGCTGAATGAGGCCCGGTAAAACATAACCTTTAATAATGGGGTTTTGTGAATGAGAAGCGGCCATCCTTAGATTCCTTTCTCTGCGAGAGGCTGAGGTTTTGTTGTTGTTGGTGGTGCCCAATGGGCAACGGCATTACCAGTGCCAATCACTGTTCCGTAACCGTGAACTTTTGCTGGGTAGGTCGGAAAGTCCATGGCCTTCATCATCCAAGTCAGACCTCCTGAATCTGACTCAGCAATAGTTTGCTCTGTGAAGTCAGGAATTAGGTCAATCATCTCGCGAGATCGCCCTTCTTTCATGAGTTTAATCATTTTCATGTCCCACAAGTAGAGGCTGTGATTGGTGATGTGCTCTTTGCTCATGTCTTCGGGAATTTCATTTTCGACGGTAAAATGGCGATGAGAGAGAGAGTGGCTTGCAAGAAGAATGGCTTTTTTGCCACTTTTTTCGATGGCTTCTTTTGTTGCGGCGCCAAGCTCCATCATGAGAGCCTGCATGCGATCAAGGTTGTAGTAAGATGCCACACAATTAGTTGAAAGGGTGACGATGGGTTTGTCCCATTTTGGATTCGTAAGGTGTCCTGTGACGATGGTGCCATAGTCTACGCGAAAATCAGGGTTAGTCATAAGTTTGGTAGGAATATTTTTGCTCTGACAAACGTCATGAATTGTGTTGGCAAGATCTACATCGACGTTGATGTCGTAGTGGTAGCGAAAGAGATTTGGAAAGATAGGATCCACAGACAAAGATTTTAAATGGGGGGTTGCAAGAATATGAGTGCCAACATAGGTTCTCCAATGAGGAGAAAAGATCACGAGGACATCGTGTTCAATTTGGCTTAAATCGTTTCGCATGGATTCATAGGCCCAGCGAAGAGTTTCCCAGCCACACTCGGAACGCGGTTCATTTTGAGGTGGGTTTTCTGCATAGACCAAGTGGGGTGGATGGGGAGCCAAGCATCCCGCGACGATCGCACCTTTGCCTGTGTTTTTTTTGCTCGTTGTTGCCATAATTCACCTGTCCTAAATTTTACTTTTGTAGTGCTTTGTTTAAAAAAAGTTTTAGTATTTTACGCAAACGTTAGTGGCTTCTGTGAAAAACTCTAAAGAATGCACACCACCTTCGCGGCCTACTCCCGACATTTTCATTCCACCAAAGGGCACTCTTAAATCACGCATCATCCAAGTGTTCACCCAAAGTGTTCCAACCTCTAAGGCGCGTGCCATACGATGAACCCTTTGAATGTCTTTTGTCCAAAGACTGGCGGCCAATCCATACTCAACTGAGTTGGCCATAGCGATGACTTCTTCTTCTGTGGAAAAAGGAGCAATGGTGACCACAGGCCCAAAAATTTCTTCTTGCATGACACGACAATGAGAAGAAAGACCCGTGATCACTGTTGGACGCATAAAGTATCCATTTTGGTGATCGCTATCGAGGGGAATTGGTTCTAATCCAGTTTCAATTTTGCCACCCTCTTGCTGAGCCAAGGTCACATACGATCGCACCTTCTCGAGGTGATCTTTACTGACGAGAGCACCAATAAAGTGGTCAGCATTTTTAGGGTCGCCAACCTTAAGGTTTTTTACTTTGCTAACAAAGCGCTCAACAAAAGTTGTGTATATGGATTGCTCCACAAAGAGGCGAGATCCACAGAGACAGATTTCACCTTGGTTCAGAAAGCTCGAACGCAGAGACGTTTCGATGGCTTCATCAAGATGACAATCGGCAAAAATCATATTGGCGTTTTTTCCACCCAGCTCAAGCGATAGTTTTTTGATCAATGGAGCGGCGCTGGCACTTAGCCGCTTACCTGTTGTGGTTCCTCCGGTGAAACTAATTAGGGGCACCTCTGGGTGCTGAACAATTGGTTCACCCGCTTCGGCTCCATAGCCAAAGAGAATATTAACGACTCCTGGCGGGAGGCCAACGTCTTGAAAAATTTCACAGAGCAAGAAGGCCGTCATTGGAGTCAGTTCAGAGGGTTTGCAAACCACCGTGTTACCAAAGGCAATGGCAGGAGCAATTTTCCAAGTTAAAAGATAAAGGGGTAAATTCCATGGAGAGATAAGGCCCGCAACACCAACCGGTTTTCGCAGGGTGAAATTATAAGCTTTGCCCGAGATTTCGTGAGCTTCATCTTTTTGATAAAGAATCTGACCAGCAAAAAAACGAAAATTATGGGCCGCGCGAGGGATATCCATGGACTCGGCCAACCATACCGGCTTCCCTTGGTCGCGAGATTCTGCCCTAGCAAATTGAAGAAGACGTTTTTCAATACCATCAGCTATTTTATTGAGATATTGGGCCCGCTCTTCGGCCGATGTTGAAGACCATGCCGGAAATGCTTTTTTTGCCGCTTGAACGGCAGCATTAACATCGGCGGTATGGGAGCGCGGAATGGTGGAGTAAACACGGCCTGTAGCGGGTTCAAAATTTTCAATCGTCGTATTCGATTTAGCCGAACAAAACTCGCCACCAATAAAATTTTTAATTTCGATTAAAGACATGGTGTTCGACCTCCATCAACAGGGAGGTTGATGCCATTGATGAAGCCGGCCGAGGGGCTGGCTAAAAAAGCGATGGCGTCGGCAACTTCGGCAGGGGAGGCAAAGCGACCTGCGGGTGTCGCAGCCTTCCAGGTTTGCTTAATTTCATCGGCGGTTTTGTTTTGTCTTTGGGCGGCCGCCTGAGCCAGAGCTTCTAAGCGTGGGGTTTCGGTGTAACCAGGGAGCACATTATTGACGGTTATGCCGTAGGGAGCCAGTTCGGTGGCCATCGATTTAGCCCAATTCGCCATAGCACCTCTGATGGTGTTTGAAACCCCGAGATTGGCAATAGGTGCTTTTACCGATGTTGATATTATATTGATAAAGCGACCGAACTTTTGCTCTTTCATTCCCGGAGCTAGTTTTTTTGCAATAAGGGAGGCCGCAAGAATGTGCGCATGAAAGCCACTGAGAAAATCTTCGTCGCTAGCATCAAGCAAGGAGCCCGCCTTAGGGCCGCCAGCATTATTGATAACGATACTGATGGGCCCCTTAGCAAGACAATCATTAAGGTGATTGGTTAAGAGGTCGCGCGACGTGAGATCGAAGGCCAGCGCTTGGTGTTTTTGATTTTTAGCATTGGAGAGTTTTTGTCGAATGGCCTCGAGTTTATCACCGGTTCGAGCAATAAGAATGACTTCGGCGCCCATATCGGCGAGAGCATGAGCTGTCGCTTCGCCAATCCCCTGGGATGCACCACACACTAAAGCCCTTTTGTTGGTAAGATCCAACAACATAATTCCCCCTCCATGAAAACAGACTTGGCGATGCAATCATACTTTCATGGGTAAATCGAGAGAATTTATCTCGCTTATATGCAGGGTTTCAAAGATTTGGTTCAATCAGCGCATAGGCGAGAGCTTGCCTTAGCTTTTCTTTGGTCTTTTTGCGCAGAAAAAATCGTCCTAATTTTTGCCACCATGAGAGAGGAAAGGGGCGATGTAATTTCTCGGCTTCCTCATTGAGAAAACGAAGGTCTTTGGTTCTCCATCCGAGTTGATTAAAAAAAACGTTCCAATCTTTGGGTTTGAAGATAAGCGGTGCCTTCGTAAGTTTCGATTGCAGTTTTTTGAATGGACGAGAAAGCGGAAGTTCAGAGGGAAAATATTCAAGAATCCAAAATTTAAAATGATTGTGTTGGCGAAGATCTTTTGCGAGGGCTGCCACGTCCTCATTCGAGAGATAGGGAATAACACCTTCGGTGATAATCAAGGCCTTGCGACATTGAGCATTGACGGTTTGAAAAAAAGCTTGTCGTGCTTCTGGATTGGTTAAATCAATGGCTCTTCGCTCGATTTGACAGTTGGGTTTTTCGTTTTTGAGACGATCGTTTTTGAGATCAATGATGTCTGGAAAATCCGCCTCGAACCAAAGGAGATTCCGATTAAGGTTCATGCGATACGGACGAGTATCTAAACCCGCACCGAGATTGACAACGGTATCAACGCCCTCGCTGAGTGCTTCTTCAATCAGGTCGTCAATGGTGGCTGTACGAATGATGACCGACCACGAGAGGTACTTTGTTGCCCGCATTTTCTTGGCAATTCTTTTGCCTCTTTCTCCGGCTAAGATTTCTGCTAAAGGGTCTTTAAAAAGGGCATCTTTTCGCTTTGTTTCTTCGGCTCGATAAGTCGCCACCCAAAGAGCCGTATCACTGACATGGGATATTTCGGGATTCAGATTTTCTTCTTTCATTTAGGCCTCCTCCTCAAAAGAAGCGCCTATCTCAGCTTTCGATGACGGGAGTGTCAGCTTAATTAAACTTCATGGAATGCCTAAAAATTAATCAGAAGGCGAGCTAATACGATGTCTAGGGCAACTTAAGTTCTGGTAATTTTACAACTCTGCATTGAAAAACTACCTTTTTTTAGTCACACCCACCAGATTCAGCGTTGAGCCGAACTTTTGTTTAAAGGGGTTTATCTATGATTCAGTGGTCTTTTTTGGTGGGTTTTCTTTGTGCCAGCATTCTCGCGGTGGGCGAAGTTTCCATGGCACAGTCTTTTTTATTTTCGGACTCTAAACCAGTCGTACCATCGGCAAAGGCAAAATTAAAAGTTGGTCTGAATTACTTTGTGGATGCTGATACCATTAAAGTTCGTCTTGCTCCTGTTAAAGAAGAAGAGGCCATTGGGCGTCTGCACCGGAATGATCTCGTCTCGATTGTTAGTTTGCTCGACGACGCAAATCCCTTTGTAGAAGTGAAAGTAGTTTCGGGCAGGGGAGTGTCACTTAACGCCTACGATCGCCTCTATGTGAGCGCTGAGTATTTATCAGCAAAGAATTCACAGAATAATATTTCGACTCAATACTTTGTGGTGCAAAACGTTGCGACTGAAGTGACTCGAGTTTATGAAAAGTGCACAAAGTATGCGGGATGCCCTCATCGCTTGGTTTTTGAATCCGACATGGTGGTGGGTCGAAGAAAGAATAGCCTTTTCTCTCCAGAGGAATGGTACACACATCTGGGCGTAAATAAAATCCAGTACTGGGATAAATTTCACGAAGATGGTGAAGGCCATTATCCAGCTTGGTACTCTAAAGACTATCCACCAGTGCCACCTCCAGGCTCTGATTTTAGTGACTGGTTTGATAGCGATGTGATGCCCAATAAAAATGGTCAAATGAGAGGAGCCTTCGGATGGTTCGCTGCCATTCTAGGACCCAAGGCCAACTACCAATGGATTCATGGAACAGCCGGTTGGGGTTCTGATGGCCCTAAGTTTATTGATGTTACACGTAATCTTTTCTTAAGCAGCATTAATGATGCTCGTAGCTCAGGGTGCACTCGCCTTGAAAATGGGGCCGTTGCTTTCCTTCGCCATATTATAGCAGCGGGCACGCCGATTATTCGTGTTTATGCCAGAGAAGCGGTTTGGCAGCCTTCGCTGTATAGCTATAAATCACAGAAACAGCGCGTTCCTTTTTTCTATATTCTTACCAAGTCGAGCCCCATCAATGATTCAAGAGCCGCTACGATCGAGCGTCAGGCAGTCTTAGACCGAGGTGTTCCGGCCTCTGAATGGCTAGAAGAAGGTGTTTACAATATTGACCAATATCCGACTGTGAGAAAATATCGTTTTTCGCCAGGCTTTATTGGCGCTGGCACAGGAGCTCTTGGCAATATCTATCGCATTTACGGTAGCGAGTTTAATGGGCATTTCTTGGTCGATACAGGGCGATTTTACAAGTATGCCCATCCTAAATCTTTGCCAGCGTCAGGAATGTCGGGTGTCATTGTTCCGGACTACACGGTTGCGCCATTAAACACACCCCCTCTTGAGCCCATCGACTACGAAGATTAAAGTTTTCACTCTCCCTACTGCAGATCTGAGCGGTGGGGAGATATTCGTCCTGAGCCAAGTTTTCTCTTTTTAGCTATTTCCTTGAGTCATCGATATTTATTTAATTGCGCGGTGAGAAAAGACTGACAATTAAAGTTCTTTTGTTTCTAATGTCTGCCATGAAATACGACATCTTTTTTTCGATTTGCCAAACAGAGGTGGATGGTTATCTCCCAACAGAGAGAACCATGTGGGAAAACTTTTTCGATCAAGTGCAGTTGGCCGATCAACTCGGTTTTGGTACCGCCTGGCTTGCGGAAACTCATTTGTCTTGTCAGGTTCAGAAAGAAAACCCTGGCGCTGTGATACCACACTTCAAAGGGGAAATTGGACTTAATACTGACATACTCCAGCTTGCTCATATTATTTTTAGTCAAACCAAAAATCTCAATGTTGGATCGGCCATTCGAAATATTTTATCTAATGGTGGCCCTCTGGCTCATGCTGAAGCTGTAAAAACCTTTCTTTCGCTCCATGCGCTCCGCCCGAACGAAAAGCGCCTTTTAGAATTTGGTTTTGCTGCTGGTCGTTTTCCGTTTTCTTATCATGCTTATGGAATTCGTCCGCGAGATTTAGTGGATGAAGCTGCATGGGATGTAGTTAAAAACAAGGTTTTTCAAGAAGCGACCCTCATTATGCTCAAGGCCTTGCGCGGCGATAAGTTTGCGAGCAAGGAGATTGGCCCCATTTATCTTCGTCGAGAAGACTTTCGAGATCAAAACACCTGGGAGAAAGTGCAAGGTTTGGCCAAAGAAGATTGGCGCCGTTGGGATGGAGAAAAAATCCTTCATCTTCCGTTTTTTGTCTTTGATAAGGTAGGAATCATCCCTTTTGAAGCGCCACTCGATAAGTTGCGGCTGACTATTGGGTCTCATGATCCAGAAACCCAGCGAATGGCCAACGAAATTCTGCCTACGGGAGTTTTTAATCTTTCGATCACCCCTGCCGATGTCATAGAGGAAACTCACCGGCGCATGACTCGTGATTTTCATCCTCAGGGTGGCGCTTGGAGTCGGTCTCTCATGCCTCGCACAGCTCTGATTTTTGTCGATGACAGCGAAGGTCTGTCGCCTCAAGAACAGTCAGCGAAGGCTCGAGAACATTCAAAAAAGGCTTGGGAAAATTATTGGGTCGCCATGGAAAAAACACTCGATCCAAAAAAAGTAGCGGGCGCCGTTGAGAATTCTATTGCAGGAAACCCCGAGGAAGTGGCACAGGCGATCGTCAAAAAATATCATCGAGATGATAGACTCATGCTTTGGTTTGATTTTAATAATCACAATAATGAGCAGATAAAAAAGAATATGAAAGTGTTCATGGAGAAAATTAAACCGAGAGTTGAGGAGTTGTTAGGTTGACGATACAATCTCCAAAGTTCAGGCGGCAGATTTTTGATATTTCTCCTCCGATTAATAATAGGCTGGCAGTTTTTCCTGGTGATGTTCCTTTCGAAAAAAGAATTTCACTAGATTTTAAAAATGGGAACCATCTTAGTCTTAGCTCAATTCAAACAACTCTTCATATTGGAGCTCATGCTGATGCTCCATCGCACTACCATCAAGACGGAGTGAGTATTGATCAATGCTCACTCGAAACCTATCTTGGCGACTGCCAAGTGATTGATGTGACTCATTGCCGTGGAGCTGTAAATCCTTCTGATCTTTCTGGTGTGACCATTTCAGCACCTCGCATTTTATTTAAAAGCCACTCTCTTCGCGATCTGAGTGTCTGGCAAGACGAATTCACTCACTTGAGTGTTGAAACAATCGATTGGCTTTCACAAAAGGGTGTTGTATTGATCGGAATTGATACCCCGTCGATGGATCATTCCAACAGTAAAACGCTCGACGCCCACCAGACCTTCTATAAAAATCGAATCGCCATTCTTGAGGGATTAACTTTAGAAAGAGTTCCGTCAGGTCGGTACCAGCTTATTGCGCTCCCCTTGAAGCTCGAAGGGGCAGAAGCCTCCCCCGTTCGTGCGATCTTAATGACAGGAGAAAGTTTATGAAAAAAATTATGCTTTTGGGCTCAGGTGAATTAGGAAAAGAATTTGTGATTTCAGCAAAAAGATTAGGCCAATATGTCATCGCCGTTGATCGATACGAAGGGGCTCCTGCCATGCAGGTGGCGGATACCTATGAAGTAATCGACATGCTTGATGGGGACGAAATTGATCGATTAGTAAAAAAGCATAAACCTGATTTGATTGTTCCTGAGATTGAGGCGATTCGCACAGAGAAACTCCTGGAGCTTGAAAACAAAGGCTTCACCATTATTCCAACAGCAGAAGCGGCCCATCTTACAATGAATCGGGATGCTATTCGTGATGTAGCTAGTCATGAACTTAAACTCAAGACGGCAAACTACGCTTATGCTCAGAGTGAAGTCGAGTTGATCGCTGCCGCAGACAAGATTGGTTACCCTTGTGTGATTAAACCGGTCATGTCATCCTCGGGCAAAGGGCAATCGATCATCAAATCGTCAAAGCAAATAAAAACGGCCTGGAATTATGCTTGTGAAGGGATGCGCGGAGATAAGAAAAAAGTAATCGTTGAAGAGTTTATTCCCTTTGAATTCGAGATCACTTTACTAACGGTGAAGCAACGAAAAGGGAAAACCCTGTTTGTTGCCCCGATTGGTCATCGGCAAGAACGAGGTGATTATCGCGAGTCTTGGATGCCAGCAAAAATAAAGCCTGAGTTATTAAAAAAGGCTCAAAAAATGGCAAAAAAAATGACCGATCGTCTTGGCGGAGCGGGAATATTTGGTGTCGAATTTTTTATTACAAAAAATGATGTTTATTTCTCTGAGTTATCACCGCGTCCTCACGATACGGGAATGGTGACTTTGATCTCGCAAAACCTATCTGAATTTGATCTTCATGCTCGTGCGGTTTTAGGATTGCCGATCACAGACATAAAGTATTACGGCCCTAGTGCATCGGCTGTTGTTCTTGCAACCAAAGAGTCAGAGAAACAACCAAAATTCTCTGGAGTCGACAAAGCGCTCGAATTAAAAGATGTCGATGTGCGCATTTTTGGTAAGCCAACGATGAGGCCATTTCGACGAATGGCTGTGGTTTTATCAAGAAGCTCAACCGTTGAGAAAGCGAAGAGCTTGGCCATCAAAGCCGCATCTAAAATTTCGGTTAAGGGCTAAGTCCGCCCTTTTTCGATACAAGACTTTCTCGCCATCTAGACCTTGGTGGGTTTTTGATGGCCCTCTGAGGGGTAATTGGTTGAAGAATTCTGTAAATCCTAGTGTTATTAGGGTATGACGGGAAAATCCAAAAAAGGTTACTCAGAGAAAATCTACGTCAGAGGCAAAGGTAGTTCGAGTCAAGGTCGACAAACTCAGATGCGCGACGACGTTTCTTTGCTTGCCTTACAGATGGTCTGCACTGAGCGTTTTGAAGCGGGTGAGCACGTTTCTTTCGAAGATACGCACGAGATTTATAATATTACAGGTATCGTAATTGAAACCCAAAACTTTTCCAGCTTGATTTTGGTTGGTTCTGATTTTCCAAAAAATAATCTTAAGCCGATTTTTGAACCGCTACTAAAGCAGCTGCAAAATGTGATCAAATCTTCAGGAGCCAAACTATATTTTATCGAAAACTTTCAGATGAATGATCCCACTCATCTTGAGTTAAATTTTTTAGTAAAAATGAGCAATTATTGTTTCATGCAGGAAACATCTCACGGCTGTGCTTTTTACGGCTACTTTCGCTTAGAAAAGATGGCCGACGATGATCGTTTTGCGAGTCGTTCTGTTGAAACCATTTCCCCCGATGAGGTGGCAGAACAAGATATTTATCTGCACTTTAAGAAAAATAATCGATTTATAAAAATTGTAAAAAAAGGGGAGTCGCTTGAAAAACATCGACGCGATCGCCTTGAGTTAAAGGGTATTACTGATTTGTTTTTTACCGCCGATCAGGGTGTTGATGTTCAAAGGCGAAGGGTTCACCATATTATTCTCCAATTACTCGAAGAATTCGCACTGCTCGATAATGCAGTGTAAGTAAAATAAGTTTACTAGACAATCCCATGGAAAATCAGGATGCTTTTCGTAGGAGGAGTGTTCCTATGAAAAACAGTCTTTTTATTTTCTCTCTTTTAGTTGGCTTTAGCACTTCAGCCTTTGCACAGCGGGTAGGATTGACGCTTGGAGTGTCTCAGGTGCATATCGATAGCAGTACGGGTGTAGATATCAATAACGATCAAAGTCTTCAGTTCGGTGCTCTATTTTATCAACCCATGACTGATTCAGTGGATGTACGACTTGGGGCTCTTCTGGCTCAAAACTCATTGAATATTGGTTCGGGTAACAGCGAAGTAAATCTAAAAATTTCTAATATCAACGTGCCGCTAACAGCTGGATTGCATCTTGGCGAGCGTGTTTTGGTTTTTGGTGGTCCGGTGATAAGTGTGAATGCCTCTAAGAGCTGCGAAGGGGTTTCTGGGGCCAGTTGCAGTGTTAATAGCTACAAAGTAAGAGGAACCGATATTCAACTAAGCCTGGGTTTTAATGTTCTCCTAACGAGTGAATTGGGATTGGAGTTGTCCTACGATAAAATGGGAGGAAAGCCTTTTGAAGGGGCCTCTGGAGGCCAAGTTGTGAATGTTAATTTTCAATATGTCATAGAATAAAAGACTGTTGCGTTCGATCTTATTTTAACAAGAGGTCTTTAGCGATCTGAAGCTTAATGGCTAAGACCTCTTTGTTTCCACGAAAGGCTACATTTAGGGTCTCAGTCAGCCACCTCATCCAAAACCAAAACCGAAATAGACCTCGATCAAATGGTTTTTTTAAATACCTCAATGAAACATAATACTTGTTTCTAACAAAAAGATAAGCTGTGTATTTTTTGATTTTATGACAGGTTTTTCCCACGCTGTGAAGAAGTTCAGTTTTTTCACAATAATAAAGGGCTTGTTCCTGTTGCTGAATTTTTTGAGAGTAATCAACGTCTTCCCAGTAAGTGTCGAGACTAACATCAAAGCCGCCAACTTTTTGATAGACCTCACGATGAATCCAAAAGGCCGTGCCAGGCACATAGCGTAGAGCCTTTTGTGGAAGATAAATAAAACGTTCGTGGCTTCGGCAATGTTCTAAATGGCCTGAGTGTGGAAAGAAGAGAGCACCCATGGAATCAATAAGCCCTTTTTTTCTGCGATGAATAAGGGGAGCCACTAAGCCAATGCGATCGGGTATCTGTGCTTTTAATAGTTGAACGTCGTTAGTTAAAAATAAACACCACTCCGATTGAGAGATAACGCGTTCAATGAGTGCGTTGGCGCCACCTGTGAAGCCTCCGTTTTCACTTAAAATAACATGATCAATAGCAGGAAAATTTTTTTGGAGTCGTTCAATCCAGCGCGGCTCACTCCCATTGTGCAATAAGGTGATAGGGGCCGATGGAACGGCATCCAAGCACGACTGAATGGCGCGCTCAGTGATTTCTGGGTGATTGAAGCTAAGTATGCCGATGCGAAAATCAGTATTGTTCATCACAGACGACTTTCGCTACTTTTTGACCGGTGTCAATTCCTATCCATCCTCTGTGGGGTCCTTCGTGAAATCGAAGGGTGGGAGGAAATTCCTGAGGAGGTAGCACTTCGGTGCGGCCATTCCATGGCCTACGCCGGCGTGGTCAGGCCCCTTCGGGGCTGACCAACACATCACGTTCGCCGGAGCCCTCAGTTGCTCCCTCCTCAGGAATTTCCCTCCCCACGCTTCGAGCCCACTTTGCTGGCGGGTAATGCGGCCCGAAGATTGGTGAAGCCAGTTTTTAGCCACCTATTGTCAAAAAGTGTCAAAATCGGTTGTTTTCCTGGTGATTAGCCCTTCCGCCACCTCAACATAATATTTGCCCCACAAAAAAACTGGATCCAGAGGCTAAACGCTCCCTCTGGAGGCCTTTTGCGACCGGCTTTCGGGGGGGCTTTGGGAAAGCCAAAAACCATTTGAATTGCTTATTCCTTAAATTCAATTATTTCTTGAACCAGTAAAGAAACCCGCTTGGCTAATTTTTTATTGGTAAAAACCAAATAGATGGGAGATTTAGGTAAATTTTTTTCTGGAAATAAGCGAACAAGTTTACCTGATTTTTTTTCATTCATAATAAATTCTTCGGCCAAGCATCCTATGGCTGCACTCTCAAGGGTGACTTGTTTTACAAAAGACATACTATTAGCAAGAATGGCAGGCTTATAAGATTCGCCATCGAGATTTATTATCTTGGTTGAAATTAATTTATGTTTTTTCAAATCTTCATAATTTTTAGGCCGACCATTTTTTTTTATATATTCTAATGAGGCAAAAAGCGCGGGTTGAATTTCATCTAATTTCCGAATAAATAGACCAGAATCTTTTTGAATTCCAGGTCTAATGGCAATATCAATCCCTTCTGATTTTAGATCAATTTTAGCTGGATTTAGATCAATGCTGAATTCTATTGAGGGATATTTTTTCAAGCCGAGAGCTTCCGCGCCAATGAAGGCGATCTTTTGGAGGCAAGGATTCTCAAGGTTTTAAAATCATTAAAGCTACTAATCCTGATTCTAAAATTACTAACAATAATTTTAGAGTCGTTAAGGAAGTATCTTTAAGATTTGGGGGAGGAGAAATCCTCCCTTTTTATTTTAACTGTCAAAACGTTAGACATATTTTTTTCACCTATGAAGCTTTTTCAATCCGTGCTTCGACTATTGTAAATCTTGCTATTCTTTTCCCATGTTGAAAAAAACAATCATTTTAATATTAACTGCCCTCGCAAGTCATTCTTCTTTTGCGCTTGATATTTATTTCACAAAAGAGCGCATGGATAAGTTTGCTTGCCAGGTTTCACAATCAATTAAAAAAACATATCCTGATAAATCACTTCACAAAATTAGAGTCGAGATTTTAGATATTCTAAGAAAAGATATTGATCCTTGGGTTGATGCCTATCCAATCCCCGCTGGATTGTCGCTGCCGAAACCTATTGAAAAAATCACAGGTCTACCCGGCTTTCCAATGGATCGCTCTGAATACTATTTGCAAAATGCCTTTATTCTTTATGGCAATCCCAAAAGAGAGCTGAAAGATCCTACAGAGAATTATCTTTCATCTTTTATCCACCTCGCAAGAATGCGCCACATTTCGTATCTCAATGGCGAAGAGCCTAAATTTCAATTAAGAAATGAAGCTAACCTAATTGAACAAATCGAAGAGCATATGCCTGCTGTTGCTAACTATTCTTTTCCTTCTCTCGATAGCAACGGTCTTCCCATTATGCAGAAAAAAGAGGGAGTAAAAGAGAAGAATCTTTTTAAACTTGGAGTTGGAAATCCTGATCATAAAATGTTCAATCAATTTATTTATGAGTCGCAAAAGTATAATCATTTTTCTTCTCCACTATTTTTGTGGTTATTACAACAAGAAAATTTTTCAGTTACACCTGAAAAACTTTTTCACAAGGCACTTGAGATTTATGGTGATCCCATTGTCGCCCTGGGAGTCATCCCTTGGATTTTCAGCGGGGACGCTCTAACTGTCAATCGCACAACTTCATCAGTCGTTTCTTATAAAATGGAAAAGCTTGTCGACGGAGATGATATCCCGGGGCTTCAGTATCATTTTTGGGGATACCTCACTCAAGGAATTATTGGAAACAGAATTCGCGTGGGAACTTTAGCTTTCATTTACGAAAAGCTTTATCAACATGATTACGAAGATTGGACAGTCGATTCATTATCACTAAAAACCAGCAAACAAATTCGCGCAGCTTTTAAAAATCCTGAGCAGTGTGAGTAATCGCTTGCAGATTTCATTTCAGAAAAATTTCATAAAATGAAGGGTATCAAAGCAATAAAGTGTAATCTTTACCCTATAAGTAATTAAATAGATAAACCACTTAAATTTAATGTTATCTTTTAAAAAATATTTTTAAAAGGATTTAAGATGAAACTATTACTTTTATCGCTCCTGTCGATCTATATGATACCTAGAGATACTCTTGCAAATAATTTCAATCTCCCAACAGAAATAATTAGACTTTTAAATCGTCCTGGTGAGTTTAAAGTAACTCAGAACAACCAAATCGTTAAGCAAGGTCATTGCAGAATTGTTGCCGATAATATGGGTAGTGCATTTATTATCGAAGTAGATGGAAATAACGATAATAGATTTCCCCAATATAGAGAATCCAACCCTTATGTTGTTTCATTTTTTCAAGACGAAGATCGCTATGTTGAAAATGGTATGATTACTTACAAGACTGATGGAACAGGGAGTGACGACCGTCAATGTGGAGGGCATATTTTAAGTTCATTTAAAGAATTAGTTGAAATTAATAAAAATGAACTTACTGTGATCAGCATATACTCATGTGATATTTACAAACGATTTTTAATTCGAGAAACTTGCAGTGTGAGTTTTTAAATGAATTTTCTTAAGATAATTCCATGGATTTATCCTAATCTTTAAATTACCAGCAATAATTTTGAAATTATTTAAAGATTATTTTTAAAGCATTTTTAAAAACTCAATTCCGAATCGATGAGCATCACCCGGCCAGCGAGCAGATAGATAATTTCCATCGCGAACTGTAAAACCACTTTCTAAATCATTCATGTTATCTCTCTTGATGGGCACCGGTCCTTTCAAAAAATCATCTGGAGAATTTAAACAAGACTTCACTTCAGCTTCTACCGTTTGAGAATAAGTTCGATAATAACTTCCCAACCACAAACAGGTTAAGCCCCACGCCAGCATTTCTTGACTCGAAAGAAGAGCCGTTGTTTTGCGTCCCTTTAAAATACTCACTCCGTTTATAGAACTCCGTGCGGCCAAGACAACTCCGTGGCAAATGGCTCCCACAGGTTTATTGGATTGAAAAAAAACACTCACGCATTTTTTTAGTTGTTCAGATTCAAGATATTCTTTCATTCCCTGAGCGTGTCCTCCTGGAAGAATAATTCCATCGAATTGCTCTGGTACTATATTCTCCCAAGCAAGGGGATGTTGAAATTCATGATTTTTTTCAAGTTCAAAATATGCCATTTTGCCGTTCTTGTCAGCAGAGAGTACAGGAGAAAGTGGTCCAAGATCATACCCGTGAAGCATTCTTTGATCACATTGAGCAACTTCACCATTTGGAGTTGCAAATTTAACTTGAACTCCATTCTCTACAAGAATTTTCCAAGGAACAGCACATTCTGTGGGATCAAAATCATTAGATGGAATTGGAATTAAAATTGTTTTGGCCATTGCTACTACCTTCTTATTCAAATTAAATATTAAAAAAGTCTAACAAATGAATCAGGAAGTTCAAGTTCGATTTATAATAAAACTATGAGTGAAAAAATCATTTGGTTTAAAAGAAAAAAATATGGAATTGGTTGGACTCCCTGTACTTGGCAGGGCTGGCTTATTACTCTGGGATATTCCACTTCTATCGTTGCTCCACTTATTTTAATCCACCCGATGAGTAAAACAGTTCTTTACATATGGTATGGTTATATCGTTGCCATCACCATTGCAAATTTTTACATTATGTATCGCTATGGAGAGCCACTTAAGTGGCGCTGGGGTAACTCAGAAGATAAAAAATAAAATCTTCAGATTTTTATCAATTCATTTCAAAAAAATTGTACGTATTCATTTTGAAATCAGGACAAATAAAAAACCCCTCGTAGTATGAGGGGTTTTCAAGGTTCTAAAATATACGGTCTAGCAAACCGTAGCTTAGGGTAAAAATATTTTACCATAAACATTTAAAGATACAAACCGTGAGCTCCTGACCAATGAAGGTCAATCTTTCAGGAAGGCAAGGATGTTCAAGGTTCTAAAATTGTTAGAGGCTATTATCCTGATTTTAAAATTACTAGCAATGATTTTAAGATCGTTAAGGGATTTACTCTAATGGTTTAGGGAGGAGCAATCCTCTCTTTTTATTTAATTTATCTATGTTTTTAAACTAATTTTTATCATATTCACACAACAAATCAGATGCAACGATCTCCAAGTGTTTATCTTCAAGGAGATTTTAATGGATAATAGATTTCAAAATAAAACCGTTATCGTCACTGGTGCAGGCGCAGGTATAGGCAAAGCTTGTGTGCATCGACTCGCCAAAGAAGGCGCCAAAATTATTGCTAGTGATTGGAATGAGTCTCGCTTGTCTGAATTAAAATCACAATTAAAAGAATATGCCATCATCACAGTGGCCGGAGATGTTTCAAAACAAGAAACAGCAAATGCTCTTATAAAAGCGTGTGAAGGAAAAGTTGATATTGTTATCAACAACGCTGGCATCATGGATGGATTTCTTCCGGTTGCTGAAGTCGACGATGAGACGTGGGAGAAAGTTCTTGCGGTCAATTTAACAGGGCCCATGCGACTCACTCGCGCAGCTCTTCCTCTGATGCTTAAAGCTGGTAAGGGAAATTTCGTCAATATAAGTTCTGAAGCAGGACTTCGCGGAGCGTGTGCTGGAGCTACTTATACAACTTCCAAACACGCGCTGATTGGTTTATCTAGAAGCACTTCTTTTATGTATTCAGATAAAGGCATTCGCTGCAACGTCGTCGCTCCGGGTGGAGTGAAAACATCGATCGAAGCTCCTTATAAATCTGCTCTTGCTAACGACAGGCTAACTCCTGTGTTTCAAGGCATCTCACCAAATATGGCCGAGCCTGAGCAACTGGCGGCAAGTATTTTGTGGCTTGCTAGCGATGACTCGAGCAATATCACTGGAGCGGTTCTCGCAAACGATGGTGGCTGGTCGGCGATTTAACTAGTTAAGTCTCATGCCTGAGAAATTTAATTCAGCTTAAATTTTTTAAAACACATATTGAAATATGCTAAGATTAAAAAACTGGTGAGAAGTAGCAAAGCAAATCTTGCAGGACTGATTCGCAATTCTCACCAAAATATCTTTCATTCAAAAGAATTTTTCTGGTGAGTTAGCACGAATCAATTTTGAATTTAAATAATCAAACTACTTCAAGGACAATATTTTTCATTTTTGAAAAAATTTAATTTCCGATTAACTTTTCTTCCGCAATATTAATGAGTGTAAACTCATTGCTCATAACTTTATTTCCATCAACTTCGATGTGTGCTTTAAAATAAAAAGCATCTTCAATTTTTTCTATGAGTTCAACTTTGATATCTAGAATATCTTGTGGGCGAACAAATTTTTTATACTTTGCTTGGTGAATTGCTCTGAGCACTCCTAAAGCATAGCCTTTAGTTTTTTCGCTATCATAATCTGCTACCGGTGAGTAGTATTCTGCAATAAGAAGCCCCGCTGCTTGGGTCGTCATCTCTTGCATCATCGCCCCCGGTACAACTGGAGCATTTGGAAAATGGCCTGCTTGAAAGAAATCATTTTGAGTAGAGAGTTTTCTTGCGTGCAATTGCTTATGCGAGTGCTCTATCACTTCATCAATGAGTAAGTATGGAGTGCGATGGTGAAGTCGTTTTTGTATGTTAATAGTCATGATTATTTTTCCTTGAATGGATTAAATGTTTTTATGATTTCATCTTTATTAGAGTTAAGAATGAGATAGAAAGGAATCCACCAAATGATATCATTGGTAAGAATTGTCAAACCAAATTTAGCGTTAAATACGCCTTGATAATACGCTTGAACAAATCCAATGGGTCCAAAAATTTTTCCTAAAAAACCCACCAAGACAATTGGCAAGTGGCGATTGGGATCAAGGGCCGCGACCCAATAACCAATGCCGTAAACTCCAACGATCATTCCTACACACTGCCAGATGCCAATGTAGTTTTGCATGCGAGGAAGGCCTGCAAAATCAAATAAAGCGTTGGGGGCCAAGATTATAAAAGCTCCCCAAACTAAATTATAGATGGCAGCTATTTTTAAAATTGTTGAATGCGTATTATTTTTAAACATATTTATATTCGACTTTGTAAATGCTGACATAAGCTTTCAGCGGATCTCACGGCCCCGAGGAGACTGCTGCCGCCAAAGACATCTCCAATTAAAAATAAATTGTTGGCAATTTCGCAAAAGAGATTTTTATCTTGAGACGTTGGACGACAATAGCGCCACTTTTTCAGCTCTGCTGCTTTGATTTTCATTTCAGGATACTGACTAGAAAATTTCTTTAAGATCGCTGCAAGTATCACATCGTCTTTTTCTTCAAAAAATTCTTCTGAGAATTGAGGTGACATGGTTATGCTAAGAGCTGGCGTTTCACTAACTGCTTTTCGTTTTTGATCAGCAATTGAAAAGAAATCACCCGAGCTAAATTCAAGATAGCCTGATTCGTGAATAAATATTTCTTCTTCTAGTGTCACAAGAGCGATAAGGGCTTTGGTGTACTCAATTTTTTTTAATTCGAGAAATTTATCTTTTTTAAAACTCATTTGATTTATTGCTCCTTCGAGAAGCTTCACCGATTGAGGCATAGGTGAAGTGAGAATGAGGTTGCGACAAATCCACTCTTCGTTTTTATCCGATGCGATTTTCCACAAACCATTTTCAAAAGTGATGGTGCTTATTTGTTTTTCTAGGCCAATCTCGAGATTTGAGGCCAGAGTTTTCGCCAGAGTCGTCATTCCAAGTTTAGCGCACCAATGATTTCCCTCGTCGGATTCAAACCATGACTGAGTTACAGCTTGGTCACACCAAAGTTTATGAAGAGAAATAATATCTTCTTTTAGTCGGTAAAACTGAGCCCCGTGATCAAATCTTGTATCAAGGGTTCGCCGAGTGGCCATACGACCGCCAACTCCCCTAGACTTTTCTGATTAGCCCTTCCGTCACCTCAACATAATATTTGCCCCACAAGAAAACTGGATCCAGAGGCTAAACGCTCCCTCTGGAGGCCTTTTGCGACCGGCTTTCGGGGGGGCTTTGGGAAAGCCAAAAACCATTTGAATTGCTTATTCCTGTAAACCCAAGGATCTGAAACTCCACGGAGGTTCGAATTCGTTTATGGAAAGTTTTCAGAGGTTCGTCTATTTGATCGTTTGAGGTCGAATAACGTGAGTCATTGACCAAGTCCAAAAATGTGCTGGGGCCAAGAACATTATTCCAATAGAGAGCTGAGCCACCACCACCCCGGCCCTCGCCATTTTCTGCCGGTGAACGATTTAGGCTAGTATCTGAAGAGTAAAACAAATTTAGGGTTGGCCAAGTTCTACTGCTAAATAAAAAAAGTGTACTAAAGAGACCGATAAATAAAATAGAGAAGCCTCCCTGGAGGAGGGGTTTGAGGCCTTTTCCTGGCAGCAAACGTAAAAATGTTTTGCACCCAAATAACACCTGAACCTCCTGGTCTCAAATGGGTTCGATTACTACGAAATTCTGCAAAAGAAAGGCCGAGAATGACTTTATGGACGCCTTACCTTAGGGAGCGTACTAAATTTCTATCTATTTCTGATTGGTGCATTGAGTTAAAGAGTGTCCCACAAACCAAATAAAGGAGGTTTAATATGAAACTCTATCCAATAATTATTCTAACAGTGCTTAGTCTAAATCAGGTCTTTGCGGCACCTCAGGCGACCTCAGAGCCGACCCCGCAGCCCCCAGTGAAACGGGTAGCCTGTATGCTCATTCATTCCTTTATTAATAATCCACAGTCGGATCGGGTTGTTGATACTAAGTTTAAAAAGATAGAAATCCCTATTTCGTCGTGCAATGTGACATGGTCTGCAACTTGCCGGAGTGGCCGCTTAATTTTCAATTTGAATAAAGGGTACAAGATGGATCTTTATGTTCAAACTGAGGATAAGGATAGGCTCGCTGATAGACCCTCTATGTCTCTGAGCTTCTTGTTGCTTCATGAGACCCAGAATGGTGCCAAGGCTATCGAAGAGAGAAATACGACAGTCATTGGCGATGTATTTGCTGCTGATATTAATTTTAGCGACCGAGAAACATCTGATATTGTTCAGACGACGATGAAGTTTCGCAACCCTGAAGTTCCGAACCTTAAGCTACAGCATTATGGAGACTATTCGAAAGTTTCTGACGCTCAGGCCGCTAAAGACGGAGTGATTCCCAAAAACACCCTTTGGGAAATGAGCCTGGCTTGTTTTTATGATCGAACGAAAGATGTTGTTGAGCTTCTTGTCCCGGAAGATAAACAATGAAGTGTGCTGACCTTTTCTAAGGAACTGGTTTATCCTTAGTTGAAATTTGAAACATGACCTCACTTATGTTCTAGTGCTGGGTATCTAAAATCCACGCAGGAAACCAGAATGAGGTCACGAATGAAGAAGGTCATCAATAAAGGGAAAACCATCTAGAAAAAGGCGGAAGAAGCCATTGAATCAATGAACCGGATTTTGAGCGAGAAAGCCGTTTGGCTGCTTATTTCGGTTATGGCGCGCGGGCGCATTTTGGTTCATGAGATTAGAAAGATCCGGGCAAAAGTAGTTAGTCTCTATGTGAGCAGCATGAGCTGGCAGGGATCACAATCATTTGCCGCAAATGAAACTGCGGGTAAATCCTATCAGTCGACATCTCTCTTGAAAAACACCGATTTCAATGGGGTGAATTAACATTTTTGTTACTGACCTCGTTGAAATTGGGGGCGTCTAGATCTTCTAAAAGTATGTTATTGAGATTGGTTCATTTTCAGTACCTCTGTTTCGTTTCGTTGCATCATCCCTCTCTTTAGTCGTATTGGACAAGGTGAAGGGATGGCGTAAATTTGTCGCTGCTGTTAGAAGGCTAACACCTGAGGGTTGGTGATGAGGGGGGCGATTCGTTTAAACTCAACTACTTTTGATTAGATAATGCTTCATTAGGGTCTCATATTTGAAAGGAATGGGGGTATAAGGTGAGGCCCTAATGAATCTCAATCAGCGCCGAGTACTAAGTGCATTATTGTCTCTTAATCTAGTTTTGGCAGCAATGCCCATTTCTGCAAAAATCGAAAGTAAAGCTCCGATTCAGTGTCGACAGCTGTTTTCCGATGGGCGCTCGATAGATCAACTTTTTTGGGGATTAAAGTTTTTGAGATATCCTCAGAAAGTCTCTTCATTCAAAGAAGAGACGACCATTGGAATTGAGGTGGAAGCGATCTTTCCCTCGAGTTTGCGCCGATCAGACTTAGCAGAGGCTGCTTTAAAATTTCTTTCTCAAAACTCCGAATACAAAAATCTTCGGTTATCGCAGACCGAACTACTAGCTGATTCAAGTGTTTTTGTTAGTTATGAGTATTTGCAGCACGAATACATCTATGAATTCACGGTTGATGCTTCTATTCGGAGTCCGATGGGCTATGAGGGCATTGAAATTGTGAGCCCTATTTTAAGAAACAGGCAAGATTTTCAAACGTTTCAGGAGCTCATAGAAAAACTCAAAACCTCAACAGGACTAAAAGCAGAGCCAAGCAGTGCTGGTGTGCACATACATGTCGGCTTTCCGAAGGCAAAAGCTCACGAACTGGCTTCTCTGATGCAGCTATTTTCGTCGATTGATTATCAGGTGAACGATCACTTTCAAAAAACACGCTACCGCGAACAATGGTCTGAGCCTACAGACATAGCCATGGTTGATTACCTCGAGTCCGTAACCAACAAGGCATTGCAAGCCTCTCATTTGCTAGAAAACCAATTGAGTCGCTATCGAGGACTTAATCTTAAATCTTTAAAGTCGCTGGGTACTGTCGAGTTCAGACTTTTTAACAGTACCGTTGATGGGGCTCAAATTGAATCTTACTTGAATTTTTCGCGGGGTCTCGTTGAAGCTATTCGATCCAGAGATCCGCGTTTAATTGATTTTTTACAAGAGCAACAAGAAGCCGAACACTTAGATTTTAAAGCTCTTGCGAAGGTGTTGCAGCTGAACATAGGAAATCAGATGGATTTTAAGGTGTCTGAGGAAGCTCTTCAACAGCTCTCCTTTAGCACCCATTCTAGAGATAAAGATCTGGATGAGCATGCTTATGGATTGGAAGCCCCTAGCTCTCGTAGAGCCCCAAGAATTTCCCAATATCCAATTCTCACGGAGATCGCCAAGGCCGTCGTGCTTGCCGCTGTAATCAGTTTAATTTTTCAAGATCATGCCAGTGAGCATTAAAGATGCAGAGCAGAAAACTAAAGGGCGATCATGGTCAAAAGTCTCATGATTATGTTATCGGTGTCTCAAATAGTATTAAAATCACGTTAGGAACATTATGTCTGAATCTATGGTTTGCCCAAAATGTAGTTCTACTCATGTCTATGCCGATGCCTCACTTTGGATTTGTCCAGAGTGTGGTAATGAATGGAGTCAGTTTGTGGCAGAATCCTCTACCGCTGACTCAGTTGTCGACGACGGGCTCATTCGTGATGCTAATGGTAACGTGCTGTCTGATGGCGATGCCGTGATTGT
This sequence comes from Pseudomonadota bacterium, assembly GCA_041178425.1. Taxonomy (GTDB): domain Bacteria; phylum Bdellovibrionota; class Bdellovibrionia; order Bdellovibrionales; family Bdellovibrionaceae; genus CAUJGP01. The sequence continues at coordinate 213,588 of JBEGVH010000006.1, read as the reverse complement.
CATTAAAGACCTCAAGGTTAAAGGGTCTTCGCTCGTTGTTAAAGGTGGAACCAAGGTAAAGAACATTCGTCTAACAGACGGTGGTGATGGGCACGACATTGCGTGTAAAATTGATGGCATTGGCGCCATGAATTTAAAATCGGAATTTGTAAGAAAAGCTTAGGACTCATTTTTGCCTCTAGCTTTTTGCTTCTGCCAACTTTGCTTCATTTTTTAAAAACCAAAAAGTAAAAGTCATCGCTGCGATTGCCACAGCGATGAGAGCTATTAAAAAAGGCGCCCAGGATTCAGAGCCTCCAAAAATTCGACCAGCAGCAAAACTAAATAAAACCGATGCTCCGTAGCCACAAACATCAATCAGAGCGATAAGGAATCCGGAGTGGGGCCCTCCGAAGGCAATCGAAAAAATACTCATTGGGAGATAGTAGGCCGGTGAAACCGTAAATCCAAAAATGAACAAACAAGCGAGTGTTATAGTCATTTTGCTAGTGTCTGCGATTGAAATATTTGGAAGCAAAAAAAGTGTTGTTATACACAAAACTGTACAGAATAGATAGAGTCCAATAATTTTTGCAACTAAATGACGTGATAATTTGTCAAATATAAATCCACCGAGTAACACCGAAACAAGAGAACCGAGGGGGAGCGATGAGGTGGCCATCGCCGCGTCAGAGGCACTGATCTTAAGGCTTTCCTTTAGGTAGACGGGAACAAAATTGATGAAGTCCCAAAGAATGGTAAGACCCATCATCGATGCGCAAATCAGATAAAAACGTCGACTACGAAAAAACTCTTTAATCGCATCGTTCAGATTGAGTGCCGCAAAGGGGTGGACAGCGTTTGCCTCTGCTTCTTTGGTGGCGTTTCCCATCGCTCTGTTGATAGGAATGGCAGGATATTCTTTGATAAATAAATATGCGATAATAAAAAGCGAACCTCCGATGGTAGCAGATATTAAAAGCATCTGCCGCCATTCCATATTTCGCAGAAGCGCAGAGACGATCAGAGTGGCGCTGATGGTTCCTACGCGACTAGAAGTTGAAATGAGTCCCCACACTCTCCCGTACTGATGCGGTTCGAACCAGTTTCCGATCAGTTTGGCCATTGACGGCCAGCCTGAGGAATTGCAGAGAAGAATCGCTGAATAGGTGGCTGCAAAAGCAAAGGCAGACGATTGATGACTGAAATGGGCAATACCAAGGGACGCGAAAAGTAATCCAGCCGTAAAGGTTGATTTACCTCCCCAACGATCTGCAGACCATCCGCTAATGAATTTTCCGATGATGCCACCTATTGTGCCAAAAGCGAGCATCGAAGACCAATCGGATTTGGTGAGTCCCAAAGAAGCATCGTTCAGGAGCGCTGGACCTCCGGCGATAATCGATGTTTTTATCAGCATAAAGCCAGCGTAGCCAAGGTAAATACAGGCAAGGAGAAGACTTCGGCTTCGATTTAAATTGGGCATTAATTGATCCCCCTAATTAATGATGCAAAAGCAAATTGGCAATATTCGATTCGCTGGTTTTACGAATGGCAAGCCAACACGCCAACAATGAGATGAAAGACATTAATATCACACCGCTAGCATAAATCGATGGTGCTACGGCAATAATAAAAGGGGCCTCAAAAGAAAACTGACCGGAAGGATAGGTCCACTCTGCCGCATTAAAAAACCACGATAACAGAAGAGAAAGGATCGTGCCTGAAAAGCATCCTAATCCGCTCCAAAGAAGTGTTTCTAGATAAAAAAGAAGTCGAATCTGTCTTGGAAAAAAACCGAGGCTCCTCAGCATTCCCATCTCTTTTGTTCGCTCTTTGACAGATTTTACCATGATATTAAAAACAGACATTGAACCAATAAAAATAATTACAGAGATCAAAAATGTTCTAATAACATCGAGCAGGGATAAAGTCTTTCGATACATTTCTCCAACAGGATGTTTTTGCCAGGGCATCATTTTTAGATGAGCGAATTCAGCGTTAAGACTTTGATTAAACTCGGTAATGAACTTTGAGAGAGATTCATTCTTCTTCAGTTTGATCGAGAAGTAACTGACCTTTTTGGTGTTAAAAAGTTTTTGGGCTGTCTCTAAAGGTAAGACAACATAGCGAGAGTCCAAATCTCGAAACCCTTTATCTTGTATTCCTGAAATCGATAGATCAATGGCGTTCACTTGGCCCGATTCGGTCATTGCAGAAAGTTGAAACTCTTCATTTTCGCAGTTAAAAGAACGAGCTTTAGGATATCGTTCAAGATCGAGGAGGTATCTCTCGAGCCCCTCAATCTTATCCGGAAGGCATCCTAACTTTTGTGCCAGCCTCAAACCTGTTATCATTTTGAGATCAACATTCTTTGTTTTATGCAACGGATGTCCCCAATAGGTGTCCCAACCCCATTGCCCTCTAATGATAGCTGCCGGTTCGATGTCATAGGCGATTCCTTGAAAAACAGAAGAGGCCTGTCCAGTCTCTAAGCTCCCGGAAATTTGTATAAAACGAGCGGCAGCGCTGACTTCATATCTGTGATTTTCTAAAAATTTAAAAATGAACAGTTGATCGGCCTCCGTTAGCGCGAACGCCCATGGGTCTGATCGGCCTTCAACGTCAGAAAAACCCTCGCGCTCTACCATCAAGTCTCCATACATCTCAAGATTCTGATTGTAATCTGTATAGGCTCGATAAATATCTCGAAGATAGCCATCAAAAATCACGTAAGCGATAAATCCGGCGGTGACCGACAGGATAGCGGCTAAGCTCTGTCTCCAATGAGCTTTCACATTTCTTAATGCCATTCTCAAAAAGAGCTGATTGATCACCGTTATCTCACCAAGTTGTTAACATTAAAAAGACTTGTAGAATGATTTCTTATTTTTGGAGAAGAATAGATGAGCGTACTCTGATTTTGACTGTTCTTACTGTCAATTATTCTCATTTCACTCACGAAGGGATAGGTTTCATTTTTATAGGTGATTTTATTTTGATATTTAAAAAAAGCCGTCTTCATGATTTTGCCGCTGACAGAGAGAAAGTCAGATTTAATGGCGAGTCCAGACTTTTTCGATACCCAATAGTTGATTTGATCATAGGTTGTATCGTTTGCTTTGGATTTTAGATGGAGAAGGTAGCATTCCTCATTCTCTATTGGCTCCAACTTAATAAAAGTTCCGGAGTAGTCGCGCACATAGTTAGTTGACGCGATATCTCCATTTGAGGCAACGCCACTGAGCTTTTGCTTTGATGAGATCGCAATTGGTTTTCGAAGACCAGGCTTGAAAAACCAAATGGTTCGGCCATTAAATACGAAGACCTCGCCTTTGTATTTCTGAGGAGCCATGCTCTCAACAAACGAGTCCTCACGCTTATTTTTAATGAAAAATCTGCGTTCAGACGTTTCGCCATCTTCGGCTGTCGTCAGATTGACGGTCCATTCTAGCCCCTCATCGATTCCTCCACGGGTGCGATCGGAAAACTCAAGGATTTTCTGAACGTCAATCGTTTCGGCAAGAGAGAGGGGACTCAGAGCCAGAAGCGAGAGTGTCAGTAAAAGAATTAATTTGATCATTTTTAAATTCTCCCTTTAGGTGTCGTGCCAACGGTGTCTTTTGTTCTAACTTTGAACGAGTAGTTCCACAATATTCGACCGAAGTTTTCGTTTTGCTAGAAAAAAACTGCCAACACCGACTAAAACGGTTAAAGCTAGGAATACCACAAATTGAAACTGCCCGTCGAGAGCGACTTCCAATTTTACTGGGCCAGAGGCCCCTGGGGGTTCAAAGGTAAGGTTAACTTGATTGATCAAAGCGGCCACAATTTCGGTGATCATCAGGCCCGCAACCAAGCTCAGAAGCGATAAAAGAAGCATTTCTCGACCTAAGAGCCAGGCTAACTGTGACTGTTTGAAACCTAGAGCCCTCAGAGTTCCAATTTCCTGTGAGCGCTCAATAATATTTATAGTGAGAGAATTAAGAATCGCTAAACTCACTGCGAATCCAGCGATAATCACGAAAAAGAACGAAAGACTATTTAGAAAACTTACGGTTCCAGTATAAAAGGGATTAATTCTTTCTTCATCATAAAATAACATCTCAAAGTCTGGGAACAGCTTTTCAAATTGCGGCTTTATTTTGAGCTTCCATTTTTTTAAAGTGCTTGGATCCTTTAAAAAGGTGATCCATCGAGAAATCGATTGAGTATCGAAAAGTCTTTGAGCCAAAGCCAACGACGTCTGTACACCCATATCTTCCAGAAAAATAAAACCAAGGCTAAAATGACCAACCACATTGGCGTCGATGGCTGACAGTCCTCCATCAAGTGTTTTTGCCATGAGTTGAACCGAGGGGTCTTTGCTGGCCGAAGCTTTATCTAACATTGAAGTGCAATCAATTATTTTAGCCGGGGTCATTGACTCCTGATTTGTGTAGAGATTTTGTTTGTTCAGCAGGCGAGCAAGATTTTCTGTTAGCATCAGCGCTGATTCTGACTCTTCAAAAAAGGTAAAGTCTTTTCCACGAAAATATTTTGGTTTTGAATTTTGCGCCCATTTAAGAAAACCATCATTGGTAAAGACCCACTTTTTAAAATCGGGGGTTAGACCTTTTAGAAAAAAAGGCACACTTCGGCAGCCGTTGCTAATGAGGCCAGTTCCAATGAACAGCGGCGCCTGATAAGCTATTGCGTCTTCGTAAGGAGTCAAAAAAGTTTTGATACGAGCCTGATCTTCTTGATTTAAAGAATAGAGGGCCGGTCTCGTGAGTCCTTTTTCTATCCAGTTTTTCTTCATGATCATCAAATGGCCCATATGATTAACGTACACTGAACCAAGGGCTAAAGAGATTTCAATGCGGCGAACATAGCCGTTAAAAAGGCTCAGCCCGGCAAATCCGATCGACATGGCAAGGCCGGTGACAATAGTTCGTCGCGGATTCCGCCAAAGATTTTTTAGAGCAAGAAGCCAAAGTCTCATTAGGCTCCCGGAAAGTTTGTATTTATTTTTGTGTCGGCCACGATTTTACCATCTTGTATTCGAATTTGGCGGTTGACCCGACTCATCAGTTTTTCATCGTGGGTGCAGAAAAGAAATGTAACATTTCTTTTCTGATTGAGTTCGAGAAGGAGATCCACAATTTTATTCGTGGTTGTTGAGTCTAAATTGGCTGTCGGCTCGTCGGCGAGGATTAAGGAGGGGTGGGTCACCAACGCTCTGGCAATAGCCACTCGTTGTCTTTGACCACCCGAAAGTTTGTTAGGAGGGTAGTGGCCAAGTTCAACAAGTCCCACGTCGTCGAGGGCTTGGGTGACTCTCTTTCGAATCTCTTCTTTGCTCAAATCTTTTTGAACGAGGAGCGGCAATTCAACATTTTCGAAAACATTCAAAACAGGAACAAGGTGAAAGCTCTGAAAAATAAAACCAATTTTTCTATTTCGAAGAAGGCTTCGCTCGTCTTCTGATAAAGAAAGCACGTTTTCACCATCCAAAAGAAATTGGCCTTCATCAGGCTCATCGATTGTTCCAAGCAAATGAAGCAGAGTGCTTTTTCCCGATCCTGAAGCTCCAATGAGAGCCGCAAACTCACCCTTGGCAAGAGAGAGACTGATTCCTCTTAGGGCATGAACTTTATTGTCGCCGAGCACATACGATTTATGAATTCCATTTAACTCAATAAGTGACATAGTTAATCATCGCAAGAACGGCGGGGGAGTCAAATTAAATGATGACATTCGGTTTTCAACCCATTAAATCCCAAGCTTGAATGAACGAAATTTGCGAAGCTCCAACAGTTCTAATTCCTGCGGCTGGCTTTGGCACTCGCGTGGGTTCTCCACCGGCAAAGGAGCTTCTGTTGCGTCCCAATTCAGGGGAACCTCTCATTCAAGCCCCTTTAATGTGGGCTCAAGAGCGACATTGGAATGCCGTTGTTATCACGAGACATGACAAGCAATTGTTAATTGATTTTCTGACCCTTCAGTTTCCCATGGTCAAGCTGTGTCTCGTTGATTCTACCCCCGACTGGACAACAACAATGTCTCTATCTCACGCTTATTGGACCAATAAGAATATTCTCATACTTCCTGACGTTGAGTTTTCTCCAGTGGATGTTTTGGACCAAATAAATATAGGCTTGGATGATCATGACGTGATGGTAGGTAGTCATTCAGTGAGTGATTGTCAAAATTGGGGCTTTCTTAGAAAGATAAGCGCCCATTTGTTTGAGGTATCAGAAAAGCCAAACAAAGCCTTGAGGGCCGAAGAGCGCGCCTGGGGCGTGCTCGGCTTCAGAGGAAGCATCGGGCACTCTCTCTTTGAATCGCAACGTCAGAGTCAACGAGAGGACTCTCCAAAAGTATTAGAGGGTCGATTGGGTGAGTGCCCGTTAGATCATTTTCGAGATCTTACTCGAGACACTTCCATTCTTTCAACCGAGGTACTTTTATGACAAATCCACGATCTTTGCTTCTTTGGCAGCTCATTGTGATTCCATTGATCATTTTAATTTTTAAATTGCCTGGCGAAAAAAAATGGCTTTCGCTTTTGGCCAACGGTGTTTTTTTGACGACAGCTCTTTTGGCTATCACTTTTCGTGGTCAACAGCGAAGGTTTCTCGTTTTTGCAGGTTTTCAGTTTTTGTTTGCTGCAGTTCTTCCGATTTCAGTGTTACGCCTAGTCTCTTGGCAAGGTGATTTTAATACCGAGACTTTTTTCGGAATCACGGGTAGTCAATGGCACTCGTTTTCGAACCTAAGTTTTCTTTTGATGATGACCCTCACGGCTTTCGCCACTCTGAGGGTGTCTTTGAAAGGGTTTCAAAAATAAGCAAATAATGACTTGTTGTCTTGGCCTCAAAGTGGCTCCAGATTTTTACTTTTTCACAGTCATCGTTAATTGAGTTATACTTAAAAGGTGATCAACTTTCGAAAAAACCAGGGAATTCAACAACCTAAGCTTTAATATCTAACCAAAAAGGTTAGGTTGTTGAATTTACATTTGATCGCAATGGGTGTCGATTTCAATCGCATCAGAGAAACTTTTCAATTGTCGGTGGCACATTCATTGCTCTCACCAGCAATAGCTCTTCACCGATTATCGGAGAGAGTTTTCCGACATCGGAGTTTGCATGTCTTCAATTAGAAACCTGGACGTTTTTGGAATCGGTCTCCGTCTCCGTAAATTTTCGACTTTGGTGGTAGCCTCGTTGGTTGTCGTGGTGGCAGCGCTCTGCTTGTTAGCCCAAGAGGCCTTGGCTCAGGATGTAAAGCCTCAGGTTGACCTCTTAGATCGTCGAGAGGTTCGTGTTATTACAACCCCCGATCAAAAAACCTTTCGCTACAAAATTGAGTATTACATCAATCGTCATGGCGAAAATGCCGTTGAAGTATCGCTCATCGAGGCGCATTGGTTAGCAAAAGAGACTAGTCTTGTTGTACTAAGGGGAAGAGACACAAACGCCGATCACATCATTGATGCTTGGTTTTACTCCGAAGGAGCCATTGTTAAGAGCTTTCGTCGAACAGCCACAAGCAGTGATGTTTGGCCCACGGCCCGCGCTATTGTCCTTGAGTTTTCATTGAACGAACCTCGTTGGCTTGCGACGCTCATCGGAAAAGAGTTATTGCAGAACTTATTTATGACTGTTCAGGGCGAAATTGATACCGCCAAGGAATTTGAACGTACCCAAATTGATCTGCTTGATTTGGATTACAAGATCAGTGATCTCAAGGAGTCTGGTAAAGATCCTTATCTTCTTAAAGAACTACAGAGAGTCAGTAAAGACGGTTGGTCTCAACTTCTTTATCGATGGACGACATCTCAAATTGAAGAACGGCACAATCGAATCATGGGCGATGTGGCGCTGTTTGTGGGTAATGGTATCATTTTTCGAGGAATCAAGTTTCTTGCGGTGAAAGCTCTTAATGGTTCAACCGTATCATCGATGAAAGCCTATTTTAAAACTGCCATTGAAGAACAAAAAGTTTGGAAAAAGGGCCTTATCAACAAAACAACAATCAACGCTGAAGAAGAAACCTCAGCAAAGGTCGGTCTGAACTATTTGGCTAAGGGCGCAGAGATCTCTGGATCAATAGGAACCAATAAAATGGTTCGCTTTACATCCGAAAGTGAAGCTCTACAGTGGGTATCACGAAGAGCTATTTTTTCTCGTGCCCTTATGAGAATCGGATCATCTTTACGCGACCTCAGCACCTCTATTTGGGACAGAAAAGGATACATTGCTACAGCACAGACCGTACAGTTAGCGGTCGAGTCGTATGCAAGGGGATACTGGAGTTTTTCGAGTGCACCCCTCGTTTTGGATCATCCAGTGCAATCATCTCGAGATTTTATTAATCAGGTAGCAAACGATAAGGGATTACTTCAGAATCTCTCTTATATGACCTTGCAAACCAGTCTCTTGTCTGGAGCCTCCGAAGCGCTTTCTAGAAAAGGGGCGGGACTTGCAACCAAGTATGCCATCTGCTCAATGATAACTTTGGTGGATTCGACATCGGTTAATATTTTGGTTCAAGGTAAATCAGATATTTCAAGGGTGTCTTTTGATACGGCGTGGGAGATTCTGATTGGTGGCAGCCAGGTTCACCTGGATATTAAAATGTTAAGATGGACCAACGATCTTGCTGAAAAGTTTAAAAATCCGAAATTGAAACTCGTTGGTTATTTGCTCGGTAGCATTGATCAAGGTTTAGGATACGCGGCCTACAACAAAGCAAGCACCAACTTATTTGAGAAAAAGGAAGAGATTCGATCTTCACCTAATGATCAACTGCCCCCGGTGGCCGTGATTCCAGTATTGGCACCATTCGTTCCTTAGCAGAAAGTCATTGATGAGTGCCAACCCTCAAGGCTTCGACACTCATCTGTTGCCTCCATTTGGCTTGTTAGGTGAGACTCCACATCCAAGGCGATTTTATTGATTGATAGAGCTTAGGATTCAGGGAGCCCTCGTGGGCTCGCTTTTTCGTTAGATTCAATCGATGAATTTAGTCTGGATAAAGCGAGGTCGAGGCTCAGCTTATTGGGCTGAGCCTGTCTGCATATATTGGTTACCGAACTCAAGGGCCGCATTCGAAATCACGCGCTTATCAACAAGTTGCCGAGAGCGGGCCGTAAAAGGAAAGGTATTTTTGAAAACTTCTATTTCGATCGTCGTCGAAAAAGACTCTTTGGCACCGTTTTTTCGGTAGCCATTTAGTGTTGGGATTGAGACCGATCCGAACTGTTGGGCTAAGCTTTTAGCTTTCACCGTCATAACATAGTTGAGGTCCGAAGCTAAAAATTCAAATTTTCCACCTCGACCATCAATCTTTTTAAAGAATTCGGTATGGAGTTGGTCGCTTTCGAACCGGATATCAAGACCAGGCGCCTTATAGGCAACGACCCACTTTTCTATATCTATACCCGCCACTCGAACCACGCCTCCAGCCAAGGCCAACTGGGCTTGATTATCAGCATGAATTCCCTGCATCCATATCCAACGATTTGGGAACGAATCACCCCAGTTTTTTTCTTGGTGAGCATAACCTTCACCTTGTTGGATAATAGACCCCTGAGCAGATCGAAGTTCATACGTTGCTTGGGAGCCAAGGCTATAAACAAACCACTTTAAGGGAACAGCATTAATATACGTTGAAATACCACCTGGCCCCCAATCGCTAAAGGAAGCACTCCATGGAATTCGATCCTTGAACTTCGCTTTTACCGTGATATCAGGGAGAGAAAGATCTACTTCCGTCGCAGAAATGCTCCCATACTTTTCTGCAACCCAGGTAAAGGATGGTTTTTCTCCATACTTTGAACTATGAGAGAGAAGTTTGTTATTCATGTAAAGAAACGTTTGTTGCGGAAAGTACTCATAAACCTGAAGGGGCATTTGCGGTCCGTGACTCACTAAAACGGCAATATAGCCTTTCATGGGTTTAGTAACCGAAAAAGTCTCCTGCGGGTCAAGATAGCTAGTGGCTATAATTGCAATCGATCGGTTAGAATTTTTATCATTAATTCGATAATACCAACCTTCAAACCATGGGCCTTGGTCTCGAGGAACTCGTGGATCCATGAATGATCCTTTAAGATCAATGGGTGATAATCTCTCTAGAGCTGGTGGAAGCTCAGGCAGAGACTGTGGCTTTAGAGTTTTACTAGCAAACACCACTGAAGTATTTACAGTGACCAGAGCACTTCCAACAAGGATGAATAAACGCATGTTTTTCGCCATAGATTTCTCCATACAAGGACTACTAACAAATGCCATACCATCAACATAAGCTCAGTATTCGATTTGAAATCAGAGGCGCTGAGTTTTTTACATCTGGCAGCCATTTAATAGCCCAAACTATTGCCTAAACCATTAGCATCATTAGCCATTCAGCCCTTAATGATTCTTGAGTTCACAGAAATCAAAAACACTCCTACATCTTGACACCAGCGAAACACTTTTCATTTGTTCACAGAGGGGGATATAATGAGGACTCCACTAATCAACTCAACGGCGCTTGAACGAAGACACGGAGACCTCATGGCGAGACTTGATAAGAAAAAAGTGATAGATGCGATTGTTGATCAAATCGAAAAAGAGTTGGAGGTGGCAATCAATGCCGCAAAGGTCGCCCATCAAGATGCTACGAACGAAGAAAGCAAGCCCGAAAACGAATACGATACGCGAGCCCTCGAAGCGTCCTATGTAGCCCGAGGACAGGCTCAGCGCGTGGCCGAGTTAAAAGAGGCCTTGTATGATTTTAAACATATTGCGCTCCAAAAATTTAATTCTGATTCTGCCATCACAGCAACGGCGCTCATTGACGTTGAGTGTGATGATAAAAAAAACACACTATTTTTTATGCCCAAAGGGGGCGGTATTGCCGTTGTGGTCGATGGAATTCGCGTGCAGGTGGTCACCCCAAGCACTCCCCTCGGTGAAGCGCTCTTGCAGACAAAAAAAGGAGATCTGGTTACCGTCGACCTCGGAAAAACAGAGAAGGAGTACGAGATTATCGATGTTTACTAGGCCTTTAAAGAGGGGTTTGGCTGCCTGAGAGGGAGAGTGATCACAAATCGCGTCTTTGGAAAGCTATGCTCGATCTCAATTGAACCATTGTGCTTTTCTATAAGCCCTTTTGAAATGCTGAGCCCAAGTCCTGTACCGTATTGTTTTTCTTTGGTAGAAAAGAAGGGTTGAAAAATTCTCTGTGCCACCTCTAAATCAATTCCATTTCCACTATCAGTAACATAAATCTGAATTTGAGAATCGCCAAGCGAGAACACTTCGACTTTGACCCACTTTTCCTCGTAAGAACGTACGGCATCAAAAGCATTATTGAAAAGATTCAAAAGAACCTGGCTAACTTCGGTGCCGCGGCATTCAAGTTCAAGATGGGGCGGAATTGGGTTTACCAGAAGATCAATTCCGTGATCTTTAAAACGTTGCTGAACAAAATCGATTGTTTCGTCGACGATAGATTGAAGTGATTTGATTTCAAAGGGATCTCCATCTCGCGCCACCGAAAAACTGCGCATACTGCGGATGATTTTTTCAATACGACGAGCGGTAAATTCGATCGTTTCTACAGATTTTCGCACATACTCTTTGTCGAGCTCGGCACGCTCCAGGTTGGTCAAAAGCATTTCGCATCGGCCTAAAATAGCCGCCAAGGGATTATTGATTTCGTGAGTGAGATTGGCGGCCATTTCACCAAGTCCAGAGAATTTTGAGGCCACAGCGAGGCGGGCTTGTTGTTCTGAGATGACTCGTTGAGCCTCTTTAAGATCAGTAATTTCGTTTCGAATGGAAAGAAATTGATAAATTGCACCTTGCGAGTTCCGAAAGGGGACTATGGTGGTATCAACCCAGTAATAAGATCCATCCTTGCGTCGATTTCGCACTTCTCCTCGCCAAACACCACCGCCTTTGATGGTCTTCCACATCACTTGGAAGAAACTCAAAGGGTGGTACTTAGAATTTAATATCGAGTGAGTTTTTCCCACCAACTCTTCAGGTTGATAACCAGATACATTACAAAAGCGTTCATTGACGTAAGTAATTACACCATTGGCATCGGTGATTGCCACAATCGAGGATTGATCAATGGCGTATTTGTGATCGGCAAGTTGCTGAAGAATTTCATTAGTCGGCATAGCAGTTAATCTTGGTCGCCTTCAAACTCGACGTCGTGACCAAGATCTTCAACGAGCCCGTATTCTCGTTCTTTGCGATAGAGGGTACGGCGATTGATTCCTAAGATTTGCGCTGCTTTTTCCTTTTTTCCTCCAGTTTTAACGAGAATATACTGGATATATTTTTTCTCTAAATCTTCAATCGTCGGATAAGACTCAATGGCTTTACCAAAAAATTTATCAGTGTCTGTTTGTTCATTGAGTTGGATATCGTTTTCATCAACGAGAGTGTGCTTAGCGAGAATGACCACTCTTTCTATCACATTCTCAAGCTCACGGACGTTCCCCTCCCAACGAGAGTTGACCAATTTTGAAAGAGCCGAAGGCGAAAAGGCTTTCACGGCCACATTATTGATTGCCGAGTATTTTTCCATAAAGTGCTGAGTCAAAGCAGGAATATCATCTTGGCGGTAGCGTAGGGGTGGAATGTTGATTGGTACCACAGCTAAACGATAATAGAGATCTTCGCGAAAGTTATTGAGACGAATGGCTTGCCGAAGATCCTTGTGAGTGGCAGCGATAATTCTCACGTCGACAGCGTGTTGCTCTGTTGATCCAACAGGCTTGATTTTTTGATCTTGAATGGCTCTAAGAAGTTTTGCCTGAAGCGTTGGCTCAAGGTCGCCAATTTCATCGATAAAGAGGGTGCCGCCGTAAGCTTCATCGAAAAGGCCTTTTTTATCGTGACTTGCTCCAGGATAGGCGCCTTTTACGTGACCAAAAAGCTCTGATTCAAAAAGGGCCTCTGGAATCGATGTGCAGTTTATCGCCACAAAAGGTTGGTCGGCACGGGGACTCAATTGATGAATCGCTCGAGCCACCATTTCTTTTCCGGTGCCTACTTCGCCAGTAATAAGAATGTTGGCCATGGATGGGGCCACTCGATTCATAACATCAAAAACTTCTTTCATGGCCGGATTTTTGCCAATGAGTCCTTGAGCCCCATAGGAGGTTCTCTGGATGGCGCGAAGCTGTTTGTTTTCTTTTTTGAGTTTTTGAAAGTTTATCGCTCTATTGATGACAACTTCAAGACCGGCTAATTTAAAAGGTTTTGTTAAATAATCGTAGGCTCCTCGACGAATGGCCTCAATTGCTGTTTCAATACTTCCAAAGGCAGTAATTAGAACAACGCAAGTTTCTGGGAACTTATCTTTGATTTTTACGGTGAAATCGAGACCGTCCATTTTTGGCATTCGAATATCTGACACAATCACATCGGGTGGATCGATGGGACGGAGCTTTTCTAGGGCTTCTATAGCAGAACTAAATGCAGACACTTGATAGTCTTGTGCTCGAAAATAATCCTCAAGCATGCTTCGCATTTCGTTATCGTCTTCGACGACTGCAACATGGCCTTTAATTGGATTAGGAAGTGTCATTAAGCCCCCTTAATTACTAGAGAAAAGAGTTAGGCTCTTACTTGACGGATAATGGGCAAAGTTGTCAACGAAGTGTTTTTATAAGATGAGTTTTTTAAGCTCTTCTTTTGAGTAGACGTAATCTGCATAAACCATCGTGTTATTGATGTTACGGTGCCCGAGGGCTACCTGAACGAGTCGCAAGTCTCTGGTTTTTTTATAAAGGTTAATTGCAAAGGTATGGCGCAAGCTATGAAAACTTTTTTTGCAAGGGCGGTAGAGATCCCAAATCTGATAGAGCCTCATGTAGGAAATATCAAACACGAGATCGTGAGAAGAGAGTTTATTAGAGAGTAGTTCTAGGCGCCGAAAAACCTCTTTTTGAACGGGGATCTCTCGATCATTACTTCCCTTAAGGCCTCGGATAAAAATTGTTTGGTCGTAGGCTGAAAGGTCGTTCACTCGAATGTTCAAAACTTCTTGGGCTCTGGCGCCCGTCTTTAACGCTACCCATATAAGCAGACAGTTTCTCTGATCCAAGTCCTGATGGCGCTTCAAGAGATACTCGAGTGCTTGAACTTCAGGGTCGAGAAGGTACTTATTTTTATTCAAATTATAGCGCATCGCTTCATCCTCGCGAGTGAAATTTTAATTGTGAAAAATCAAAATGCGCCTCGCGTTATCTATATGTGAGCCTCAGTAAAACAAAAGAAAACCAACTCCTATTTCGTTTTATGACTAAATATCAAATATTTAGCACTTAAACTTATAACTATAATATTTAGGTAAAGTTGAAAATACAAGGGTAGCCGCAGGGGGTAAATAAAAATTGCTTTGTAACGTAATATTATTTAGAATCAAATTAGCTGCAGTCGTTTGAAATACAACTAAATATGTTCTATTGTACATGTAAATATTGCGTTTCACAATATGGTAAATGATTAAAAGGTGGGCAAGATGGATCTCGAACCACAAAAAATCGGGCATTTAGGGTTTAACGAAAACAACTCAAAATGGCGATCTAAAACCGCTGATCGAATGTCGTATGAAGCTGAGGTCGATGTTATTCGTTCGCAAATCGGAGATCTCGAGGATATTCGGTTTCGACTGGGTTTATCGGCACGAAAAATTTCCCAGCTTTTAATGGTCGATCCTTCAGCCTGGACTCGTTGGACTAAAAAAATCACCCCTCCGCCTCCTCATATTTTTCGCGCTCTTCAGTGGTATTTGCTACTTCAGGAGAAAAATCCTGGCTTTACCCCGCAGGTTTTTTTGGCGAGCCATTGGCACAGCTCCAAAAGAATTTCCGATCACGAAGCATCAGAATTGAAACATGAAATCACCTATCTCAGAGAAAAAATCCAAGCCCTCGAGGCATCTGGAACTCAGGCTGATAAAATTGGGTATTCAGAACGTTTTTTAGGTCTGGCTTATTTCACCATCGGTGCGCTAATGACTTACATCCTTCTCAGAGTGCTTTAAATAGGCCGAATAAATAAAAAAGGGATTCTTCCGAATCCCTTTTTTATTTATTTTTATAAAAGTCTTGATCAAAAGACGGGATGTTCTAGCACTATTCTAGAGGGTTCCGGTGTTTCCCTCTGTGTCAGCTTGCGCATATTGGTTGTTTAAATCATTGTTTGAGAGACTTCGGTGATAGGCGTAGATGAGAGCGCCATTTTTAAGTTTTCCGATAACCTCTCTCAAGTTGTTCTCTTCAAGCGCAAAGCAACCTTGGCTGCGGCCCCCACCACGAACATAGGCTGCAGAGTGAATGACCACCGCGCGACTTTTAGCGTTGGTGTTTAAACCTGGACTTTTTCCATCGAGCTTGAGTGAAACTCCGTGCTTGCCTTTGTAAGTAGTGTCAGTTTCATAAAAGCCGAGAGACGAAGCATTGCTGCCAGATTTGTTTGAAAAACTATCGGCGAAACCATCGTTATTTTTATCAGAGCCTCTGCCCTGGGATGTTTTGATGGCTTCGATAGATCCATTTTTAACATCAAAGATAAAGAATCGGTTCTTAGTATCGACGATATTAAAATCGACAATACTAAAGTAACATTTGTTTTTCAGTCGGGCATAGTTTTCTCGGTAATAATTGGTGGTGTCACGAACAGCCGTAGGACTGATTCCCATTGATTTGGCCTGTGCCACGAGGTTTTTCAAAGAACTCTCTACCTCAGACGGAACCGGACCCGTGGCCGAAGTGGCAGGTAAATCGCACTTTATTTGAGGCACATCTCTACTAGGACTCGAGTAGTTCGATTTCCAGTTTCTTGAGTACGTCGCTTTGCCGCCTCTTTGCTTCCATCGACGAGAAATCTTCGCCTCTGCGAAGGCATTCACAAAAATTAAGCTTATGATAACCCAGTACTTCATATCAAACTCCTTATATTTAAAAACCAATAAGATGTTCTCTGGGTGAAAAAACCTGCTGATCTTAGACTAGTGATTAAGCTAAAGTGCAAGCCTAAGACCTGTGTGTGTGAGTTTAAATAAATTTAATTGATTCCTAATTTTTCCAAGGTATGCCAAGGCCGATTTTTGCTAAACCACTGTCAAAAACTTTGATACCACTCAGACTATCGAATAGGCTCCGTTAAGTTGGTCCAGTCTAAGTTTTTTTTCATCTAAAAAACGATAGAATAGAGACTATGAATAAACCCTGGTTGCAAATCCTTGTTCCGCTTGAAAATCTCATTCAATGGGAAGTGTTCATTCTTCTTTGGGTCTTAGTTCTTTTTTCTTGGTTTTTTTACAAATCATTTTTAAAGCGCCTTTCTGAAGAACGTCATCGCAATCTTCACGCGCGGTTTGTTAATCTTAATAAACAACTTCTCACGATGACAGTTCTGTTTACCGCTTTTTCCATTGGCACCACCATCAAAGAGGAATCATTGGTTTTGCGTGTGCTTCCTTATCTGGGGCTCGCGACGGCCATTGTAGGGTGCATCACGTTTATTCAAATTTGCCGTATTCTTTTGTTGCAGTATTTATTTCTCACATCGGTGAGAACCGCTGTTCCTTTGCTTCTTGTTAATATTTTTACTCTTGTGCTCTCTCTCTTTTTAGGGGGTTGGCTCATCACAACCGTTTTTGGCATTCAGGTAGCACCACTGCTCGCCACGTCAGCGGCGTTCTCGATTATTCTCGGTCTGGCTCTTCAAGACACGCTTGGTAATTTATTTGCGGGAATTTCTTTGCAAATTGATAATAGTTTCGAGATTGGCGATTGGATTGAAGTCACCTCAGGAATTCAAAAAATAACTGGTCAGGTTTTAGAGATCACGTGGCGCTCAACAATTTTAGTAGGCCTTTATGATGAGATCGTGAATATTCCGAACCGTTTTATGGCTCAATCTCAGATAAACAATTGGACGCGCCCAGAAATCCCCATTGCTCGAGCTCAGTCTCTGAGAATTGCCTATAGTGAGGATCTAGATCGCACTGTTCAAATCTTAAAACAAGCGCTCGAACGAGTCCCAAACATTTGCAAAAATCCTAAGCCCATAGCGCTCGTTTCAGAGCCTTCTGATTCGTGGGTGATTGTAAAAGTGATCTACTCTATCGACGACTACGGCAAATATGCAACGGCCGCGGATGCCGTAATCAGAGAGTGTTTATCGGCTCTTCGCACCGCCGGAATCACTGTGGCTCATCCGATTTTAGAGATCACCTCTTCAGAGTTGTCTGAGACGTTGCCGCCCCCCAAGCTTTAAGAACGTCTTGGGCTTCTTGGTCTGATTGAACCTTTTTAAATTTAGCCTGAGAAACTCCCTTAACCCGAGACTGACATTGATCCCACGTGGAATGTTGCTCCACAACGCCATTGACCATGCTTAAGTAAAAAGTTTTTGATTTGTCGCTCGTTGCCCCATTTTGCTTTTTCATTTCAGGAATAGCCACTTTCTCCGGCAATGGGAGAATCGCCACGCGATACCCAGAGTAGGGCCCGGAATAACCAGCAAGAGGGCGTCTTTGCGACTGGGCAACCGCCAATTCATCGACCCTTTCATTGCCAGCGATTCCTGTGTGACCTCGCACATAACGCCACTCAATTTTTTTATCTCGACAAGCGCGAGCAAGCTCTTCCCAAATGTCCTTATTGAGAACGTCTTTGCCTTCTGCGTTCTTCCAACCACGTCGTTGCCAGCCAAAAATCCACTGGGTAATACCACGAATTAAATAAACAGAGTCTGTGAGTACAATGATTGATTCCCCTCGAGGAATCGATCGAAGAGCCTCTAGAGCGCCAGTCATCTCCATACGGTTATTAGTGGTGGAGGGATCGCAGCCTGATCCCTCTCGAACCATGTTGTTGGGGGTCCAGTGGATGAAAGCCCAGCCACCAATACCTGGGTTGCCTGAACAAGCGCCATCAGAATAAACAATGTGCGAGGATTTTTCGTCTAAAGTCATAGGTGTTTATAAACAAGGAACTCCAGCAAAGGCTATGTTTTTTTGTTTAAAAAGAGAAGAATATCGGTACAATGAAGCTGTTGTCTATGTTCAAAAGACCTGCATTAACAAGGATGTTGAGGGGCCCAATGAAAACACGAATAGTAAACTTTTTGTGGGTTTTAGGAATCATGGCGTTCGCGGGCGTTTTTGCTCTGACTACTCTTAATCATTACGACACTCCCGTTGATAAAAAAACCCTCGAAATTTTAACTCGGTCAACGGACGAGGATCTCCTTTCTAAAAAGGAATGTGGAAGTCTTCTTGGTATCGCGGTTGCGCCTGAGCTTAATTTTCAAATTGAAGGCGAGAGGCTACTCTCACTCATGAACAATGAACAGTTTTATCAGGTTCCCAAAGAAATCAAAGGCGATTTTTCAAAAATTGAAGGCTGCAAAGATCCCTGCCTCCTTCCAAAAGAGTCGATCAGAACGGTTCGAGGAGAATTGGCTGAAAAAGAACTTTATCTCCAACGGTTTGATCAGCTCGTGCAATTAAAGGGCGCCGAATGTCGTAACCCCTTGGCTCTCAAAGAGCTCCCTTTGCTTGCCCTTCTAAAGATGACTCGCTGGAAATTGCATCAACTCTCCTTATGGATGACGATTGGCCAAGGAGAACGGGTTGTAGAAGAGCTCGTTGCCATCAACGATTTTTTTGTGGCTTCTCTCGATCGTGAAAAATTAGGCCTTCATCAGAGTTTGGCCTTTGTGGCCATTATTCAAAAAGCGAGAGAGAGTCTGGTTAAGCTTCCAAAAATCGATCCCAAGGTTAGTAAATGGACATCAAGAGTCTCCTCTGATTTTTATCGTCCGCTGTCTTTCAAAGAGATCGCTCGAAGAACCGAAATAGGCGAAATGCAGATTCTTAACGTTCGACTTCACGGGGCCGACGGTGTTCGCAAACTCAATGGGCCTCTCACAAAACGAACTCTAGCAAGTATTGGCTCCGAAGGTTTTCTCGAAAGTTTTATTCAGCGAGTCGCTGAATATTTGTTTTTACCACAAAGTACCTTAACTGAAGCTCATCAACAAATCAGCGGCGCAGCGGCGCACCCGTGCATCCGAAGTAAAACTAAAAAATGCCCGTCGGGCCAAAGACATCCCTTTGAGTACATCTATAATCCGGCCGGAAAGTATCTGATCGACTCAGGTGTTGCAAAGCCGGTTCTTGATGGATTACAAAAACTCAATAAAAACATTTCTAAAGTTCGTATTTGAAACGTGGAGTCTGACTATGTGCTATTGCGGTACCGATCTTGATTATGAAAAATGTTGTGGTGAGTATATCGACCAGGGCGCCGTTCCGAACACAGCCGAGAAGCTGATGCGATCTAGATACTCAGCGTTCGTTGTTAAAAACATGATCTATTTATTCAATACACATGATCCGCAAACCCGAGATCAATTTGATCTTAAAAGTAATTCCGATTGGGCGGGGTCAGTGGAGTTTACCCGCCTTGAAGTTTTAAATGCGAAGCAAGAAGCAAACAAAGCCCTCGTTGAATTTAGGGCGCACTTTAAAGATCTAAAAACGGGTGTCACGTCGACGCATCATGAGCTGAGTAAATTTCGTCAGCAAAAAGGAGTCTGGTATTTTCGTGAGGGCAAATTAATTGCCGACGAGCCTATTCAAGCCCCAAAGAGTTAAAAAAAGTTTTGTGAACACTAGATTTTTTAAAACTCTCTTATTTTTTGCTTTAACTCTCAATGCTTGTTCGTCACGAGGAGGGGTTGTTATGCCATCTCGATCGGATCATTTTGATGGAGAAAAATTTTTTAACCCCTGGGGGGCAAACAATACAAAAACTCTTTGGGATGTTTTAAAGTGGAAGCTTTCGGGAAGCGCAACAGAATGGCCTGCAAACGCCTCAGCAGGCACCGCGATCCCCGTCCTTGTTGATCAAGGGAAGGCAGCGAGTATTCATATTACAGCCATCGGACATGCGACGACTTACATTCAAGATGAAAATATTTCGGTTTTAACCGATCCGCAATTCAGCGAACGGGCAAGCCCCGTGACATTTGCTGGTCCACGACGTCATCAAAAGCCGGCGGTGACCATTGAGCAATTGCCGGCGGTGGACTATGTGGTGGTGAGCCACAATCACTACGATCATATGGATCTTCCTAGTCTTAAAGCTCTTTATGAGCGATTTCATCCGCAGTTTATTGTTCCTCTTGGAAATGCCAAATTTCTAAGAGACGAGGGCATTGAGGGTATTACAGAGCTTGATTGGTGGCAATCGCTGGGTCCTGTTCAGCTCGTGCCAGCACAGCACTGGTCGGCTCGCGGAGTGGGTGATCGCAATTTAGCTCTGTGGGGTGGTTTTGTGCTCACAATGTCTGGCAGAAAAGTCTATTTTGCCGGCGATACAGGGTATGGACCGCACTTTAAAATGATCAAAGACAGAGTGGGTGACATCGAATTGAGTCTTTTACCTATTGGTGCCTATGAGCCCCGCTCCTTTATGAAAGATCAACACATGAATCCCGAAGATGCCGTTAAGGCTCACCTCGATTTAAACTGCAAAAAAAGTTTTGCCATTCATTTTGAAGTGTTTCAGCTAACTGATGAGGGTTTTGATGAACCCCGAAAGGCTCTTCGTGAAGAGTTGCAAAAGGCCAATCTTTCTGCGGATGCATTCTTTCTACCGAAACTCGGTGAGACACTGATATTGAAGTAAAATCTCGCAAAAAACCTAGATTTCTTTGTCGGTGAGGGATGATTTGCTTTAAGTTGAAACAATAGTGTCTTTTTTTGATAATCTCTGCGCACAGACTAAAGTTGAAAGGCTTTTTTGTCGATAAATAATCAATATTTATGTTAAAAAAGCAGGGTTTTGTTTTTAATTGTGTGTACCTCATTTTACTCACCCTCACCCTTGGGTGTGAATTCAGTGCCTCTGTTGACACCCCTTCATTAAAAATTATTTCAACCACTCTGACTTCTACTGAATCCAATTATACGAACCGAGGGGAGATTCCCCTTACTGTGACGTTCAGTGAGAATATTGAAGGATTTGAGAGCAGCGATATCAAAGTAACTTTGGGTGGTGGGCAGCTCAACCATTTTACCAAAGTTTCTGATTCTGTTTACACTTTCGAATTAGTGCCAGTTATCGAGGGCAAGCAAACGGTTGTAGTGAGTGGAGACGCGGCGACCAACCCTCTGAACGACACCAATAGTGCGTCGAATGAATTTTCAATTCAGTACGACATTACCGGGCCCGCAGCTCCGATTTGCTTGGCGAGTGGATTTCCCGAAAACACTCTTCAAGAATCACCCACTTTGCTTTTAACACCTGGCAGTGATGCTATTAGTGGTTGGGCGAGGAATGAGATTCAATTGATTCAATTCACTGACAATTCAGTGGTGCAGGATTGGACTTCTTTTCAGTCAGGCTCTCGATTAACAGGGCTATCTCTGTCGAATGGAACCCAATACTTTTTTAAAATAAGATCTATAGACAGAGCTGGCAATGTGGGCGCCGAAGCGACGTGCTCGGCATGGACCGCGCAAGTGGCCCCCGTCACAGCGACTCTTAGCGCTGGTATATCCAACGGAAGTTCAACGAACCAGAGTTCATTACCTATCACAGTGGTTTTTAATTTTGCTGTCACAGGTTTTGAATTGAGTGATCTCAATTTAACCAACGCAACAGCCAGCCAATTGACTGGATCAGGGCATACCTATCAATTTATATTAAATGCGAATAACCAAGGAACCTTTGGGGTCAATCTCCCTGCGGGATCAACTCAAGATAGCAAAGGTAATCTAAATCTTATTTCCAATACTCTTAACTTTTCACTGGACTCTAGTGTCCCTGTGGCAGTGCTCAGTGGCGTGCCCACTGGTTCAAACAGTATAACTTTTTTAGATGTTTCTGTTGGCAACAACAATGGATTAACCAAATACAAATACAAAGTGGGGGCGAGTACAAACACCGACTGTAGCAGCGCCGATGGTTACTCGGCGGCCATTAATCAAAACAGCAAGATCGCTCATGATCTTTCTGGCCTGCCCGATGCAGTCATCAGACTCTGCGTGGTCGGTGGCGATGCGAGTAATAATTGGCAAGCCTATCAAGGCGCCACCGAAGCCACATGGACGAAGTCTCAGGGTGACACTTCCGGTGTCGCAACTCTATCAAACCTTCCAGTTGATTTCACGCCCATTAATATTATCGTTGGTGGAACCGGTATTACTCATTATCGTTACAAAGTGGGTACCAGCGCGACAACTGATTGCAATCTATTTACTGGTTATGGAGCTGAGACGGCCGTAGGTATAGCCATTGAAGAAGATCTCAGCTCATTCGCGGACGGCACCGTGTTGAAATTTTGTGTTCTCGGCAGTAAAGGCGGAAACAATAGTAACTATCAGCTCATGGCCAATGCCACGAATTTTACTTGGACGAAAGACTCGGTTGTTGAGGCCAGTGTTAATTCCTCTGGTGAAACATTTCAAGATACCGCTCAGGCCAATTCTTTTCAAATCACATTGGGTGAGATAAAGCCTTATGATGTGACACTCAGTTATAAAATCTTTGGTGGTGCCGGTGGCGATGATCACAACTTGGTCTCAAATTCTGTGACAATCCCTGCGGGCCAACTCAGTTCGATCGTTAATTATCATATAGTGAGAAATAGTGCGATAACAGGCGATAAGATTTTCAATCTACGGATCGATCAATCCTCGAGGGCGGGTGTTGTGCCGGGTTTTTCTGCCTTTCAGTTTAACGTCATTCAAGACACCGATTCGAATGCTGTTGACACCATTTTTAGTAAAATTGATGCCGGTGCTCAACACACTTGCGGCATTACATTTGGCGGAAAGCTCAAGTGTTGGGGTGACAATGGTTGGGGCCAATTAGGTGATGGCACTACGACTAACAAAACGGCTCCTATAACGATCGACAGTGGAACCAGTTACAATCAAATCTCTGCTGGTAGTAGCCATACCTGTGGCATCACCACTGGTGGTGCACTCAAGTGTTGGGGTGATAATGGCGGTGGGCAACTGGGCGATGGCACCACGACTAATAAAACCAATCCCACCACGATCGACAGTGGAACCAGTTACAATCAAATCTCTGCTGGCGGTAGCCACACCTGTGGCATCACCACTGGTGGTGCACTCAAGTGTTGGGGTAGGAATGTAGAGAACCAATTAGGCGATGGCACTACGACTAATAAAACGACTCCCACCACGATTGATAGTGGCACGAGTTACTCTCAGATCTCTGCTGGCGGCAGCCATACTTGTGGCATCACCACAGATGATTCACTCAAGTGCTGGGGTTGGAATGGTGAAAGTCAACTGGGTGACGGCTCTACCAATGTGCAAATTAGCGCTCCCTCTCCTATTGATTCAGGCACGAGCTACGCTAAGGTTTTTGCGAAGTCGATCCATACCTGCGGTATCACCACGGGTGGCACGCTCAAATGCTGGGGGCGGAATACCTCGGGCCAACTGGGTGATCCAACGATCAACTCTACAAATACACCTTTGACTATCGACACAAGTAACTCTTACGCCCAAATAGCTGCTGGTTTTAGCCACACCTGCGGTATCACCACGGGCGGCACACTCAGATGCTGGGGAGATAATTCTTGGGGGCAGGTGGGTCATCAATCACCGGGCACAAAAATTGATTTACCCACCATTATCGATGGCGGAAAAACCTACTCTCAGATTACTGCAGACAATCAACACACCTGTGGTCTCACAACGGGCGGTACGCTCAAATGCTGGGGGAGTAACGACCTTGGCCAATTAGGCGATGATCATCCATCCATGAGTCTAACTCCTAGGGTGATTCAAAATGAAGTTAATACCTCACAATTGAGCGCGACCCAAAATCGAACTTGTCGAATAGTTTCTGATAGTAAAATACGATGTTCTGGTGTTAACGATCGTGGACAACTAGGGGATGGCACGTTGATAGACCGACACTACTTCTCCGACTTAATAACAACCGACGCTTACAGCAAAATCCATACGGGAAGGTACCACACCTGCGCAATTACCACCGGTGGAGCCCTTAAATGCTGGGGGTGGAATGGAATTGGGCAGCTGGGTGATGGTACAACAACAAACAAAACGACTCCAATTACGATAGACAGTGGCACGAGTTACAATCAGATCTCTGTTGGCGGTAGCCACACCTGTGGTATTACCTCGGGAGGTGCACTCAAATGTTGGGGTTTGAACAACAGTGGGCAAGTGGGTGATGGCACAACAACTAACAAAACGAGTCCCACAACGATAGATAGTGGAACGCTCTACAGTCTAGTCTCTGCTGGGATTAGCCACACCTGCGCAATTACCACGGGAAGCGTACTTAAGTGCTGGGGAGGAAACACGTATGGGGAGCTCGGCGACGATACCAACAACAATAAAAGCGCTCCGACCACCATCGATAGTGGCACGTTCTATTCGCAGGTAGTAACTGGCCATAATTATACTTGCGGCATTACTAACAGCGGTGCACTCAAATGCTGGGGCAGAAATGAGAATGGGGAGTTGGGTAATAATCCATCGCTAAGCTCAAAGATCCCGACCGTCATCGATAGCAACACCTTATATGCTAAGATCGCTGTAGGAGGAACAAACAACACCCCCACTCCAAAACATACTTGCGGCATTACCACCGGTGGAGCACTTAAATGTTGGGGCAGTAATAACAAAGGTCAATTGGGCGACGGCACTGTGGAAAGCAAGTCTACGCCGACATTGATCGACGGAACAATTACTTACGCTCAAGTCTCAGCCGGATACCAACACACTTGCGGCATTACCACCGGAGGAGCCCTTAAATGCTGGGGAGATAGCGGCCGCGGACAGTTCGGTGATCCTGATTCGATTCCACCATGGCTCCCTCACCCCATCGTGATCCCGCCGTAGTCAAAACCAAATGCACCATTCACTCAGAGTTATCTTTTTATGGGAGCGAACATATCACTCCGAGCGATTTTTATGAAGAAGTTCATGCTCTTCAAGCCAATGGATCAATTGAAGTTTGTATTAAGTCTGATACCTAAAAAAGCTTAATTCTTTGATCTAATCCTTAATCTGCAACTTTGAATCTCTTATTAAAAAAACCCAGAACCAACAATACACCAACGAGAATAATCAGACTGGCCAGAAAGGTTCTTATAGTAACGGTTTGTCCCAACCAAACCCAGGCCAGAGACGCTGCGACGATGGGTTGCAAATAAATAAATATAGCCACCGACGAAGAGGTCGAGTAAGTGAGGGTCCAATTATTTAAAAAATAAGTAATGAGCGTTCCACCAATAATACTAAAAACCATGGCACCAATGAGAGACCACGAAAATTCAAATCCTTGAAACTGTATCCATTCCGGCAGAGCCATCAGAGTAATGCCAATACTCCCAAAGAGAAACATATAGGCCGTCACCCAAAGTCGATCATGTTGCATTAAAAAATCACGACTGTATGCGAGAAAAAGACCATAACTTAAACAATTGAGAATCGTCAGAAGATCGCCCTGAAGCGTTTTATCTCCCCAACTAAAATCTTCAATTTTTCGCATGATGAGCACGCCACCAAAGGCTAAAATAAACCCAAAGGCCCTCGATTTGGTGAGGGGCTCCAAACCACGAAATGTCACAAATAAAAGAGTGAAGACAGGAATCAGCGTATTGAGAATCGCACTGTTCGTTGGAGTGGTGTATTGCAAGCCCTTTAAAAAAGCGGTTTGATTTATAATCGTGCCTAAAAAACTAAAAATGATCAGCGGTTTTAGTACCGAAAGAGTCAGTTTTGGGCGTGAGTTGGGTTTTACCAGAAAGGCCACCATCACCATGACAGCTGCGGCGATAATAATTCGAAAGCTGGCCCACACCATCGGTGAAAAGGAATGCAGAATTAACTGAGAAACAACATAGTTAATTCCGAATAAGACCTGAATGAGTACCAAAGAAAAATAAATAACCACTGGTGCTGGACTTTGGTGTATTTGCGGATTGATCCCTGCGTTCATTGATTACTCCTGAAGACCAATTTTAACTCCTTCGAACAACTACTTTTTGATGATAGAGTAAAGGGGCGTAACAATAAAACAATAATGATAAAAAAAATAAACTTTCTTTGGTCTCTCCTCGCATCATTTTTTATTGTTTCCTCTGCCTGGGGGAATCGCCTCGAACTACCGCAAAATTTAACAAGTTCTATTCTTTCTGAAGCAGTGCCGTCTGCCTTTGCTCTAGAGGGCATCAATGCTGAGGATTTTCGTATTCGATGGCAAAATGATTTGCCATTCGTTGAAAGCGCTCATATTGAAAAAGACAGTCTTCAGTGGGTGAGACTGATCGATGTTTTAGTACTCCCTCGCGGACGGGCGCATATACAATTCAAACGCCCCGTCACTGTGAGAGCAAGTTATGGGGGGTTTAGTTCGGGCGGTCAGCAAATGACGAGCCTGCAGTTACCTGTGGCGCTGTTTAATCATACCGACAACCAGGTCAAAGTTGAGATCGAATTCGAAGGAAAAACTTATCAATCAAGTTTTCATATCAGGTACCAGCCCCTTGATTCGCAAAAGTCGGGCCTTGTTTTTTACGATAGTTCTTGCTCGAAGTATGGCGTGAATGCCCAATGGAGCAAAAAAACGGTTTCTGCAAATGATTGGGTCTATATTGGTTGTCGACCCATTCTTACAGCCAGCAATCATTTTCGCAAATCCACCCTTGAAATGTACGTTTTTTGGGAAAACCCCGAAGGTGGTCAAAAAGTGCGAGCAGATAATCTGGAGATTAAACCCTCACTCCCTTTAATATACACCCCTCGTCTGAACTCGTCGCCTGGTAAAATAGTTCTTTCGCGTTCAGAGGGACAAGAACTTATTATCGATTATGCTCTGTCAGAGCGACACACTTTGGGTTTTTTAGGCCTTGGAATCGGCCCCTACTTTGGCGATTTTAGTGCCGAAGGGGAGTATGACTATGGTTGGAGCCCACTCTTAACCCTCTATGGATCTGTGTTTATTAGTGAGGGCTTAAGGTTTGTTGCCTTTGATGCCACTTCTATTTCTAATCGTCTGTGGACTGATTTTGGTTTATACCTTAGCACTGAAAACGCCAAAATGTTTGATCAGCGCATGACGATGAATCTCCTTTTTGGCGGTCATTTTGTTGGATTTCAAGCCGAGGGAAAAGTCCACGTGGCGCCAAGTTTTCCTCAGGGTTTTGAATTTATTTACACCGACGCTTTTAAGCGCGGACACAATATGTCGCTCGGCGGGTTTATTTATCCTGAGATCAATGGGCGCAGCTATTATAATCTTTGGTGGCGTTGGGGTGGTCGGGTCTTCGGAGAAATCAATTACCTTGCCGCCAAAGAAACCATCAATAACCAATCAGTTTCATCGAAAAGTCTAGGGGTTACTTTCGGTTTTCCGATCGCAAGATTTTGGTAAATAATCACGCAGAATCTTTAATGATTCACTTTCGCGCCATGAACTGAACAACGGCGCTTAACCCTCGATGGCCGATACCTTCTTGAATGTCGCGCTCAACTTCACGCCCCAGTTCTATCTTTAAAGTCTTTAGCTCTTCCTCAAGTTCAATCAAAGTAGGCATAAGATTTGGATCCTGAGGCCCGCCCGTTTTAAATTTTAGTTGGTTCGGAGTGTAAGCCTCCAGCAAAAAGATTCCGTTTTCTTTCAGGCCCTGTTTTACTTTTTCATGAAGGGTGGAGCGAATATTTTTAGGCAGATGGCACCAAATAGAAACAATACCGTCCCATTTGTTGTGACCAATATCATAGTTTTCTAAATCAGCGCAGATAGTTTCAATTTCGACGCTGTTTTGCTTCGCAAGATCTTTTAATTTTTCTAGACCTACCTCGGAAAAATCAACGGCCGTTACCTCAAATCCCATTTTAGCTAGATGAACGGCATTGCGTCCCTCTCCTTCCGCGAGACAGAGAATTTTCCCTTTTTTTATAAAAAGTTGAGAATGTTCAGCTAAAAAAGTATTTGGCTCAATGCCATAGTAGTAGTCGGGCCGACGGTACCGATCATTCCAAGGGTTCGACATACTGATCTCCTGAATCTTTTTTCTATTGCATCATATCGAGCTGATTTTCTCAAATTCCATTCGAAAAATTAGGATGTTTTGTTCTTTAAGGGGCGTCTTCGATCCAAATCAAGACAGCAAAACTAAACTTTTGTGGAGTTCCTCGAAAACCTGACCTTGGCACCGTTTTGCTGTTTCTTTGATCAACCGAGGAATGACTTCCATCATTGATCAGGAGGGCGGATTGAAAATTTCGTGCCACACTAAATATAAACTATATACTTTTATTATTCTCACAGCTTCTTTGCCGTGCCTAGCCGCTGAGCCCCCTGGTACCAAGCCTGGTGGAGTGCCACAAGCTCCTGCGCTCATGAGAGAGGTCCATGAAGTGGATATCGAGCGAAATGCCGATGGTTCAATCAAGTACCAGAGTCCTCAGTATTACCGCTCGATTCGTCCGACGATCCCTCCCGTACGAACCTCTCACGATGGTCGCATCGGGTTCAATTGGACCAACCGAAATATCTATTTGTTGGCACCGGAAAAAATCACACGTCCGTTTCCATTTAGCGAATCGGGATTAGCAATTATTGGCGATCTCAATGGTTTTTATAGCAATATCGAAGACCTCCTTTTTAAAGAAGGAGATCAAAATCGACCGGGCTATTTTGCAGGATCCGTTTTTTGTAATTCAGCGCCTATTGCCGAACAAACCAAACGCTGCAACGGAAATAATGAGTGCTATGAGATGTCCTATCTCTCTTATCGAATGATGAAGAGCCCCAACAATCCAAAGAACAGCTTTGATCACGCCTTCTTTCGCAGTCGCAAAGTGGTTATTGAGGTTCATAATCCAAAGACAGTCAATGCTCGCATTGTAGCGGTTAGAGGTAATGGCCCCGTTAAAGAAAAAGCTCAGCCCATCGAGATTGATTACAATTTAACCGATGGAAACTTTTCCTCTCTAGAGCCTGCTGCCACGGCCGATGGGCGACTCTTCGTTGCGCGCGCGGGTTTTATGCCCATTCGAAACATCGACGGCACTAACAATGCCGGAGCGAAAGATTTAGATATCTACTATATGGTGGCACCAGCATCATCTGAACCTTGTGATGCTTCCGCCTTTAGTTCGATGAAGCGCATTCAATTTGCTCACAAAGACCCAGAGATGCGAGACCCCGCAACAGGAAAAGCTCGGTACGGAATCGCCGAATACCCAATGCGTGATTCCTTTGGAAAACTCCTTTCTGAGAAAGCTCTTTTTCCGATTTATCCTTGGATTGATCGTCATGGTAATAACCTCTTTTTCTCGACCGGCGGGAGTCGGCTTTACAACTATGACTTTAGTAAAGGCGAAAACTTTACCGAGCGCCCGGTGACAGAACCTGAACGTCGCGGTCAGGTGCGAGATTGGATCGTAATACCTAATTCAGAGCGATATCCTGCTCGCTGTATCAAAGAGACACCTAATTGTATGGACTCTCCCTATGGCGCCGAAACGCCTGATGTGGTGAGAGGTTTTTCAGTTTTGGGTTCATGGACCCACGGTAAAACAGTTGTTTTAGATGGTCTCATCAATGCCTCCGATTATGGACTAAAGAGGGGTTTGCAGTTTCAACGAGAGCTCAATCTCTATCAACCGCGCGAAGGCTTTGATGGTTGGGTGCGCGTGGGGCCAGGACGCGATAATAGCTCTTCAGGTTCAGGAATCAATAACGGTATCGAAAGCTACCAAGAAAATTCCGAAATCAGAGGCATGAGTGTTTTAACTGGTGTGGTTGATTCCCTCGAAAACACTCTTAATGCCTATCGAAATATGCGCCCGACTTTACCGCGCGATGTGGTTTGGACTATGAACAATAGCCTTGGTAGCGATGAGGTTGTTTTTGATGATTATATGGATCCTAAAGCCTTGATTGTTTCTTCGATGATCGCTGGTGCTGAGATGGAAGATTACGGCGGCCGTCACAATAACTGGCATTACCGTGATGGTTTTGGCTGGGGTGGCGCTTCCAATCTCCCACAAAAACAAAACACTGCGATCCTCATTCAAAATGCAGCAACGTCTGAATCGCTTCCTGTTCCTAGTTACGGGTATCTGAATAAGGGGAGAGTGGAGCCTGTGGCTCTGGGTGGTATTCATGGTCGAGGATTGTGGCTCGAAGGGAGTACTCTCACCTATACGTTTCCAAAAGCAATCAAAAATGAACCGCTTTTTCTCACGATGTTCGTCGATCCTCGTCCGGAGAACAATAAATTTAAAAGGTTGTTGCTGTTTCCTGATGGAACGGCAGTAAGGCTAATGAACGACAAAATTCAAGTCACAAAAACTTTTACGGCTGACAAATCGGTTCAAAAAAAGGATTTCATCGAGGCCTTACCGACAGGACGCTGGTCTCAGTTAGGCCTCTCGGTCTCTGCCGATGGCAAGAATGTTTCGTTGTATGTTAACGGAATGAAAAAACACAGAACTCAGTTTAAGAAAAAAATGTTTCAGTTG
The DNA here is from genome assembly GCA_041178425.1 of Pseudomonadota bacterium. Taxonomy (GTDB): domain Bacteria; phylum Bdellovibrionota; class Bdellovibrionia; order Bdellovibrionales; family Bdellovibrionaceae; genus CAUJGP01. The sequence goes on along the minus strand of JBEGVH010000006.1, from coordinate 183,045 downwards.
GTGCCGCAAACTAACAATGCCGCGATTAACCTCGTGGTCGGGGTGGCCGCAGCAACCAAAGAAGCCGGTTTTCGCGGTTGGATTGACGATCTTAAATTATTTGCCTATCAACCGGTTCCTGAAGTTATTTGTAATCACGCTTATGGTTCACTTCATTATGTAAAACCAGAGGCGGGTCCATACTGGAAAACATTGTCAAATGCTTACCCCAGAGAAACCCATCGAGAAATTCTCTCTGGAATTCCCGCCAATTTTATGTCGGAAAAAGCAATTCCAGCCGATGCCAGCGTGGTTTGTACCACCGACTACAATGACTCCATGGGGATCTATCGCTCATTACTGCGCGAAAACGAAAACCTTGTGTCACTTCGAGACGCACTCCTATTTGCCGTTCCGAAATCTGGGGGAGGCGTTGACGACGGTCGCCTCCATTGGAATGCTCCGCGCGTTGATTTTCAACAGAGTGCTTTTTGTCTTAGTTGCCATAGCACCGAAGGTCGAAGAGGTTTAAGCATTGCAGCCTTAACACCAGGCCATCAATGCTCTATGAACGACCTTCGGCGTCAACCTTTGCAAGGGCCGCTGTATCTTTCAGGATTATCGACCGAGATACAATTATGGAGTATTGCAACAGACCACCAGACGAAACCAAAATTGTATTCGCCTTCTGGCGCCCTTTTGCTAGATCCAATGGTTCAACCCGCAAAGGCTGGAGGAAGCTGCGATTAAACGAGCCCGAAAATCAATTTAATGACAAAGTAATTGGGCCTTGCCGCTCAAGTTGAAGTTAATTTTTGTGTCTCGAAAATTGTATTCAGCCATGGCGCAAAAGGCACAGGCGTTCTGAAGGTCGAAGGGAGCTCCATGCCTTTGACCTCGACTTAAAAAAGGGTAGGCCACCTCGGCACAATTATAAGAGAGTCGATGACTGATTGGTATACGATCCATATTTTGAGGCAAGTAATTGACGGTACTTCTCGGAATTGTTTCATAATCTCTGGCTTGAAGGTAAGCAACAAATAAAGTTTGGCGTTCTTTAAGAAATGGATCGCTCTTTGCTTTTTGGAGATGCTGGTCGCCCAGAGGGTAATCGTCTTGACTAAAACTCCATGTGTAAGCATTCGGATTACGCCCTAAGTAGTGGCTCATATCGATTTTTGAAATTAAGGATCGCGAGACAAAAATATTTTCTCCGTGCTGCTCTCTAAAAATGTTCAGCCAATCTAAAGGATAGTGATCTGGCACAAAGCGATCTTTCAGAGCTGGATCAAAAGAATCTTCAACGCAGCGAAAATTGATTTTAAATCTTTCGTGCCAATACGTTTTAAAATCGACTAATTCAGGATTAATTTGTTTTATTTGATTTAATCCGTAAAAAAGAACGTTGGGTATATTCGTTCGCATCTGCTTAAGCAAGGCTGTGTCGTCGCAGATATAATGGACTCTTTTAGCAAGCCAAAATCGAAATTCGGCCGGATTCTCGAGCATATAAAGGGGTTCGGATTCGGGCTTGGATTCGGCCGCGTGAGATGAAGACACCGAAATAACTAAGCTAGCGATTACCAAGAAGGAACGAAATAAAAGGTTGAAATATGAACGCAAAATATCCTCCCACTAGAGACCGCGATTATAGCTTTTAAAGGCCAAAGTCGCTAATGGTGCTTTGTCAGTGTGGATTTTTTTTCATTGTGACGTTTTCTGTAACTTTCGAAGGTGGCTTCAAGATATTGAAATTCCGAGTTCCCAAAGCCCCCCCCCAAAAGCCAGTCCCAAAAGGCCCACTGACCCATCGTTCAGCCATTGTGACTTGACTCTAAGCAGCCAGATTTTTTAGGATATTGGTGAGCGTCTTTAGCGAAGGGTTAAATTCTTTTTCTGGGTCCATGAGATCATACAAAGTTTGACGACCAAGCTTTGTTTTTGAAGACAGCTTTGATTTATTAATGGTTCGGAGGTGGGCGACCAACAAATCCTGAACCGCATCTAAATCACCATCGACCAAGGCCTGCAGGATAGCTTTTTTAATAAGTTTGGGGTTTGCCAGTTCCTTGCTATAAGGATCAAGATTTATTTAACCCACACACTCGATGTAACATAATATAACTTATCGGAGCATTGGACGGATAATCCCTTTTTACACGACCTCGCAACTCGTCCTGTTGAAGGCTTAATTGCTTACCTCGATGGCTAAATATGATAGTTTGAAAAAGGCTTTAACGAGCTCAATCGATAAAAAATTTATCGATTCGTTCAAAAGAATCTAGGGATGGATGCATGCAGCACTTAGGGATGAAAATATTTTTCTTCGCCATACTATCAATTATCTTTATTACTTTTCAAAACTGTTCGCCCTCTGATCAACTAAAGTTTCAACTGATGCTTGATGAAGCTACTGCTGAAGATGGATTAAATGCCAATACTGAAGAAAAACTGCGACCGAATGGATTGATCCAACCCGCAATTATTGGAAAAGAACCGGCTGCGACAAAACCTTTCGCTCATGCAAAGCGTCCCGATGCACCCGTACTTCTTCATCAGGTTTTTGAAGTCGATGTCACTCGCAATCCGGATGGTTCCATTGCAAAGACGACCCCCCAATTTTATCGGCCCGTTCGTCCAGCGATTCCACCAGTACGCACCTCCCACGATGGACGTCTAGGCTTTAATTGGTCAAACCTTCGACTTTATCTCCTCGCTCCCGAAAAAATTGATCGCCCCTTTCCCTTTAGCGAACCCGGTTTGAACATCCTCACTGATACTGAAGGATGGCACAGCCATCTTCCCTACTTTCTTTCAAAGCCATCAGATCCCAGCGACGCTGGTTTTGCTGGTGGCACGATTTGTAACCATGTGAAAAAAGTCGATCAACCGCGCAAGTGTGGAATTAATGACTGTTACGATCTAACTTATGTAGGCTTTCGCACAATGAAGAGTCCTAATAATCCGAACAAGAATCTTGATCGCGGTTTCTTCCGAAGTCGACAAATTATCGTCGAAGTGGAGAACCCTAAAACAGCTCAAGCCCGTGTTCGCGATGTCCGCCCTGCGCCCAATAGTGAGATTCGCGAAAAGTCTCAGCCTATTGAAATCGATTATAACATGAGTAATGAAAACTTCTTTTCTTTCGAGCCGGTAGCCACAACCGATGGGCGCCTTTACGTGGCTCGAATGAGTTTTGTACCCATAAAGAAAATTGACGGCAACGACGACTCCGGAGACAACGATGTTGATATTTACTATATGGTCGCCCCACTTAACGCTAATCCTTGCGATGCCAGCCAATTTTCCTATATTAAAAGAATACAAAAAGCCCCTCATGACTCTGATATGAAAGATTCGATCTCGGGCAAAGCTCGTTATGGCATTGCCGAGTATCCGATGCGAGACTCTTTTGGCAACCTGATTCCAGAAAATGCAATGTTCCCCACTTACCCATGGATTGATCGAGAGGGTAATAATCTTTTCTTCGCTTCGGGCGGAAGCGTATTGTTCAGCTATGATTGGAAGTTTCACCCAATTCCCACAGAGGAGCCAAACCGGAATACACAAGAGCAAGACATGCTCCCCAATTCGTCTCGTTATCCGGTTCGATGTATCGCTGGTGTTCCCAATTGCCAACAGTCCCCTTACAATCCCGAATCCCCCGAACATATTCGTGGAGCAGCAGTGCTCGGCTCATGGACTCATGGTAAAACAGTGGTTCTTGATGGCATGATCAACCACATCGACTATGGTCTGAGACGCGGTTTGCAGTTTCAGCGCGAAATCCAACTCTACCAGCCAAATGGCGCCTTCGACGGTTGGGTGCGGGCCGCCGCAGGTAGAGATACTGGGCCTGGCGGTTCGGGAATCGACAATCAACTGGAAAGCTACAGTGAGAACGCTGAGATCAAAGGGATGAGTCAAACTTCGAACGTCATTGATTCTCTAGAAAATTTGACCAACACCTATCGTTTTTTGCGCCCTACTCTGCCTCGAGACCTTGTTTGGACTGTGAACAATGCAGCTGGCAGCGATGAAATTGTTTTTGATGACTATCTTGATCCACGTGCCCTTATTGTGTCTTCGATGATGGCTGGTGTTGAGTTCATTAATGCCACTTGGGCACGATACGATGGTTGGTACTATCGAGATGGGTTCGATGGCGAAAATGACAACAAGATCGATCAACAAAATCGCGCGATTCTGATACAAAACGCTGCGACCTCGCCTGACCTACCAATTCCCACTTATGGGCACCTCACGAGTGGACGTGTGGAACCAGTTGCTCTCGGGGGCATCCATGGGCGAGGCTTATGGTTAGATGGCAACAACACTCTCAGTTATGAATTCCCAAGAGCCGTGAAGTCGACGAACCTCTTTCTCTCGATGTTTTTCGATAGTCGCAGCGCTAACGACACCAATCGCCAGTTGTTGAGCTTTCCTGATGGTACGAAAGTGTTGCTCAACCCCACGGTTATACGTTTTAAGAAAGGGGATCTCAGCGTTGTGATACCCTTACCCACAGCTAAACAAAAGTGGTTCCATCTGGGTATTGCCGTCGCAGCCGACGGAAAATCGGGCAGTGTTTATTTGAATGGAATGAAAAAACAATCTTTCACCAGTAAAAAATCACTCTTTGGCTTGTTTAATCCGACATCCAGCAAAGGCAAGATTGTGTTGCGTATTGGCAAACAAAGTCCCGATGATTCTCTCGCTGGCTTTCGTGGCTGGATTGATGAGTTGAAGCTTTTTGCTTATATCCCCACAGCAGAAGTTATTTGTAACCATGCTTTTGGTTCCCTCCACTGGTTGAAGGAAGGCGCTTCAGCTCACTGGCATAGCGTGGCAAACTTCTATGAGGTGGCTGTTCATCAAGAGATTTTCAATCAAATTCCACAATCATACGTCAATGAGTATGCTATTCCTGGCAACGCACGATTCGTTTGTTCTGTCGATTATAGTGATCACATGGGTATTTACCGCTCTCTTTTGCGGGAAGCGGAGGGCCTGCACTCACTACGAGAGGCCATCTTGTATGCTACTCCAAAAGCAGAAGGTGGTTTGGATGATGGTCGTCTGAGTTGGAATGCGAACCGCATCGACTACCGCAGTAACGCTTTTTGTATAAGCTGTCACACGACTTCGGAGCGGCGAGGCTTAAGTCTAGCAGCACTAGAACCTGGGCAGTCCTGCACGATGTTAGATCCTCGACGACAGCCCCTTCAATCTCCATTGTACCTCGCTGGACAAGTCACCGAAGAACAATTACGCTCAATTGATTCATTTCATGGCCAATTAAACAAATTCTATGATGCTACTTCGGGAGCACTCCTCGGTGATCCAATGTTGCTGTTAAGTCGGGCGGGTGTTTCCTGCGGCGGCTTTACTCCCAAAAGCACTCTTCCCTCTAAATCAGGCAACTTGAATGACCCGATATCGGATGCAGACAGGTTGCAGATTCTGAATCGATAGACCAAAATAGGGGTTGTGATTTCAGGAAACCTTGGAGGATGCAACAATATCAGTTCGGATTGTGCCAAATAGAACGGTCTTTCATAACTTTTCGCGATTCAATATTGTTGGGAATACCGCTGCCCGACCAGACCGTTTTTGGATTCCGTCCCCGTTCCTCTTACTCCTCCTCATAGGCAGGAACTTGGCGCTCTCCTTTGCGATCAGGATGCAATTCTAAATGATAGGCGCAATTTTTAGAGCAAGTCTCTTTTTTCCATTCCAGCTCGAGGCAATCCTCGCAGATCAATGCCTCCGTATCACAACGTCGACAGGCAATTTTTGTTTTGGCCGGCTGACCGCAATGAGGACACAAACCGTAAGTTTCGCTGGGGTGCAAATGCTGATCTAAAGCGACTCGATGATCAAAAACAAAACACTCTCCCTCAAATTGATCGTCAGGAAACTTCTTGAGATAATTGATAATGCCGCCCTCTAATTGGTAGACATTCTGAAAGCCCTGCCTTTGAAGTTCAAGAATGCCCTTTTCACAGCGAATTCCTCCAGTGCAGAAAATCAACATTTTCTTATCTTTTCCAATTTTTTGCTGCTCGACAAATTCAGGAAACTCCGTGAACTTATCAATGCGAGGATTGACTGCGCCTTTGAAGGTCCCCATCTGGGTTTCGTACCAATTACGAGTATCAATCAAAAGAAAGTCTTTTTCTTCTTTGAGAACTTTGTTCCATTCTTCGGGCGTCAGATGATGATTCTTTTTTTGATCGGGCACTAATTCGGGGGTCCCCAAAGTAACGATCTCTTCACGAACCTTAATTTTAAAGCGGCGAAAAGGTTTCTTATGACTTTCAGAATCTTTAAAAAAAAGATCCGGAAGCGCAAAGTACTCCTTGATAAACGTTTGAAAGGCCTGCATCGCCTCTCGTCCCGGAGCAGCCACGGTGGAATTGAAGCCTTCTGTTCCCAAGATGCAAAGGCCCGTGACCGATTGAGCCTTCGCGCATTCCTCCACCTGAGCTTTCACCCTTTCGAGATTATCGAGTGTTTTGAAAAAATAGAATGTAGAAACAGCGTAGCTGCTATGATTTTCCATGAGTACTCCTTCCCTCCTGAGCTCCAAACCCAGAGGATGGCCAATGCTTAATAGAACCTGCTTACGAGATAGGGCTCGCAAGATAGATTGCGCGAGATCGCGCCTCGGCAAAATAGGGTAAAATTCGCAATTCGGGTACTAGATTTTTACAGCCAGGCAAAAAGTAGCAGGTTTAAATTCGATCTCAGTTAGGATTGTGCCAAATCGAACGGTCTTTCATAACTTTGCGCGATTCAATATTGGTAGGTATACCGCTGCCCGACCAGACTGTTTTTTGATAAGACCCATTGCGAAGCTTCTCTGCCTTAATATCGACATCAATCAGCCCATTAAACCCAGCCGCCGCCGCATAAAAAGCTAGGCGAAGAAGTGTCTCAGCACGATCTTCGCATTTTTCCACACGAACTGGTTTTTCTGTGCGTTTGAAAAAACGTGTTTCTTTGCCCTGAGTCTTTTCATAGACCAAAATATCGCGGGCTCGTTCAACTGTGTGTTCGTACGTTGTCACAATATTTGCCACCTGACTATCAAAACAAGATGGACAATACGATGCATGAGGAATCCTCTTCGCCAGTTCCGGCTGGAGAGAAAAACGTTCCTCGGAGATAAATTGCATACAGTACTTGCAAACCGAAGCTCCACAGCATTCACAAGTTAGTCGCGCTTTTGATCCACATCCCGTACAATGACTATTTTCCATCGGGTGAATCTAACTCGAACTAATCACGAAGGTCGCGGGAATTCGAAAACAGTATAACTTCGCCATAGTGAGGACCATTTTTTGGCACCGCCATCGATGCTTTTGCCGAGTCCATTTACTTTTGGGTTCTGAACTTAATCTTCTCTGTTGTTTTTAAGATTTTCCAATTTTCATCAAAGGCTGACACTCGGATCCAATAAAAGGTATTTGGTTTTAATGGAGAAGGTGCTTCAATGGGACTTTTGCCTTCTTTACCCCAACCATTATCTTTTCCAAAATATTGAATCGATTGAGTTGCAGGGTCCCCTTCGTGATTCCAAAACCTGGAAAAGTTTTGTTTGTCTGAAACATCAACCATAAAATGCACGAAGTGTGGGTTCTCAGAGGTCCAGCTCAACGTTGGATTAAGCGAAACGTTTTTCGCTCCGGCTTTGGGACCGATAATTTTGAAGGGCTTTTCAGCCGGAGGCGGTGGTGGCAAAGGCTGGCTCTCAGGCAAGTCAGACGCCTTATAGAGGCGGGCCGCCGAGGTGGTGTTGTTACTGACCTGATGAACTTGAGCGGAAACCGTATTGCCATTGCGCAAATAGTTTACCTCTGTCTCTTTCAAACTCAGAAAAATACAAAAAGGAGGATGATTGTTCGATGTGGGTATGGTTCCAATGTAATGAATGGCTCGATTTGTGTTAGATGTTGGTGAGTACCAAATGTCGGAACTGAGATGACTCCACTTTAATCTCACAGCGGCTTGGTTTGTAAAAGAAGTACCGCAAAGGTTGAGACTGTGTTTACCAGCATTATCTTTTAAAATCATTCCTGAAACAATCGAAGGCACGACGGGAGCATCGGCCACCTGACCAGGGTCACCCACTTGAACAGGCCGGGCTTCGGGACTAAGTTTAGAATTAAGCTGAATGAGCCAGGAGTAAATTTCGCGATTTTCTGCTATCGATTGAGGTTTGGAGTAAGCCGCCGTGCGAGGCATAGCCAATTGAAGCAAAATTGGCGCAGTGGTCGGCGCAATTTCACCGTAAGCATTCCCGGCAACCCGAGGAGAAAATACCCCACCTAAATCATTATAGGCCGCATCTGAAACACGCGAAGGAAAATGCCCTAATTGATAAGCTGGACTCCACCCCTTAAAATCCGGTGTGGCAAAAGAAACGCTCAAACCTATTTTTCGCTGACTTTTTAGGTTGGCATCTGCGTAATTCCAAAAAAAGGCAAAATTTCCGTGCTGATCTGACTGAGGATCATTAACAAGTTTAAGATCACCCCCAGGTGTAAAATCGGGTGTTGCTACTGTCTGGAAATTCTCGCCATCGAGTGAGGAAACTATGCGATTGCGGCCACATCTGGAATTTGCAGCCGTCTCCCATCGACCATTGGTTTTTACTAATCGACACGCCTCCGGAAAATAAACATTATCCCACCCTACCAGATAGATTCGCCCCTCTCGAACAACCGCCGATGGAACGCCCATTCCCCATAAAAAATTGCCGTAGCTATTAACTCCCCAATTATCTCGAGCGGCTTGAGCTCCAGTGTTAATCAAGTCTCTGTGTTTTGGATAATCATTAAATACAGAGGATGTTATGACGGGCTTCCATGCCACTTTGGTCGTGCGAAGGGGCTGCCATCCCTGAACAGTTAAAACTTCAGGATTCTCGCCAGGCGTGGCACTGCGGGCCACGTGGATACTAACCATTTGCGCGTAGTGACTCCCCTCCGTAAAAGATTCAAAGAATGTGTAATAATAATTATTAAACTTAACGGTACTGCTGGTGCATGGTGATTGAACCATTTTGATGGTATTTACGCCAAATTGCGGTTTGATCTCGAACGAACCCACCAAAAACGTGATGGCACCGGTCAAGGACTTCATCGAATTGGCATCGAAACTTTCATAACGAACAGCATCGGCGGCATAAAAGGTTGTTGCTTCATTGGTATCCCAACCCGGACTTTCATTCTGCACAAAGGGCTTTACTGAAGTGCAGTAAAAGGTATGGTAGCGTCCCTCATCGTCTTTAAAAATCGATGAATGTGAAGCATAAAAGGTACCGCGATTATGCGCTTGAACCATGGTTCCCGGATTTTGAAAGCTGACATTGGGGGCAGCCATTTCGTCATAATCATTCGATAAAAAATAGTGCTTATTTATTTGTTCATCGCGATCTTTTTCTTGATGGGTATTACCGAAGACCTGGGGATTGGATTGCGAATACCCACAATCTCCCGAAAGCAAAAGAGCCCACATCACCAAGTAGCCAATGAGTTTTTGCTTGAAGCGAGACTGAGAAAAAAAATGTTTCATTTGGCCTCCATACCAAAAAAGGTAAACATTTTTTATTTTATTCGGCAAGAAACTTATTTGCCCTTCGGTGGCAAGGTGTCAAGCCGCCCAGGAGTTTTACGAATTACACTGTCTGGAAATATCTTAGAGATGTGTTCAGCGATTTTATCGGCTGCTAAGGCGCTATCGTTACCGAGGTGGTACCCAGAAACATCGATGCTCCCATCATCGTAAATCTTAACGGTTCCACCGCGATCTTTGTAGCCTAAGTTATCATAGCCCTTAGCGGGTCTTCCTTTATTTATGAAGAGCGTGGTGTCTGTGAGCAATTTCACGTGCGACGCTTTTCGATTTCCATCGGGGCCAAAATAATCGTCACCAAGAACCAAACGATCTTCGTAAAAAATCACGGTATAGCTTTTGTTTTTCTCAAGCCCATCTATCATTGACCTTGGTCTACCGCCTTTCATAAGAAAGACGTCATCTGACTTTTCGAAGGCCTGCTGGAGATTTTCAAAGCTATTTGTTTTTGAGGCTGCCTTAAAGCGAGCTAGTTTCGCTTCGAGATTTCTGACCTTGATGAGCTCCTTTGCTCCCATCCCCGTTGGACTTGTTGAGAGGACGGCCGCACCGTATTTTACTTGCAAATGACAAAGAAACTGGTTCCTAAATTTTTTATTAAGGCAGTTGAGATGACGATAATTCTCGTAGTCTTTGAGAATCGCCTTTTTTGTCTGACTTAACTGACCCTTCCAGTTAACAAGGGAATGAAAAAATAAAAAGGTCGGCACTAGAATTTGCTGTCGCTGCTTGTTTGCAAAACAGGTTTGATCTCGTAGGCAACGGAGATTTTCTTTGAGTTCGGCAAGAAAAGAGTCTTTGATTTCTATTCCGTAGTCGCGGCATCCTTCAAAAAAAGCTGTCACCTTGCCCTGTTCACAGACCTCACCCACTGAGCATTGCATTCGATCTTGAGCAAACTCTGGGTACTCCTTGAAAAAACCATCGCAGTCGAGGTTGGTTAGCTGCTCCTGACACGCATTTGTTTTTATCGCCAAGGAGGCTTCACTCAAGGATCGCACATTACCGCTTTTGCTACTGCAGCTCTTTAGGATAACCTTCTCGGTGCATTCCAGAAACTGTTCTTCAGCAAAAACCTGCAAATAGAAAAAAAGGCTAATCATAAAAAAACATTTCAAAAACATAGATCATTTTTCGGAACTTCAAAGGAAGGTCTAAAGTATTTTAGAAATTTTGAAGGCATTTAAAATCGATCGATAAGGAGATGCCACACCTTGTGACTACTGTCTAATTGTGAGACAGCCCGCAACCGTTATATTTGCTAAAAAGTTGGTCTATTTTTTGAATATTTGGGTCTCTTTCGCGAAAACTAAAAAGGGAGCAGCAATGAAATTCAGCTCGGCCAAATCAGAATCTCGACCAAATTTCACGTCTTTGATCCTATTTGGAAGCGCCCTCGTTTTTAGTCAGTGGGTCTTGGCAAGCCCCAGCCATCTCTGTCAGGAAGCCCTCAAACACCCTACTAAACAAAATACGATTAAGATTGATCGTTCAGTCATTTTTTCATCCAATCTAGACCACGCAGGAGCCATTCAATTTACGATGACGGGAGATTTTGCGAAAGCTAAGCGCCTCTCCGGGGGTGGTAATTGGACCGGTGAAAAGAGGCCCTACGATCAATTCGGAGTGGCTGTCGAGCTTGACAATGTGGGGCTTAAAAAGAACTCAATCGATGCATTGACAGGAAAAGTTAAAATCCGTGGTATGTCGTCGGCCGATGCAGCTAAATTTCCGAAGCTCAAATTGAAGCTCAGTAAAAAACAAGAGACCGAATCCACCCTATTTTCCGGTATCAAAGGTTTACGGATCAATACTTCGGGATTTTACAACACTCCAGAAGCCCCTTTTCGTGAAGCTCTCGGCTACGAAATAGCAGAAATATTAGGATTACCCACTCCACACATTCAGAGGGCAGAGATTAATTACCAACAACAATTTGCTAATGGTAACATCAAATCTCTAAAAGAAAAACAAGCCCTACTGATTGAAAATGACAAACCCCTCTTTGAACGTTTAAGAGTTAAAGACGTTTCGAGCGAATTTCTCGAGGGTAAAGTAGAACTTGATTTAGAAAAAACGGCTCTTTTATTCGCATTCGATACCTTGATTATGAATGACGACATCAACATAAGAGTCAGGTCAGAACCCAAAAATCAAACTGAAAAGTATCGACCGTTATTTAACACCAGTATTCTCCTGGGTCGAAATGCGACCAAAGGTGTACCTCTTGTTTATGATCTCGATAAGTCGGAGTTAGTATCGCTGAGTAGGTACCCAGAAAAGAAGCCCAGCCGTTTTTTTGGGAGGGAAATGAATGGTCTTGAAATCGGCATGATTAAACACTTAATTGTAATGAGACAACGCTTTAGTGCCGAGGAAGTTGATAAGGCCCTCACCCAAATTATCGAGAATATTCCAAAAATAACAAAGTTAATTGCCGACCGCGAACAGAACCTATTGATTGATAGCAAAGGAGCATCTCGAGCAAGAGAACTCGTGAGCTACTTCGAAACTGCGGCAACAACTCTACAAACCATAGATGTAACATTGCAAGCAACCAACATCTACCGAGAGCCCCTCCCCAATGAGGAAGGCAGCCTCTATTACTCGGAGCTTTTCCCCAACGAAAAACCCATGCGACCGGGCACGCCTATAAAGGTTCTTGAGAAAACACCCGATGAAAAATTCCTAAAGGTTCTGATCCTAGACTCCCGTGATGAGATTCAGAACGAAGCATCTCTTCAAGACAATAGCACCTACCATGATTTTTTAGGTTATATCAGTGCCGACACACCCATTGGGAGAAGATTGACTGAACAAGAACTCGGTCATATCAATGATTTTGATATGGTTGAATTTTACTGACAATAAGCCGATTGTCTTAATGCGCTATCGAAGCTTTTCTTTCAAAACTTGGCTAGGTGTCGCGCGAAGGCATTCATAACTAATAAATGGAGTCGAGCTTGGCTGACCTGGTAAATATACCAAGGCAGAGAGGGTTGAAAGTCATGAATGGCCGCCATCACAAAGCGTCTGTTTAGAACCACACGAAACTCCAGTCGACCGCGATTATTTTTAGCGGCTAATAATCCACTACGCACGTGCAAGAGTTGTCGATCGCTCGAACTTCTCTCTTCGCTAAAAGAGAGCTCTAAAAAGCTGATTGGGCTACCGAGGAGCGAAAATTTTATGAGATTTTCTTTTTGTTTCACCACAATCAGTGGAGACAAAAAACGAGGAAGCCACTCAATGTATTGCTGCTTAATCCACTCCGCATCTTTTCCTGCGGGAAGTGGTAATCGTTGTACGGAGCGAACTGTTTTGCGCTTTGCTCGAAAACGAACGAAAAAGCTGCCTTTCTTTGCTTTACAGCAGGCATTTTCTAAGAGCTCACCGTAGCTCCGAACCGGGCCACCCTCTGTAAAAACATGAGAGTCTCGAGCCACCATTGGGTGCTCTAATGATTCAATCAATGGATACACCAAATCTCGAGATGAATTAGTAATCAAACTCACCCATAAACGAGACAGGGTGGGGGTAAAAAAAGGCACCCGTAAAAATAAGCGCCTTAGGCCCATATGCTGAGCTGTTAAATTCATCATCTCCATGTAGGTTAATGGAGGGCAGCCTGCTAAATCATAGGTCTTTCCAACCCTCGCAAGATCACCGGTAGCAATGGTTAAACTCTTCAGAACGGTGTTAAGATCAACGGGTGTGGTAAGATTTTGAGTCCAACGAGGACAGACCATTAGAGGAAGTCTTTTTACTAATTTGATTAAAATTTGAAAGGAAGACCCCGCCTCACCAAGAATGAGTCCTGCCCGGAAAATCGTAGAAGGAAGAGCATATTGCTTGAAGGTTTCCTCAACTTCAAGGCGACTCTGTAGGTGCAAGGAAACATTTTTTGATTCAGGAATCAAGCCTCCAAGATAGATGAGCTGTTTTACATTTTTATTTTTAAGACTTCTCGAAAAGTTATCAGCCAAAATCAAATCATAATCGGCAAACGAACCTTGGTCGAGATGGGCTGTTGGCCCCATCGAGTGCACTAAATAAAAAGCGTAGTCGATGCGACTAGGTAGTGCTTGTTCCAGTGATTGCAGTGAAAATAAATCACAAGCCTTCCATTGAACTCTTTGGTCATCAGAGTGTTGTTGCGATCGCGAGAGAGCTATTATATTTGCTTCAGGAAACTTTTCTAAAAGGCGCAGAATCAGTTCTTTACCGATATAACCGCTCGCGCCTGCAACAACAATAGATGGTGATTTAAGCATCTAACACCAAAACCTTAATAGTGAAAGTACAGTGGAACTTCGAGGGTTTTGTCTTCTTTTATTTCAACAGCAATAGAGCTCCATGCGGGCTTTCCAAGAGGCATTTTTGAACCAATCTTAGAAAGAGCCCAAGGTTCCCGAGGAGCACCAAAAACGTTAGTATCCAATTTACCATTCCCATTCACGTCGATGAAGGCAGAAAAGCCGTAACTTTGGGAACGCAAATTTTCAACGCTCACTTCTCTTTTGGCACCTAAAATAGCCCCCAACGTCACACCCCGTTCGTTGTCCCATTCGGCTTGTTCTTGAAAAACGGTCACATACACCATGGCAGTTTCACTATTTTTATCGATATTAACAAACTTCAACTGAGCTCGCCCCTGAAACTCATTGGCGAAAGCCGACGCGTTGCCAGCGAAGCCAATAATAAACAAATTCACAAGAGCGGTCGCGAACCAACATTTTCTTTTCAGCATAAATTCCCCCTCATCAAACTAAACACGCCTGCATTACACAACGCTCACAAAGCAAAAGACAACCTTAAATTTGAAATACGCTTTAATTATTTGTATCATTGTGAAACAACTATTCTCAAATTGAGTCTTGAATATTTGCACAAATCGGGCGCTTGGCATTGAGCGATCTTACAAAACATCCGATAAGTTAAGAGATGAAAAAGAAATTTTTCAAAGACGCAATTAACCATTTAACGCGACCTCTCTTAATGGGTCTTGTTTTTTATTTTTGCATTTTCTTTTTTTCTAGCCATTTACTTGCCGCGCAAGTTGCATTTACCTATCAAGGTCGAATCACCAATCCCGAAGGAATTCCGCTCAAAGCGCCGCAGGTTGAATTTAACCTGCAAATTGTTGGCCCCCTCAATCTACCAAAACTTTGCATTATGTATTCTGAACGCTTCACGATTGATATGTCTTCGGGGGATGGAGGATTCTCACTCCTTGTGGGGCGAGGATCGCGCTCCGACCTAAGTACTTTTTCTTTGTCTCGTATTTTTAATAGCAGCTTGATCTATCCGCCGATGCCTCAATGTGAAAACGGCTACGTCAAACAAATCGGAGATCCGCTTTATCTTAAGGTCACTTTCAATGATGGTACAGGCTTACAAGCCCTTCCACCTCTAGAAATTAGCTATACCCCCTACTCCATCGAAACAAGCAATGTTGCGGGTGTGCCAAGCAACCAGGTGATGCGCGTGGATACTTCTATCGCAGCGCCACCCCTCTCGTTCAACAATTACGCCATGAATCTCACCAACTTTACTGATCTTCTCGATTTGGTCAGCGGTCAATCAACCAAATACATGAAAGGATTGGGCTCCACCACCCTCAATCTTGCAAGCACATCCAATAATGATTCGCAAATCACTCTCATCGCACCATCAACCACCTTCACTTCCTATCAAATGTCTCTACCTCCCAATTACGGAGGCAATGGCCAAGTTCTCACCAGCGACGGAAGCGGCGGCACGACTTGGGTGTCGCCACCCAGCTCTCCATGGACTCAAACCGGTAACACACTCAGTTTTGAAGCCAATGGTGATAATGATCGAGTTGGGTCCGTTGTGAGAAACACGAACACATCAAACACTGAATCTCATGCGTACATTAAAGCTCGAACCGAATTGGGCGGAGGTAACGCCTTTGCCGTTCTGGGATTGCAAGGGCTTACCAATTGGCAAATTGGCGCTTTGCGATCTGAGAATTCACTAACGATTGGTCGGGGCGGTGGCGATACTGACCTCACCCAAGGTCGATTCATGACGATCACTGGAGAGGGAAACGTGGGAATCGGCACAACAAGCCCTACTGCTGATCTCAGCATCAATACTTCGCAGACTGGATGGCTTGGTAATGGAATCTACACTGCCGAAATTGGTAATTTTAGTGGTGCGTCCTTCGCGGACACTGGTAGCTATTCAGGACTCAACGTCGCCTATGCAAATAATCCCACTAATAACCAGACAGGACACAGATCGGCTCTTATTGGAGAGATATTCACACCAGCGAATTCAACGGTCAACCATGGCAACTTGTGGGGAATGATCGGCCAAGCAAGCACCTTTGGTTCGGGAACTACAGCGACCCTAGCAGGGGCCTGGATATCTGCGTCCAATAAGAATGCTAGTGGCACCATAACTACCCAGTATGGAATTGATGTTCAAGGGGGCAACCTCGGTACAATCACCAATTCTTATGGAATTTACATCGGCGGCTTTGCCACAGGGACGCGCACCAACACTCCTTTTGATCTTTACGCTGCAGACGCGAATGCCTTTAACTATTTCGCTGGAAGTGTGGGAATCGGCACCACAGCGCCACGCTCGGGGCTCGATGTCAGCTCCACGATCCTAGGTAAAGCTTCGACGATTAACTCCACATCAACCATCGATTTTTCCAAAGGAAATATTCAACATACGACAGCGAGCTGCGGAAGCTTTTCGTTTTGGAATTTAAAAGACGGTGGTTCCTATGTGTTTATCGTGAAAGGCACAACTACTGGCACCTGCTCCTTCACCGCCTTTTCTGGCGAAGGAACTGGCTCTTTGACCGTTCATCTCCCGCCGGGACATGGAGCCTCGACCAACGGAACTCACACTATGTACAATCTTTTAGTTTCAGGAAGTGATGTGTATTTAGCATGGACACCCGGTTATTAACCTTACTCTTTATGTTTCTGGCCCCCTTGGTAATGAGTTCAGTGGCTTGGAGCCAGGGGCTTTTTCAATCGACTTTCTTTCAAGCACGCTCCTGCAAAAATGAATTGGTGGCCAGTTGCAACCTTTCCGCCGGAGCTAGTGGTCTGAGTTCGGGGAGTTGTGCCTCGGGCTATACCGGGAGCTGCTCTTACAAGTGCAACAACGGTGTTTGGACCCAAGTAAGTAATACTTGTAGCATCACTGTCACGTTCAAATACCCTGGATGCACAAACAATGATGTCCAAATAGGAAATGCTTATTGGGCCTCCTGTGATGTGACAACCAACCCCAGCTACACAAATGGTTCTGCCAAAGTCTATACTTTAAAGGCCATCGGCCTTAATAGCTCTTCAGCCTCTGCTTCGATACCCTCAGGCATCCAAGGTATTTGCTCTTCTGGTTATCATGTCCCATCCCCTGCTGAGTGGACTGCTGCACAAAATGCGGCCGGAGGAGCCTCTGCTTTGCAAACTGCTCTATCGATAACCAATGATTACTCTTATTATTGTTCTTCTGGTTGGACAACGGGCCCCAGATTGTATTGGACAACTCATGGTCAGGATCTCTACGGCTGCGATAGCACTAAGGGCGTTTACAAAATAGGAACAGGGTTTCAGTCGGCAAGATGGGTGACGGGCTATGGCTGCTCACAAGATATTTACGAGGTAGAATCTCATTTCTTAAGGTGTGTAAAAAACTAGATAACCGCTATTTCCTCCAACTCAACTCGACCGTAAAAACATCCATACCCCCACAACCTTAGTAATGAAATCGGTAAAAAAGTTCTTTACCTTCCGATTAAAAACAAACATTTTTTGTTTTATTCGGAGGGTTTGATGTAGGCTATCAGACCCATCTTAGTACAAAATCAAATCTTACATCAAATGCTGACGACAATATTAAAGCCACGGCTGAATATATTGCCCTCGAAGATAACGCAAATTCACAAGGTGAGAAACTTGGAAAATTGGCGCTTCCTGTGATCACTCTTCTGAAAATTGGATATCTTTTTTAAATCATCGAAATAAAAGAGCGGCTTTTTATGTTCCGCAAAACGTCTTATAACCAGCAAACTCAACCCCTGGAGCTTGCTGGTATTTTGCGTCGACCATCGAGTGATTGAAAGGCTGAGAGAGCGCTTTTATGAGCGAATTAAAAGGCTCGAAATCGTTATTCTCAGACGCTGAAGCGAGGGCCGCCTCGACGAGATGATTTCGAGGTATGAGGGCTGGATTTGATTTCTGCATAAGCTCCACAACATCATCGGAGCCTTCGTTGATTCGTTTCTTCCATTGAGAGAGCCAAGATTTAAAGCGGTCATGCTTTTGCAAGGGCGACTCTATATTCAGACATCCACCTTTGAGCCAATGAATAAGCTCACAAAAAGTATTTGTAAAGTCAGCGCGATGCGCTTGCAGAATCTCTAAAAACTCATTGATCAATTCAGTGTCGCCATCATTCTCGCCAATGAGACCCAATTTGTTTTTTAACCCCCTTCGCCATTCGTCGTGAAAAAGGATTTCAAATTCTTTCAATGCGCTATTGGCCATTTCGATGGCTGTTTCTTGCTGATCACTAAAGAGAGGAAGAAGAGACTCCGCCAAGCGGGTTAAATTCCAAGACGCCATCTCTGGCTGGCGACCGAAGGCGTATCTCCCCTGCCGATCAATCGAGCTAAAGACGGTGGATAAATCATATTCATTCATAAACGCACAGGGCCCGTAGTCGATCGTTTCACCCGCAATAGACATATTGTCGGTGTTCATCACACCGTGAACAAAACCAACAGTCATCCATTGAGCAATGAGACTCGCTTGGCTTTTGACCACTTTTCTAAAAAACTCAAAATAGCGGTTCTTATGCTTTTGCCATTCTGGAGCGTGTCGGTCGATAGCGTAATCGGCAAATTGACGGAGTTGATGGGCATCACGGAGCGTGGCTGCAAACTGAAAGGTCCCGACGCGAATATGACTAGAAGCCACTCGCACCAAAAGAGCCCCAGGCAACGGCTGTTCTCGATAAACTACATCTCCCGTTGCAATCACCGCCAAACTGCGAGTGGTTGGTATTCCAAGGTGATGCATGGCTTCACTAATCAAATACTCACGCAACATCGGGGCGAGCGCTGCCCGTCCATCACCATTGCGTGAGTAAGGAGTTTGACCAGAACCTTTCAATTGAATATCAAACCGCTGTCCAGATGGAGTGACATGCTCACCAAGCACATGGGCTCGACCATCTCCGAGTTTATTAAAATAACCAAACTGATGACCAGCATAAGCTTGCGAGAAGGGGCGCGCCGTTTCATTAGAAACCTCGCCGCAGAGAAGAGGCAAATCTTTCTCAGCCTCAAACGCCCCAAGCTCCAGGAACTCCGCCAAACTTTGATTGAAACACAGGAGTTCAGGCGCCAAACATTTTTCCGGACGATTTTCTCGATAAAAATCTTTAGGCAAATTTAAATACGTCGTTTCAAAATTGAATTTCATAGATTCCTAAAATTTAGGCGAGATCGAAAAGTAAAAATTCAGACCCCGCTGCCAACTCTAACTCAAGATTTTCTTCGTGAGAAATAGCAACTCCGTCTGATTTTAGCAAGACCTCTCCGTTCACCGTGAGCGTTCCCTCAATCATTTGAATCCATGCATAACGACGAGAGCCAAGGCAATATACTTGAGAGCGGGACTGTTTTGTTTTTCCAACGAAAATTTTAGCATCTTGGTACAGTTTGATGGAACCCTTTTCGCCCGTTGAACTCGCCAAGAGAACTAATTCTCCAGCCTCGATTTCTTTTTCGAAGCTCTTTTCGCCGTAGTTAGGGGCAATTCCAAGCTCATTAGGTTCAATCCAAATTTGCAATAGGCGTGTCGTTTCTTGAGAACTCGCATTGTATTCACTATGCCTAATCCCTGTACCAGCAGACATTTTCTGAATCATTCCAGGCGTTATTTGAGCTTTATTGCCGAGGGTGTCTCGGTGTTCGAGCACTCCCTGGATGACATAGCTAACAATCTCCATGTCACGATGGCCATGGGTTGGAAACCCACCCCCGGGGGCAATATAATCTTCATTAATCACCCGCAAGGATCGAAAACCCATAAAATTGGGATCATAATAATCGGCAAAAGAAAACGTATGACTCGATTGAAGCCATCCATGATCTGCCGATCCCCGATCTGTAGCCTTACGAACATACATCATTGGCGACTCCCCTCGGTAAATGTCTTTTTCTCGGCGCCGTTAATCTGCAGGGCAGATCAGACGCTGAAGATCTTGTGAGATTTTCAAATCTTGAAATGGGGAAAAAGAGCGAATCATCTGACGGTAAGCCTCGTACGCCTTCAGATCATTATTGCCATCGGTGTTTTGGTCCCAATAACGAACAGCCTCATCGCCCGAAAAATCACAAAATTGCCGAAGCGTAAGAGCAGAAATCAAGCCCGAAGCATGCCATCCGTTCCAACAGTGAAAATAAACAGGACCCTCTTGAGGATTCATGATGGAGTCATAAACGACTTTTAACAATTGGTATTGATTTTTTTGCTCCCAGGGCCCTAATTGCTTGTAGTCCATTTGGTGATTTTGGCTTGGTTTTGATGATCGCTCAGAATTACAACGAATGACCGATTGTTTTTTATCGTAGTTGGTCGAATACATATAGTAAACCTTACCAAAACCTTCCTGACAAAAATTCTTAAGACCCATTTCTGGTAGAGGATTGCGATTGTCGCGACGACCATACTTATTATATTTATTGTTTGCTCCGCCTCGGTACATAACCCCATTCAAAACAGCGCGAAAATTACGAGCGCCATAAAGCTCTTCAAAACCCTCACCTTGGTTATCGACGAATTTCTCGGAGGTATTTTTGAGGGGGTACCGGCGCTGATAGTACAGTATATCATCGAGCGAAGCTACTATTGAATCTCCCATTGAGCTCTGAGCTTGACGAGGTACGATGATTGAGACGAGCGCGCCTACGAGGATACTTTTCATAAAAACGCTAAACATAAACCCTCCAATGCCTACTTGGAGGTCATTTTTTTATTGCCCCTGTTGAAAAACAATTTTTTTCAATCAGAACACTTATCTTCTCGATGAAGGTCTAGGTTTTAACAACCACCCCTTATTTCAATGACATTACTCTGACCCTCTGTTTCTCGATAATAAAAAATCTTAGCGCTGGACCACGTCCTATGGCATGGTTTTAAGGACTTATTTTTAGGGAGCACTTCATCAATGCCAATAGAACCACATTCAAATGCTATCGTTAGTTTTAAGAATGTTCGTAAAAAGCGCGGCCACCTTTGGGCTCTCGACGGTCTTGATTTTGAAATTAAAAAAGGAGAGATTCTTTGTCTTTTGGGGCCAAATGGTGCCGGAAAGTCCACGGCTCTTTTGCATATCCTTGGCCTGATGACTCCCGACGAAGGAAGCATCGAAGTTTTCAATGGCAAACCAAGTGCACTCAGTACTAAACGTAAAATGGGATGCACCCCGCAAGACTCTGGCTTCCTAGAGCATGCCACTTTAACAGAAGTTTTAGAACTCGTTGCCGCTCACTACCCGAACCCTCGAAACATTGCTGAAACGCTCAAGGAATTCGGCATCTCCCAGCTTGCCCACAGACAAACCCGCGCTCTGAGCGGAGGCCAACGCCGCTGCCTTTCTCTCGCTTGTGCCTTTGTTGGCAACCCTGAGTTAGTCTTACTTGATGAACCCACGACAGGTGTTGATGTCGATGTGCGCCGCCGACTCTGGCAAATCATCCGGGAGTACTCTCTGCAGGGAGGTACGGTTCTTCTTACCACCCACTATCTCGAAGAGGCCGAAGAGCTGGCCACACGAATTGTTGTGGTTCAAAGTGGGCGAGTATTAACTTCGGGAGATTTAAATTCTATCAAAGCCCAACTCGGATTAAAGCAAGTTGAGTTTCGAGCAAAGCCCGCCCTCAGATTTTCAGCCGACTTCGAGGTGAACGAAAATAATGGCCATTACCGGGTTCTCACTGCCAACGCTGATTCTTTTGTTCGCGATCTCGCGATCAATCACCCTTTCACCCACCTTGAAGTTAAAGGGCTGAGCTTGGAAGAGGCATTTCTAAAAATTGTCGAGGAGACAAAGCAATGAATTTGATCATTAAACATGCGAAAATAAAATGTCTTCATCTTTTAAGGCAACCTTCTTACGTTGTGAGTACCCTCATTTTTCCAAGTCTGTTCTTTTTATTTTTTGCAGCACCGAACGCGAAAACACCAGAAGCAGCTAATTTATTAATGGGTTCCTTTGCTGCATTTGCTGTTTTAGGAGTTGTGTTTTTCCAATTTGCCTTAGACTTTTCAATTGAACGGGCAACGCCTTGGTTTCAATTTGTCAAAACACTGTCGATTCCTTCTTGGCAATTTTTTTTAGCTCGATCATTAACGGCCCTCTTTTTTGCCCTTTTAGCTGCTAGCGCTGTTTTAGGAGTGGTTCTTCTAACCACTCCGGCAACGCTGAGCTGGCAGCGATTTTTCCCCTTCCTTTTTGCCCTCTTTATTGGAGCTCTTCCTTTTTGCCTACTAGGACTCATCGTTGGCTATTTTGCACCGAGTTCATCCGCGCTCCCTATCTCTAATTTGGTGTACCTCATACTCTCTTTTGCTGGAGGATTATGGATTCCACCGGCTGGCCTGGCTCCCACCATTCAAAAGATTAGTGTATGGCTGCCTACGCGATTTTATGGCGAGTGGGTTTGGAGCGCCGCTCTTGGAAGACAAACTGAAATGAAGTTTCTCGCTGGCCTTCTGATTTATAGCGCTTTTGCCGCGCCCATTGTTTGGACAGGCCACCGCCGGTCCCTTCAATAATTATTTTCAAACATGATGATCGGCTTGCAAACCCTTTAGGCTAACTTTACAAAAAAAAGCTAGACATCGTGTAGACGAAAGGGGAAACGAACTACTAAGATTCTAACAGGGGGCCTTTATGAGATTTTTTTATCTTTTAGTTTTATTTATTTCATTAAACACTCAAGCTCAAACTTTGGGAGAGAACTACTTATTCCCACATTTTAAGAAACAGCCAAAAACTTTGATTGTCTGTACCACCGATCCTAAAATGAAAAAAATGAAATATCGCATCGATATTAAAACCTATCCGAATCCTATTTTTGAAAACCGCGAGGATAAAATTTCTGCAGACGTTCATATGAAGCCATCAAAATATTCGATGTTTGTTGAACGGCATTACTTGGATCACGAATCTTTTGTCGAAAAACAGATAGAACATTTCTATGATGATGATGGGATGAGCATTCAAATTAAATGGCCTCAATTCTCCAACGATGGTTCAATAAGCAATCCTACAACACCTGCAAGAAGCAAAACGATACTAAGAGATGGATCAAAAATTTATCAAGATCTCATCTGTAGCTGGAAAGAAACTTATTTTCTTCCTCGTTAATGTCACCTAAAACCGATAGCCAGCTGAGATTTAATTCAACAGTCACCGCTGCTATCGGTTGACAGTAAGCAGAGAGAATGATCTGTTTGCTGGTGGACACATTGACACCTTTATTCAATCAGCATCAGGAGATCTACCTTGAAACAAACGACTCTGCTCCAAAGACCTTCGGCTGCAATCACTGCCCTCACTTTGTGCTTCTCTATCTCCCCTATTGCCGACGCCTGTACCCGAATTTTATGGAACAACAATAAGCTTGCTCCCGTTTCCGCCCGATCAATGGACTGGCCTGAGTCTACTCAACCGGTATTGACCATTTTTCCGCGAGGAATGAAGCGAAATGGCGGCCTTGCTGGAACTAATGTCGTTGTGAAAAAAAATCCAGCCCAGTGGACCTCTAAATACGGAAGTTTGGTGACAACTATTTACGGTATCGGAACCGCCGATGGCATCAACGAACATGGCTTAGCCGTCCACATGCTATTTCTTAAATCCACCGATTTTGGACCTCGCGACCTTACCCGAGCCGGCATTCAGGCCACACTTTGGGGTCAATATCTGCTAGACAACGCGACCACCGTTAAAGACTCTCTCGAACTACTAAAAAACGTTCAGATCGTCATGGCCGAAGCACATGGCTTTAAATCGACTGTTCATTTGGCCATTGAAGATACCACAGGTGATTCCGCCATCGTTGAGTACATCAATGGTAAACCAGTGATTCATCATGGCCAAGAATTCACCATCATGACCAATGATCCTACCTATGATGAACAACTTGCCTTGTTAGCGAAGTTGGATTTCTCCAAACCTAGCAGTTCTCTTCCGCTCCCTGGCAACGTTAACCCGATGGATCGCTTTCAACGTGCCGCTTATTTTAAAGCGCTACTTCCTGAACCAAAAAACGAGCAAGAAGCTGTGGCCGGTGTCTTAGCTATTGCTCGTAATGTCTCGGTTCCCTTCGGTGCTCCCTATCGAGATTTTGGTATTTATAACACCGAATACCGCACCGTTGCGTCACTCAAAGATAAACGCTATTTCTTTGAATTAACCACAAGCCCTAATGTTATTTGGGCCGATCTCAGCAAAGCGAATTTAAAGCCTGGAGCCCCCGTCATGGTGCTTGATCCTCACGATTTAAAGCTTTCTGGCGAAGTAATTAGTAAATTTAAAAAATTAGCGAAGGCGCCCTTCTAAAGGACTCTTTTTATAATTGAATATCATAAATCCAACACTCTCGATGTTTAGCGACTTTTCGGCAAAGAACCCAAAGCGTGAGAAGGACTTCATCGGGTGTCCCCTCGGCCTTTAATCCAATTTTACCCTCGTAAAATCGGTGCACACACGAGTTGTGGCCACAGCTTTCCTTCCGAAACAGAACTAAACTGAGAAGTTGCGGTTCTCGCTGGGGTTTCCTTGCTCTTAATGTTTGTAGCCCCTCGGAATGGCCCCAATCTCTTAGAGCAGGGTTCATTAACGTTGCTGAAAAAGTTTCTAGATCGTTATTGTTAATGGCTGATCCAGCGGTTCCGATGGTTGACTCTGCCGTTCGTGTATCTCGACAGCTCGTGAGAAAAAACATTATGTTACAAAAAAACAAAAGACTCATTAAGGCATTAAAATATTTTTGCTTATTCATCGCTTTATCACTCATCCCTGTGAAATTGAGCATTCCATTGGCAAAAGTGGATCAATAAATAAACTTTATGTCAACACTCACTCCTGACCTAGAATTTCACCCAGGCGCTCGGCGTTGACTAGCCTTGTAGTTTTTTCATTTTTTGAACAAAAAGTGGCAAAAGACCTTAACAACTGAGGCTCACAGGGTTAGTTCAGAGACTCGCTTGCAACTAAAAGGAAATCACATGACATTGAATCAAATTTTCGCAATCTCACTGGCCATTACGGCCTCCATGCTCGTGTCCTGCAAAGAGGTAAAAACTCAAGATGGCCGTATTCCTGAGGCCTATCTCGCCAAGGCTAAAACCCTGTCGGGCACCTACTACGGTGAGTTCGATGGCAAAAAGGCACGTGTAGAGATTGTTTTTGATCAAGATCGCCCACGCCTAGTTTACAAGGACTCTTTGGGAACCGACGTGATTCATCCTCGTTGTTCTTCGACCATTCTCGAATTATATTCCATCGACTTGAGTAAACACCGGGGCACTTATCAGCTCGACCGAGCCATCTTTCGATTTCATCCTGGCACGTGCACTCAAATTCCTGGCCGCATCCTGATACTCGATTTTTCAAACACCAAAAAATTTACGCTCTTACTTAATGATAGAACAGAATACTACAAGGATTGCACCTATGGCGATGGCGGTTATGGAAGCCCCTATCCTGGATGGTATCCCGGTGATACCCGAAGACCACTTTGCCGCACAAACGAGCGCAAACACTATATGAGGGGCGATTTCTTTAAGATTTCTCCCTAAGAGCCATTCGAAAAGCAGAAGATAGTGCTTCGCATTAATCTTCCTTTCAGACACTTAAGTCTTTAATACACTCGTTCAGGCAATTTGCTTTGACAGCCTTTAAAGCAAAGGCTAACAGGCTGCCTCGGGCGACAAATAAAAAAGGGGAAATTATGAACAAACTATTAACTCTGATCTCTGTAATACTAGCAATGGGAACGGCTCATGCCGGAAATCATTCTGTGAACGAAGTCATTTCAGCTCTAACACACAAAGGCCCTCAACGCCTTTATTGCGTAGATTCAGAAGGTCAATTCGATGTTCGACTGACGGTTTCTGAGTCTGGCTACTCTCACGCAACCCTTACTCAAGACGCTGAAAAAACAGATCTATTGGCAAGAATCATCAGCACGAACCTTTATCCACGCCGTGTGATCGAAGTGGTTCAATTAATTAAAGCAGAAGACAAAAAACACCCACTCACTTTGAATCTTGTTAAATCTGACGATTGCACTCACCAGAGATCAGGTAAAACCTATCCTCTCAGAGCGCTTTTGATGGATACAAAGAAAGCTAATCCAGAACTTTTGAACCTCTTCAAAGGTCACGCTGTTTGCTGCCAAAAGCACTAATAAGCGATTCAACTATCTTTACATAAAAAAAAGCCCCAACGTTCAGTCGGGGCTTTTTTTTATCAATCCAGCTTTGAAACCTTGTTATTGATGCTCTGCTGTTACTGGCACCCCGCAAAGTCCTCGAGATACTCTTTGCAGATTCTTTCATCGTGAATACAGCGATAATAATCCCAGCCGTTCGAAACACCTAAATACCTTGAAGCACATTTCTCAATTTTCTCAGTCACTGTTACCTCAAAAGATCCAGAGGCCACGACCTCCTCTTTTTGTATGATCTGATAAGTAATTTTGTTTTTACCTAGAGCCAACAACGAGCGACGCTCGAGGTTAAAATTTAAAAGTTCAAAGGTGTCGAGGGTTTCTCCGGTGATACGATTCCAACCCCGCATTTGGGTTCTTGGCCCCTCAGCATGAAGAACTGTTAACTTGACTGCATTTCCTTTGGCGAGTGGTGGATGGTAAAAGTAGCCCCCATTGCCAGGAGAGATCGTTTTCGAAGAGCAGAGTCGTTGTTGAGGTTCATCAAAGTATCCCCTATTGCACGAGTACCTTACCACCCCGCTTCGCTTCACCATTTGCAATTCCTGGCCTTCACGAAAGCCAATCGTTTTACTCTGAGCACCAGACGCCAAACCCAAAAGACTCGTCAAAAGAACGAAAGACACCGATCTCACCATACAACCCCCAAAATCCCCTTAAATCTCTTTGATTTCTCATCGTAAAAGACATCACTTTGCGGCAAGGATCAAGAAGCGTCATCGGAGTTGAAAGAATGTAAATCAATGAAAAAAACTACATCTTTTTCGGTTCCATCTCCTATTTCGTGCTACCCCTTTCATTCTTCTTCGAGGTACACCAGAGCCTCTTAGCAATTCAACAGACACCAAGGCCCGATCGGAGTTTAACTATGGAATTAAAAACATCTGATATATCAATTAATTCATTCGAAGATATGGGGCTCGCTGAAGATATCGTTCGATTCATTCAACACCGTGGAATAAAAAAACCCACAGAAATTCAGGCGAGAGCCATTCCTCTTGCGCTCGAAGGCCATAATCTCATCGGCATCGCCCAAACAGGCAGTGGTAAAACGATGGCTTTCGTTCTTCCGGTTTTGGCGGCCTTAACAAAAAAACCCACCAGCCGAGCCATAGCCTTTGCGCCCAGTCGCGAGATGGCTCAACAAATCCACAAGGTATTTTCTGATCTTTCGCTTTTAACGGAAATTGAGCCTGTTCTCGTGACTGCCGGAACTCCGAACGATAAACAAGTGAGCGCTCTTCGCAAACTCCCACGACTCATTGTTGCCACGCCAGGACGCATGCTCGACCACTTACACACAAACAAGCTTCTCCTTAAGGGCGTTGAACACATTGTGATTGATGAAGCCGATCGTATGCTCGATATGGGTTTTGCGCCACAGCTTGAAAAGATTCGGGCGACTCTCCGTGGACAATGGCAAACCCTTATGTTTTCTGCCAGCGTCAATGCCTCCGTTGAAAAACTATCGACTGGTTTTTTTCAGTCGCCCCCCTACCTTTTGCGAGGGAACCAAGCTGAATCACCGGTAGCAAAGCTTAAACAAACCGTGATTTTTATGAGAAAGAACCAAAAGAACGATCAACTCCTCATTGAACTCAAAAAAACCAAAAAGTCGGTCATCATCTTTGCTGCCGATCAGAGTCGATGTGAAGAGATTGGTCAGTACCTTCAATATAACGGAGTGAAAAGTGACTTCATTCATGGCGACATGGTCCAAGGACATCGCAATCGCGTAGTGCGTGAATTCAGAGAGGGTGCAAACAGAATCTTGGTTTCGACCGACCTGCTCGCTCGCGGCCTGGATATCCCCGAAATAGGAACCGTAATTAACGTTGATCTTCCTTACGAACCGGAGGATTTTCTTCACCGTATCGGCCGCACGGCTCGTGCAGGACGAAGCGGCCAGGCGATCACCTTCGTTTCACAGTTAGATGCTGAGAGATTCAAAAAAATCGAGTCGTATCTGGTCGATGCTGAAGTCATAAAGCTCGATCCACGCTTTGCGTTCCAAAATTCAAAATAGGCTCGCATCCCCAGGGACATGACAAAGCCCCTGGTTTTTACGGGATCAATGCTGGAATTTAATTTCTTTTAATTGATTGAGATCATTCGTTGTGGCTCTCAGTCGAATGGCCATAAATTTAGCCGCTGATCGATAAAAGCGACAGGCCACGGAAAGATCTTTCTCAAAGAGAGCAAGTAGCTTGCCATAGGGAATTTCTAGCACATGACAAGTTTCAACCGCCTGCACCGAGGCTGATCTCTTTTCGCCATCAATCAGGGGCATTTCTCCAAAATGGGCTCCAGATCCTAAAGTGCGAATCTGTATCTCGTCGCCACTTCCCGAATTCACCGTTAACTTTACCGAACCCATAAGAACCACGTAAAAAGCCGAGGCTTCTTGTCCGACCGAAAAAATTTCTTGGCCTGCAACAATCGTTTTTTCAATTCCCGTTGCCGCTATTTTCTTTAGATCGTCTTCAGAAAATTCGTTGAATAGATAGATTGATTTAAGCATCGAAAGATTCATGAGGCCTCCAGTCTTGTTAATTTTCACGCCAGAAAACAACTGAGGCAAGTTGGGACCTTCAGGCGCGCGATGAACACGCCTTAGGTGCAGGGCAAAATGAAAGACAACCATTTTGATACACCTCAGACCAATCAAATGTTTTAGCGCAAGGAGCCATATTACGACTTGAAAACAAAAATCTTAAAATGATCCTAAATCAAACGTTCGTTTAAAATAAAATTGCATTAAACGAACGTTTGATTTAGCTTCTTAACCATGACGCAAGATCAAAAGTTAACTCTTCAAGCGAGAAAAGAAATTCTTCAGTCGGCGTTAAAACTCTTTTCACAGAAAGGTTATCATGCCGTGTCTGTGAGAGAACTCGCCAAGGCCTCCGGACAAAACATTTCAATGATTAGTTACTATTTTGGTGGCAAAGAAGGCTTATACAAAACACTTCTAACTGAGTTCCTAAAAGAAGCGACCCTCGGAGCTTCACAGATTTTAGAAGTAAACGCTAAGACAGCCCTAACAGCCAAAACTTTCCGTTCCAATATGAGATCACTAATTTCTTTTATGGTCGATATGAAGATCAGCAATCCCGAGATTACCCGCCTTTTACAACGAGAAAAGCTGAACGAAATGTCACTGGCAAAAGAGATCCAAGCAAAATACACCGAGCCCATTGCCAAAGAAGTGGTAAAAATGTTTGAGGAGGCAAAACAAAAAAAGATTATCCGATCCGACTTTAGGCCTGAGTTATTTATTGGGATTGCTATCGAAGCTATTCACGGATTTTTACTGGCCCACGAATGTGGTCTCACGCCAGTCCGAGTTGATATTAAACTTCCTCGCGATAAAAATAAACTCATCGATTTTATTTCAGAGCTTTTTTTAGAAGGAATAATGAAATGATAAAAAAAATCTTACCTCTCTCTTTTGCTTTCGTAGGCTCTGTAGGATTGGCAACACCTCCACCGTCCTCGCGAACGGCCATAACACTAAAACAATACATCGAATGGGCTCAAGCCAGCGATCCTTCATGGAAGTCCGCTCAAATGGCTAAAGAGGGGTCTATAAAAACAAAGAACAACTCTGAACTGCTGACGAGTGTTAACCTGATCGCAAATAGCTCTTATCTTTCCGATGGACGCCCGACCGTAAACCCGGCCTTCGCAGGAACTAAAACCATCAATAAAAGTTACGCCTTCGGATTCCAACAAAAATCCCTGCTGGGCTTAAGCTGGAGTCTTACGCAAAACTACTCCTACACAAACATTCAAAATGCAACCTTGCTTCCACAACCCGAATACTTTGATGCCTACCCTAAACTTGAATTATCTATTCCGCTTTGGCGCGACTGGATGGGCAACGAGATTCAAGCGACCAAAAAACAACTGGCAGCTCAGTTAAAAATGCAGACGTTGCGAAACGAGCTATCCTTTATACAAAAAGAGAACGAAATCAAAGAAGCTTATATAAACTTAGCAACCCAGCAACAGAATTTTGAAATCCAAAAAGACTCCCTGGCAAGAGCTGAAAAAATTCTTGGCTGGGCCAAATCGAGATTCTCACGAAACCTAGCCGACCAGGGTGATGTGTACCAAATTCAGGCCCTCGTTGCTGCTCGAAAAATAGATCTTGTGAACGCAGAGATGAGATTAAAAGAGGCCTCACGCACATTTAATGCTTTTTTAGAAAAAAAAGAGGAATCCGTTGATTTTGATTTGATAATGGAAGACATCGACCTTAAAAATCTCGAACTCAGTAAATCTCAACACAAACAGAGAATGGATCTTGAAATCGAAAAAGAAAATATCAACGCCACGGAGGCGGGGTATCAAATTCAAAAGGAAAAAAATAAGCCCAACATAAACTTAAACGCCTCTTACTTAAGGCAGGGTCGAGACACGGAGTTTGGAGTTGCCCAATCCAACGTTTTTCGCGAGAAAAAAGATTCTTATATGTTCGCCGTTCAATTCTCGATGCCTATCGACATCGGGAACCTCAATGACTCGAAGCAGGGTTATGAACAACTTCAACAGAGCCAGGTTTTAGCTGAGAAGGTTCGTGCGAGAACTGAAACTCTTCAATGGAAAAATACAGTCGATCAGGCCGAGGCCCTCGCAAGCCAATTAAAAATTATTTATAACCTCGAGGTTATTCAAAAGAATAAGGCTAATCTGGAACGAGAAAAATACAATAACGGACGATCAACCACCTATCAGGTTCTGAACTTCGAACAAGACTATGTTAATACCAGAAACCAGCGCATCAATACGGAACGCGAACTACGAAAGTTTATTAATTCACTGAGCCTATTTAGGTAGGGAGCTGCTATGAAAATTTGGGAAATCTCAATTAAACGACCGATTTTTATGTCGTCGGTGCTTGCGGCCCTCATGACTGTTGGTTACTTTGCCTTCAAGAATATTCCGGTAGAACTCTTTCCGGATATCAACTTTCCAGTGGTCACTGTGCAAACCTTGTACCCCGGGGCAGGGCCAAATGAAATTGAAACACTTGTATCAAAACCCATCGAAGAGGAACTCTCTTCAATTGCGGGCATTAAAAATATTCGCTCGGTCAACCGAGAATCGGTGAGTTTTGTCATTTGCGAATTTAATCTCAGTATGGATATCAAGTACGCTGAACAGCAAGTGCGGGACAAAGTAGCCAGTGTTAAACGACGATTGCCCGATGGCCTCGAAGAGTCAATTATACGTCGACTAGATCCTTCCGCCCAACCAATCATGGTGATGGCGTTAGATTCTAAGCTCGAAGGGGGAGAGCTCTTTGACCTAGCGAGTGAGAAAATCAAGCCCCTTCTCGAGCAAGTCAATCAGGTTGGTTTGGTTGAAATTATTGGGGGAAGAAAAAGGGAAATTCAGGTACAAGTTAATCGCGATCGAATGAAGGCGCGGGAACTCTCAGTCACACAAATTGCAGGCGCTTTAAAAAATAGCGGTCAGAATGTTCCGGCTGGAAAAATCGACCAAGCTGAATCAGAAATGGTCTTTCGTACTTTGGGAGAATTTAACTCCCTCGATCAGATTAAAAACTCAATTGTGAGCTTCTATGGAAACGATGCCGTTACTAAAGTCTCAGATATCGGAACTGTCACTGACACCTTAGAAACTGAACGCTTACGGGTTTATCTTAACGGCGAAAAGAGTCTCTTTCTCAATATCTATAAACAGTCAGGCACAAACACTGTCGCCGTGGCAAAAGATATCTATAAGAAGCTCGATAAAATCAACGAAGAACTCTCTAGAGTTTATGGCAAAGACACCAAAGTCATTATTATTCGCGATGCTACCAAATTTATTTGGGCCAATGTGGTCGATGTGGGCGAGTCGATTATTTTTGGAATTATTTTAACGATCCTGGTTGTTTATCTTTTCTTAGGCTCGACCCGTTCAACGATCATCACCGGCTTTGCGATTCCTGTGTCACTGATTGGCTCCTTTGCACTCTTTGCTGCCGTTGGTCTCACAATTAATATCATGTCTCTCTTGGCTTTTTCCTTGGCAGTAGGTCTTCTCATCGATGACGCGATTGTGGTGCGAGAGAATATTTTTCGGCACCTAGAAATGGGAAAATCCCCGTCTCAAGCCGCCCTTGATGGAACCGCCGAGGTGGGTGTAGCCGTTCTTGCTGTTACCCTCGCTGTTCTCGCCGTGTTCGCACCGATTGCCTTTCTATCTGGTGTGGTAGGACAGTTTTTTAAGTCATTTGGTCTTGGCGTGTGTTTTGTGATGATCATTAGCCTCTTTGATGCACTTTCTAATGCTCCAATGCTCTCTGCTTATTTTGGTGGAAGCCATGAAACACTCAATGGTAAACCCCTCAACTGGAAACGACCAATCTTTTCGGTGCTTGTTCTCTTCGATCGTTTGCAAAACTCCCTCGAAAACGGGTACGAAAAACTGATTAAA
The DNA here is from genome assembly GCA_041178425.1 of Pseudomonadota bacterium. Lineage (GTDB taxonomy): Bacteria > Bdellovibrionota > Bdellovibrionia > Bdellovibrionales > Bdellovibrionaceae > CAUJGP01. Next base: position 150,449 of record JBEGVH010000006.1, on the reverse strand, counting down.
GGTGTTTTGCAACGTCCTTTTTTGACTCTCGCGGCACTCTCGGTCCTCATTGTAGGACTTGCTTCAAGCGTAATTTTTATTCCCAAGACCTTTATACCGACGAACGATTCTGGTGAATTCACGGTGGCACTCGAGCTAGACCCCGGAAGCACGATTGATAAAATGACCACGCTGATTCAAGACGTTGAAAAAGACATTAAACAAAATCCTACTGTTGATCTAATGCTCGTGACTGTTGGCGACACCAGCGGACGCTCCTATGTGGGAGACATCTACGTTAAACTGACACCCTTCGGGAAACGTACGAAAACTACCAGCCAGGTCAAAGAAGAAACCCGAGACATGTTAAAAAAATACGCCTACGCAAAGCCTAAGGTGAAAGACGTTGATTTTGTGGGTGCTGGGCAACGTCCGTTTGTGATTAATATCGTGGGCCAAGATCTCGCTCAAGTGCGGGAAGTCTCTCAAAAGCTTTTCGAAAAACTTAAAAATCATAAGGCTCTAATTGATCCAGAGATCTCTGATAAGCCAGGTCTCCCCGAGTTTCAAATTTCGATCGATAAGGAGAAAGCGCAGTCCTACGGAGTCACCCCGCTGATGGTGGGCGGTGAGTTGCGCGCTCAAGTGGAGGGAGTGGTGGCCTCCAAGTTTAGAGAAAAAGGCCTCGAATATGACATTCGAGTGAAACTCCAAGAAGACCAACGAGATCTCGAAAAATTCTTTCCCGTGGTGACCGTACCGAATCTTAATTATCGCCCGGTTTACGTCAGAGATTTTGCCAGCTACACAAAAGAGGTAGGCTTTGCCACTATCAACCGTGAAAATCGAGGTCGATATGTCAGTATCGAAGCCGACGTAAATCCTAAAGGCCCTGGAATGGGAGGCGCTATCCAAGACATTAAGGCGATGTTTGCCTCTGGTGAAGTTCAACTTCCTGAGGGTGTTACTTATCGGTTCGTGGGGCAGGCTGAGAACTTTCAAGAACTCGGCGTGAGTATGATCAACGCAGGTCTTTTAGCCATTGTGTTTATCTTTCTCGTACTGGCCTCTCTGTATGAGTCGATTGTTACTCCTTTTGCGATTATGTTGGTTATTCCCTTCGCGATTTTCGGTGGTTTTTTCGGGCTCTTTGTCATGCACTCCACCCTTGATTTATTCTCGATGATTGGATGTATCATGCTTATGGGACTCGCCACCAAAAACTCGATCATTCTGATTGACTATATAAATCAAAAACTTCAGGAAGGCGTGGAGCTCAATACGGCTATTGTTGAAGGGTGCAAAACGAGATTGCGTCCGATTCTAATGACCACCTTGGCACTCATTGCGGGCATGATGCCCGTTGCCATCGGGCTCAACGAAGCTTCTTCGCAGAGAAAATCACTGGGTATTGCAGTTGTCGGTGGAGTGATCATTTCAACGATTTTGACGCTCATACTGATGCCCGCTGTGTTTAGCTATATCGAGAGAGCTCGACGCTGGATGATTCGCAATGTGGGATCAAAGATGATTACCTCGAACTCCAATAAACACGTCGAACTGGAAGTTGGTCACTCGAGCAAAAAAGAAATCGAACCAAGTATTCATTAATGGTTATTTTTATAAGCGGGTAATTCGAGCACAAAACAAGTGTTCGGATTGCTCGAATCAAAATAGAGATCACCACCGTGTTCTTCAGCAATCTTTCTCGAGATACTCAAGCCCAGTCCAGTTCCTCGCCCAACCTCTTTGGTGGTAAAAAAAGGCTGCATTAACTTTTTCTGAACGTCCTGAGGAATGCCAGGCCCAGAATCAATAAATAGTATTTTTATTTTATTCACCATTTTCTTTACTCTGATTTCTACCCATTTATCAGCCTGAGGCAACACCGCATCAAAGGCATTGTTTAAAATGTTCGTGATTATTTGAGCAATCTGAACAGCTCTCCCCTCAAAGGCAGCTCCCTTTGAAACGACCACCCGAAGCTCTATTCCATTGTGTTTGAATTTTTCAGAGCAAAGTCCTAGCGCTTCTGAAAGGACGTCCTCAAAGTTTAAAACTGTTTTTGGGTCACGTTCAGCATTTCTAGCCAAACTTTTTAAACTCGAAATAATCTTCGATGCCCGCCAGGCCGCAACACTTATTTTTTCGAGAGACTCTTTTATTTTTTCAGGGGAGACCTCTCTTTGCTTGGCAATAACCTGCAGCAAAACATCTGCCTTTCCGGCAATGATCGCGAGAGGATTATTCACCTCATGGGCAATACCAGCGGCCATCTCTCCTAATGCTGCCATTCTCGAGGAGGAAACGAGATTCGCTCTTTGAAGCTCAATCGTGCGTTGTGTGGCAAGCTCTTCAGTTAGATCTTTAGCAATTCCAAGGTAGCCATTGATGGACCCATCGGTATCGTGGAGCGGGGTAACACTCAATCGGACCTGAACTCGCTGCCCGTTTTTTCCAACGTAGGTCCATTGGCGATCATTAGCATCATCTAGTTTAGAAAGTTCACTAAACAATTGAAAATCCGGTGGCACTTTATAACCTAATCGGTTCGATAGCGCTTGTGCGCAACTGACCATTTCCTCCATCGAATGAAATAATAAAGGTGAGCAAAGTCCAATCATTTCTTCAGACCTGTAACCAAGAATTCGCTCAGCCCCCGCATTAAAACCATTTATCACCCCACTGACATCGGTAGAAATAATGGCAAATCGAGCACTTCTGAGGATAGCCGACTTGGTCTCGAGATTTCTTTTGTATTCTATTTCTTTTGCTTTCTGCCTGGTAATATCCGCATGAGTTCCTATAAAGCGAGTGGGGTTTCCTTGAGAGTCTCGACTAACAATTTTTCCACGATCCAAAACCCAAACCCATTGACCATTGGCATGTTGCATTCGATGAACATTCTCGTAATGGGGTGAAAGTCCACTAGTATGGGCGTTGATATCAGCAAAACAAGAATCTCGATCTTCTGGATGAACACGATCAAGCCACGTCGAGATATCTTGCGCAACATTTTCTAGCTTCAACCCAAGTTGATCGCACCACATACGATCGTAGTAAACTTCGTTCGTTTGAGGATTCCAATCCCATGTGCCAAAATTGGAGCTATCGAGAACCAATTGAAGTTTCTGAGTCTGTTCGAAAAGATTTTTTTCAAGTTTTTTTCTTTGTGTTATTTCAAACCGTACCGAAGTATACCCTTCAATCACCCCACGATCATTCATCAACGGAATGATCGTTGAATCTACCCAATACAGCTCGCCGTTTTTTTTACGATTGCATATTTCACCTCGCCAAACCTTACCGGCGGTGATTGTATTCCACATATTTTCAAAAAACTCTTTGGGCAATACCCCAGAATTGATGATTCGATGATTCTTCCAAATCAGCTCTTGCTTAGAGTAACCCGTGATTTGACAAAATTTTTCATTGACCTCAGTGATCCTACCATCAACATCACACGAAGAAACAATGGCTATGAGTTTAAGGCCTTCCAAGAGAGCTATTGCTCTTCTGCAGTTTCCCTCAAGAGTAAAAACCATTAACCCCTCAACTCATTCTTTGTGAGCCCCTGGAGCCGATCAATAACCGCAACTAAGACTTTAAGATCGATGGGTTTCTTTATGACCAAATCACCGTGAAATTCATCGTGCCCGGTGATCCGTGCGACGGGTTTTTGGCAATGATGTAGAATTTTTTCGAGTTTAGCGCTATTTGGCATCTTTATGTCAGAGATTATGGCATCACAAGAGGGAATCAATCGCTCCGCCTCGTCAACATTTTGAGCTTTGAGTACTTTAAAATCATACCCCAGGAGCTCAATCTGCTCAGCAACGATCTCAAGAATATCAGGCTCATCATCTATTACTAAAAGAGTCTTAATCATCAGCTGCTCCCTCACTCATCAAGACTAGCCGAACCCTAGCATAGGCCTTTCGAATTTAAGAGAATTAAACCACTCATTAAGGAATCTTCAGTTCTTCTTATGATAAGACGAGCATAATTTTCTAAGAAAATACACTCGTCTTGATGATCACTTTCAGATTAAAACCTCGATGCCACCGCTACACACTAGAGCCTCGGCAACACAGTTGGTAGCATTACCGACTCTCCCGTTTTAAGACGAATTTGGGTATGACCACCAGATGCGAATTTTTTATACATCGTTTTTAGATAAACAAATTTCGTATCTAAGCCCCCTGAAAAAACCATGCCCGCATGGGGAATAAAATTGAACCGCACAATATTGCCCGCCCCTGGTGACCGCTCTGCTGTATCGGGATGAATAGTACCTAGGCCATCTGGACGCCAGTCGGCGAGAAGTGGATTCACATTATGAAAGCCCTGAGTTTGCAAATGCCGAACGACACCATTAAGACCGCTTTTTGTATCTCGAATGCGATAGTAAAAATGTAAATTTCCCGTTTGATTAGATTTTACCACTCGATTTTGCAAAGTTCCGGCAAACAATACAACCCCGCCCAGTCCTAAAATTTTGAACGGAATCAACTTGTCGTGCAAAACGACCCCGGCCAAATCCGATTCTGCAGCCGTTGTCGCCCCAACAAGATTCGTAGGACCTGTTCCTGGCGGAAGAGCAACTGAAGCTGCACCGACCGAAGCAAAAGCCATTGAGCTCAGCGCCACAGCCAACACACTTGAGCGAATTTTCTTAGTTATGAATTGATTCATAAAACCTCCCTTTTTGGTTGAGGTCGATGTAAATGGCAGAACAAGCCCTCGGTCAATCGATGGAAAAATTCTTGATAAAGACTTAACCAAAGAAGAGCATTAGGGGGCATTACATCCCAAAATGAGGCATTAGAAATAGATCTATCTGTAAACAAAAAATATATAGCCGAAAGACTAGACTTAAGTCTCTCTTGAGAGTCACGGTCAAAATCCGAAAAAAGAGGGGTGAAATTGACAAATTGACATCACGACTCGAGATGGGTGAAATGTCGAAACAGTAAGGGAGCTTCAAATGACTAAGGCCAATAAAGAGACCGAAAACGAGAAAAAAGAAAACACCCTCAGCGAGAAGATGCTTAAAACAAGAACCCTCACTCTCTTTGATGCTATTGACTCGAAAGTAGCTAAAGAGTTCATACAGAATTTGTTACTTCTCGAAGCCGATAACAATAAAGAACCAATCAAAGTTCTTTTAAATAGCCCAGGCGGAGAAGTGACAGCCGGTTTTTCCATCTATGATGCTATTCGTTTTATTGAACCCGAGGTAAAAATTGTTTGCACCGGTCTTTGTGCAAGCATTGCGACGATCATTCTCACTGCCGTTCCAAAAAAGAATCGACTCTCACTTCCAAACTGTGAATTCCTCATTCATCAACCATTGAGTCAAGGTATCACTGGGCGCATTAGCGATATTGAAATTGCCTCAAAAGAGTTATCCAAAACAAAAGAAAAGCTCCTTTCAATATTAGCAAAAGAAACCGGCAAAACCGTTGATCAAATGAAACGAGATTGTGACCGTGACTACTGGATGACTGCGATCCACGCCAAAGAATACGGCCTGATCGAACGCATCATCGAAAAGAAATCCGAAATTTAAGTTTAACTTTTTACTTCGCAATAAATAAAACCCACCTAAGGTGGGTTTTATTTATTTTATCAAGCTCCGAACAAAGAACTCTCCCGCCTTCTCGTCTCAAACTGAGCCACATTTTAACGTAAAGTTTTACCTCAAAAATGCCGACTTATAGAGAGTAGAGATCGCTGGGGATCTTGGTGATAAACACTCGTTGATGGAGTTCCTATGAGCATGATTGACCGTTATAAAAAATCGGGTGGATTCTCCCAACTCTTAGCACTCCTCGAATCTTGCGGAAGCGCAAAACGGGAGAAATTCTTTAAAATCATCCTCGATGAGAGTCCGGTATGGCATGATGCTCTCAAACAAAAGATGTTGGGCTTCGACGACCTCCTCAAATGGCCCGTAGAAATACTTGCCGAAGTCACCAGCCGCACTCAACCTATAACTCTGGCTGCTGTGGCAAAATCACTCCCCGAAGAAAAAAATAAAATTCTCTTTGCGGGCCTCGGACACGCTCAATACGCAAAAATCAGAAGCATCATGGACGAAACCGAATTCAGCCCTCAGCAGGCCCAAGCAAGTATCGAAAAATTACTTTCTGAAACACGAGCCCTTGCTCAACAGGGATTATTAAAATTTGATAAATTCGCGCCTCATCTGCACATTCCCGACGACATTGAAAATCAATTGGAGCTAAAGCCCTACTCAATGCCCTCATTGCCGTCGTCAGAAATTCTAGCCGAAAAAGCCACCGCTCGCGTTGTGAATCCGCCTGCCTCAAACCAAGGTCTCACTCAACAGGCAGAAGAAGAAATTTCAGCCTTGCGACGTCAAAACTTTCAACTTCAAATGGAGCTACAAAACTTACGCAAGGTCAACGCCGTCATGAGAGACAAGCTCGAGCAGATCAAAAAGATTGCTTAGACTAAGGAGCCTACGGAAATGAAGAAACAGCAAAATATTCTTCTTTTAATGCTACTTGGCCTAACCTTTGTGTATTTTATTGCCTCTTTTCAAAAACAAAGCCAAGGGCCGCTTGCTCATAGAGAACCAGGCCGGTATCTTGAACTGGGAAAAACAAATATTGCACCTAATGCAAAAACACAAAATGAGTCGAGTGTTGTCTTCAATGATCCTGCGATCAGTTCCAAGTGGGACCTTCAAAAAACCGACGCAGAAAAAGCTTGGCAAGTCTCCCAAGGAAGCCGACACATTGTCGTTGCTATCATCGACACCGGGTGCGACGTCCGACACGAAGATTTAAGCAATAACATTTGGCAAAATCCAGGTGAGATTGGAAATGATTCTGAGGGAAGAAACAAAGCCACCAATGGCATCGACGATGATGGCAATGGGTTCATCGACGATCTTTACGGTTGGAATTTTGTCAACAACAACAATGATCTCACCGACAACCATGGCCACGGCACCCACATCGCGGGCATCGTAGGCGCAGAGGGAGGAAATGGAAAAGGCATTATTGGAATTGCCCCCAAGGTGAGCATGATGATTTTAAAGTATTACGACCCAAAAACCCCAACCGACAATCTTCGAAACACTGTACAAGCCATTCACTATGCAACAAAAATGCGAGCGAATATTATCAATTACAGCGGTGGTGGTTTAGAGTTTAGTGAAGAAGAAAAAAAGGCCATCCAAGAGGCTCAACGACGCGGAATTCTTTTTGTTGCCGCCGCCGGTAACGAGAGATCCAATTCTGATCATCATAAGTATTTTCCAGCCGACTATGGGCTTTCAAATATCATTTCAGTAACCGCAATCGATCCAAACACCCAGGTCCTCCCATCAAGTAACTATGGCGTTGAAACCGTTCAGATCGCAGCCCCCGGGCAAAATATTCTTTCTACGCTTCCAAGAAACACTTATGGATTTATGACGGGAACCTCTCAGGCGACAGCCTTTGTGACCGGAGCAGCTGCTGTTGTCATGGCACACAAAGGGACTTTTTCAGTGGATGAAACTAAAAAATATTTACTCGCAACGGGCGACGGAGAAGAAACTCTCATTAACAAAACAGGAACATCTCGAAAACTCAATCTTTATAAAGCCCTCACCGTTTTGGATAGTGGTATCGGTGCAACCGGTGTTCAGGCGGCCAATATCACAGCCGATGCCCCTGTCTTTTCTCATGAGTCGGAAATGTTTAATTCAGAAGAACGAGGCAAACGCAACCCAGCTAAACTTGGCGAATCTGCGTCGGGAATGTCGGGATTTGGTAAGTCACTTCTTGAGGCTGTTCAAAAAAAGCCCAGCAACCAAAAATAAACCGAGCGAAGCCAACCAGCGCAGTGGACTCGCCAACGTCCCTATTAAAATAAGAACTGTGGCAACGATTCCAACAATAACCTGCCACTGCCAACGAGTCAGAGGGCGCTCCGCTACGTCAGAGGTTTTAACCTTCTGCGATTGCCAGCGCAAAAAATTGATCTGTTGCAGTCGCTTATCGATTTCATGATCATCACCGATAATATCACGAAGTTTTTGATAGCGCTCTTCCGCAAAATCGAGATGACCTAACTGATGACAGAGAGAAACAAACGCTTGATGTTGTGTTGTTTCTGAAAAATTATCCAATAAGTCTTGCCAAGCCTCATCGGCCCGCTTTTGAAGTGTGCTTTTCGCCGTTGGAGTTTCAAGTGACTTTGAAGACAAATCAAATTTGCTGGGAATTTTAAGGCAACGCGGACACTCATCTTTATCGTTCATTAAAATTTCGGAACAAAACGGGCAATGTTTCACCTCTGGCAAAGCCACCCGAGAGACCATTTCTCTTTTTGAATGCAGTGGAAATTCACATTGACAAGCCGTACAAATAAAATGGGCCTTTTCGCACGACAGATTCGTCGACGTATCAACCAAATAATGTTTTCCGCATCGGGGGCAATGAACTCGCAATTTAACCTCTTAATTTCTTGCCGTTTCTCAGTAATTATCACTAGAATCGAAGCATGTTGTCCACCAAGAACCTTAAAGATCACCTGTTCTTTTTTTGTCGCCAAAATAAGGTCGCCATAAGTGCCAGCCTCCTCACAGGAGTCATGACTGGCACCTCGTATATTCCTTTTTTTCCGTGGGCCGCACTGTTTAACTATGCCCCCCTCTGGTGGTTTTGGCTCTTTAGGGCCAACTCAAGAAAAGAGGCTTTCTGGACGGGGTGGTTAAGCCAATTTGTTCTGAATCTTATCGGTTTTCATTGGGTTTATCATACAGCCCACGAGTTCGGAAATATTCCGGCCCCCTTAGCCCTGGTTGTTTTATTTTTATTTGCCAGTTTGGCGCACCTTTATATTCCGCTCGTCGGACTTTCCATTTTTTTTCTGCGGGAACGGTTTTCTGCTAGAATCCCCTCTCATTCGCTCAAACTGGTTTGGTGGCTACTGTTTCTCTCTGGCTCTTGGGCCCTCGCTGAAATTTATTGGCCTTATATCTTTCAGTGGCATATGGGCTACACGCTCTTTTGGGCGAAACTACCCTCCTATCACTGGGCTGATATCATTGGCTTCCAAGGGCTGTCCTTCGTCTTATTACTTTTTAACGCTTTTTTTGTTTGGTGGCACCAATCAGAAAAACCCTCTGTGGTTGCCCATACATTGATTGGCCTCAGCGGGGCATTGGCTTTTTTTGCATTACTGAATTATTCTGGCCACAGGCACGGTGCTCCATGGTTTGATAGTAATGACCAAAAACAAATTCCTTTTCTAGCCATCCAAGCAAACATTGGCAATACGGAGCGGATTTCAGCCGAAAGAGGCATCGGATACCAGGATTTTATCCTAGACAGGTTCATTTCTCTCAGTCGAAAAGCAATTGAACAATTTCCCGAGGGAAAGGTCTTGGTTTGGCCGGAGTCGGCAATCCCCGACTATCTGGATGGGCAATTCAAGGGTCGCCGAAGACCTCAAATCATTGAAAACTTTTTGCGAGAAACTCAGCGCTTTCTTATTACGGGTGGATATTCAAAGGAAATCAGATCTCAAAAGCCAGATGATTCCTATAATGCGCTTTTCATGCTTGGGGCTCAACGAGCCTTATCACCGACTCCCTATCGAAAAAAGCATTTGTTGGCCTTCGGTGAATACACCCCTTTTGGCGATTGGTTTCCCTATCTCACTGAAATTTCTCCCTCTGGCAAGGGCTTTTCAAGAGGTCCGGGGCCTCAGAGTTTGACCCTTAGTGATCCTTTTTTCAACAATCTCCAAATTGCCCCTCAAATTTGCTACGAGGCGCTTTATCCTGAATTCTCTAGAATCGGCACGCTGGCTGGTGCGCAGATTCTTGTTAATTTAACCAATGATTCCTGGTTCGGTCCAAATTCTGAGCCTTTTCAGCACATGTCTATGACTTTTGCGCGAGCCATTGAAAACCGACGCCCCCTCCTTCGAGTGACCAACACGGGGTTCACCTCTGCGGTTGAAGCCTCCGGAAAGATTCTTAATCTCTCGCCCCTCTACGATGAGTGGTTTTCACTCTTCAAGATCCCCTACCAAGAAAAACCCGTTATGACGCTTTATACTCGTTATGGCGATTTGTGGCCTATTGTAGTACTCTTCTTTACGCTCGTGGGTTTTGTTGCTCTATTCACGCAAAAACAAAGATAGACCAACTCATTGATTCGATCCCACAAAAAACCTAAAAATGAGTGGAAAGACATCATGGCAAAAGACATTAACAATTTGGATTGGACCGAACTCCTAAATTATCTTGAAAGAATGGCTACCGCCGCCCTCACTAAGGCCGCTGTCCTTAGCCTCCAACCAAAAGCCCAATCGAAGGAGGCGGAAGAGAGTTTTTTAAAAATTGAAGAAGCAAGAGCTTTATTAAAAACAGGCACCAGACCCCATATGCAAAGCCTTGATCTTTTTGAGACCTGGCACATTAAACTAAAAAAACAAGCTGTGCTCAATGCATTAGAAATTCGGGATGTACGGCATTTCTGCACCGAGAGTATTGCTTTAAAAGAGGTTATTCGCAATTTTCAATCCCATTGGCTCAAATCTCTTTTTGAAAGGCTCATGAGAGCCGACGAACCCCTCTCCGCCATCGATAATATCTTTACTCTCGGCGGAGAAATTCGCAATGATGCCAGTGAAACTCTCTTCAATTTGTTTCGCGAAAAAGAAAGCATCACCAAACAAATTCAAAATACTCTTGATCGAATCGTTCGTGATTATGATATGGAGCCCTACCTCCAAGATAAATACGTCACTTCGCGTGAAGGTCGTTGGGTGGTTCCCGTCAAAGGGGGATCGCAACACTTTGTTAAAGGAATCATCCAGGCGCAATCTCAAAGCAAACAAACAGTTTTTATTGAACCCGAGGAAGTTATTCCAATGAATAGCCGCCTCAAACAAGTCGAATGGGGAATTGAGCAAGAAATCGAAAGACTTCTTGAAGAACTCTCAAAATATTTAACATCTCGCGCCGGTGAATTTTTTATTGCTCGTGATATTCTCCAAGAAATCGATTTTTATCTGGCTCAAGCCGCTCTCGCTGAGCATTTAGACGCGAATGCGCCTCATTTCTCTAAAGACCATGTAGACCTTAAAAACTTACGTCACCCGCTCTTAGCTCTCAATGCGGATGGAATCGTTCCCAATACCTTGGCTCTTGCTAAAGGAAAGAGAATTCTCCTCCTAACAGGCCCTAATGCGGGCGGAAAAACCGTACTTCTCAAATCTTTAGGCTTGGCGGCACAAATGGCTCGTTGTGGAATGCCGATTGCTGCTTCAGAGGGCTCTGAAATTCCTTTTTTTGAAAAAATCGTTACAGCCATTGGTGATTCACAAAGTGTTGATGAACATCTATCGACTTTTGCAGCGCACTTAAAAATCCTTGATCGCGCCACCCAACTTCATGGTGAGCAAAATCTTTTGCTGGTTGATGAAATTTGTGGTTCGACCGATCCCGAGGAAGGAAGTGCACTCGCCCGCAGTTTTATCGAAACTTATGCTAAAGAGAAAATCTTTGCCGTGGTTACCTCGCATTTAGGCCCCCTTAAAACCGGCTGGAGTGCGGAATCTGAAGTGCTCCAAGGCAGCCTTCAATACGACGAAAAATCAGGTCGACCAACCTATTTATTCATCCCAGGAGTAGCGGGAAACTCCCTGGCTCTGCAAACGGCAAAACGCGTGGGTGTTTCACCCACACTTATCGATCGTGCTTACGAGCTCCTCTCTCCTGAACAAAGGGCTCAGCGCCAAGCCTTTGACGAACTTGAAAAACTCAAACAAGATTTATTAAGTACCCAAAAAGATTTCAACAAGCGAGCACACGAAGCTGAAAAAGAAAAAAAGAAATATGGAGAATTGATTCTACAATTTGAAAAAGAACGTGCACAAATGCTTGATCGCTTAGCGAAGGAAACTCAAAAAGAAATCGACGAAAAAATTACGCATGCTAAAGTCGAAGACACCTTCAAACGCTTTAAACAACTAGAAAACATCAAACAAGAACTACCACAAATTATTCGCCATAAAAAAGGCGATGCCCTTGAAGACCATGCAATCACAAGTGCCTCTGAGTTTATCCAACGTTTTCCTCCGGGAACAAAGGTTTATATTCCTTCCCTTGGTCAAGACGGTATCATCCAAGGGCAACCCAATGCCAAGGGCGATATCCCTGTGCTTTCTAACTCTCTTCGTCTTAGCATTTCTTGGAGAGAACTTAAACCACCGGCGACCAGTCAAAACCCAACAGCAAAAATTCTACGACATCGATCTGGATTCGACACAAGCCTCTCAACTCACGACCCATCCATCGACATTCGCGGACAAACGGTCGACAAGGCCATCGAGACTGTGGATAGAGAACTCGATCAAGCTGTTTTACGTGGCGAAGACCGAATTAAAATTATTCATGGCCACGGAACAGAGGCTCTCAAACGATCCCTCAGAGCCTATTTGTCGCGAAGCGCTTATGTAAAAAAATGGAAAGCTGGAACCCCCGAAACCGGTGGCGACGGAATCACCTGGGTGGAGATCGATACGAATGGTCAATGATTCCTCAAAGGATTCTAAAAAAACCACCTTTTTTAATCTTACACCTGATAGGGTCTTAGCCGCGGTTGAATCTCATGGATTTCAGTCGACCGGTCGATATCGTACCCTCAATTCTTACGAGAATCGAGTTTTCGATGTGGATCTCGAAACGGGTGGATCAGTCATTGTGAAGTTTTATCGCCCTCATCGATGGAGTCGCGAAACTATTTTAGAAGAACATGCTTTTTTAAAAGAGCTCAAAGAGGAGGGTATTCCCGTTGCAGATCCTTTTTTGCTCAGCAACCAAAGCACACTTTCGGAGCATGATGGGTTGATGATGGTGGTTTTTCCAAAAATTCGTGGGAGACTCATCGAAGAAATAACTCCCGAGCAGGTTCCAGGATTGGGACGTTGGCTTGCAAGGGTTCATAATGTGGGTGCCAAACGACCATCGCAGCATCGACCCACTTTAAAGCCTAATTTTCAACGGCTTGAACTTTTAAAACCCCATATTCCAATAGAACTTTGGAATCCTTACCGATCCATCGCCGAAGAAGTCTTTCACTTTCTGGACTCCGCCTTACCTCATTTTAAATCGATTCGCTTGCATGGTGACTTTCATCGCGGCAACCTCATTTGGAACGATGATTGGACATTAATTGATTTTGACGACTTTTTAATGGCGCCCGCGGCTCAAGATTTTTGGATCATTCTCACCCAGTTGCCCGAGGAACAACAAGAAGTCTTCGTTGACAGTTACCGCCAACTCCGCGATTGGAGCGACGAAGAGCAATACCTTTTAGAACCCCTGCGAGCCTTTCGCATCATTCATTATTCTACATGGATAGCGGAACGATGGGATGACCCTTCATTTCCGAACCTGTTTCCAGGCTTTCACGATTATAATTTTTGGTCTAATGAGCTTTTGGCTCTCCAGAAAATAGTTGCCCAGGCAGAAGATTAAAAATACAATAAAGGTTCACTTCTTTTTAAGGATTCTCAATGAGTAAAAACGATAAAAAATTAGACCGTCTTCTTTGGATTGATCTCGAGATGACGGGCCTCGATGTAAACAAAGAAGTGATTATCGAGTGCGCTGCCATTGTCACTGACTTAAAGTTAAACCCTATAGAATCCTACGAACAAGTGGTTCAACAACCGAAAATGTATCTCGACAAAATGGATGATTGGAACAAGCAACACCATGGTAAATCTGGTTTGACGAGCAAAGTTCCTTTTGGAAAAGCCTCCCACTTAGTCGAAGAAGATTTATTAAAGTTGATAGAGCGACATTGGATTCACGAAGAAGACCGCCGTGCGATTATTTGTGGTAATTCGATTTCTCAAGATCGTTTGTTTATCAGCAAGTATTGGCCGGATCTCGATAAAAAACTCCACTACCGCATGATGGATGTGAGCAGTTGGAAACTCATGTTTTATCAAAAATACAATGTGAAATTTGATAAATCCGAAAAACATCGAGCTCTCGATGATATTCAAGAGAGTATCAACGAATTAAAACACTATTTACAGTTTGTGAAAGTGCCCTAGGTCTGCTGGCGACTAGCAACCCGGCCCTCGAACAGTGATCTTTACCCGTCCGATCACACCTCCTTCGTCGTCACGGGACTTCGCTCGCGGACCAAATCCGAGATAGCTTGCCGCTGCTGGCGAGAGATCGACGAGAGTGGGGTTGCCACGTTGATGTTCAAAGCCCCCTCGATCATTCGCTTTCACCTTTACACAGGTTTGAACTTTGTCTTGCCGACAAACAACCAGAATAGAATTTAATGGAAATCGACTGACCGCTGCTGCCGACAGTTCTCTTCCTGTAAAACGATCGCCACTTGCCGTTCTTTTTCCTGTTGGCAAATAATAAGTGGCATCGCCAGCACAAGTTAGCACCTGAGATTTTCTTCCTCGGCGATTTTTTCCAGAAATTTTTGTTTTTCGAAGCGACGCCAATTGTTCATCATCTCTAAGACTGCCTGAAACACGCTCAAGCTCTTTTTCGAACGCAAGCGTATTGAGCAATTGATCACCGTTTCGCTCTAAAGAAGCCTTCGGTAAAAGACTCAACTGAGCATGGTTCATTTTATTCCATTCGTCTAAAGGTATCACATTGATCGTCACTGGGGTCTTTTCAGAAGGGGCCTTGTTATCAGCTCGTTTTTGCTGATGAGCACGATAAGACAAACTCTGATTTTGCGGCACAAAAGCCGCAGCATCATAAGCAAAATCTTCCTCGCCTTGACTGCTCCCAACCTCAGACAATAGAGGCCGTGGTTCCCCCGCAGCCGCATTCATCGTCGCTGATGCACTCTGCGCAAGACACATCACAAACAACCAAGAAGCCATTCTTTTGCCCATCGCTGATACTCCCGCTCGAGGCGATGCTACGTCGTTAATATCTCTGCAAAACGGAGTCCTAAATGGTTCGAATTTCTAAAAACTTCTTATTGATTACAAGATCTTAGTTGTTCTTTTTTGAAACAAATTGCTCCAACCATAGGCCAGGTCCTGTCTAATATAAATTAAACAGCTGCCTAAAAAAGACCTCACAAAAAAACGCCACTGTCTCATTTTTAGACCAGAGTCCTAACATCTTTTTTTGCTGCTCTCCGATAAAGATCAAAGGAGGGCTCGACGTCATGAAGGCCAAAAAGTTCAAATGGAAGTGGATCATAATTCCTACAATGGGCTTTGCCTTTGGTATGTTTGTCATTCATATCACTCGAGAAAAATTCGCACGCGAAAATGCCCTTAAAAATTCTCCCGAAAAAAATTGGAGCCAACTCCTAGATCAGACACTAAGTAATCAAAACAAAGTTCGAACCGCCGTGGAGCAGAGTCAAGCACGTGGAATTGCTTCGGAGTCGCAAACTATCAATTTTACAAACGGTAAATCACGTTTTGTGCTTAAAGGTAACGAAATCATTAATATTGAAAAAGACAAAAATAAACCGGAACAGCCACGCTTGGCCGTTGCCAATATCAGCACTGGAAAAAAAGCTTTTATATCGGGTGAGATTATCCTTGAAACGCAAGAGATCAGTCGGCTTCCAAATGATTTTGACGGAACCACTTTGAGCGTCAGCCGCGAACTTGGAAACAATAAATATATTGTAACCGTCAATCCACCCACTGATGTTCCAAAGGCTGTCGATAAACTCAGAGCAGAGATGGCCATTGAATCTTTAAAAGTTGATGTCGTCGACAGGGAGATTCAACCACGATGAAGCCGTTAATCAATCTTATTCTATTTATTGTCTTCATTGGTTCCGGTTGCAGTAAAACTGACAATACCAAAAAAGGCCTCCCCGGAAACGATGGTGTTCCCACGGGTTCAAGTGGAACCACGAACGAAGCGGTAAATCCCCCTACCGTGCCAACAACGGATGTGCCACCGCTGGTTCCCACCGAAACAGCCACTCCCCAACAAACAGCAACACCACCGCCGTCGACAGAAATTTTACTCTTCGAGGCTGAAAATCAGGTTGCTTACGGAGACTTTCTCTTCACTGTCAATCCACAGACCGTGGCTCGTAACTGGTCCAACTCTGGCTCCTTCAGTAACTGGCGTGGAGATAATTTTCCGATCTGGCTCTCTATCAATAGCACCACCGGACAAATCTCTGGAGTTCCACCGAGCTCAGGAACCTTTGAGAATTTGTCTTTGCGATACACATCGAATAACCAAGATATTCAAATTGGCCCTTTTTCGATCACCGTAAAAAGCGATCCTTTTTTTAGTGATCAATGGGGACTTGTTAACACCGGTCAACGAGCCTACTCGCAATCGGGTGGAAAACCAAACGAAGATCTCCATGTTCTTGCTTCTCACCAAGCGGGTTACTCTGGAAAAAACATTCTCATTGGAGTTTCTGATACTGGCTTTGATGTTAATCACGAAGATCTTGCGGAGAACGTAAAACCTTACCACCGCGATTATATCAATGGAACACTTGCTAACGGTTACAGTGGAGTGCCCACGCCTACCTCGGCGAGCTATGCGTTTCATGGGACTGGTGTTGCAGGTCTCATTGCGGCTGTTGGATGGAACGACATTGGCGTTCGCGGCGTAGCGCCAAGAGCCAATATTGCGTCTCTTAACTTTATTGAAAGCGATCAATCCATTAACAAATTGATCGACCAAGTCATTGGCCCCTACGACATTATTAATCAAAGTTGGGGAGCTTCTAATAGCTTTCCTATGAGCATCGAAGCGGAATACCGGGATATTTTAAAATCTGTAACTAGCACTCAGCGCAATGGGCGCGGCACTCTCGTTGTCAAGGCCGCCGGCAATGGTTACCTGAGTTGTGGCAGTAGCGGATTTTGCCCCGAAAGCGCCAACCAAGATCAATACAACAACAATCCTTACACGATCGTTGTTGGAGCTCTCAGTGCACAAGGAGTGAAAGCGTCCTATTCAAGCATTGGGTCCAGCCTTTGGATCTCGGCACCGGGCGGCGAATTTGGAACCACCACACCAGCGATGGTCACCACCGACCTCTATGGTTGTGATGTTGGATTGAGCCGTAGCAGTTCCACCACGAACGACTTTAACAGCGGCGTTTTAGCAATAAACAATCTTTGTCGATACACATCGGCCTTCAACGGCACCTCCTCGGCTACTCCTATGGCCTCTGGGGCTATTGCTCTTTTGCTCGAGGGTAATCCGCAGTTAACGTGGCGGGATGTAAAACATATCTTGGCTAAAACGGCTCGTCGAATCGAACCGTCTTCACCAGCTATGAGTTACAGCTATCAAGGACAACAGATTGAATTCTCCTTGGGATGGGTCACCAATGCGGCGGGAATAGCTTTTCATAACCACTATGGTTTTGGAGCTCTTGATATTTCCGCAGCACTCACCTACGCTCGCTCGCACACTCTTTTGCCACCAGCGACTGAGCACCAACTAGGAAACACCATCACAAGCAGCAAGGCCTTCGGAACGTCTTCTGCCATCAGCGCGACCGAAGCCATTGTATCTACGCTTAATAAAACCGTTGAGACCCTTGAGCTTGAAGCTCTTGTATCACATTCGTACTTTGGCGATGTGGCTATTGAGATCATCTCACCGGCAGGAACACGCAGCATTGTAATGCCACCATTTAATACCTATTCTGGCACGCGCGACGGCTTAGGAAACCCCTATGCAACGACTCAGACCTACAACTTAATTTCTAATGCTTTCTATGGAGAACCCGCTGCGGGAACATGGACCGTTAAATTTCTCGATCAGATCCCTGATGACGAGGGACAAATACAAATGGTCAAACTGAAGGCTCTCGCGCACTAATTAAATCTTATTTATTCTCTTGAGGTGAAACGGATGAGCAATCCGAGAGCTTTAAAAGACGGGCACCAAAATAGGTGCCTGATTTGACAAAATCCCATGGAGGATAAGGAAAGAACTTCGCCTCTACGCACTGACCTTCTTTAACAACGGCCCACTGTCGATCTTCGGCCGACGAAGTGATAATTTCACCACTGGCTTCCTTCACCGCAACAGCGAATGAATGCATATAAGGAAGATCGTTCGTCGAACGAGTGAGAACAGCATTAGTCATTTCGACTTTTTCAACATCCACCACTACACCATTGACCTTGCGAGCAAATAAAAACGAATAAAAAGTGACTCCAAAATACCCAAGACCCATCAAAGCAATAACAACTAAAACCGTTTTTACTATTTTCACCAATAACTCCTAAGGCTCAGATGGCGCGGGAACGTTTTTCTAACGCCCGAACCCTAGCAATTCCTTGTTAAAATAGCAATCAACCGAACTCGCACCTGTTGTCATTCTTGAGTTCCTTCATACCCATGGCCCTTTTTGGTCCTCGTAGTGACTTTTACTATGTGTTTCCCTGACCTTTCTTATGCTTTGCTTCAAAAGTGGCCCCTACTTTGCGATTGATTTTCAATCGCGAACTGCCCATGATGAGCTTATGTTGGAATTTTGGGCTGATTTTTTCGAAGAACTCCAAACGGTCCGGGGCCGAAGTCAAAATACCGTGATGGCTTATCGTCGCGATTTAGAGCTTTATGTCGAATTCATCGAGTTAAAAAAGCCGATTGCTTATATCTATGATTTTTTTCGACAACGGGGGCTCTCTCCACGTTCACAAGCAAGAATGATCAGTAGCATTCGCACCTATTTGAAATTTTGTGAGAACCGTGGCCATCAATGCCCCGAACTTCGCGAGTTACGCCAGCCAAAGTCTAAAAAAACTCTTCCCAAGGTTTTAACCACCGATCAGTTTTTTGCTTTGCAAGAAGCCGCCGTAACTGACAATGAGCTGCAAACGCGCCGAAACCAACTCACGCTGTCGCTCTTGTTTGGTTCGGGATGCCGAGTGTCTGAACTCATTGAGCTTGATACGCTTGACTATAATTCGATTGAGCGCTGGATCAAGGTAACAGGCAAGGGAGGCAAACAGCGCCTTGTGCCTTTAACTGACGTTCTGGTGCAAGCTTTAAATCAATACATTGAGCTGGTTCGACCGAGTCTTCTGCGTGAAAAAAGCGACGCCCTTCTTCTTAATGATAGGGGGCATCGCCCGAGTCGTGTTGATATCTGGCGCTGGCTCACAGCGTGGTCTAACAAAGCAGGCTTTGAAGAGCCAGTGTCTCCGCACCAACTCCGGCATGGCTGTGCAACAGCCCTTCTCGATGCGGGGGCCGATCTCCGAAGCATTCAATTACTTTTAGGGCATTCAAGCATTCAAACAACTCAAATTTATACCTCTGTGAGCACTCAACACTTGCATGACGCCATCAATGCCTTTCATCCCTTGGCCGATGGCCGAGCGTCCGAAAACGATTCCGATTCTCGCCCCTAGCGGACAGTCTTTGTCGGTTTATTTGATTATAAGAATTTGGCACCGCTTGCAAATATAGCGGTTACTATGAAATTAAAATCACTGATCTCCCAGGGGTGGGATTTAAACCCCATCGAAGTTGAAGTTTTGTTAGTTCGCGGCCTGCCCGAGATGAAATTTGTTGGGCTCCCCGATCAGGCCATTAAAGAAAGTGCTATTCGCATTAAAACGGCAATTAAACAAAGCGGATTTACCTGGCCTGAAGCAGAGCAAATCATCATTAATCTCAAACCCAATCATTTAAAAAAATCGAGTCGCGGTTTAGAGCTCGCCGTGGCGGCAGGAATTCTTTGGGAGATGCAACAACTCCCTCAGCCTTTTGATGCCGCCAAATGGACTCTCTACGGAGAGCTCAACCTGGATGGGAGCGTTCAACAACCCGAAGATCTTGTTGGTTTTGATGACCGCTCTCCCACGTTTCTCGTAACTGGCAAAACCACCAATGATCAAAAACGCCCATGGTTGCAATCGCCTCTCGGAACTATCACTCATTTGCGCGAACTCGTCGAACCGTCATGGCAAAACGAATCGCCACAGGCCGTCCTTCAATCTCCGCGCTTCGACCATATCAGCCTCACCACGGCACAGGCAGAATTAGCTGCGATCGCGGCCCTTGGGCGACACTCAGTGCTCATGGCGGGCCCTGCGGGGAGCGGAAAATCGATGATGTCAGAAATCATTCACAGTTTGGGAAGTGATCCTGATGAACAGACCCAGAGAGACCTTTGGCGCCGCCGCCAACAGACTCCCGACACGACCAATGATTCCAGTTTCTGGCGACCACTGATTCGCCCTCATCATTCAGCAACAACTCAAGGATTGGTTGGAGGTGGTAACCCGATTCGAACCGGTGAACTCGCTCGAGCCCACCATGGCACGCTGATTCTTGATGAACTTTTAGAGTTTAAACCCACCGTTATCGAAGCCTTGCGTGAACCCCTCGAAACCCATAAAATTCGTTTAGCGCGAGTGTCAGGCTATTATACCTATGAGTGCCGATTTCATTTGTTGGCCACCACCAATCTTTGCCCCTGTGGTGATTTTGTGCCTAAAACTCCGACACGCTGTCGCTACTCCCTCACGAAATGCCGAAGTTATTCGCAAAAACTGACGGGTCCTTTGGTGGACCGCTTTCAAATTCTTAATTTTTCCCATCGCTGGAAGGGGCCACGGACCATTCCATGGACCGATCTTCGCGAACAACTGCAAGACCTCAGAAACCGTTTGACAGAGGGCGAGTCAGACAATGCCTCCCTTACGGAGAGCGCCTTTGATGTAAAAAACTGGCCACTCCTTGAGCGAAAACTGATGGAACAATTACAAGGTTCCCATCGCCGATACCTATCGACTCTTCGTGTGGCCAAGACTCTTGCGGATCTTGGTGGCAAAAATCGGCCCGGGGTGGATGAAATTGAAAAGGCTCTGACTTATACAGTGACGCCCTTCGTGGAATTACAAAGATGGGATTGACTCAAAAGGGCTTTATCGGTAGCTTGGCCCTTCTGAACCTATTTGGTGGTATGGCCGAGGGGCTAGGCAGCGCTCTGCAAAAGCGCGTACAGCGGTTCAAATCCGTTTACCACCTCCATTTTATCTTTTCTAATACTCGTCACGGCTTTCAAACTTAAAATCACCAAAACTTCCAGAAATAGACTGTCGGCGAACTTTGGTTCTTATGTTTTTACCGTCGACCTCAAAGATATTGAGAGTTAGCGAAAGTTTCGCAGGCAACTGAGATAAAAAGCGATTGATAAGTTCATCGCAATGATCTCCCATGCGGGGATAATCATCATGGATCAGAGAGGTCAGCGTGCTTTTTTCGAAAAACCCCGTTGCGCTCGTCAACAACACTACCGATGAAGTCGGGTACGTTTTTGTACGGCCGCCCTCGCATCTCAAATCCATTTGAAGAGGATGACTCAAAAAGATTTCTTTTGTTTCTGATTCAATTACGATATCAGAACCAAAAGCCTGGGTAGCAGCACAAATCACAACGAACGCAAGCACTAAAACTCTCATCTATTTTCTCCCTACCAATCACAATTAAGTCGCGCAGTGTAGGGATTTACCTATGATTGTCAAGAGGTGATCTATTAAGACCTATCATTGCCCTAATATCGACCGCAAATTACTATTTAATGGCACCATAAAAACAGCTAGTATCATTAAAGATCGCAATACTTCCGAAGGGCCAAGTGACTCTGTAAACAAAAACTATTTAAATTGAAATTTAGAGAAACTGGTATCTAATTGTTGATACCTCCTGTTTCTGAAATCCTAATTTTAATGAGGCACCCTGTAAATGAAAAGTAATCACGACGACAATTTGGCGACTAAGCCTCAACACCAAACAACTTCTATTTTTAGTCTTTTGTTTGGTGTTTTTTTAATTTATACATCTTGACTCCTCTTCGCAATCTATAGAAAATAGAGAGTAATTTGCGGGTGCAAGCTTAAGCTTGTAGTTAACTGAAAGTAGGGTCGCTTTCGCTTGGAGGAACTATGATATTGGTTCTTGAGTGGAGATCTGTCGACCATCGCCAATCGATTACTCTATTAATAAAAAAACGCCTATTCTTTTTCGGACCGCTCTTCTACTTAACGTAGAAGTGACACCAACCAACTAGACTTTAATACGCTACTCATTCCAACACTCACTTATGAAAAAAATGGAGTCTTATGATCACCGTCATTATTCCAACACTGAATGAGGAAAAACGCATCGGCGAAATCATTCGATACGTAAAAACAAAGCCCATCGTAACGGAAATTATCGTTATAGATGACGGGTCAACAGACAACACATTTAATATTGCCAAAAAGGAAGGCGCCAAAGTTTATTTAAGCTCACTTTTAGGCAAAGGTGCCTCGATGCACGACGGCTTGGTGCGCTCCAAAAATGAAAAAGTGCTCTTTCTCGACGGCGACATCTTTAACTTTTCAAACGAACTAATTGATAGTATGATCCAACCACTTCTTTCTGAAGAGGCCGACTTTGTAAAAGGAAAATTCCATCGTGCCTCGGGCCGAGTTACCGAACTTACAGCAAAGCCACTTTTAAAGATTTTTTTTCCAGAACTCCTCGCTTTTGAACAACCCCTCGGCGGAATCATTGCGGCCAATCGCGATTTTCTAAATAATATAAAATTTGAAAATGATTATGGTGTCGATATCGGCCTACTCATTGATGTTTCTCAATTGGGCGCTCGCATTACAGAGATTGAAGTAGGCTACCTTGATCACGATCATCAACCCCTCGAAGCCCTCTCAAAAATGTCTCTCCAAGTTGTTAGAACAATTCTTACAAAGGCCTCAAAATATCGTCGACTCCACCCTTTTTCAATTGGAGATTCTTCAGAACGAGAGCGGTTCGAGAAGTTTCAATATGGATCTATCCTTCAGGAACTAGAAGAGAATCAGCCGGTTGTTTTGTTCGATATGGATGGCACACTCATTGAAGGTAGTTTTATTGAGGCCATCACCCATTATACCGGCTTACGACACGAACTCAACGGACTACTAGGTAATCACCAACTTGACTCTCGATATAGAACCAAAATGATCGCGCAAGTACTGAGAGGAATCCCTAAACAGACCTTTGAAAAAATTGCTCGCACTATTCCGCTCAAACCTCATGCTCAGGAGACAATCATTGAACTCAGAAAGAGCGGCTATCGAGTAGGAATCATCACCGACTCTTACTTTATAGCATCCGAGATCATTCGCCGTAGAATATTTGCCGATTTTTCTATTGCTCATTTACTAGATTTTAATAAAGGTAAAGCCACAGGCGAAATTACGCTCTCACCCTTTATGCAGTTCGAAAACGGATGCAAAGAACATCAAATCTGCAAGGCCAATTTTATTCACCATTTGAGGGCGGCTAACACGTCCCCTAACGATCACCAAGTTCTTTCTGTTGGCAACGGAGAAAATGACATTTGTCTCTTCAAGCACTCCGAACAATCCTTTGCCATCTACCCTCAGAGCCCTGATGTTACAGCAAATGCTAAAACGAAGATCGCTAACTTAAAAGAACTCCTAAAATACGTTTAAAACTTTTTTGATCCACTCTTAGAGGAGGGCCAGCAAGATGCTTGAAACGATCACCCCGGTACCCCTGGCAGCCACAATTTGTTTTTTCATGGCTCTTTTACATACTTTTTCGGTAAAATGGTTTCGACATCTAGCACTCCAATATCCCGCGGGCTCAATAAAGGAAAATTTTTTCCACCTTCTTGGAGAAGTTGAAGTAGTTTTTGGAGTTTGGGCACTGATTTTTCTTATTTGTTTTGGAATCATTGAAGACTTCAGTACATCCATTTTCTATCTCGAAACGAGAAGTTTTACTGAACCCGCACTCATTTTTGTAATTATGACCGTATGCTCAACTGAACCAATTCTAGAATTAACAAAAATCATAATCGATAGCTTGAGTCGCTTATTGCCCTTTAGCGGCGAATTATCTTTTTATCTAATCATACTCATTGTTGGACCAATCCTTGGAAGCTTCATCACTGAGCCCGCCGCGATGACAGTCACTGCACTCACTCTTCTTAATCGATTATATAAAAGACAAATTTCCATGAAACTCAAATACGCTACCCTCGGTTTACTTTTTGTTAATATTTCGATTGGGGGAACTCTTACCCCCTACGCTGCAGCCCCTGTACTCATGGTAGCATCCAATTGGAGCTGGGACCTTGCATTTATGTTTTCGAATTTTGGCTGGAAAGCAATTATAGCAGTTTGCATTTCAACAAGTCTTGTGACCTGGATCAACAGAAGAGAGCTCTTGAGTCTTTCTAAATCACAAATTAAAATGCAAATGAAGATGCCCCTTTGGGTTCCTATCATCCATCTACTCTTCTTGATTTTAATAGTCGCTGCTGCTCATCGCCCCATTTTATTCTTAGGACTCTTTCTTTTCTTCCTTGGCCTTGTCACCGTGACCAAAGAGTACCAAGAAAGGTTAAATCTAAAGGAGGGCTTACTTGTAGGGTTCTTCCTTGGCGGATTGATCATTCTTGGTGCGCCCCAAAGATGGTGGCTTGAGCCCGTCCTGAGCTCTTTAGATTCTCTGCCTCTGTATCTTGGTAGTCTCTCACTCACTGCAATCACGGACAATGCCGCTCTCACCTATTTAGGCTCCCAAGTTCCCGACCTATCCCACTCCTCTCGATATGCATTGGTTGCAGGAAGCATAGTGGGTGGTGGCCTTACTATAATTGCCAACGCCCCTAATCCTGCCGGATACAGTATTCTTAATGGTGCCTTTGGCAAAGAGGGAATCAGCTCCTGGCAGCTATTTTACAGCTCTTTGCTTCCCACTTTGATTGCTGCTATTTGCTTTTGGTTACTCTAACTTTATTTTTTCTGTTTGCTGATTGTTTATCTTCCATGGCAGTCATGGCTTTATCTGTCTACCATACTGCAATTCTGCTAGACCTCAGCCACAATTTAATTCCCAACACATTAATTGAATTGGTATTTTATCGAGCCTATTTTAGCATTCCAATTAATGACAAAAGAAAAGCACCGTTCCTTTAGCATTCTTTTGGTGGTTGCACACCCCGACGACGAGTCTCTTTGGTTTTACGAAGGGTTAAAATTTTTATCGAAGATTCATAAAATAGAAATTCTGTGTCTAACCTACTCCGCGGACTCACCTCGAGGCCAAGAACTTCAAATGGCTATAAGAGATCTTAATGTTAAATTAAGCTTTGCAGAGATTGAGGATTCCGGGTTCTCAAATTATTTGCCCAACCTTGCACGAAAACTCGAGACTGTTCTTGATTCTGGATCTAAAGGACAACAGTTTGACTTGGCTATAACCCACCCTTTCCATGGCGGCGAAAAACCACACCCCCATCATATTCAGGCCTTTTACACTCTCGCAGGCTTATGCCTAAAAAGGGGACTATTGTTTGGATTTTTCTGTGAACAAGAACTCAAAACTACAGACAGTAAAAGTTGTTTTGTTCTATCAAAGAAATGGTGGCTTTACAGCATGGCTCCATATCTTTGGAAAATGTTTCGAAACATCTCAAGCCAAAGATATTTATATCGCGATTTTTGTTATAATGTTAAAAACCTCGTTCTATTTCTTTTTTCTTCATCACCAAAATTTGACATAATTTCTTTCAGAGTTCGTGGTGATGATAAGAAGCGAGCTTTATCACAACATCGATCGCAGCTGATTTATCTCAGCGGTTATCATTCGATTAATAATCAACTGGAGTTTCTTTACATACCTCAATCGATTACCATGACGCTGGTTAATGAAAATATCGGTCTCAATAGCAAACACTCAATCAATGTCTCATAGAAAATGGGGTTAATGGGCGACCCAGAGGGGCGGAAGACATTACCTCACCAACGTGATCGCGTGCTTTGAATTGTTTAAGCAACAGAAAAAGAGCGAACCCCAGCAGGAATTCTTTCTCATTAGAGCGCCAATTCATTTGTCGACGAGGCATTCGTCGAAGGAAAAGACCGACCCGATCCCCACATGATCCTCACAGCGCCACCAGCTCCATTACCGCCAGCATAATTTGTATTGTGATTAGAACCACCGCCGCCACCGTAGGCTCCGCCACTTGGGCGTGACCCGGAAGAATGCGTGACGGAACTATTACCGGCCGATCCGCCCGAGCCTCCTCCTCCTCCGGGTGCAGACACGTCGCCAACAGTACTCCCGGCCGCGCCATTAGAACCAAGCCCAAAAAGCCCAACTCCGCCGCCGCCGGCCCCAGTATACGAACCGACAGTGGAGGATCCACCGCCGCCGCCACCGCCGGAGACACCGGCTGTCGCGGATGAAAATGTTCCTGCTCCAGCGGCTGAAGATCCAGCGCCATCTCCCCCCTTACCACCATATCCACCAGCACCCCCACCACCGCTCGACTTATAAGAAGGGGAGGAATAGCTATACAAGCCACTCGTTCCGCCCGCGCCAGAACCATCATAGGTACCGCTCACAGTGCCCCCAAGCGAGGGTCTTGAACCATAAGGGTAAGGCTGGCCACCGTAGCCACCGCCAGCCGTAACAGTTATCGAGCCATTAGAAAAGCTACTGGAACCGCCACTATTGGCCTGAACAGTGTAACTGGTCCCGCCCGTTCCGCCAGCACCAACCGTCACAGTGTAGGACTGCCCAGGCGAAACCGTGATATTATTTTTATAAGCAAGAGCACCACCGCCGCCGCCTGATCCGTAATAATTATTACCAGCACCGCCGCCGCCCACAACGACAACATGCACTTGGGTGCAGTAATTGTAGCCCGAAGGAAAATATTTTGCTGGTGGAGTGAATGTTTGATTCCCAGACGAAGTAAAGCTCATCGAACTCCAACAGCAGCCGAGCGTGACCCCCGAGGGTTTGTTCGTTAGAAAAGCCTGCCATTCGGCGGTGGTTTTTGTTGGAATGAATAACGCCGCACCCACGTTATTTGTAACCCTTGCGCAGATATTGCACTCATTAATGTCTTGGGTGGCACCGTTGGCTAAATTGTATGAGTTTAGAGTGCAAGCGAAAGTTTTATTGGGAAACGCCATTTGCAACAGCGAAATTAAAAAAATCAAAGATACTTTTTGATTTAAATGACCCATGCCGCCCCCCCTCAAAAAAAACTTCCACACCTCCTAAGGTTAACTTTTTCTTAACCAAAATAGAATTCAAAACCACCAATGGTCTTGTTTTTATCCCGAAATAGTCCTCCACCCTCCGGAAGACTCGGTGGATCGGACAGGCTCCATCAAATTTTTTTGATTGTGTCAGGCTCACCATTTTTTTTGAATGGCACATTTGTGGACCTGGTACCTTAACGTACAAATAGAATCACTTGCTTTGAATTATTACCAAGAGTGTCTCCACCGCAGTAAGGTCCCGGCATGGTCTCATTGCCTGCTGAGCCGCAATAGGTAGTTTGCATCCCATACCAAAACACCCCATAACCGGCATCGCCGCAACAATCACGCATAAAAAATTTAGAAGTATCGTTAGTAAAACCCATCACTGACTGCATCCCAGGAACGGAAGTGTACGGCCAAGAGGGCCTTTGAATCCAAGAGCCACTGACTGAGCCAAAGGTGCTCGCGTAATTCGTTAAAAGCGTCTTTGTAAAACTTCGCTTGAGAATATTATATCCAGGCATATTGCTGGAGGCCTGCACCTGACCGATCATCATTTCTGTAAATGAGATAGGTTTACCACCGATATTAAGCGAGTAAGGGTAACTAAAATTGGTCAGAGTCCCAGTGGATGAGTTCCATCCGAAGGGGTAGCTTGTCGTGTGAATAGAAGCATTATAAACCGCCGTTCTCGCAATAAGGGTCCAGCCTCCACCATCGGTGGCCATATCACAAAAAACTGTAATGGCGGTTCCGTCTTGTTCAGGATCAATATTGTAGGTACCGCTGGTCGCACTCGGGTTTTTCTCTTTGATATCTAAACAGTGATAAGGGTAGCCTACCACGATTGTCACCGAAGCGGGTTTATTGGTATTAAATCGATCCCACTCTGTGGTGGTTTTTGTAGGGATAAAGTAATTGTTGGCAGATGAATTGGTAACTTTCTTCCAGGTGCCATTCGGTTCATAGATCGGTTTAGAGCTATTGCCTGGCAATGAAAAACCCGTGAGATAGCTTTCAGCAGCCAGTCCAAGCAATGATGCTCCCAAAATACTCATAAACAAAATAGCTCTAATACTATAATCCCACACGTGTTGCCTCGAGCAAAATTTAACTCCTATCGCCACTTTTTAAAGCGAATCGGAGGAATAGCTCTCCTCTCTTAATTTTATCAGCAGATCGTAAAATGACAACACGATTAGCATGAAACACTGTCTTATTGTGAAACGGTTTAGATTTAGTTAACCCCCTCGCTGAAATGCTCGGAGGCATCGGATAGTACTAGTTTTGCAAAATTCTAATAATCATTTTTAATTCGAACTCAATGATTTTAAAAAAGCCACCAAAGCTTTTTGTTCTTCTGCTGCGAGGGGCGTTGGAACCATGGCTTCATCGACCTTAGCGGAATTCTGTTTACTCGCCATTGTCCAGGAGCTGTAAAGAGCCACTACCTCCTCGAGGGTATTAGCCGATCCACCATGAAAGTAAGGTGCGCTGGTCGTTAGATTACGGAGAGTTGGTGTAGCAAACTTTGAAAGATCCTGAGGATGATTGTTCACTCTCATCTTGCCAATGTCAGTGGATTTTTTTACTTGCGGAAACTGCGGATGGGAACAAATCATTAGTCGACCATCCCAACTCATCGCGAGGCAGTCTTGAACTGCAGGGGTATTGAGATAGACTCTGTCTCCAGTTCTCTGAAACGGAGCCCAATTTTGATTGAAGCTTGTAGCTACGGTGTTAGCCTGGCCTATAGAGCCATAAACCGAAAAAAGTGTTAATCCAACGAGGATCGCCAAAGAGACAATAACTAATCTATTTTTATTTACAATGAATTGATTCATAGGCTTAACAGTAGCACTCAAAAAGGACTTCGAGCAAGAACGCCCCGGAAGCCCTAGTCTTAGCTCTATCACAAGTTCTGTCGGCGTTTGCATGAGCGACTCGGCGCTGATGCAAGACTGGACTAGTTCATTTGGCACAACAACAATTATGTTACAGAGCCAAATTAACGAGGATTGGATTGAGCAACGATTACGTTCTTAGGGTTGTTCGGTATTAATCGACAAAAGCTCTGCCTTAGTGGCGTCAGATGGACCAGACAGCTTTATTGACCACAGATGGGTCGTAGCAGGAATAAATCCCGTGTCTAACCGAGGTTCACTTCCAATTTTATAAACGGACGAGAAGGCACCAAAAACTCGAACATACAAAAACACCGGGTTTCCAAGAGCTCTCATGGCTTGTTGTCGAACGGAGAGCACCTTGTCGATGGTAAGTTCAAACTGAACAAAATTTAATAATCCCTCAGTCTCTCTTCGCGGAGCCAAGCCTTTCTTGCTACTTGCTAATTCGTTATTGTCCCCTAAAACTGCCGTGAACTGATGTTTTTGACTTAATACTTTAATGGTGGTCAAAGAGCCATCCGATTGTACAACTTCGTACTGGTAGGGAGACTTTGGATCGACCACGGTATAACTAAAATGACCATCGCTCGAAACATGACAGCGGTAGTAAACAACTTTCATTTGCAGAGATATTTGCTTTGAATTACCACTCAGCACCGCTTGAGGGCCAATCGCTTCAAAGTAAAGTGTAGGCGAAAGACTTGGTTTAAAAAAATAACAATCGATGGCGTGGCCACTCAGAACTTCCCTGTACTTGTCTTCGTCGGCTTTTGGCATCGGAATCGCTCCCTGAGCGAGGGGCACAATCAGGGTCATAGCGATTATAGCGATTAAAGCAGACAGAAGATTTTTCATCGGTAACTCACAATTAAAAGGATTAAAACAGGGCATGGGATAACCTAAGAATCCCTCAGAGGCAACCTAAGAAAAGAATACCGCCAGCCAACCTGGGACGATCTGGGGATGACGATCTGGGGACGGAGCATACCCCCTAAATTCCTTGAGTATTTTCTGCAGTCCGAGCTCCATACGCATAAACTCCTTAAACTTTCCCCTTTTAAAATGAGAGAACCAACAATTTCAGGTCCACAGTTTTCAAATGAAACATCCTTATTGGCTTCGGCGGTAAAAACTAACACAATTTAAATATTTTTCGTGAAAAATAAACGCAACCATCCATTGCAAGCGTTAATTTAAGACGCTCGCAGGAGATTAATACGAACCTCAAGAATAAGTTTTCAATTCTACGTCGAATCGTTGAGGCGACTCGCACTTTCAAACTCAGCCACTGATGGTGATTCTGCTAATTGAAGGGCTCCCTTTTTGATTCTCGCCACAACTTCTAAAATCCACCGAGCATCGCCAATGAATGCCTTCTTGAATCTTTGCGAGGTACTTGAAACATACTCGCCCAGATACGCCCGAAAGAGCTTGCGGTACTGAACTTGGCGCTCTCGGAATGTTTTGCCGAGCCTTAGGTACCATTCTGGAAACGTCAGAAGATGAGTGAACTTCGTGCGTTTGCCGTAGGCGTAAAAGCCATAGCTGGAATAAACGTAGTCTTTGAGATTCTCGAGCTTCCGGAAGCCCGCACGAATTGGGTTGGCTTCCACGTAAAAGTGAACACGCATTTCGTGGTCAGGATTTTGAATGAGTGGTGTTTTGGGGCGACCTTCGGCCACTTTGCCACTCCGACGGTTCGAACGATTGTACCGGATCCCAAACAAAGCATGCTGCTGCCGCATCAACAGCGAGAGATGATGGGAGCCATCGGAGTACCCGACAACCTGATGAAAATGGTTGCTCATCGCACAGAAAGCATGAATCACGCATTTTTCTTTGAGCTTCGAGGTATGCATGGAAGGTTTGTGTTCAAGGCCTCGTTCGAGACACTCAAAGTACATATGTTTGAAATGGTTGGCCTGGAGGTAAAACTCTTTATTGTGGCAACGCCAGTAGAGATGAACTTTGCCATTGAGGGGATAGAGCTGTTGGGAACGATTGATTCTCATGTGGGAGGTGTAGAAGCAAACTGCGTGACAAGGTGAGAGTCAATCTAAGGGCAGGCGGCGTCCGGGAGATGTGCGGAGATGGACGGAAGTCGGACTCCGTCCCTGTTCGTCCTGTTCGCGTCCGTCCCTGTTCGCGTCCCCGTTCGTGATCCGCACCCGCAATGAAAGACGGCCTATCGAAGTGACTTTAGGCGAATGGATGTTTTTGGAGAGGACAAGTCGCGATCAGCATGACATCTCATGCATGACTGAGTGATCGCCAAAGCCCGAGTAAATGTGTCGGGATCTTTATTTTTCGCTAACTGAGCAACCTCTTTTGCCTCGGTTGCAACGGAATCCATCGTTTCACCAAGCCCGTGGAGCAAATTGTTTTCTTTGAGTGTAATTGCAATTTTCGCAATCTCGATCGCAGAACGCTCCGTGAGTTCGAAATTCTGAACCCCTAACTGATAAGCCGTAAAGAATCCACTATAGTAACTAAACATCGCATGCATATTCTTACAGAGAAGAGGATTTCGCTCCGGTGAATTACATTTTTTATAAATCACAGACCAATCACTTTTGAAAATATCATCCCAGCGATGACCACTCGTAGGGGAGGCATTGTTATGGCAGTTATTGCATTGCTGTTGGATCTTATTGGCCGTAACAAAAGCATCACCCTTTTTCTGTGTGGCTTCATCGATCAAATCAAAGGCTAAAGCTTGAACTCCAACAAGACCAATCCCATGCGTGCTATCACCTTTAAGATGACCAA
Source organism: Pseudomonadota bacterium (assembly GCA_041178425.1). Lineage (GTDB taxonomy): Bacteria > Bdellovibrionota > Bdellovibrionia > Bdellovibrionales > Bdellovibrionaceae > CAUJGP01. Next base: position 118,719 of record JBEGVH010000006.1, on the reverse strand, counting down.
TAGCTCGGCTAGAACCAGCCTTCATTTCCTCGGCAACCACCTTTAAAAGATCATAATTGATTTGCAACGTATCTCGCTGAGCACCCAACAATAAAATTTGGCTACGCAAATGGCGCATCTCGCGACAAACGGCAGGCATCCGAGATGGATCATCGCAAGTGTCTGCCAAAGCAAACGAAGACCATGAACCCAAGATAAAAATGGCAATCAACATTTGAGATAAAGCATGCGACATAAGACCCCCTCTAGGAGGTCCACGGCGTAACATCTTACGTATCGACTCGCTATAAAAATATTTGAATTGAGCCGATCCAACCCAACTTTGAAAAAAATGCCTTAATGAACATCAACCGAGCTTGATATCGCCTCTACCCAGAGTTGTCGCGTGATAATCCCCACAGCCAAATACAATGATGTACCTAGCATCTCATAACCAAGAAATGGAAGTGCGTTCCAGTAACATAAGATGAGCCCCGAAAGCGACTTTGCATACATTCCCGAAGCCAGCCAAACACCAAAATTAGTAATTACAAAAAAACTCAGACTTGAAAATAGCCCCCAACTCACCCACTGAGACAACTTGGAAGTCTCTTTTGCATTTAACGACAACCAACTCACCATGAAAACCGCTGAATAAGTATAGATCATAGTTTCGTGAAAACCTATGAGAGAGTCAGACACAAGCATCGCAACAAGTGGAACCAACAAAACCAATTTATTATCGCGGAACCACCGAGGAGCCAATAGAACTGTCGCTCCTAATGCCGTCACATTCGGCCAGTGCGGAACGAGTCTAGATACAACCAACAACAAAACAATCCAAAAGGCGTCGATCAAAGTTTTATTTTTTATCATAAAAATACCCCAAGAAAGAGTGTAGAAGCAAAAACCAATGACTTCTGCTTCTGCTGTTTCAAACTAGGGTTATCTAATCGGAATTGCAATGAAATAAAAAAGCCTGAATTCATCATTCAGGCTTTTTTGCAGGAACTTATTTAAACGTTAATTCTTAATTCACATCTTTATAGTCGGCATCGATAACATCGTCGCCGCCTTGCTTCGCTCCAGACGCAGCACCTTCAGCACCAGCCTGCGGACCAGCACCTTGCTCACCCGTCGCTCCTGCCTTCTTATAAAGCTCAGTCGATAATTTTTGGCTGATAACCATCAATTCATCATGAGCCACTTTCAATTCAGCAAGAGCTGCTTTAGCTTCAATAGCCTTCTTTGCTTTAGCAACAGAATCTTCTGCAGACTTAACATCCGCCGCCGGCAAACTAGAACCGTTTTCTTTCACAAGCTTCTCTGTTTGATAAACCAAGTTATCAAGGTTATTCAACTGAGTCGCGCGCTCTTGTCTTTCTTTATCTTCAGCAGCATGTTCTTCCGCTTCACGCACAGCGCGCTTGATATCTTCTTCGTTTAAGCCAGACTGAGCTGTAATCTTAATAGCCTGTTGCTTGCCAGTTCCTTTATCTGTTGCAGAAACATTTAAGATACCATTGGCGTCGATATCAAAAATAACTTCTACCTGAGGAACTCCTCGTGGCGCTGGTGGCAAGCCAGTAAGCTCAAAGCGACCCAAGGTTTTATTATCAGCAGCCATCTTTCTTTCACCCTGAACAACGTGAATTTCAACACCTGGCTGATTATCTGCTGCCGTCGAGAAAACCTGAGTTTTCTTTGTTGGAATCGCCGTGTTTCTTTCGATCAAGGCCGTCATCACACCACCCAGAGTCTCGATTCCGAGAGACAAAGGAGTCACATCAAGAAGAAGAACTTCTTTTACATCCCCAGAAAGAACTCCACCCTGAATAGCCGCACCAATAGCAACTACTTCATCAGGATTCACTGTGCGGTTTGGTTCCTTGCCAAAGAAATCTTTAACAGCCTTTTGAATAGCAGGAATACGCGTTGAACCACCCACAAGAACGACTTCGTCAATTTGAGAGGCCTTCAAACCAGCGTCTTCAAGAGCTTTACGGCAAGGCTCCATTGAGCGCTTAACGAGATCTTCGGTCATTTGCTCGAACTTTGCACGAGTCAATTTCATCTGCAAATGCTTAGGACCGCTTTGGTCAGCAGTGATGAAAGGAAGATTGATCTCAGACTCCTGAGCCGTTGAAAGTTCAATCTTTGCTTTTTCAGCCCCTTCTTTTAAACGCTGTAATGCCATTTTATCATTTTTTAAATCAATACCACTCTCTTTTTTGAACTCAGTAATGAGCCATTCGAGAATGCGATGATCAAAGTTGTCACCACCAAGGTGAGTGTCACCATTCGTTGATTGAACTTCTACGACACCATCACCAACTTCAAGAATAGAAATATCGAATGTCCCACCGCCAAAGTCGTAAATAACAATTTTTTCGTCTTTCTTTTTATCAAGGCCATAAGCAAGGGCAGCGGCCGTTGGCTCGTTGATAATACGCTTTACATCAAGACCCGCAATACGACCGGCATCTTTAGTGGCTTGTCTTTGAGCATCGTTAAAGTACGCAGGAACTGTAATGACAGCCTCAGTTACTTCTTCGCCGAGATAATCTTCGGCCACTTTTTTAAGTTTTCCGAGAACGGCGGCACCAATTTCTTCAGGAGAAACTTTTTTACCCTGAACATCAAAGGCACAATCGTTACCTTTAGTAACAACATTATATGGAACAAGTTTAGTCTCTTCTTGAACTTCTTCAAAGCGACGACCAACAAAACGCTTTGCTGAATAAATCGTATTTTCAGGATTGGTTACAGCCTGTCGCTTAGCAATCTGACCCACTAAACGCTGACCATCTTTAGTAAATGCAACCACTGAAGGAGTTGTGCGAGCGCCTTCTTCATTCACTAAAACTTTTGCCTCGCCACCTTCCATAATAGAAACAACTGAATTGGTTGTTCCTAAATCTATTCCAATAATTTTACCCATAAAAACTCCTACTGTTGTAAACCTTAAATCAATGTTTTAGTTGGTTTATTTAACTATCTATAACCAATTTGGGGCTGTAATTGAATCCGTCAAGGTCCAACCCCTAATTGAGTTATTTTTTTCGACCAAAAAAGCTTGAACCCGCATTTCCGGCCTTTTCGCTACGGATTTCTGCGATTTTCCTAAGCATTTTCTCTTCTTCAGAATCCAGCTTTTTAGGAATATCGATGTTAATTTGATAATAAATGTCGCCTCGACGTCCGCCTCGAAGAGTGGGAACACCGTGCCCTGAAAGCTTTATGAGATCTCCAACCTGACTTCCTTTAGGAATATTAATGGTCTCGTGAGATGTCACAGTTTCAACGTCCATTTCTCCACCGAGAATGGCCTTAAGGTAAGAAACCTTTAGCTCACCAATGAGATCGTGATCACGACGCTCAAATATATCGTGATCTTTAACTCGAATTTCGACGTAAAGATCTCCCGAAGGCCCCCCTCGATAACCGCCCTCACCTTCTCCTGAGACTCTCAAGCGCGTTCCAGAGTCAACGCCCGCAGGAATGGTAACCCTAATTTTACGGTGTTTTTGAGTTCTCCCGCTACCGCGGCAACTCTTGCACTTATGCTTGATTGTTTGCCCTTGCCCATGACAGCTCGGACAGGTTGTCGCCATCTGAAAAAATCCCTGAGCACGAATGACTTGGCCCTGCCCTCCGCACGTTGAACAAGTCTCTACCGTACTCCCCTTCTCTGCTCCCGAGCCGTTGCACTCCTTGCAAGACTCATCACAATCGTACTCTACTTCTCTCTCGATGCCGTTCACCACATCATCAAGGCCAATCTCCATCACGTAGCGGAGGTCAGCCCCTTTTCTGGGTTGATTAGGGTCTTTACGACGTCGCCCTCCACCAGCACCCATTCCAAAAAAATCACCAAAGATGTCACCAAATTGAGCAAAAATATCTTCAACATCATGAAAGCCTTGCGAGCCACCAGCACCGCCAGAAAAAGCCTGGTGACCAAAACGGTCATAACGCGCCCTTTTATCTTCGTCGCTGAGCACTTCATAGGCAGCCGCCGCCTCTTTGAACTTCTCTTCGGCCTCTTTGTTACCAGGGTTTTTATCTGGGTGAAACTGCATAGCCATCTTGCGGTATGCTTTTTTAATCACATCTTGATCGGCGTCTTTGGAAACACCTAAAACTTCATAAAAATCCCGAGGCTGAGACATTCTCGCTCCTTCAATAAGTCAGACGTTTTCAATATGAGGTGTCTGTGAGCTTTGTCAACGAATCAACCCCAACAAATTCAAACAATTGAAGGAATACCTATTTTATCTTTTGATTGGCCTCATCGAGGTGATTTTTCATCCGTTCTAAAATAGACGAATCGAACCCTTTCTCCTCATATTCCGCCACCAATTGCTCAGCCAACTCCCGGCGCCCCGCCTCTGAATAAAGTTTAGTCGCCAGGCTCGCAATCCAATCTGGGGCCCCATTTTGCTGAGCCCGAAGAAAGTACTCAGCCGCCTTAAGTTTATCGCCTTGCTCAAAAAGAAAGAGATAGCCACCCTTATAGAGAATAGGCCAATCATTAGGAAAATTTTTAATGCCTTTTTCGAGAAGTTGAATAGCCCCTTTTTGATCATTGACAGTCACTGACAACATCACTGGTACGGTCGCATAAATAATTCGAAATCGCGGCGAAAGATCTGTGATTTTATCGACCATTTTATAAGCCCATGAGTTGTTACAATTTTCACCTTCGGCAAGTTTTTGGTCACACTGATCAAGATCCTGAATCGCTCGCAACCACATCATATCTGCTACGAGCTCTCGATAACCAAAGGTGAAGTGTTCTAACTGTCGCGAAGGACTGACAAAGTACACATAGGAACTGGGGCTCTTAAATGGCTTCAAATACATCTTCGAAGCCACAACTAATAACGAACCTAGTATCAAAAAAACCAAAACCCCAGTTCGATGACCTGTCATGGACACCCCTCCCCAAACAAAAAAACAAAAGAGACCACTCGCTCACAGAACACTCACTTTTATTATGGTGACATTTTTTTGCTCGTTCACCAAATGTTTAACAACAAATCGAATTCCCTCACCCCAAGAATCTCTCAACGGGTTGGCACAGCTCCTGAATGCTCAGAAAGCAAGAACTCAAAAAAGAAGGATCCCACATGCAGATTAAAACTATTTTTCTAAGTTTGGCGCTATCCCTGTCTTCCCTCGCTGCAAGCGCCAATAATGAGGCCTGCAAGGCCGATCTCTCAAACAAATTTGATGTTTCACAAGAAGTCGCAGGCGACCTCTGCACTAGGGATTCATTTTTTATTCAATCTTGCATGAACGAGCAAAGTGAAATTCTGAGAACCGACGACTTTGATGAACTCTCAGGAATCTGCATCGATCTCTTAGAAACTGAAGCTAACAAACAAGACATCAATCCACTTCAGTTTTGACATAAATTTCCTTGCAGAGGGAGATGGTTTTTTCTAGAATAACACCAATGATCACTCATTATCTCGATCTACCCTCTGTTTTAAAAAGCCTTGGCAACGATCAGCAACTCCTCAATGACACCTTAAAGCTCACAATGCGAGTTCTTCCAAAGCAAATTCAAAACCTTGAAATGGCCTTTAATTCTCCACTGACGGATGAAATCACACTCACCGCACATACACTGAAAGGCTCGCTCGCTATCTTTTTGTGCCGACCTTTAATTGATGCAGCCTTTGCTATTGAACAAGCGGGAAGAGCGAATGAAAAACTGAAAGCTCAAGAACTCTTTCGCACTCTCAAACCGGACTTAAATAAATTTTTACTAGAGATTGAAGAACAACTTAAAACTTAACCCGCAGCTCGTCGGGCCATTGCGTTCCACCCACGACCGTCTCCCCCTTCAGCAAGGGGAAAACTCTGGCATTAAGCTCGCGAATCATCGCCTCGCGCTCAATGAGGTTGATTGGCTTTTTAAAACCATACTTAACAAAAAAGTCTTCGGAAAATTCAACCTTAGCAAAAGTGCGACAATTTTCCATATCTTCGTACATCAATTCAATCGGACAAAGGGAATCGTCGACTCCATAAACTTCAAAGTTGAGTTGCAAATTCGTTCGATCTTTGGTTGCTTCAGACCACCAATGGCCAATAATGTGCTCACCCTCGAGAAGAGTAAATTTAGGCGCCTTAAAGGGAATCGATTTTTGTTCCATCCGCGAAGTAAACTCTGGAGAATTATTGAGTATAAAACTCCTTAACAACGAAGCCGCCACAGGATACCCATAAGCTGTCGCAAACCCGCAATGATCGCCTTTTTCAAGACCGACAATGGCCACATTCGAATCCGAAATTTTCGCTCTCTGTCGCATCAAATTTCCGGTATTGATTTGAAAGTCAACCACCGAATCATCCTCACTCGCCCAAATAAAAAGCGGAACCGGCGCCGCATGAGTGTACGATGAATACTGACTGCGCTCCCAGAACTTCTTTTCTTTGTCGCCGATGAAATCTTCATCGCCTAAGCCATAGTGCTCGTTATGAATATAGTGGGATGCCAGTTTACCGAGGAGCCGCGGGAAATGTTCGATTTCAGGTTCTTGATGTCCGATCACTTTATCGATACCAGGGAGCGACCCTCGCACTGATTCTATATTGGCCCAGGTGAGTTTAGAAAAAATAGATCCCTTTAATCCCTCTTGGTACATATTCTCTACCGTAGGCCGAAGATCAGAGACCGCGCACAAGGATGTCACCGACTGAATCAATGGCTTCTGCGTACTGCCAATACGACTGAGTCGCTGTTCGGTGAGATAAGCGGCAGAGCCCGCTAAGCTGACAGCCACCACGTGAACAGACGACACCAAGTGAGCATACGGCGATTCTTCACGAAGCCATCGAGCTAAGTCGATAAAATCTTGATGTTCATAATAGCCACCAAAATTAAAGCGTTGATTGTTTTTGATAAAGTCGCGGCCAGTGCGATTACCCACAAGAATAACATTAAAAGGCGATTGATCAAACAGGTGTATCAGGTAATTTTTGAGAGAGGCCCCTCGAGGGTCGGCAGAGCAAAAAACTCCACACTTGTAAATAACCCAGGGGCGTGGATTTTGGTCTTTAACGCCAACAAAACCATTGATTTGAAGACCATCTCTGAACTTAAAAATTGTGGGGCGCACTCGAGAGTTTTGTAGAAATGGGTAACTGGCCATCGCAAAATCAACCAATCCCATCAGTCCACCGGTGGCTTTCGAACTCAAAACAGGGCCACAACGATTAAAATAATCCCTGGCTATTTCTCCAAATTGAGAAGCTCGAGGTCGTTTTTTTAGAATTTGATTTTCAAACGTCTCTGGCAAACATTCGGGTGGAACAGAAGAAATAAGGCTTCCGTCAGGAATCCACTCTAAAAAGCCGGTCTCATGCTCTGCCGACATCGGGCTCAGAGGTTGCGCTTGCACCATGGCTTTTAGAAAAGCTAACAGAAAATCATCATTTTCACTGACATTGAGAGACTGTACTCCCATCTGTCTTTGAAAAGAGGAACGACCCCTCGAAGAGGCAAAAGTATTGACTGAAAAGAAAAGATACACAAATGCAAAAAAGAGCTCTGTAAATCTATTCACTTTGTTAGCCAAACAGTGCTCTCCTTCCCTAGTTAATACTCTTCCAGGTCCAGATTTGTTCAATCAAATGAAAATAACAATCAAGAACTGCGAATTGAAGCGCAGCTTCAACAAAAAATGTAGAAAACTTAAAAGACTTGATAAACAGTTATTATGTTACGCGTTTATTTAACCAAATCTTTAAAAACAACAGTCATTTAGCCCTACTCCTTCACACCTCATTATGATCATCTGCGATACTAGAAGATGATCAAATGGGTGTCATATAACCACAGCGCTAAATGACAGTCTTTTTTGAATTTTCTAGACGGATCTAGTGAGTCTCGGTTAACCAATTCTTTCACAAAAAAACCTCACCCAACCAATCGGAGAGATTATGTTGAATCAAAAAAAAGGGCTCGCCTTTATTAGCGGAGCCTCTTCAGGGATTGGACGATCAACGGCGATAACTCTGGCTCAGCAGGGCTACGACCTGCTGCTGATGGCCCGACGCGAAAACAAATTGAACGATCTCAAGCTAGAAATTAGCCAACTCAACGCCTCCGTGACAATTAACACCCATGTCGGCGACGTGCAGTGCAAGGAGGATATCCAAAGCCTGTGCAAAACTTTTGATAACGAACTTAAAACCCTCAGCGTGCTCATCAATAACGCTGGCCTCGCAAAGGGAACAGAACCTTTTCATTCCTGCGACCCTCAAGACTGGGACACCATGATAGATACCAATATCAAGGGACTCCTCTATCTGACCCGCTCACTCCTTCCAAAAATGCTTACCAATAATTTTGGCCATGTCATTAACTTAGGCTCAGTGGCTGGTCGGTGGGTTTACCCAGGAGGCTCCGTCTATTGCGCCACCAAGTTTGCAGTGAGAGCCATCACCGAAGGGCTTCGCCAAGACCTCTGCGGTACAAATATTCGAATCACCAATATTGAGCCTGGGATGGTCGAAACGGAGTTTTCACTCGTGCGCCTTGGAACACAAGAAGAAGCCAACGCAGTATATGCCGGTATGACGCCATTAAAAGCAGAAGATATCGCCGAAACTATTTCTTGGTGCCTTTCACGACCGCCTCACGTGAATATTCAGGAACTGGTGCTTTATCCAACGGCCCAAGCGGCCATTCGACAGGTGCATCGAACTTAAGTTTTGTTTTTAGCAACGAGAAATCGTTTTATTCGGAGACCCAAGAACGGACTCAATCCCGTTGTAATCCAATCAATTTTTTGTTCGGCATTAATAAAAACGATGGTGGGCGTGCCTTTCACACCAAAGAGTGATGCCACGCTTCCATCACCATCGACACCTACTTTAAAACTATAACCTCGCTCCCCAACCACTTTTTCAAGAAGGCTTTGCTCCTCGTTGCTTGAAACGGCATAAATGGAGTCCGCTGAAATTTCTTTATTTTTGATCATCTCGTCAATGCGAGAAAGCTCGAGAGAGCAGGGCCCACACCACGTCGCCCAGAAAACCAAAATCACGTTTTGTTTTTTTTCGTTTAAAACGAGGAAATTCCCATCAAGGAGCGGAACTCGAAAAGAAGGGGCTGATTGATTTTCGACCTTAAAATGTTCAACAATTCCTGGACCCCTCTGCCAGAGCATAAGAAACAATAAAAAAACGGTAGCAATATTTAAAATCCAATCAACCTTGCTCTTCCAATTAAAACTCATTGGCCCCCACCTGCAGCAACTCCCTCTGAAGAGCAGAAAAATCCTGCTGCCCTCGGGGCATTAATGGAATGTTAACAAAAGCCTCATAAAGAGAGGATGTCACAGGAAAAATTTCTATTAACCAATTATTCCAAAAAACAATCCATTGCTTTTCTTGCTCTGGAGTGAGTGAGTTTTCGGAGCCGCCCCCGACTGAGCGCTTAAAGAAATCGAGAACTGCCGCATAAAAGCTCATCCACACATAGACAGGGTGAGCGTTCATATCTGCAGCCACATACTCAAACTCCGCCGCAAATTGTGGATCTTGCTCAATCCAATCGGCCATCGAGGTGGACTCCCATGCCGATAAGAAGAAATGCGACAAATATCTTTGAGCATGAATGGCCTCGCTATCTCCAAAAAAATGACTCGCATGAAGAAGATCATGGAGGCAAAAACTCCAAACATCACGCCCCGTTTCTACTGGCTTTTTGATTTCAGTTTCAGAAAGAAGAACGGACACACAACGCCACCCTTCCTTTTGAAAGCGAAGCATTTCGCGAGACGATGGCACACGATGAAACATTTTGAGTTGATAGTCGCCCTCGCGCCAACAGCGAAGACTCTGAAGAACTTTTTCAGGAACTCCCCGCAAATTTTTCATGGGGCCATAGATCCAACGCAAGCAATTCTCCCAACGAGAAGCCATCGACTCCTCACCCAAGCCAGTTAAGAAAGCTCTCGCCGTTGCACAAAAAAAATTGAAATTATCCTTCTGATGCGAAGATAATTGGATTTCTGATTGTTTGGGCCATTTCTCGCGTGGTCGATTTAAAAAAATAAATATCAATACGTAAGCCGCCACGAATTCCCACTCGTCCAGATGGCCCGTATCCAATCTTGCACGCCATTGCAAGAAAACCGGCTCAAGTTGAGGAGCCCATGCAGTTAGCTTTTCCTCTTCAATCATTTGAAAGCGATAACGACCCGATCTCATTTAACTCCGTCAATAAATTCCAAACATCTAGACTTTTTAATCCCAACTCGTTGACACCATCGTGTACTTCTTTATCATCGATCTAAGATGATCAAGAAAAGAAAAAAAACTGCTCACGATATCACCACCTCCGCAAAAAAAGCAATGCCTGCAGTTGTTCGTATTCATTGCCGTGGCTTTACGGAAAACCAATGGCCGGCCTTTCTCGATCCTCGACAAGTCCCCACAGAAGAGTGGACAGGGTCTGGTTTTTTCATTCGCTGGAAGAACGAAGAGGGATGGATTCTCACCAATGGTCACGTTGCTCGCAGCGCCACTCACCTCGAAATTCGCTCTATCTTTACGAGTGACGAACCTTTCGAGGTGGAATGCGTAGGTTTAGTGCCAGGCCTAGAACCAGACGTGGCACTCCTTAAATTCTCCACCAAAGAGCTTAAACGCTTCAAAAAAGTGGCAAAAATTAAAACAATTCCCTATCTGAAATTTGCCGACTCACGAAGCGTCCATCGCGGAGAGATCATCAAGGCGATTGGTTACCCCTTAGGAATGGAAGAACCAAACATCTCAGCCGGTGAAATTTCAAATTTTATTGGTGGCACACCGGGCACAGTAGAACGATTTGTGACCGATGCCGCCATCAATCCAGGCAATAGCGGTGGCCCAGCGATCAATCAATCGGGTGGTGTTTTAGGAATCAACACCGCCATCATTCTTGGCGCTAACAATATCAGCTTTATAACCCCTATTCACTTGGCCGAAAATATTTTACCAATCTTACAACAAGGTAAAACTCTTTCGAATGCTCACTTTGGCGCTCATCTTCAAAGAAACTCACCGCAAAACGCCGGTTTTCTAAAAATGAAGTCCTGCGAGGGTGTTATCGTATCAAAAATTCTTCCTAACGGTTTTGCCGAAAGCGCCGGGCTCCACCAACGAGATGTGATTCTCTCTGTGAATGGGCGCAAACTGGATCGGCACGGCATCGTGATTGAGAAAAATCACGACATAAGAAAACAAAACCTGTTTGATATCTTGCAAATGACGCCGCCCTCATCTCCGGTACAGCTGTCGATTTGGAGAAAAGGAAAGGTCATTAAAAAATCAGCTCTTATTAAAGTCTCGCCACCGCTGACCTTTCCCAGTCAACCCCTTTGGAGCCGAATGAGCTTCATGTGCCTTGAAGGTATCATAATTCAGGAAGTCTCTCTGGAGCTGATCGAGGCTCTTCACCAAACCTACGGTATAGATCCGTGCTTTTTAATGCGTGAATATCTAGAATCAAAATCGAAAATGCTGATTACTCATGTTTGTCCGGAAACGGCCGCAGAAGACCTTTTTATTGAGGTAGGCGATTTTGTTGATCGCCTGAACGGTCAAAAAATTCAATCTCTTCGACAACTCGAGAAAGCTCTCGATGCCAACTTCAAAACCAAAGGTTCCAAATCAATTCTCATCGAAACGAGCTCTGGCTTAATGGCGAATCTCACTCTCAAGTGGGACCGCAAAGAGCCCAAACCCTGGGCCATCAGAAAACCACAAGAACCTTCGAATAAGTAGATTATAATTTCACCATAAAAATCAGGGTGGCACCACCAAGAGTCATCGATTGAGTCGTGAATTAATAATGCGGAGGCTTCACATTGTGAGGCCCAATTTCGATACTTCGCGCACGAAGCTGATCTTGCATCAGCTTTTCTAAAAGATCGATTTGCTTTTGCTGCTCAAAAATGACCCCACTTAATTCTTCAATCAACTTTTCCTGAGTCACTAATTTCATTTCTATCTCTATTAAACGCTCTTCCATCATATATTTCCTTTTGCCATACCTTTGAGCCCTTTTGTAGCAAAGCCTTCGGTCCCTGAAAAGATTATGTTACGCTAACAAAGAGTCAATCGAGTGGTCTCGACGAAGGGCGAGTCAAAGAGCCTCCAATTCATTGCCTCCTTGTCAGCCAAAAATTACCAATGCAAGATAAGATAACAAAGCGCGGAGGTCTCGTTATGGATAATAAAAAAGTCATCGATTTACTAAATCAAATTCTTGAAATGGAACTTGCCGGAGTCGTTCGTTACACCCACTATTCTCTCATGATCTTTGGTCATAATCGAATTCCAATTGTGGGCTGGCTTCGCGCTCAAGCTACAGAATCTCTCGCTCATGCGGCTGTTGCAGGAGAACATATCACCACCCTGGAAGGACACCCGAGTTTAAAAATCGGCAAACTGACTGAATCGCATAAGCACACGATTAATGACATCTTAAATGAGAGCTTAGATCACGAGGAAACGCAGCTCGAAAACCTTCAAAAACTCCTCAAGGCTGTCGAAGGGAAGTCCGTTTTCCTTGAAGAGTACGCCCGCGAAATGATTTGCGAAGAAGAGGCTCATGTTGCCGAAGTGAAGAAAATGCTTCGCTCACAGCCCAAATGATATTATTACCGGAGTTGGCGATTGATTTTATCAATCGTCCAACCCAACACCGGAATGTAACGATAGATAAATTCCCCCATATCGAAATAGTCCCGATGATAGGAAACAAGATTTCGATCATTAAACTCGATAACCGAATTGCCATCAACAACAACTAAGTCTCCCCCATTTAATCCGCTCGCACGTAATCGCATCTGCCAAACGAAAACATGCTTCGAGCCAGAAGAAATCATTTCTTTGGGCACAAACTCAATCTCTTGCACATTTCGATACATTTTTTGGTAGTATTTTTTCATTTCGTCGAGCCCTTTATGAACTCCAAGAGGATCCTGAAAAAAAATATTTGGATCATAAAAGCCATCGAGAATATCGAGTTTGTTCGCACGAAGATTATTGAAAACAATTTTTATTCGTTCTTGCTGACTCAATTCAGAACTCATGGCGTTACCCCTTATTGATGAAAATAAAAAAAAGACAATAATTAAAGTTTTAAAAACCACGACGTCATTCTCCTTTGGGTGGCCAAGGCACCAGCATACTGGTGCGACTTTGGTAGCGTCGATACAAATTACCTCTCGTCTCGAGAGCCTGTTTTTCGGAGGGAGCCACGCCAGTCACCTTCACCAACAAAAAGCCCATCAGGAGCGGAGAAAACCACGCCGTCCAAGCCCATGGTAACTGAGTACAGTAGAACGCAAAGGAGATCCATATGACTATTTCAAAAAAATAATTGGGGTGCCTGGAATACTTCCACAAACCCAGATCACAAACAGCTTTTTGGCCACGATTCCTTCGTTTAAAAATCAGAAGTTGGTAATCCGACAAACTTTCTCCCGCAAGTCCAATTAAAAAAAGGACAAAACCTAAACTCTGAGGCCAACTCAGAATTTGTGACTTTGCTCCGAAAACAACAAAAAGAGGGGCACTGAGCGCAAACGATAAAAGAGCTTCGAACAGATAGAGAAGAAAAACATTTCGATTCCAGTTTTGTTTCCACATTAAACTCAACTGAATATACCTTGTATCCTCTGATGCGCCCCAGAGTCGCCGAAACAAGTGAAGACTCAATCGCAGCGACCAAATACAAAACATCAAAGCAAGACCCACCCAAGGCGGAATTGGACCCTCTGTTAGGGCTAATCGATCCACTTTGTAAGCAGAGAAAGATAATAATAACGTGGTAACAAAAAAACTAGATGACCAAAAAAAATCAACCCACGCAATTTTATGACTTCGATGAGAACACCAAAAACCGATGCCAAAATAAAACAAAAGGATAGCAAAAATCTCTAGCATGTTTGTCATCAGCACAATCATCATCGACAGGCCATTGATCTGTCAACAGCAAGAAAAAAAAGGGGGGGCGTTGAGACGCCCCCCCCTTTTTTTATTCAAATTTCAAGAGATCTTTTAACTTTACCTCTTTACTTCGAAACGATCGAGCATCATCACTTTATTCCAAGCAACAACAAAGTCCTTAACAAATTTGGCTTTGTTTTCATCGCTGGCATAAACCTCAGCAATCGCTCTCAGCTCGGAATGTGAGCCAAAAATAAGATCCACAGGAGTCGCTGTGTATTTTAATGCTCCTGATTTACGATCAAATCCCTCATAGAGTCCTTCAGTCTTTGCCTTTTTCCATTCGGTGGCCATGCTGAGCAAGTTAGTAAAATAGTCGTTCGTTAGAAGCCCAGGCTTATCAGTCAACAGTCCATGTTTACTTTGACCAGCATTCGCTCCAAGAACTCTTAATCCACCCACCAAAACGGTCATTTCTGGAACCGTCAGAGTGAGTAAATTGGCGCGATCAATCATGGCCTCTGTTGGAGAAAATCCACAGGCAGGGCTATAGAAGTTTCTAAAAGCATCAGCTTTAGGCTCGAGATAGCTAAAGGTAACAATCTCTGTCGACTCTTGCATTGCATCCGTGCGACCCGGCGTAAAAGGAACTTTTACCTTTTGTCCTGCTAATTGCGCCGCTTTCTCGATGGCTGCATTTCCACCCAGAACAATCAGATCTGCGATGGAAACCTTTTTAGCCCCGTTTGATTTATTGAAGGAAGCCTGAATCTCTTCAAGCTTGGCAATAACCTTTGCCAACTCTTGAGGATCGTTAACGGCCCAATCTTTTTGAGGAGCTAATCGCAATCGAGCACCATTTGCTCCACCTCGCATGTCAGTACCACGAAAGGAGGCCGCCGAAGCCCATGCCGTTTTAACAAGCTCAGACGTTGTCAATCCAGACGACAAAATCTTGCTCTTGAGCGAAACGATATCGGCCTCACTAATAGATTGGTAGCGTGCGACAGGAACAGGATCTTGCCAGTTGAAAGTTTCCTTCGGAGTCTCTGCCCCAATATATCGAGTGGCTGGCCCCAAATCCCTATGAGTCAATTTAAACCATGCTTTTGCAAAAGCGAGTTCAAACTCCTTGGGATTATTTTTAAATCGCGTTGTAATCTTCTGGTACTCAGGATCGAAACGCAAAGCCAAATCCGTCGTAAACATGATCGGAGCATGACGAACGTTGGCCTCATGAGCATCTGGCACAAGATTCTTTGCTGCACCGTTTTTAGGAACCCATTGCGTCGCACCCGCTGGGCTTTTTGTTTTTTCCCATTCAAAAGCATAAAGGTTTTCTAGGTACTGCATCGTCCACTGCGTAGGGCTCACTGTCCAAGCGCCCTCAAGACCACTCGTGATGGTGTCTTTGCCTTTTCCGGTGCCACATTTATTTTTCCAGCCAAAGCCTTGCTCCTCAAGACCGGCAGCAGCAGGCTCAGCGCCCAAACAGCCTTCTGGCTTGTGAGCTCCGTGAGCTTTACCGAAGGTGTGGCCACCAGCAATGAGAGCAACGGTTTCTTCATCGTTCATAGCCATTCGACCAAAGGTTTCGCGAATGTCTTTAGCCGCCAAAAGAGGATCAGGAACGCCATTCGGACCTTCTGGATTCACATAAATAAGACCCATTTGAACCGCGGCCAAGGGCCCTTTGAGCTTACGCTCCTTTTTTTCATAGCGTTCATCCGCAAGAAATTTTTTCTCTGGACCCCAGTAAACAAAATCGGCTTCCCAGTCATCTGTTCTTCCACCGGCGAAACCGATGGTTTTAAAACCCATGGATTCAAGTGAGACGTTCCCTGCGAGAACCATAAGATCGGCCCACGAGATTTTATTTCCATATTTTTGTTTTACAGGCCACAAAAGACGACGAGCTTTGTCGAGGCTCACATTATCAGGCCAACTATTGAGCGGCTCAAATCGTTGTTGACCACCTCCAGCTCCCCCTCGACCATCCGTGAGACGATAAGTTCCAGCGCTATGCCAAGCCATGCGAATAAAAAACGGACCATAATTTCCCCAATCCGCTGGCCACCAGTCTTGAGAGGTCGTCAGAACCTTTGTAATATCTGCTTTTAAAGCCTTTAAGTTTAGCTTCTTAAATTCTGCTCCGTAATCGAATTTTTTGTCCATAGGGTTTGATTCGGCAGCATGCTGACGAAGAGGCGACAGATCGAGGCGCTCTGGCCACCAAAAGCGGTTCGAATCTACGCCATTCATCGACCCCTGGCTCGCAAAGGCTACATTTCCACCCGCGGTGGAAAGCGAGACAACAGCAGAAAGAAGAACTTTCTTCATTTGCACTTTCATTTAAACTCCTCCTGTGAGTAATTAAGTGATCAACACTTGCCTATTGCATTTTTATTTAAAGATTTTGTCATTAATAAATTGAGATTATTTAATATCCCTGTTGAGCAACAGAGAACGCATTAGAATGAGTATGCCTTTTCTGCTTGCTCCATCCGAGCAATAAAACCTCCTTCATTGATGCTGCTGCGTTGCACTAATAAGACCTTTGTCTTGGGCTTCAATCCTATTCCTCCGATGAACCTTAAAGAATTAAAGACTTTATTAAAAAACTCCGATTGTTCTCTAGCTCTAAGGAGGAGGTTCGCTTGCGAAAAAGTATACCTATCACTGAAATTCCCGTTGATATCAGCAATGACGAACTCTTTTTCTCCATCACAAACTCTCGAGGATTTATTCAACTCGCCAATGGGATTTTTGCCAAAGTCTCTGGGTATTCGATTGAAGATTTGAAGGGCGCTCCTCATAGCGTTGTTCGTCACCCCGACATGCCCAAAACAGTTTATCGTCTCATGTGGGAGACCATCAAAGGGGGCTTGCCCTTCGGCGGTTACATTAAAAATCTAACTTCGGATGGCCGTTACTACTGGGTTTACGCCCTCGTGCTCCCTGTGGAACAACGCTATCTTTCGATTCGACTCATGCCACGAGCACAAAATATTGCCCATATTGAGCGTCTGTATCAACGCCTCATAAATATTGAACAAGTATCCGTGACTGATGCAGAAAAAGAACTCAATCATTGGCTCCTGGGGCGTGACTTTATCAATTACCATGCCTGGGCGAGCTCTTGTTTATCGGCCGAGATTGACGCCAATATCGGCATTTCATCGCGAGCCTTTCCCGATCATCTCGAACGTCTTTCCTTTAGACCTGCCAGTCGCACCGATCTCGTAGCCAGCCACACGTTGAATCAGGTTTTTAAAGGTTACAAATTTCTCCATCGCAATATCATTGAGTGGCTCCGACGGGTAGACAGTGCTATTGAACTTCAATATGAATTTCAATCGGTCCTTATGGTTCTCAATCGAGAACTCTCTAAGAAGGTTCGATCTTTTAGTGTTCCCGAAGAAACGATACCTAGCCCCACAACCACCGGAAACGAAGACTCCCTCCTTATGAATAATTACCGGGGTAATCTTCGTTATTTTTTTGAAACTCTCAAAAAAACACAGTTTCATCGTTCGTCGGTTCTTCTGCATCTCAGTTCAATGAACGCCTTTGTTTCTCACTTTTTCGATTATCTCAAAACGGAAAGTTCGGCCGACATCCCCATGAGCATTGATGCGATCGAATCCCTGAAGGTACTCACTCAGAGCTTGCTGCTTTCACCCAAATTGCTCCTTCAGGACTACGCACAGATCACGAGCCAAATTAAAAATCACTTTGAATACGTCGATCTCATAGTTAAAACCTGCGAAGCCCATCATGTGCGCACTGATAATGTGAGAGACCTGATTTTGGAATCAAAGGAGAAAGGTCTTCACCTTCAACAGCACTACGAGAGTTTTGGAACTCATAATTTTAATGATGCTAATACTTTTTACCAGTTACTCATCGGTGGCGAACTCGTGCTTGAGGGTGTTTCTAAATACACGGCCTAGGAAAACAACTCCTCGGCCCGCTTTTCTTTATCGGGGGTGCGCTGAAGAGTCTCAAAATCCCAGAGACGATGATCTAGCAATTGAGAGCGGTGCACATTACCGATGGCTCCCAACATCGAGTGGCGAATGTCGGGAATTTCTTTTTCGAGATCGTTAATTAAACGTTTAATTCTCTTTCTACGCAATCCCTCTTGAGAACCACATAAATTGCAGGGAATTATTGGAATTTGCCATGCTTTGGCCAACTCTTCGATATCACTTTCGGCAACATAGGCCATAGGACGAACCAAAAGATTTTTCTCATCATCCGACAACAATTTTGGCGGCATAGCCGCCACTCGACCCGTGAAAAAGAGATTCAACAATGTCGTCTCAATCAAATCATCACGATGATGTCCTAATGCCAGCTTTGTGAACCCCATCTTTTCTGCATGAGCATAGAGAATGCCTCTTCGCAAACGCGAACACAGTGAGCAATACACGCCGTCAGTTACTTTTTCTTTTACAATCGAATAGGTGTCTTTTTGCAGAACCGTCAACTCCACCCCCAGAGACTCAACCCAGGCTTGAAAATCTTGAACCTTAAACCCTGGTTGTTTTTGATCCAGGATGACGCCTGCAAAGGTAAAGGGAATAGGGCTTTTTCTTTGAATCTCTGTTAAGAGCGCAAGAAGAATACTGGAGTCCTTTCCGCCTGAAACACAAACCATCCAGTGATCTTGGGGTGCCATCATCGAAAAATCATTCAGAGCCTGAACAATTTGCTTTCTAATTTTTATTGCTAAAGGATGCTGAAAATCAACCACACCAATGCCCTCTTACCTTCAAATTATCAATGACGTCTACTGACGAAGCTCCGTTCGCTGACACATCAACAGATCTTGTTTGAAAAAAATCTCTAAGTTTTCGTGGAGCGCCAGCAAACTTCTGGACTGATGAACAACTCCTACAAGATTTTGACCAAAATCCAACCAGACAGCTCCCGTTTTTACAAAAAACATAAATTTTCGAAGAGCCAAGGCTTCCGAAGAAAAATCCTCACCCATATAAAAAGCAAGACGCTGTAAGGCGTTTCCATATTCGTGCGCCTCTTCTTGAGGTGTTTTTGGTGCCGAAAGTCCACGATATTTGATCGGAGGCGACCATCCCCATTTTTCACCCATTTGCCAGAAAAGCCACGGTCGAGCCATCAGCGCACGACCAATCATTACCATATCACACCCCGTCTCATCCAACATGGCTTCAACGTCGTCGACTGTTTGCACATCCCCATTTCCAATCAGAGGGCATGATATTTGATTTCTGACCCACCCAATCTGCGACCAGTCTGCCTCGCCCCTTCTTTTCTGACTTCCCCGACGCGGATGAAGAGTCAACCAACTAGCACCGGCCTCCTCAAGAGCTTGCATGAAGTGCTTCAAGTCTTCTCTCTGACCCGACTCAACGGCACGCAACTTTACAGAAACAGGAACTCTTGCCGATTGTTTTGTCATTCGAACAACCTCGGCCGCATATTCAACATCTCCCATGAGCGACACTCCATAGTTGTGCTTGAGAGCTTTTGCAACGGGACAACCCATATTAATATCAATACCGCTCACACCCCATTCCTGCAGCTTCTCAACGCTTTTTCGAATAGGTTCTTCTTCATTCCCTAGGATTTGCGGGACGAGGGCTCCATGTTCAGAAGAATGTCGGTAGGTTTCTGGAGTGGCCCCTAGTTTTTCTAATGGGATTTTGCGAGAGTTTAACATCTCGGTGGGCCAGATTGTTTCTGCGCCCTCAGGAAGGTAATCCATCAATAAGCGGCGGACGGACGTGTGCGAGAGCCCAACCATAGGGGCTAACGTGAGTGGAAAATTAATCGTCTCGTTAAGAACGGGCCGCTCCAGACCTCTTTTTTTTATTGTCATACCCAAGATCTATAGTAAGGTTTTCACTTTTTAGCAAACAACTCGATAAAAGGGACTCTACTATGAAGGAATCATTGAAGAAAACTCCTGGTCAGACGCTCGGTATTCTTGGAGGCGGACAACTTGCTCGGATGTTGGCTCTCGCTGCTCATCCCTACGGCATTGTTCCTCATATTTTTGCTGCCGAAGCAGATGATCCAGCCCCACAAGTCTGCCCCCACTTTTCTCAGGGCGACCTCAAAGATCCGGTCGCCCTCGAAGCCTTCATTAAAAAATGTGACGTTGTCACATTTGAAAGCGAATTTTTAAACGCCGAAACCCTGGCTCGATTGAGCGAAAAATCAAAGGTACCTATCTATCCTCATCCCACCTTAATGGGAAAACTTCAGGATCGACTCTCGCAAAAACAACTCCTCGAAAAATACAAAATTCCAACAGCACCCTATGCGCCCGTCAATACCTGGGCAGATATTGAAAACCTCCAAAAAATGGGTCGAGAAATCGTCTTAAAACAAAGACGCTTCGGTTACGATGGCTATGGAACATTTTTTATTCACACCAAAACGGGTGCCCGAGACTGGCATCAAATCCAACAGAAAACTAAGGAAGGGTTTATCGCTGAAAAGAAGATTCCTTTTCGACGAGAACTCGCACTTCTGATGGCCCGCGATCAATTTGGCACGATCATCGATTTTCCATTGGTGGAGTCAAAGCAAACAAACGCTCGTTGTGATTGGGTGATGGGCCCCATCAAACATCGTCAAGAAAAGGCCCTTCGAAAATCAATGAAAGCCTTTCTCAAAAAAGAAAACTACGTAGGCCTTATGGCCTTTGAACTTTTTGATGATGGTAAAAATCTTTTAGTGAACGAAATAGCACCAAGAGTCCACAACAGTGGTCACTACAGCCAAGACGCGATGAGCATGAGTCAGTTTCAGGCCCATATTTTAGCTGTTGCTGGTTACAAATTAGTGGCTCCAGCCGTTCTTGCTCCCTTCGCGATGGCCAATTTACTCGGGTCCTCTGATCAATGTCCAGAATGGTCAAATCAATTAGCCAAAACGCCAAAGCAATGCCAACTTCATTGGTATGGAAAAAAAGAAAATCGCAATCACCGCAAAATGGGACACATCAACGCCACGGCGACATCTCCGCAAGCGGCCTTGAAAGTCGCCCTTACCGCTCGACGAAAGGTTCAACTATGACATCAAAAAAAGTTTCTATAAAAAAAAGTAAAACTTCGTCCAAAGCTCTGGTCGCCATAATCATGGGAAGCGATAGCGACCTCCCTACCATGAGCGATGCCGCCAGCACGCTGGCAGAGTTTGGTGTGGGTCACGATGTCCTTATTGTTTCTGCCCATCGAACGCCAGAATGGATGTACAAATTTGCAAAATCAGCTCACAAACACGGCTATAAAATAATTATTGCAGGGGCCGGTGGTGCAGCCCATCTCCCGGGCATGGTTTCATCGCTCACTCACCTTCCTGTAATTGGTGTTCCTGTTCAAGTCGGAAAACTCAAAGGACTCGATGCACTGTTGTCGATAGCTCAAATGCCCAAGGGAGTACCGGTCGCGACCGTCGCCGTTGATAATAGTCGGAATGCGGGTTTGCTCGCTATCCGCATGCTCGGCATCGCCAGTGAAACCCTCAATAAAAAGATGATCGCTTTCCAGAAAGCACAAACATTAAAAATTATTAATGCTAATCGGCAGCTACAAAAAAGGAAAAGACATTGAAAGTGATTTTGATCGATAGTTTAAAACTTTTGTTAAGCTGCTTTTTTAATCTCAACTTTTAGTTTTAAACCATACTTATTTAATTGATCTCTAACGGCACACTCCACGGCCATAGCTTCAGAAAGGCCGCACTTTTTAGCAATTTTAGCGGCAAGCTCAACACTAACATTTTGCCTCCCCTTTTCGATGTCACATAAAGTGCCCTTGGCTATTCCCAAGAAATCGGCCATTTCTTTTTGGGTTTTATCCTTCATGGTTCTCGCCGATCGAAGGAATCCACCAAAAGAAATCGCACCTAGTTCTTTCCTTAATGTTTTGGTTAAAGATTTAGTACTCATGTTTATTTACCTCAATAACGGTCACTTCAATACCATTGTTTATTTCGACATAAATGGCTCTATAAGCACGATTTAGCCTCACAGATCTTTGCCCTTTTCGATTACCTTTAAGTGGCTCATCTTGGTATCCGGCCAATTTTCGCACTTCTCTTATTCCAAGTCGTTCAACCGACTCGGCCCAGTACCTAAGCGCTTCCCTAATCTGGAGAGGTACCTTTTTGAGTTGTTTTTCTGCGAACTTTGTTAAACCAACCGTAGTTAAAACTGCCACCCTATACCCTCGTTTATAAGGTAATATACCTTACTAGCGTTTAAAAGAAAAGTCTATTTCCAATGTTTTAGGAAGAAATCTTTCCTTCAATTTAGCTCAATATTTCATGAGGTTAGTTTAATTAACTTTTATCCACGCCGAGAATCAATTAGACAATACCTTATGAAGGATATATTCACACCGCCACCAGATCTCTGGAACCAACTTTAATGGGCCTATCACAAATGTAAAAAGGGCAAACATAAAAGCCTTGATGGCCTTAAGTTGATATTATCTCAGATTTAAAGTGGCCACCACAACCTACTTTGTTAAGACTGAAAAATACACTAAAGCAAGCTAAGAGGAGGTTCAAGTACACAAAGCCACCCCCTTTGTAAGGAAAAGATAGAGGACCAGTCGCTATTCGTTGCTTAAAACCAGTTTTGACGAAAATCCTCGAGGACTTCTATTTCTTCGGGAGAAAATCCCGCCTGAAGACGCCACTTATGGCAAATCGGCTGAATACGCCTCGGGAGTCGATCTCTAAGTCGGGCGAGCTGGGCCCTCAAATTAGAGGCTTTGTCTCTTCCGAGTGATTGACTCAACTCACTCTGCCAGCGACTACCAAAATAAACATGATCTACTTCTTCGCGATGAATTTGTTTGAGGACGGCATAGGTCTTTGGATCATGAACACCCTCGAGCCGTCTAAGCATTGTATCTTGGGCATCAAGACCACTGCCTTCTAAATAACGATGAACAATAAACATTCGATCAATCAGGGAATCCTCGGTGCTCACTGTTTCCCATAGCCCCAAATGAATAGGCCAATCTCCCCAATGAAACCCCAAGTCTTCAATGGCTTCTAAACACATTTTAAGATGTCGCCCTTCGGATAGCGTCACCTCTGCGAGTTCATCCCTAAGAGCGGTCGGCGCTTCGGGATATTCATAAAGGGTTCTCAGGCCTAACTCCATCGCTTGGAGCTCAATGTTGGCTAAATCATGAAGAAGTCTCGCTCGACCTTCTGGCCGCGAAAATCCTTTTTTTGAGGGATGCTGGTGCAAGGGCGCCACGATCGCGCGGCCCCGGGCCGGAGAAACAGGCATTGAAATTGAATTTCCAAGCATAGCATGGTGAACCGAAGATTCTAGCACATTGAGCTTGTCTTCGATGGGACTTATTAAAAAAATATTAGGTTCGTATGCCGGAGGGATTGCCATAGGTCCTTTTGAATATTCATAATCAAAAGGAATGACAATTGTTTTCTCGAAGAAAGAATCGAGAACCTTTATAAACCTGAGGCGTCGGCCATTTTATCTGAACGATTGAAAAAACTTTCCAATTTTTCGATGATATCATCTTTTTTAAAGGGCTTAGTGATATAATCGGAGGCGCCTAAAGACTTTGCCTTGACCATGGTCTCATGATCACGCATGCAAGACACCACCATAAAAGCACTGAGACCGCCCATCTTTTTTACGCGCCCAATAAAATCAAAACCACCCATCAGTGGCATCAAAACGTCAGTGAGTATAAGATCGTACTTGATTTTAGCATTTTCAATTTTTTCAATGGCATCCGATCCACGATGGCAAAGCTCTACGTCGTAGCCAGCTTTTACCAGAATCGATAGCAGCAGACGACCACTCAGCTCGTTGTCATCAACAACTAAGATTTTTCGAAGACTGACTACTGACATTGAATCCATTAGTTTCTCTCCTTTGAGTGAACCTTATTCCATCTTTATATTAACATCGCACGAAGGGTCCCCCAAATGAAGAAAACCACAAATCAGGAGACCTTTGTCTCAGTGTGAAACAAAGACAAGCTCTTTACCGTCCTCCGGCTTTCTGCATCGATGTCACCTGAGGCCCCTTCTCCCCCATCTCTTCAGAAAAACGAACTTTATCTCCAATCTTGAGCCGTTCAAAATCGGCATTCAAAACCGAGTTCTCATGAAAGTATAACTCTCGCTGATCGTGCGATAGAATAAATCCACAATGTTCATTCGGGAACAATCTCAAAACTTTTCCTTCTGAGGGTCCCACCTTAACCTTAACAAAGGCGCGCTCTTTACGAACCAAATCTTCAAGTTTTCTTTGAGCTGCATCAAAGGCATCGCGAATCGCAACATGAACGTCTTTATGGGCACCGTTCTTCTCTGTTTCGGTTGTAATGAAAATATCGTCACCAGGAACATACAACCGAATTTGGATGTGATAGATTAAGCCATTCATTTTGTGACGATGAGGAGCCGCTACGGTCACCTCACAAGAAACAATGCGTTGGTAAATTCTTTCTAATTTATCAACATGATCCCAAATCACATTATAAATTCTCTCGTCTTTTTCAATATCCCGAAACTGAAGTTTAAAGGGAAATTTCATAACTACAACCTCCCTCACTGAGCTCGCATTTGTGCTTCAAGTTCGCCACCGAGAATAAAAGATCTCATGGTTGGCTGGAGAGCCCCAATCACATCATCCATTTCACCTCGATCCACGTGGCGCTTAATAAGGAGCAAGGCACCCAAAACGCCTTTTTCGATGTCGTACTTTGGTAGACCAGCTAAGCCCATTTTGTGCTTTACCTCGGCAATAAACTCCTCTTTACCAAGCCCCTTAGGCAGCAATAATTTAGGATCCCAACACTCATAAAACGTACCCCTCAATACCAGTGGGAGTTGGGCCGACAAATGGGCACCTTCATCAATACTTATTTGATCGCGAAGAGTTTGTAGAACCGCTCGTAACAGGTGATAAACCGAGTCGGCACTGATCCAATGGAGCTCTTCGTGAAGTTCCGAGATCCACTCTCGGGCTTTATCAACACTCTGATCAAAAACCGCGACGTGATTGGATATTTTTTGTCCCATGGGCCCTCCCTTTTTATGTTGCCGAAGGAAATTGTCTTTTTTCTTGTTCTGCCAATACCCAATACACCGACACTAAACAACTTTAGTTAAATTAATTTTGTATTAAAACGACCCCGCCAAAACTCGAGCTCGACCAAAGACCCATTTCAACACCCTTTGTGAGACCAAGGTATTGGGAAGCGCTGCGCCTTCAGGCTCCCGTTGCGCTTCAAAATAAGAAAACTCAAGTAAACCACTGATTCGTCCGAAGAAAATACCATGAGGAAGTTTGTTTCATCTTGGAGCCTCCTTGCAGTTTTAGTTTTTTTCGAAATTAGCTGCACGAAGGCGACACAAACACAGAGTAGCTTGGGCCTATCATCGGCCTCTTTTTCGTTGCGCCAAGACGGAGAGGCGCCGCTATTGAATGGACTCATTGTTAACAAAACTTCCAAGCTCGCAACTTTTCACATCGTCTGCGAGACCGCTCATAGAGAACTCTATTTGAGTCTCAACGAGGGAACGACATTCGCGAAGGTGAGTGATATCGAATGTGTGGACGGCCTCGCTGAAATTCTTTTGCCACTCAATGCCTTGCCAGCAAGTATTGCACCCGCCAACGTAAATGCGGCAGTGATTCCCTTTCAGATGAAAGCCCTCGCTAATGAATTCGAGACGGAACCTCTCTCGGGTTATTTTTTACAGCCAACATTTGATATTGGTTTTCTTGATCTTGATGGTGGCAGTTCAACAACTGCTGATCTAGTTGTTAAAGCAGAGTATTCCATCGCTCTTCAAGCTGGCAGCTTTCTTCTAAAACCAAAATATGTTTATTTTACCTTTAACTCGGATTGTGAAACTGGAGGCCAATGGTATAACTATGGTCTTGGTGAAAAATCAGACCTCGCACTGCCTAATGCCAACGCTACCAACACCGTTTATGCTAAATTTAAAGACTATGCAGGTAATGAATCCGGTTGCAGTAGTGCTTCTATCCGCCACCAACCCTAGAAACACCTAAAGCCCTCTGGCTTCCTAAGCCCGCCGCAAGCATTCCTAATAATTTAAGTAAAAACTCGACCTTAATCCTATTTATTTTTTGACGTCTCACTCCGATAGATTGACTGGAGGAGTCTACTCTTGAAATTGTTGAGCATGAGATTTTTAAAAGTAATCTATCTACCACTCGGTGTTTTAGCACTGAGCTTAGGTTACTTTTTTCAATCAGAACCTCCTTCTGCCATAAAAAACAAATCCCGAGTGATTGGCTTTATTCAAGACAACGAGGGTTACCACTCAGTTAAAAATCAACACGCCAAGCTATGGAACCCTTTGATCCTCGGCGATCCGGTTCACAACGACGACGAAATAAAGACCGATGAGTACGGAGAGATCCGCCTCCAATTTACGGACGAGCGTGGTGTCCTCAGAATAGAATCAGGATCGCGCTTAGTTCTCAAAGAAAATGATGATGGCATTATTTCTTTTTATGTCAGAGAGGGCGCTTTTCATCTCGACTCAAAAAAACCAACGCAGTTCAAAGTGGTCGATGGAAGAGAATACTTTCTTCATAGCAATTACTCCTTTATTTATAAGGAGCCCAATAGCCAAGTTATCATGAACCCCACGCGACGATTGGCTCAAAAAAATCCTTACGAGGTCAATTGGACCGGTGAATCCGATGATTTTGAGCTCGAAACAAATGCGGGAGTCATTCCGAGTAAACTTTTTACGTGGGCCGGAAATCAAGCCACACAAAAAGACATTGAGATCGCCATTGAATGGGGGCCTACTAGAAAAAATTTATCCAATCGAAAAAAGACATCTGTATTGAGCAACAATTTGAATGTTTCACTACCCGTTGGCGAATACTTTTGGCGCTGGGCCATCTATGCCCCCGACAATGGAAATCTTCTCTGGGCCTCCAATGTGGCAAAAGCGCGCGTGCGCAACAGAATACTTCCAACCCTCGTGAGCCCGCTCAATGGCATTACGATAAACCCCACCGATGCACAAAAATCAATTTTCCTTCACTGGACTCCGAATGACCACTATCTCGAGTATCGAGTAGAGGTCGCTCGAGATGAAGATTTTTCTGAAGGCTTAAGAGCAGAATCTTTTAAAAACGAACACCAAATGCGGTTGACCGATCTTGAAAACGGGTCCTATTTTTGGCGCATCGTTAGCCTGGATAAAAAAACGAAAACCTGGATCAAAACAAAACCTAACCGCTTTAAGATAGCCCCCTTCACCAAAGAGCGTGCCGTCATTCGTTGGGTAGCACCTGCTGAAAAAACCATATGGTATGTTTCTAAAGAACCAAGTTTGGCCATGAAGTGGTCTACGGAATCGACCCGCCCTGTTTCGTTTTACCTTTTACGTGTTGCGAACCCGATTGGAGAGATCACTGCTGCCAAGCCAACAAAAGTCACCACGGAAGAAGCCATCAAAACTTTTCCGAAAGAGGGCCAATATCAGGCTCAGGTAGAAGCTTATAACAGCGATGGCGAAATGATTGGCCACTCACCGATTCTTCAGTTTGAATTAAAACCCCTTCCGATGCTTCGCGCCCCCGCGATGGAAGGACCTATCAGTGTGAGAGCGTCTAATACAGGTAACGTCACCGTTCAATGGAGAAGCGTTGAGGGAGCCGTCGAGTATTATGTTGAACTCAGAGCGTCTGGGCAACGCAGCTTCCGCTACGAAACCAAGGGCACGAGCTATTCGTTTAATAAACTTCTCCCTGGTTCCTACGAGGTAAGAGTCGTAGCCATAGATAAAACGGGTCGACCAGGATACGTTTCTGAGTCGCGTGAGATCTATGTTCCCCAGGTTTCTGCGGTTAAACCTCTTAAAATTAAAAAGCTGGAGGTGCGATGATCAAAAAGATCGGCTGGCACCTCTTTATCGCAACGAACCTTATTTTTGGATTTGCATCTTTGGCTCAGGCCGAGGAGCGCGTCATCAATCTCGAATGGGAAGCCGCTGCAGAAGCTCGCGGTTACCAATTGGAATTTGGCAAGGCCGGAAAAGGCACCCCTTTTAAAACTCTCACCAACGTGCCCGAAGCACGATGGTCGGGACCGATGCCTGCTGGCAAATACTGGATGAGGGTTCGCGGAAAAGACATTCGCGGCATCTATGGAGACTGGAGCGAGGCGATTCCTTTTGAAGTTAAACTCAAAAACGTCGACACAATATTTCCGGAACCTTCTCACACGGTCACTACCGATGACCTTTCCTACCCCATCCGATTTCAGTGGCAGAGCCAGAGAGAAGCCGAATTTTATATTCTTAATATTTTGTCTGAATCAGGAGAACTTCTTGAGTCTATTAAAACCCAAGACACCCTCTTTGCGATGAAGCTTGATTCCTCAAAAAAATATAAATGGTTCGTTCAAGCGACCGACTCCAATGGCGCTGTTGGCGAAAAACCGACCAATATTAATGAACTCACAATCATTGGACCAAGCCTCCCTATGGTCGAATTTAAAAAACCAGC
The DNA here is from genome assembly GCA_041178425.1 of Pseudomonadota bacterium. Lineage (GTDB taxonomy): Bacteria > Bdellovibrionota > Bdellovibrionia > Bdellovibrionales > Bdellovibrionaceae > CAUJGP01. Next base: position 90,224 of record JBEGVH010000006.1, on the reverse strand, counting down.
GTCTCCCTACCTTAGAGAGATTGAATTCAATCCACTGCCCGATGAAGCCAGTGTGTCTATTCAAGTCTACCAGTACGATCCAACGGCGGATGACTATCAATTCTTTACTGAAGTAACGACTCAGAAAAAAGCCACGATGTTTAGCATTCAAGAGGACTGGACTGGTGGACAATACAAACTCGTTGCGGCCCCGAACGGACTCTATAGAAAACCCACAGAACCCACCGAAATGGTCTTTGAACTTCAGCATGGCGACCGTTCTATTGCTTCCGCCTATGATGCCTATGTAAAAGAATCGTCCATCACGGCCAACAAACCTTATTTAACGGCTTCGTACAGCCTTTCTCAGTTTAACTATAAAACTAAATTAGTCTCCGACAATCGAAGCCTCAATCTCAATGCCATCACGAGCACGGGAGCTGTAGGCTACGGTGCTATCTATGATGAGTCTTCTCACGGGTACTTTGTTGACCTGCAGTTCACTGGCCTCAACATCGATGAGAAAAAGTATAACTTCATGAGTTCTAATATCTTTGGCATCTTCAACGTCGAGATCAGCGAAGAAGAGAGTCTTCGCCTTAAACTGGGTCTTTTCTTAAAGCAATTACCAGAGGTAACCTCTATTTTTTCAGGAACTCAACTCAAAGCTATCAGCACTTCCGGGCCTCAGATCGATCTGGGGTATCGAGAAATCAAATCAAACAAGTGGGCTATCGATTATAGCTTTAATTACCTCAAACCAATTAACGCTAAATCCACTGCCGGTAACGAGCTAAAGAACGTCAACTTTTATCAATTGAACATTCAATCATCTTATAAATCTTCGAAGAGACTGACCACGATAGCCGGATATTCTTACAACAAACAAAGCTTCTCCTTTGATGATAAAAACGAGAAACTTGGGGCCTCAAGCACATCAACATTTGATCTGTCTGGCCATTATTTGAGTTTAGGGGTAGAGTATGATTACTAATTTCCTTAAGACCTCGTCCAACTCATTTGTGATTCGAATGGCATTAGCGACCATCGTTTTAGTTTTTATTGGCAGCGTGCCTTTTAATCTCTACACCATAAAGTATTTCGAGCAAATTGATCTCAATAAAGAAGAAGAAGCCAATACGCTGGTCGCTGTGACAAAGGCCAAAGAATTTGAAAATTATGTTCGCGCCCTCATGGAAAAATCAAAACTACTTTCCACTTTATTGCTCGATGCCGGAAAAGCCAACAAACTAGAAATGGTCGACCACCTCGAACATCTTATTGCTAATGAGCCAGATTTACTAGGAATTACAATTTACAGTGCTAATGAAGATGAATACGAATTGAGCCACGCCATCATGAATAACAAGGCCCTCGAACGCCTGGGCAAAGATAAATCCTACATCAAACGAATTAATTTATTTAAACCTTTCCCTATCAGAGCGCTTGCTCAAAAGGGTAATGACATACAAATTGCAACCATCGAACCAGAAGTACCTCTCATGGCTGTGGGTGTTCCCCTTTCTCGTAACCTCAATCAAGAGGTTGCTCTTGCTGCTATCTTTTATGTTGAACTGGCGCGTGTTCAACGTATTTTCTCTACCTTCAAAGACCGGACTGTTTTTTTAGTCGATCGTTTTGGCAACACATTGGCACATCCAGATGAATATCTTACGATCGAGGGACGCTCTTTGACTGACAATCCGCTCGTTAAAGCCGGGCTTCAAGATGCCAGCCCGCGGGGCAATATCCAATATCAACTTCCCGTCAATCGAACCAATCGGCAATTCACCGGGTCTTACGCAAAAACAACTTTGGGCCCCACGGTTTTTAGCACGTCCGAAGAAGGGATTATTTCCTCTCCTTTTCAACAAACTTTTCGCCAATGGACTCTCTTTATCGGAATCATCTTTGCTATTTCGCTCTTTCTTGTGTTTTTTATGATCGATCATATAAAGCAGGCCATGACTCTTCTTCGTCAAGCCGTGCGAAAAATGCTGGATGGCCAGTTTGACTTTAAAATTGCACCACAAATGACCACACCCGATGAGTTTAAAACTCTCGCCAACCATTTTGATGATATTGCTATTGGCTTGAAGGAACGCGTTAAAGCTTATGCCATAATGCACCAAGCGTTTGGCAAGGCGGCGATTCACTCCATGATGCGATTCAAAGAGGAAGACTTTGTTGGGCATCACCGACAAGTGACCGTGCTTCATTGCGACTTCAGCCACATTCTTTCGATGTGCGAGGGAGACCATCCAGCAAAAATACTAACCACCGTGAATGAGACCATCGAGGTTCTCATGCGAATGATCGACAAACATCAAGGTTGGGTTGAACACGTAGACGCTGAGAGTCTTTCGGTTGTTTGGGGAGTGCACGAAGCCAAAGACAGCGATACCGAGCAGGCTCTTTTTTGTGCCCTGGATATCCGCTTAGCCATCGAGGGCCTAAACAACCTTCGAGTCGCCACAGGCCTAAAACCTCTTCGCATTGGCATGGGCGTTCACCATGGAGAGGCCATCATCGGAAGAGTTGGTTCTCATGAGCGATCCCAACTGCGGGTTTTTGGAGACATAGTAAAACACGCTGCAAGAATTGAATCCTCCACGAAAGTGTACGGCTTCGATCTCCTCATTAGCGAGATTACGTCTGAAAAAATTAGCGATGTATTCTGGCTCGAACAGGCGGGCTTTCACTATGTGAAAGGCAAAGCGCTCGCCTTTTCGCTCTTTAAAGTGCGCGGATATCGAGTATGGCCTGATATCAACTACAAAGAAATTAAAACTCCTTATTCGGAGTTTGTGGTTGACGGCGACGAAGAGGTCACTGCGGCCTAATGTTTCTTCGATTCGAAATCTAAGCTGATCGCCTCCCTTAAGAAAACTAAATTACTTAAGCCGCTCCCCTCACATTTTATGGAGCGGCCGTCAATGCTTCCAATAAAATGCGACAATTCTTTGACAAATACCCATTTTATCTCGGTATAGTCAAATTCGATGGGCGATAGATTATTCTTAAACAAAAACTATGAAGGTGCTTTCGATATTCTGATTGTTGGTGGCGGACTTTCTGGATTGTGTTACGCTTACCAGCTAAAGATAAAACAACCTCACCTCAGCTTCAAAATCTTTGAAAGCCAGGATTCGTTTGCTTGCGATAAAACTTGGTCTTTCCATCAAAACGATGTTTCAAACATAAACCTTTGGAAAGACTTTCTCACGGCTTCCTGGAACAACTACGACGTTCAATTTTCAAAAAAGCGCACCACCGTCAACCTCAGTTACCATACCATTTTGGCCAGAGATTTTTTTTCCAAAATGCAGCATTTTCTCCGCGATCACCTGATGATGGGAGCAAAAATCGAAGAAATCTCAGATACTCACGTTAAAACCACAACCGGCAGAACATTTTTTGGAACAATCGTCATTGATGCTCGATCAATACCTAAACTCACTTTGCCTGAAATGCAAAAACGCCATTGGGGATTTCAGAAGTTTGTCGGACTTGAAATAAAAACAAGAGGTCCTCATCGGCTGAATCGCCCCCTGCTCATGGATGCAAACATCGATCAAACCGACGGATATCGCTTTATTTACGCCCTTCCATTGACAGAAGAAACGCTCCTTATCGAAGACACCTACTATAGCAACAATCATCAACTCCCTGTTCAAACCTCCATTTCTGATTTAAAGCACTATGCTTTCACAAAGCACTGGCCCATCGAAACGGTTATGAGAACAGAAACTGGTGTTTTACCAATTCCCCTTCATTCACTTAAGAGTTCGAATGAATCGATAGGCGGCCAACCATTTTTCATAGGCACCGGCGCCGACTTTTACCATCCGGTCACAGGATATTCTTTTCTGTGGAGCACTCGAGTGGCCGAAGCCTTATCTGATTTGTCGCATCCAACCAAAGAACAGGTGGCAGCCTGCTTACGAAAACTCCAAAATCAAAATGAAAAAACGAGACCTTTTTATTTATTTCTGAATCGACTGATGTTCTTAGGGTCTGACGAAACAAATCGTAAAAATATTTTCTCGAGATTTTATCGATTGCCAGTCAAAACGATCTCTCGATTTTACTCGGGCCAAACAAACTTTATCGATAAGCTGCGTTTGCTTGTCGGCCGACCGCCCATACCCGTTATCACCGCCTTAAAAATTATTTTCCCAGCTTTACAAACGTCTAACAAACTCATTGCCTCGGATGATCAGATATGAGAGAGCAAACTTTTGGCTATCATGAGTTATTCCAACTCACAAAGATCTCAAGCCAACAGAACGATCCATTGAATGATCTGTGTCAGACGTCATTGCTCAATCCAATTAACGAATTTTTAAGTCGACCAAAAAAGGGCTTTCGCTCGGAACTTATCAACTTTGGGTATCAAGTAGCACAAGAATTCGACAACGAAAAATTGAAGGGCTCTTCTTTTGGAGAAAAAGACATTAAACTTTTTAATGATGTCATTGAACTCATACATTCAGGCTCTCTCATTATTGATGACATCGAAGATGAAACAGAAATACGCCGAGGTCGCCCCACTCTTCATAAAATTCATGGCCTTCCGCTCGCGCTCAACGCCGGAAACTGGCTCTACTTTTGGCCCTTGGTTTTAATCCAAAACTCTAACTTGCAAGAATCAATCAAGTCGATCGCCATCGCCGAATGCCATAAAACATTACTTTTAGCTCATACAGGCCAGGCCATCGATATCGGTACCAATCTCCGCGATATACCGCAACCTCATATCACAGAGATTGTTTTCAAGAGTATTGAATTAAAATCCGGTGCTCTGACAGCCCTCTCTCTCAAACTGGGTGCGCTTGCTTTTTTTAATACTCTAACGAAAGAACAATGCCGCTTCCTCGATCAAACTTTGGATGCTCTCAACGACCTTGGATTGCAATTCGGACAGTTTCTGCAGATGCACGATGATATTGGTAATCTGACCTCAGCTAACAATCCGCAAAAACAATATGAAGATTTAAAATTCATGCGACCCACTTTTGTTTGGGCTGTGCTCGCTGATCTCTGTAGTTCCACCGACTACCACGAATTTGTTAACCTCATTCATAACCAACGGCAAATGCCGCTCTTTAAAGAAGCCATTGAGCCTGCCATTGAACGTTTGAATTTGAAACATCTTGCCAAAACTCGAGCTACCGAACTTCAGCAACAATGGCTGAATGATCTAGCTCAAAATGCCAATAAACTTTCCCCTGCTGCCTTCGAACAATTGAACACCATGCTAGAGAGGTTATCCCATGCATATTAAGAAAAAAAACCCAAAAGCAATCGTTATTGGAAGTGGCTTTGGTGGACTCGCCACAGCCATTCGCCTTCAATCACAAGGATTTCAAGTCACTATTTGCGAAAAAAGAGATCAACCGGGCGGGCGCGCTTACGTCTATAAGCAAGACGGCTTCACCTTTGATGCCGGACCAACTGTTATCACTGCACCAAGCTGCCTCGAAGAAGTCTTTGAAAGCGTGGGCAAAAGACTTTCCGATTACTGTGAACTTATGCCCGTCAATCCCTTTTACCAACTCTGCTGGGAAGACGGCACTCGCTTCAATTACGGACAAAATCTCGATGAAACCCTTCGACAGATTACGGCTCTCTCTGGAACAAAAGACGCTGAAGGGTACCGCCAATTTCTTTCCTATAGCGAAGAAGTATTCAAAGAGGGTTATGAAAAACTCTCGGCTGAAGCTTTTTTGGATTGGTGGTCAATGATTCGTGTAGCCCCTCAGCTGGTTAAACTAAAAGCCTATCAAAATGTTTATCAAACTGTTGGGCAGTATGTGAAAAACGAAAAGCTTCGCCAGGCTTTCAGTTTTCATTCACTTCTTGTCGGTGGCAATCCATTTCAAACCTCCTCAATCTACACGCTTATTCATTTTCTCGAACAAAAATGGGGAGTGACCTTTCCGAGGGGAGGTACAGGCGCCCTAGTAAAGGCCTTTACTCGTTTATTTCATGAAAATGGCGGAAAACTTTTGCTCAACTGTGAAATTGATCAAATTTTGGTAGACAACAAGCATGTCTCCGGAGTGCGCACCCGTAGAGGCGAAACTCTTGCAGCTGATCTCGTCGTGAGCAACGCTGATGTGATGCATACATATAAAAATCTTCTCGATCGCCACCCTCGCGGACCTGAGATGACCAAAGCGATCGATAAAAAAAGCTTCAGCATGTCGCTTTTCCTGATTTATTTTGGAACAAAAAAGAAATTTTCAAATCTTGCTCATCACATGGTTTTGTTCGGCCCTCGGTACAAAGACCTTTTGGCTGACATCTTTGACAAAGGCCATCTTGCTGATGATTTTTCCCTTTATCTCCATGCGCCCACTCAAACCGACCCAAGTTTAGCGCCCGAAGGTTGCGAAACCTTCTACGTTCTTTCTCCTGTTCCTCACTTGGGATTGGCCGATATCAACTGGAAAACAGAAGCTCCAAAGTACGCACAAAAGATCATAAATTATCTTGAAAAACACTATCTCCCGGGTCTGAGTGAGAACATCGTGACTCAGAAGATTTTTACTCCAAACGATTTTGAAAAAGAGTTAAATTCTTACCACGGTTCTGCTTTTTCCCTTGAACCAACTCTCACTCAAAGCGCTTATTTCCGTACTCATAACAGAGATGAGAAAATTGCCGGCCTTTACTTTGTTGGCGCAGGAACTCACCCAGGGGCTGGTTTACCTGGCGTTGTTCAATCTGCAAAAGCTACTTGCGGACTCATCGCCGAAGACTACGAACGCACCTACAAAATGGGTCCCGTCGCGGTCGAGCCATCATTAGAACGCCCTCAAATACACCTTTGAAAGGTAAGGACAAGCGATCATGTCAAAATCGGTCGACGTGAATTATAAACTGAGTAAAGCCGCCATCACGGGTGGCTCTAAAAGTTTTCGGTTGGCATCCCTCCTCCTGGATAAAAAAAGCCAGAGGGGTGCCTATCTGCTCTACCGATGGTGTCGGCATTGTGACGATCAGGTCGATGAAGCCAACAATCAAGAAGAAGCTCAATCACTCCTGCAATTGATAAAAAAGGAGACTCAAAAGGGTTTGATAGCCAATCTAGAAACTTCGACACCCTCCCCCTATTCAGGGCTTCACGAACTAACGGCAACATTTAAGATTCCTCAACACCATTTTTTTGAAATGATCGAGGGATTTGAACAAGACGTTTCGGGCACCATGATACACTCCTTAGATGATTTATTGAGGTATTGCTACCACGTTGCAGGTGTTGTGGGCCTAATGATGAGCCCTATATTGAAAGTTCGCGACCCTGAAGCCCTATTGTTTGCTGATCAACTGGGCCGAGCCATGCAGCTAACCAATATCTGTAGAGATGTGGGCGATGACTTTCGCAATGATCGTATCTATATTCCTAGAGTTTGGCTTGAAGAGGAATCAATAAAGCCCTACCAATTGCTCTCACAAAAAAACGAAAACCTGGTTTATCAATTAGTTTTAAGACTCCTTGATAAAGCCGATTCAATGTACGACGAGGGGCGGAGAGGACTTTCTTATTTGCCCTTTCGTGCTGGCTGGAGCATCAGTGTTGCTAGTTATCTGTATCAAGGGATCGGTATTGAGATACGAAGAATCGGTCCTTCCGCCTTAAAAAAACGAACGGTTCTAGAATGGCCACAAAAATTAAAATATTTTCTCTTGGGTTCTCAACGTTTCTTAACAGATCGATTACGAACATCATTTAAGAACTTTACAAAGGAAGCTCCACCATGACCGCTGTGAAAGAGTTTTGGATAGATTTTAAAATATACGTTGGCCGCATCCAGCTTTTCGACGCAAAAGATTGGATTGTTTATGTCCTTTGGAACGGAATGATGGTGGGTCTCCTCGCTGCAGTTGGAGCCTTTCTCTACTTAGGAGCTAGCAACGGTGTTGAATTTCCAACATGGGTCTGGAACATTCCTTTGGGCATTGGTTGTTTTGTGATAGCGATTGCTATTGATACCATCGGCCATAGAACCGTTTACAAAGAAGTTCTTCAAGAAGGAGAAGCTCTGATTCACCACATCACTATTGTTTCAGGAATGGCGAGTGTTATTGTGCTTTGTTTAGGCTATGCACACAGAGATTTAGCTCGAATTCCGGCCATGGTTTTAATTTTTTTAAGCGTGGTCTACAGCTTTTTCGATGAAGCGCTTCATTGGCATCGCTACCTCACCAAAAAATCCGACCGTGTTGAAATGTGGAGCCACTACTTTATTCTTGTTGGACACTTGATCATGATTTGCAGTTGGTGGAAATGGTTCGAAGAGGGCTATCCCGGCGTTAAAGAAACACTGCTCTGGCTACCTCAATGAGTATGTCGCAACTGTTCACTGGTTCCAATCTTCTCTTTGCTAGCGGTTACGGTATGCTCTGGTGGCGCCATTTCATCAGAGCACGCAAGAGCGTGAGGAACATTAACACCGTATTTCCACCCAAGCAGGAGTCCAACCACATTTCTTGGCAACACCTGGCCGATCAGTTGGCCATCATTGTTCCTGCTCGCAACGAAGAGAAAAATCTTTCTACGCTGCTAAAGTCGCTCTATCCCCTTAAAAAAATCGGCACAACGATCATTGTCGTTGACGACCAATCCACCGATCGCACCCATGACATCGCTAGGGAACTTGGGTTTGAAGTGATTAAGTCGAGCTCCAAGCCTGAGGGATGGTCGGGTAAAAACTGGGCCTGCCATCAAGGTGCTCATCACTTAAACCAAATCCACTTTTCTGGAAAATACATTTTGTTTACTGATGCTGATACTAGTCACCACCCTGAACACTACCCCAAAGCGCTCTCTTGGTTTTCTCAACATAGCGCCGCACTCATGACTTGTCGTCCCTATCATCGCAACCCCACGGCTTGGGAGAAAGCTCTTGGTCCTTTTTATTCAATGATTCAGCTCATTACCGATTCCAAACAGACCCTCCCCTCCAAGGAACGTTTTTTTTCGATCGGACAATTTTTACTTTTTGATAAAGATTATTACTGGGCGAGCGAGGGTCATTTAAAAATCAAAAATGTACTCGCAGAAGATCTCGCGCTCGCAAAAGAATGCTTTTCGAGGGGCCAAACCTTTCTTGTTTATCCACTGACGGATTTGTATTCGACGCGAATGTACGCTACCCCTCAGGAGTTTTTTTCGGGTTGGCAAAGAAACTTTCGCTTAGGCATGAAATACTCCTCACCTAAAACTTGGATAGAGACCATTCTTGTTGTGGGTGCGACCTTAGGGCACTGGACCTGGATTCATTATGCGCTACTCACGTTGTTTTTCGTTCGCGACCAGAGGGACAACGGCCGTTTTTCAACCATAGGAGCCTTTTTATATCCCATCAATATGGGCTTATTTATTTTTATTTCTCTCTGTGCTCGGGTTTCAAATAGCTTAAAATTAGGTTTACGCTGGAAAGCAAGGCGCTATTCAACAGACACTTAGGTTTTACCGGCACCCAGGGAACCACATTCCCCCCCTCCTTAACCAACAGATCGCCAGCAAAGAGAAAGACCCTCGATCCTGGCCGACTTCTTGCTTTCCCTTGAATCAATGGGTGTTATTCAGCGAAAGAGAGTTGGGTGATGAGTTTATCTTTAAAGCTTTCCATTCTTTTTCTGTTACTTTGTTCGGGCCTTGCCTCTGCTACGCCACCGTCGGCCTTTAAACAAGATATTGATCGTCTCAAATACGCCTTGAGATTTTCCAGCGCCCCAAAGGGCGACCTACACGAGTTCCTAAATCCCTATCAAGGGCTCCAGCAGTTTCGCCTCGCCTCTGAGGAGGCTCCCTGGGCAGGTAATTACTTTCCGATGCAATCAGGGGGCATCGCCAATCAATGGCAAAGGGGATTTTATCCGGAGTTCGTACTGGATCGCGATACTCTAGTGGCCATGAGCCCAAAAGACTTACAAAAGTTGTCTCCTATCGAAAAGTTCGACATTCTTCTTGGCCAATATTCGTTTCCGGGCACGCTTCATGAACTCTACCAGCGAGGACCATTCAGAGATCCCTATCCCGAAGATTGGGAAGGTTTTTGTAATGGCGCTCGCTGTGCTGGCCTTTTACTCCCCGAACCTCAACACCTCGTAGTTCGAACAAATACTGACGGTATCCCCCTTTCGTTTACACCGGCCGATTTAAAGGCTTTGGCCTCTGCGAGTTACTTTTTTACCGAAAAATACGCCCAGATCGGTGAACCCACCGTCGCTTCTTTTGCAGAAAATCAGCCAAATCCCGCCATCTTCGATTTAACTCTGCGCTACTTTCTCGCCCACAACAAAAAAGGTTTTATCATTGATAGTCATCTTGGATCTGAACTTTGGAACGAAACAGTAGTAGGCTATCATCGCCAACTGAGCGAAGGTTATTTTTTAAACGAAGAGGAGATGACTGAACACCCTCAGGCCGCCAAAAAAATTCTCATCGAAGTGGAACTAGAAACGCTTGGAGAAGTCGATATTAAAAAGAGTAATCGCCAGACCAAAGCAAAAGTGGCAAGTGGCGAGTTTTTATCAAAAATGAATGTTTCCTATTTTTTATACCTCGACAACCAAAATAAATCGGTTGGTGGAAAATGGCTCAACGAGAATTCTCTGAGAGGCATTGATTTTATATGGTTTGCAGGAGGGAAAGGCACTGACTCACATTTTGAGGAAAAGGGAGGAAATCCTTACCTCCCTTTCGACACACTCTTCGATCTCATACGAGAATCGGCACAACCACGCTGCGCCAAACTTTTTACAAAACTCTAACGCGAATAAATCACATTGTTTTTAGACGCGGAAGCATCAATCACAACGCCCTCGGTGGCTCGCTCAAGAACATACTTGCGAATGGTGGCTGTTGATTTTTTAGGAAACTGCTGAATGGCGAGAGCCATAACTCCCGTCACAAAGGGAGTCGCCATCGAAGTTCCACTCAAAACTTTAGTCGATGTGCGATGACCTTTATGAGCAGAAAGGATATCGGTGCCAGGAGCGAACACATCAACACAGGGACCATCATTTGAAAAAAAGGCTTTCCTATCTCCTTGCTCGATCGCACCGACGGTAATCGCAGCAGGCGCACGGGCTGGAGATTGTAAACAGGCATCTTGTGATGAGTTTCCCGCAGAAACAACAACAGTCACACCTCTCGCTACGAGCAGCCCAATAGTGTCGTCAAGGTGCTTACTTGCGATAGTACCAATCGAAATATTTACGACCGAACGCGAAGGCCCGTATCTACCCACCCAATCAAGGGCTTCTAGAATATCGCTGAGAGATCCACTTCCTTTGCAATCTAAAGTTCTGAGACCGACGAGCTTAACTTTTTTCGCCACGCCAAACTCTTTTCCACCCACGATGGCAGCAACATGACTGCCATGACCGTGGCAATCGCCTCCGTCACTCTTAGAGGCTCTCACGAAACTCGCACCGATCTGAGCGCGCCCTTGAAACTCGCTATGACGAATGTTAATTCCCGTATCTATAATATAAACGGTAATTCCTTCGCCCGTGTAAGCGTATTCATAAAAATCATCAGACAGTCGCTGACGTTGATCGATGCGACTCAACCCCCAAGAGGCATTTTGCTGCACGTTCAGACCATCCAGATGAACCTCTTGATCTTCAAACACCTCTTCAATTCGATCGTCGTTTTTAAGTTGCTGAAGATCATTGGGTGTCAACGACGCCGAGAAGCCAGACCAAAGGGTGTCGTATTTATTTTTAATGGCTAAATGGGAGTAAGACTCCATAACCGTTGATGCCTTAAACGTGGGCTTAAATCGAATAATGTATCGATGAGAACTCTCAGCTCTCGAAAAATTCAAATAAAAAATATTGAACACTAAAATAAATAGAAACATCCCGTTTTTCTGCATGATTTTTACCCCTTTTCCTTGGAGACCTCGATCCTTATTGAAGCTGAAGTGGTGGGTCAATTTAAAAATTGACCCAACCTCCATGAAAAGCTTTTTTTTACTGAACTCGTTTTTACAACACTTAGAGGTCTATAAATTCTATTTATCCCCGTCAAATTGACCGAAACTGTCAAAAAATAAAACAATTCCGCGAGATCCTAGCATTTTTATTTGAGCTCTCCTCTTTAGCCCGCCTAGCCAAAGGCCGATAACGAGTCTAGGACTTTAAAAGGAGCTTTTATGAAAATACTCATTGCACGCACCCTTCTCGGCCTCACCTTACTGACCAGTTCTAACGCCTGGAGCAGCGATGGCGACAAAGACGCGAGCGCTCAGTTTGAGTCTCATAAAACCCAAGCCGTCAAGGCCATCGACGAACAGATAGAATCCCTGAATAAATTCAAGGGCTGTGTGAATGGATCAATGAAGCCAGAAGACATAAGGCACTGTCGCAAAGAGCACCGTGACGCAATGAAGGGACTGCGGGCTGACCTCAAAGAGAAGCACCTCGAAAAAATGAAAGACCATCGCGAAAAAATGGATGAGAAAATAAAAAAGCTTGAGTCCCAAAAATCAGAAGAAAAAAAGTGACCCACGCGTTTCTAAACTCACTAACCCTCGATCAAAAGGCGGAGCATTCGACGAAGGGGCTCTGCCGCTCCCCAGAGGAGCTGATCACCGCAGGTGAAGGCATTGAGGTACTGAGAACCTAAGTTCATTTTACGCAGGCGCCCCACCGGTACACTTAGGGTTCCAGAAACAAACGTTGGCGTTAGATTTTGAATTGTTTCTTCGCGACGATTAGGAACCACTTGCACCCATTGATTATGGGCTGCAATCATTGCGTTTATCTCATCAAGAGGAACATCTCGATTGAGTTTAATTGTCAAAGCCTGACTGTGGCACCTCATGGCTCCTACGCGCACACAAGTACCGTCGATAGGAATCGGCTTACTATCACGACCCAGAATTTTATTGGTCTCGACAAGCCCTTTCCATTCCTCACGACTCTGACCGTTTTCGAATTCTTTATCAATCCATGGAATCAGAGAGCCTGCGAGAGGCACCCCAAAGAAATCTTTTGGGAACGAATCTCCACGCATTTGAGCTTGCACTTGCCTATCAATCTCAAGAATCCCACGAGAAGGATCATCCACAAAACTCTTTGTGGATTCTCCAAGAACAGCCATTTGTTTGAGAAGCTCACGCATATTATTAGCGCCCGCTCCCGAGGCCGCCTGATAGGTCATGGAGGTCATCCATTCAACAAGATTGTGTTGAAATAAACCACCCAGGGCCATCAGCATCAGCGACACCGTGCAGTTCCCCCCAATAAAGTTCTTTGTTCCCCTCACTAACTCCTGGCGAATAGAATCACCATTCACAGGATCGAGAATAATGACCGCATCCGGCTGCATACGAAGGGTCGAGGCCGCATCAATCCAGAACCCCTGCCACCCCGCTTTACGCAATTGGGGAAAAATGTCAGAGGTATAGTCGCCCCCCTGGCAAGAAAGAATGATATCCATTTGAGAGAGATCAGCAATACTGTTAGCATCCAATAGTTTTTGTTTACCTTGGCCAATGTCGGGCCCTTCAAAACCTTTGCTTGATGTGGAGAAAAAGAAGGGCTCGACCAATTTCCAATCATTCTCTGCGTTCATGCGTTCCATCAAAACAGAACCCACCATGCCTCGCCAGCCAACCATTCCTAATTTTTTCATGACACTCTCTCAAATTAATTTTTTACATTCTCTTACGATTCGAAACTAGCAAAACAAAGAGACACCCTCGACTAGCCCCAAAACCTAAGACTCCAATACTATCAGGCTTTTAGTCAAATTCTTCGTCTCTGGTTTGACGATCCGCCCAACAAAATTCAAAATTAAAGAATGAGTAATGATTCGATCTGGCCACAGGTTATCCAAAAAGCGTCTGAGATCATTTTAGACAAAACGAACGAAGTTGAAATGGCGCTCACGTGCCTGCTTGCGGGCGGTCATTTATTGATTGAAGATGTGCCAGGAGTGGGAAAAACAACACTCGTTCAAACTTTGGCAAAACTTCTAAATCTCAACTATTCACGCATTCAATTTACGAGCGATCTGCTACCTTCCGATATTTTGGGAAACTCCATTTACGATCAAGAAAAAAAAGAGTTCCAATTTATTCCAGGCCCGCTTTTTGCTGAACTGGTTCTGGCTGACGAACTAAACAGGGCCAATCCTCGCACTCAGAGCGCCCTTTTGCAGGCTATGGAGGAAGGGGTTGTTTCGATTGACCGATCTACTCACTCTCTGCCACGACCCTTTTTTCTGTTTGCCACACAAAATCCACGAAACCAAACAGGCACGTTTCCACTGCCAGAGAGCCAGCTCGACCGTTTTCTGATGTCGATAGGAATGAACTACGCTTCTTATCATTCGGAAGTTGCCATTTTCCTTGGCCAAAACCCTCGCGAGCAATTGAGTTCTCTTCAGCCTCTCGTCTCCACCGAAACACTCGTAGCCACTCAGCATGCAATCTCGCAAGTCACCATCAGTGAGTTGCTTGCAAAATATATTGCTGACTTATTAAACTACAGTCGCCAACATCAAAATCTCTACTTACCCCTATCTACCAGAACAGGCATTGCACTCAGTCGCGCAGCCAGGGCTCGTGCCTACCTAAAAGGAAGAAATTTTTGTTTGCCTGATGATGTGAAGGCGATTGCTACTGCGGTATTAGCGCATCGATTGGGTGGTGCGGACGGCATTGACTTTGGGAGGATAAAAGCTTTTGAACTTCTCAACTCTGTGGCAATCCCTCAATAAAAGATTGCCCGAACACCGAACTTATATTGTTCCAACAAAACTGGGGCTGTACTTCGCGGTGCTCTGCCTGATTTTGCTGGGCATTGCTTTTATCTACAATAATAACATTGCCTATTTTTCGTGTTTCTCTTTAACAAGCCTCGGTTTTATCACCATGTTTCAGACCAATTTTAACATGCACCGATTACGTTTAACGGTGCTCCCGCCTCAAGAAATTTTTGCCGACTATCCTACCAAACTTCAAGTTTTGATTGAAAATACCTCCACCCAACCTGTTTATGATGTAGATGTTTTTTTTGAGGGCGTCGGCCCCCAAACCCCTGTCTCACATGTTGAACAAAAATCTACTACTGCTATTGAGATTCCGGTCATTCTTACTCACCGAGGGCTTCATCCCTACCCCACTCTCATCGCCCAAACCACTTTTCCACTCGGGCTTCTTCGGAGCTGGAAGATACTGCGGCCACAAGAAAAGCTTCTCGTATTTCCGGCTCGTAAGGGGTCGCTTCAACTGCCACCTCAAGGTGAGCTGGGCCCCGATGAATCAAATCTTCATCGACGGAGCCCTGACCACGGGCAAGATTTCTTGGGCCATCGCCCTTACCAATCCTTCGACTCTCTCCGACATATTGATTGGAAAGCCTACGCTCGCCATCAAAAACTCAATGTGAAACTCTTTGAGACTGAAAATCAAGGTTCACAACTCCTCTCGTGGCGACAAACGAATCAACGCGAGAGCCCTGAGTTGCGAATTTCGCAACTCAGTCAATGGATCGATGTTTGTCGTCGCAAGAAATTGAAATTTGTTTTGGAAACGCCCCGAGGAAAAAGCTCGGCTGACTCCTCCCACGAACATGCCATTGAATGCCTCACCCAACTGTCTCTTTTGGACGCCGCTGTTTTATCAAAGGGAACTCCACCATGAGGGGCGCATCTATCTTTAATGATCCGTCGCTCGCTTTTTGCCTCTTGCTTTCGACCTTCTTACTACTGCCAGATATTCCATCATGGGCTTTTGCCTCTGCCCTGATATTTTGGTTCTACCGTTTGGTGATTGATCGAGCAGAGTGGAAAGCGCCATCACGTTGGGTTACTGGTTTTTTTTCGATCTTGTTCATGGGAATCAATTATTTCTTTTTTCGATCCCTCACGGGTAAAGACTCCTCATCGAGTTTTCTTGTTATTTTATTAGGGTTGAAGGTTTTAGAGTACCAAAACTCTAAAGAGAAGGGCTTTCTCATTTTGCTCGGACTCTATCTAATAACATCTAAATTTCTTTTCGATATTGATCTTTTTTGGTTTAGTCTTGGTTTTCCTGCGATGATTGTCTTGGTTTATCATCTCTTAACCCATCCCTTTCGAGAAAGGTTCCCTCGAAAGGCGGGTCTTTACACTGCGCAAAGTTTGCTTTTAGCAGCACCTCTAGCGGCTTTTTTGTTTTTTTATTTTCCTCGTTTTTCAAATGAAATGTTTATAACAGAAAGCAACGACAAACGAGAAGGAGTTATTGGTTTTTCGGAAGACGTGGCCCCAGGAAGTGTCTCAGCTCTGGCCACTTCAGAGGATGTTGCTTTTAGAGCCGAGTTCGTAAATCTAAAACCTAACACTACCGCTCTTTATTGGCGAGGCCTTGCCCTCACTCAAGCTCAAAATCTGAAGTGGAAGCGCAACTCTTCACTTGACCCAAAAGACATCGTTTTCTCAATGATCAGTTCAAATGAGCCATCCCTACGAATCACTCTTGAGCCCAGTGAAAGTAGCTGGCTTTTCACTCTCGAACACACTGACGCTCTCGTCGCCGACACCGACTCCGTGTCGATGAACTCCGAGGGCGCCTTTCGCTACAACACCCCCATCACCAAGCGAATTATTTATCGAATCAAACCAACACTGTCCTTGCAACGCCCCCGTCGGAATTCCGAATCAGAGATTCATTTTACGCAAAGCACGTCACCCCAGGTTATTCAGCTCGTGGGCGAACTAAGAAAAAACTCTTCCTCTCCTGAATCCTTAGAAAAAAACATCACTGATTTCTTTGCAGACCATCGATTTCAGTACACCTTAAGCCCAATGGACGGAGGCGAACTGTCTCTTGCTGATTTTCTTTTTAAAACGCAAAAGGGTTTTTGCGAACATTTTGCCTCCGCTGCGGCTCTGCTCTTGAATGAGTCAGGAGTTCCTGCCAGAGTGGTTGTGGGTTATCTTGGGGGTGACTATAACCCGATCGGGAATTTTTGGACCATACGACAAAAACACGCTCACGCTTGGGTTGAGTATGTTGATAGCACGAATCAATGGCATCGCTACGATCCTACAAATGCGGTGAACCCTTTTAAACCCCTAGTGGCTTCTAACAGACTCGAACCAAAAGAATCCTCATCAAACGCCTGGAATATTTTGGGATTCAACCTTCACTCCTTCAAGGGCGGAGCAGGTCAATCTTTGCTGTTCTTTATTGAAAACCTAAATTATCGGTGGAGCCACTTTATTCTCAACTTCGATATCGACAAACAGAAGCAACTCCTCGCTGAATTAGGAATTAACATAGGATTGGCCGTTCTCTTAGGAATGCTCGGCACCTTAATTTTATCACTTAGTCTCAGTTGGCTCTTTAGAACTCGCCAAAAACTCTCACGCTCACAAAAAATCTATAGTCTGATCAATAATTCATTGTACCCAATTCATCTAGGCAATCAGTTTGCCGAAGCACCCGAAGAATGGAAACAGCGAATCATCAGGGAGCGACCTCTGCTGAAACCCCTTATCGATGCCCTCTTTGACTGTTACTACCAAGAAGCTTTTGCCAACAATCAAGCTGAAAACAACTGGCGTCGAGCCCAACAACTAGTTCGTAAACTTAAATAGATTTAGTTTAACTGCTGGAGGTGTTGTTCGACTATTTTTTTTGCCCCTAACAGATTGGATAACCACCTCATCTTAAACCCAAAGCGAATAGTTTCCTTCACTATCACTCCATGACCAATCGATCTAAATTCCACAGATCGAGACCACGTTTTGTAAGGCCCTTTGGTTTGCCGCTCGATCACGAGATCATTATTGGGATTTTCTTCGAGAACAGCACGACAGAACAAACGCACCTTACCGATGTGAAATTGATAGTCACGGTGTGAAGCCTCCACACCTTCTCGTCCCAACACTTTCGCTTTCACAGCATCGATCGATTCTGCAAAATACCGTTCGTTGACCAACTCCTTTTCGCCTGATCGATAATGACCAAGAATATTTTGGAGAGCCATCTTTAGAAGGCTATACTTAAATGAAAACCCCAAGGAATGGGCTTTGTGGGGGTAGACTCTTTGAGACATCAGTAAGATGTCACTGGTTTCGCCATAGAGCATTTCAAGAAGGGCCATCGGTAGCGGTGTAATTGCCACCACATTAAGAACTCGCTCTAATTCTAGAGTGACTCGCTTGTTGCGAACAGGTTCAGGCGAAACGGCATTGAAGACACCCACAAACCTATCATCTTCCAACGCCGTACTCACCAGTCTCACTAAGTCATCAACATGTATCCAACTCTGCCACTGCTGACCCGAACCAAGATTGCCACCCAAGTGAGCTAGGAATGTTGGCAATAGTCGTCGCAAAATGCCACCCTCCCGTGCCAAAACTAGTCCTATTCTCAGAGTTACCAATCTTAAATTGGCATTCATGTGTTGAATTTCCGACTGCGCGGCTTCCCAATCACCACAGAGTTCCGACAAAAAGCCTCGGCCTCTTGGACTCATTTCATTCAAGGCCTTGTCGGCCGCATCTCCGTAATATCCGATCGACGAAGCACCCACAAAAACTCTCACATTGTCCCAAGCGGCTCCGAATGATTTTTTTAAATTCTCAGTTGAATCAACTCTTGATCGATAAATTCTAGTTTTAACTTCAGTGGTCCAACGCTGCCCCAAAGACTCACCGAGCAAATGGACGATGGCTTCGATGCCTTTTTGAGCGAGCTCAGGAATGGGATTGAGAGTTAAATCACCTTCGATAATTTCGTGTGGAAAGGGAAGCAGATTTTCACTACGAGCGACTGTGTTTTTACGAGTGAGCACCACAATCTGATGACCACGAAGAACAAGCTCTTTCGCCAAAGCTCTGCCGATAAGGCCTGTTCCCCCTGTGATAAGAATTTTCATTTTACTGCCTCATTGAAGAAGTGGCACGACTTGGCCACCGTTGAAAATATTTTTCTAGTTTCAACGGTGACGTCAGCCAACGCAATTCCTCACTATCGTGAGACTCTAAAATGAATTGTTTTTAGACTTTAGCCGAGGTTTTTTTCAACAAATTCCCAGTTAATCAACTGATCAAAAACTGCGTTAGCGTAATCAGCGCGGCGATTTTGGAAATCAAGGTAGTAGGCATGTTCCCACACATCGATCGTCAACAAACACTTTTGCCCTTTAGTAAAAGGAACTTCAGCATTTGCCGTTTTAACTATTTTTAATTTACCCGCATCAGACACGAGCCAAGCCCAACCGCTTCCAAACTGAGTAAGCGCAGCATTCACAAGCTCTTTTTTAAATGTTTCAAAATCTCCAAAATCAGCTTCAATCTTGCTGAGTAAGGCGGCTGAAGGCTTACCGCCACCTTTTGGTTTTAAACAATTCCAGTAAAAAGTGTGATTCCATACCTGGGCGGCATTATTAAAAATACCCGCTTTATCGGCTTGTCCAGCCGTTGCCATAATAATTTGCTCGAGGCTCTGTTGAGCCATCGGCGTGCCTTCAACCAATTTATTCAAGTTATCGACATACGCTTTGTGATGCTTTCCGTAGTGAAAGCTCATTGTTTGCGCTGAAATCACTGGTTGAAGATCAGAATCACCATAGGGAAGTTTTGGAAGTTCGAAAGCCATTGTGTTCTCCTTGCAAAGGCATTGAGCGCCGAACAAACGACGCATTTTGTCCCATCTACTATACTGATAGTTACCGAGGGGATGTCAAGTTAGGAGTTCCTGGCACGAATCAAGTCTTCCTTCAGCCACTAAAGATGCGTTTGTTAAAACATCGGCGTAATTTTTTTCGGAAAACGAGTTCGGAGCGCAGCTGAAGGAAACTTGTTTCCGAAGCGAGCACCGCTTGTTTGAGTTTCCACGGAAAAAATCACGCCGATGTTTTAACAAAGGCATCTTCGGACTAGCGGGAAGATTTTTGTCGTCGCAATTGCATAAAACGGCGGATGTAATAAAGCATCACTAAGATGGCAATTCCAGAAAAGATAATCACTTTCATTTGTTTTAAAAAGCCAAAAATACTTTCGCCGTAAGTGGCGACCAGATAAACCTGAGTGGGCACACTGATCAGTGCCGCTCCACCATCAGCGAGCAAAAATCGCCAAGGAGAAAGCCCTGCCATTCCACAGGTCCAAAAACCCGGAAAACGAAGCCCTGGTGTAAAACGAAACACAGCCGCAGCCCACATTCCGTAACGAGCAGTCCATGATTCAATTTTTTTTAGGGCGTCAGGTGTGATCAAACGCTCGATCATTCGCCATCTCATTAATTTGGGACCATAGCGACGACCAAGAACGTAAACGACAAGATCACTGATAATCACTGCAACAAAACAAACAAGAGCCGCTTCAGCGACCTCAATGCCATGAGCTCCCTCGTAGGGAGGTGGAAACACAGAGGGATGGGCTGCCATGTAGGCAAGAATGCCCACACTGAGAATAGTTACTTCTTCTGGCAAGGGAAATCCAAAGGCGCTCGCAAACATGATCAAGGTAACAATTGTATAAACAATTCCAGGTTCATAAGCGTATTGGACTAACCATTTAAAAACAGTCTCATTTGCAATATTCATAAAATAGATCGCCTTAGTAACAAGATACTTTGGGAACCTCAAGAAAACATACATTTCTAGCAACACCACGCATAATCTCTTCATTTTTAACACTTAGGTCCTGATTCTCACTGAGCCCCATGCTAGATCAAAATCTGAGGTTGAGAATGAAGCGAATTCGTTTTTTTCGAGTGAGAAAAACACAAAACTTAAGCGATTACTTGCAAACTCATTTGCAATTAAGTTCGGCAGATGCTGATTATCTGATCCATCTTGGTGCTATTTACTGCAACTTTGAGCGAGTGACCGAAAATATTTCTGTCGATGTCGGAGATATTCTTCGTTGCCACACCGAGCCCAAGAGATTTTTGCGAGAGATCAATTGGTCGCCCCGAATTGTTGCCGACGAAAATGACTTTATTGTGATCAACAAACCGGCAGGCTTACCCTCGCAGCCCAGTCTTGATAACCGCATCGAAAATGTTCTCTATGAACTCTCTACCTACTTTCAGCGCCCGCTTTTTATTACTCACCGACTTGATGTCGGCACTTCGGGCCTCATGCTTTTAGCCAAAAACAAAACCTTTCAAGCCGACTTCAATCGAACCCTCGAAGAACGTAAAACAACAAAAATTTATGAGGCCTTGAGCCTCGGTCCTCTCCTAACTCCTGGCTCCCAAACCCATTGGATGCGCCCTCATGCTCGAGCTCCAAAAATTCTCTCCCGAGAACCGGTAGAAAAATGGAAAATTTGTGAACTTGAAATTCTTCAAAGTCAGAGTAGCGAACGATGGCCTCTAGAACAATCGCTTCAGACTCATCTCCGCGGCATCAATTATTACCGGCTACAACTCCACACCGGTCGTACCCATCAAATTCGCGCCCAACTCTCGTTTGAACAAAATCCCCTTTTGGGTGACGTCAGCTACGGTGGCCCTGCTCATGCACTTCCCTTTGAGTGGCACGCTCTCCAATGCTCCGAACTCGGTTTTTCAAAAGCTCACCTTCAATACCAATGGAAACTACCCTCGATCCTTCCTCCATCGTCCTAAACAAGCCTCATTTGACGCCCAATAGCATCACTCTTCCCCAACGCAGTGTTGACAGTCTGAAATGATTTGCTGACACTCCATGGTCTGATTGCACTAGGGAGGGAATCATGTCTTTCAATCGCCAAGGTTTGGTGTTTTGTTTATCTACACTCATCGTCTTTTTTTTGATGGAAACGGCCTCAGCCAAGCCAACAAAAATTTTAGCGGATACACTTTTTTTAAAAGCCATGGGCATCACCCCTCTGGCCAGCGATGAAGAACTTCATCTCTCCGTTGCGGAGGTCTCTGAGTACCAGGCATCAACTCTTTCTCATTCGGCTCACCGCTTTGGAAAGTGCGGTGGCTTCGAACAACTCCCCGATTCCTATGATGCCAATGAAAATTTTGAGTTTCTGCGGTTCCAAAAGTCACAGGCACAAGCCTTTCAATTTTTATCGGAAACAATACCACACATTCCGAAGCAAGCCGCGATAGAATCAGCTGTGCACCAAGTGAGTGAAGACAATTTACGTTCAACCGTACAATGGCTCTCTCAGTTTCCAAGCCGTTATCACAAAGGCCCAAACAACAACCAACCCGTAGAAGAATTGGCACAACGGGCTCGCCAAATGCTCCAGGGGCTCAAATACCCCTATGTCGTAGAAACTATCTCTCACACGAAAACGCCACAAAAATCAGTCCATGTGCGTTTGCAAGGGAAAGAGCGTCCACACGAAGTGGTCGTCCTCGGCGGGCATCTTGATAGTATTGCTAATTGGGGTTTTGGTCGCGCACCAGGCGCCGATGACAATGCGTCCGGATCGTCAAACCTTCTTGAAGCACTTAGAATTGTTTCTCTTCAAGAGCAGCCCTCTCGTTCTATCGACTTTTTCTGGTATGCAGGCGAAGAAATTGGCCTTGTTGGCTCCAGCGAGATTGCCCAAACCTATGGTCAAAATAAAATTGAAGTGGTTGGAGTGTTACAATTAGACATGACTCTTTTTCCGGGCGAAGGAGAACTTATTGTTGGCGATATGACAGATTTCACAAACCCATGGCTTCGTGGTTACGCAAGAGCACTCAATGATCATTATATTGGGGCGCAATGGCGAGAAGACCAGTGTGGTTATGGATGCAGTGATCATGCTTCATGGCACCGGCAGGGCTACCCGACCATTATGCCTTTCGAAGCCACGTTTCAGTCGATGAACCAAAATATCCACACCGCCGACGACGTCGTTTCACCACAGCTCAACTTCAAGCACTCTGCTTCTTTTACTAAACTAGCGGTCGCTTTCGCGCTTGATCTCAGCAACTCAACTTTAAAACCTACCTTTTAGTGATTCGACTCCATCAGATAAAAAATCACGAGCCCCTCAAATTTCGAGGGGCTTTTTTATTGGGTTGTAACAAAAAATGATTTAGCTAGGACGTATAAGCTTTCGAACCAGTCTGGATTCACTAAAACTTTAAAGACGGCAATTAATAAAAAAGTTGCAAAAAAAAGACTAACCCCTGCAGCTGCGTAAAATATTTTCCCCCAAAGGCCCTGTCTTATTTCGCGGCGACCGTGCTCGATCACTAACTCTTTTTCATCCTTAACTTTATTTTTAAGTCCACGAGTCAGATTCCATCTCTGCGCAGATGTTAAGGTTTCAAATTCTAGGCCGACGAGAGACGAGTCGACCCCTAATTTGTCGATGCGCACCACTCGACCATTGCAAGCCATTTGCTTGGAGCCTGGAACTTCAAATTGAACTCGAACAAATTCGCCCAGCTTTGGAAGTAAAATATTAGGAGCAGTGAAACATAAACCAGAGTTAGAAATATTACGAATTTCGGTACCTTCTTCCCACGGAGTTTGTTTTGGACCCGCCACACGAATAAGACATTCATCCTGAGGGAGCAGAATGTATCTTGGGGCGCGCTGGTGATACTGGGACAGAAAACTCGTCATGTTGTTCTTTTCGGTTTAATAGATCGACCACTCAAGGCCTTTCGTAGGGAAAAACCAAGATTCAATTTGCTATCAATGACCTGCTTCAATGTGAGACAAAAGGCGGTTTCGACATTGAGGCATGCTTTCTCAATGTCCGAGCTGTTTTTTTGAATTTAGACTTAAAAAGAAATTCCGATAGAGAGAGATATGAACCAATGGAGCAAATATATAGCGCGTGGATTTCTAATCGGCTTTACACTTGGCATGATCCTCTTTTGGTAAGATGCATGCCAAGCCCGATCAGAGTTAAAAGTGACGTACAACCAATCTTTTAACTTACTTTTCGATGTTTTTTCATAAAGTGTTGATATTTCTTTTCAAAATCTTTAGCCATGTGTCCGTCGGCAGTGACTAGACCTTCTTTAAACCAAACAAAATGCTCCTCACAAAATCCCGCACGAGCCACTTTGCTCTTACAGCCCTCTGCCTTGCATCGATCAACAACGATTGATACAACATTTGAAGTTTGTTTGGGCTCGGAAGATTTTTGAACTTGTTCTTTTTTAGACATAAATTCCCCTTTAATTTTCTTTGAGGCACATCCGTCTCAACACTTGATGATGGGCGTGGCTCACACCTCCTATCGGCGTTCGTCGGTAAAACTTTAGGCTTAAGACAAAGAGACACCTCAGGCCCCCCATAACGAATGGAGCCCCATTCTGGTGTTGAACTCTTAGACAGGACCAGAACACTCACCCGGCTCTTACGACAATCTTAGAGATCAAGTTCGACAGAGCCTTCTCCCTCAGAGGTAAAAAAACTAACTTCGGCTTTCGATTCAATCAGAAAATCACGGAGAAGGGAATCCTCGTTGAGAGTTCTTGTGAGAGCTCCCTGAAAAAGTCGTTGCGACGACTCGTGGGGCATTTCCACATCAACACCATATCGAATGGTCGTCGCTGAAAATTCGAGACGCGCCAATTCGTTTTTTTTACTCTTTAAAATATACCCACTCTTTATCCATCTCATTCCCAATCGCTCGAGCTTGACCTTCATACGTTGATGATATTCTCCGCTGTCCCAAAAAACGATCGAAGGCTCACCGTCTTTCATAACCAAAGCATAGCGAGTGTGTTGACGGGTTGCGGGATCATAGTCAGACATTTTTTTAACCCCAAGTCTACTCAGCTCTTTATTGAGTTCTTGAGAATCAACGGAAGGATTGTTCTTCTCAGTAAGGTCTCTGGGAATACTTCCACTAATGACTCCCAAGGCGACTTCTTTGGCAAGACTTGGCTTGTATTGAAGAACAGAAATCTTGGGCTTATTCCAGAAAAAACGTCCTGACTCGATGACAAACTCCAGATTCACCGCAGACAAGACGTAGTCGCGATGTAAGAACTCTTCTTTCACAAACTTCTGAACTCTCGAAACAAAAGTCAGGAGTGCCTGAGCTTGAACCTGCGAGATTCCTTCGATTTGGATTTTGTTAGGTTGAGCCCATTGTGCCACACCTATCGCATCGGTGATTATCTTAAAATGGAAGGTTTTCGCTTTGTCTGATGGATTCGTTGCGCGTTCACCCCTTCCCTGCACCATATTAATGTCGAACTCTAACTGTTCATGAGCGTTCATTCGAAAAGATCCCACCGCATGAGAGTTACTTCCCTCGATGAAGGGATGCACCATGATGGGCATTGAGAGATTTTGCTCCTGTTGACCCCAATAGCGTCGGATGACATAAGATCGGTAGTCATAGAGAGAAGCCCAGATAGAACGCAAGGCCTCTTCGACTAAGGGAGCCTGAAGACCACTAATCACTTTACTCTTATAGAGACCCGTTGCGAGAAGATCTTCTACGTCATTGTTGCTCCTGAAGGAGAAAGAACTGCGATCCGAACCTCGATAGAATTTTTTAAGAACACGGGTGGTGTCTTCAAAAAATGGTCTCGACCACGATCTTACTGGTTCGGCTTTTAAAAAGGCGTTGCGGAGATTCGCCAAAATATTCTTAATTGCGTCTTCGTCGTTTCTCGCATTGGCCTCCTCAATACCTTTGAGAGCCTGTCGCCGCACAACCCTCAGAAGAACCCCCTCATAGTGCGCTCTATCCAAAAAGGACTCAAAGTACCCGCTCGATAAAGAGGTGATCTCGGGCACCAAATCATTAAATTGTTTTTTAAACTGCATTAAACTGAAATACTTATCTCCAGAAATTTCGCGCGGACTCGAAGTCAATTCATCTTTTATAGAGAAAAGATCACGGCTAAATCGGTCAGCTTTTTTAGGTAAAACAGACTCGAGGCGACTCCCTTGAGTGAACGGCTCATTACTGGCCTTTAGATCACAACGATGAGAACGACAACTCAGTTCAAATTGGGAAAATGTTTTAGACAGGGTTCGCAACGCTTGATGATCAAAGACAGACTCAACTGTTACCAAGGGAATCCCTAGCTTTTCTGCTAGAAATTGTACATGAGACGCTTCGAGGGAAAGATTTTTATTTATCAGTATGCCAGAGACAAGAGGCAAATCCTCAATCAGTGGAAGCTCATCAAGAACAAGAATAGAATTCACCGGAATCGCATCCGACTGAACACTCTGTCGATAATCCTCACCGCGTAGAAAAACAATTTTATTTCCTCGTGCCACACCTTCAACATAAGCCCTTTGGACCTCGAGAGTGACTTGCTCGGATGGCCCATCGTTCGAAGACTGATTCTTTTTCTCCTGAAGACTATCGAGACAACGTTGATTCCCTGCAAAAAGGGACATCGACAAAAAAATCGATAAAACCAATGACAGTTTTTTGATAAACACGAGGTATTTACTCATCGAACTCTTTGTATTCAAAAAAGATGCCACGATTAGGCTCTGACGCCCCCAAAAACGACCGAAAGACCACTAGGTTTGACACTTCGGGCACCAATAAGTGGCCCGTCCTCCAAGGACTTGCGATTTTACTTTCGTGCCACAAGCATAGCAGGGTTTACCCGCTCTATTGTAGACCTGATGTTTTTGTTGATACCCTCCAACATAACCCTCAGGGTTTCGGTAATCGCGGATGGTGGACCCTCCAGTGCGAATAGCCTCCGTCAAAATCTCCTTGGTGGCTGCCACGAGGCTCTCCCATTGATCAAGTTTTAATCGGCCCGCACCTTTATTTGGTTTGATGTGGGCTAAGTACAAAACCTCTGACGCATAGATATTACCAATACCCACCACATTGGCTTGATCCATTAAAAACACCTTCACTGCTCGCCGTGACCCTTTGGCAGAATTAAACAGCCGAAGAGCCGAAAACTGATCAGACAGTGGCTCCACCCCCAACCTTGAAATTTCCGGAAGGGTTAAAAAAGCGGCCTGATCTTCGGCGAACAACAGATAACCAAATCGACGAGGATCATTGTAGGTCAGGGTCAAATCCGAAGCGAAGCGAAGTTGAACATGGTCATGTTTCTGCTCCTTGGGAACACCCTTTGTCACTCGCCATTGCCCTGTCATGCCAAGATGGGAAACAAGAATCCCGCGGGTGAGCTCAAAAAGTATGTACTTTCCCCTTCGCTCAATCTTTATCAGATCAGAATCCAGTAATTTTTTCATGGTCGCTTGGGGAATTGGAAAACGGAGGTCTTTTCTAAAGAACTCCAAACCAACCAATCTCAATGCACTCGGAAGCGCTTTTGAGAGGGAACGACAAACATTTTCAACCTCTGGCAACTCGGGCATAAACGCTCCTCCTGACTTTTGTATAACTTTTACTTATGGTTCCAATCAAAACAAAGTGTTGGATTTTTGAGAATTTTTTATCTAGAAGTGGCCCTAAATCGGCCAGTGTTCTGTCACTAATGATGGTAGGTTCGATCTCAGAAGCCGGGGGGGCTTATGAACAAAATAAACGGTCTCTTGATCCTTGTCGTTCTTAGCGTCTTGGCCGCGTGCGCACCTTCAGGAAAGACACTTAAAACGATTGATGGAGAGATCCTCAACCTCGCTCAAAATTCTCCATTTAATATTATCAATGGACATGAGGTAAAACCTACGGATGAATTTGCAGCCACCATCGTAGGTATCTACAACCTAGAGAATAACTCCCTTTGCACAGGCTCTCTGATCGCAGAATCCTACGTACTCACGGCCGCTCACTGTGTGGCCAAAGAGCCCAAAAACCTTCGGGTGTTTTTTGGTAACAGCCTCGATACTATCACGGCAGTCAATAAAGTGATTGGAGCTGTTATCCCAACAACATGGGGACAAAAATTTCTCGAACCCAGCGACTGGGGTGATATTGCGGTCTTGAAAATTTCCGGACAACTCCCTCAAGGCTACCGCCCAACCTCACTTTTGACTGAGGATAATCTTCAGACGGGTCAGGTTACCATTTTGGCTGGTTACGGTTTAGCAGATGCCATCAAAAAAGAGGGTTCTGGGCTGCTACGTAAAACCAGTGTCTCAATCGCTGATCCTAAACATGGAAAAACTGAGGTGAGCCTAGACCAGAGAAATGGCTCAGGCGCCTGTCACGGTGACTCCGGAGGACCAGCCTACGTTCTAACCACCGCTGGACATGCTCTTTGGGGCGTGACGAGTCGTGGACTCAATGATCCCAATGATGACTGCGGTCAATTTGCTGTTTACACGAACGCGATTGCTTACAAAGAGTGGATTAATCAGGCCAGAATTGAACTACAGGCAATTGTCCAATAAGGGGAACGCTTCCGGGGGGAATGCAGGGAGAGCTGAAAAGCTCTCCCTTTTTTTTTAATTTTGCTCAAGAACCATTAAGCACAATGTTTTGATCCATAGTTCAGTATTATTTAATGCCGGCACCAAAAAAAAGGAGCGCCCACCCTGTCGCAGAAAATACTCTCTCATTTCCTGCCCAACTTCATCTAATGACTCCACATTATCAAAGACGAAAGACGGACACAGAACCACCATTGTTTTTACACCTTGCTCGAGAAGATCATCCACGACTTCTTGCAACGAGGGTTCGATCCAGCGAGAGGGAGCCACTTTCGACTGAAAAGCGACATCCCAATGAAAAAGACCCGAGCGAATAGCAATTCTTCGCGCCGTTTCTAAACATTGATAGCGATAACAAAAGGGCTTAACATGGGCATTGGGACGACAATCACTTCCCCTCTTAAGACACTTTTTGCAGTCTGGCACGACCGCTTTTAAATGGCCCTCGGGCAATCCATGAAAACTAAACACAACAGCAATTTCATCTGTGATGTCTTTTGGCAAAAACTGTTCCAACAACTGGCTCTGAGCCTCAATGAATCCATCATGATCATAAAAAACAGGTGTTACCGAAACATGATCAAATCCAAACCCCTTGTCTTCTGGCGAGCTGAAAATCTTGAGCTTTTTTAATCGATCCTCGAGACTTCCTCGCGTACTGAGGGACCACTGCGGAAATAGAGGAACCACCACAACCTCGGTCACACCAGAGGCTTTCATATCCTCAAGTTGTGACTCAATACTGGGGCCACCGAAATGAAATGCAAATCGCACCACCCAAGAAGACTCCGGCTGTACCCTAAAGAGTTCTCGAGTCAAAGCTTCCACCGCGCGACCAGCTTCTACTCGTAAAGGTGCACCCTCTTCGCTCCAAACTCTCTGATATCTATCAAAATACTTATTTAATCTGAAGGGAATGATGAGGCGACGAAGAGCAAGTTCTCGGAGCCAACGGGGTGCTCTCACCACGAAAGGGTCTCCAAAAAAGTCTTCGAGGTAACTTCGAACAGCCTCTCGGCTTAATTCGCTGGGCGTACCAATATCAACAAGCAAGACCCCTTTGGTGCTCGGTCGTCCTGACTGTTCACTTTTCTCTTCAACGAAGGTCATAAACTCTTAACCGCTTACTCAGCTAAAGTAGCTAGTTCGGCTTGAAATTCACCTTTTGATTTGAGCCAGCGGTCTTTCTCATTTTGTTTTTGGTTGATTTGTGCTTCAACCCCTCTTAACTCACTTGCCAATCGATCTCTCTCACTACGATAAGGATCATCCTCTGGTTTTTGGTTTCTATAAGGAGCCGGTATCGCTGATAAACGCCAACTCACATTGTTTCGCTGACGCTCCAATTCGAGAGTTTGCCGTTCGACGCCGATCATATTAAGATCGGCCTCGTTAATTTTTCCAGTCAAGAAGGCCTTCCGACCACGACGGTATTCCTTTAAAAAAGCGGCTTCCGTTTTCTGCGGACAAACATTGTGATATTTTTTGCCACTGGACCCAGCTGTATAACCATTTTCCACCGAACAGTAACCTTCGATGCCGCGCAAATATTCCTGTTGAAGACTTCTCGCTTGACCAGGATCACACATTTCCGGATTAAACAAATCACCAGCCTTGCCTGTTGCAAAAACCGTTTTGGGCAAACAATACTTGTTCATTCCTGTTTTAAATCCCGCATCGAGCTGGCTATAAGGGACGGCAAAATCTGCCTCTTTGCAACGTTTCACCTGTTCATCCCCTGTGAGTCGCTTGCCTTGCAACGCGACCGATTCACCGTAGTGAAACCAATCAATATCGGCACAGCTTTGCCGCGTCATCCATGAGCTACAACCACCAAGAACAAAAATCGCAGTAAGAATAACTACACAAAATTTATGAACTCTCTGGAACATAACTAGGACCTCCGTAGCAATCGCAAATGAGAATAAGTAGAGCTTACCCTTTTTGAGTTCTTCCTTCGAGTGTTTTTTTTAAAACGAATGGTCAGCGAAACAGAGCTCGACACAGAGGTTCGGCTCTCATCCTTTAGGCTTGTTTTTCATCCACAGAGAAGCAGCGACTCTTATTCCACCATTGAGAAACTTTTTCACCTCAAGGCATTGCCAATCCCCGAGCCGATCGCCTTTTTTAGCCTCTCGTTCTGGACCCAAACCAATGGCTAACTCTGGCTGATAGTGATCGAGGGCCTTACCCCACAGTTGCCGCCAGGAGTCTTTACTTTGAAGTCGCCCTTTACCGCCGTAAGGAGGATTGCTGATAAGAATCACTGGCTTGTTTTGATCAAGCCACGCGGGAAAGCTTCCACTGGTCGAATCCTCACACAAAAATCTCAATGTCGAAGTGAATCGCAGGCGTTCTGCATTACTCTTAGCCTTCGCTAACACTTCACTTTCACTATCGATACCTACCAGTTGAAGGCTCCAAGGCTTCAGACGCTTTCCTACATTAGCAAATAAACGCTGGCTCTCGGCCTCAACCCAAGGATCTGAGATGAAATGTCTGCTCGCAACGATCGCGTTCCACAAGGCGGCTTCAAACAGCAGTGTTCCTGATCCACAAAAAGGATCAACAATCTGAGATTGTTCTAAAACAAGGCGGCTTCGATGTTCGAGCAAAAAGGCCCAAAGAAAGGCCGCAAGGTTTTCGCGTAAAGGCGCTTCCCCTTGTTGTTGACGATATCCTCGAAAATGAAGGTGTTCGCCACTGGTATCTCGACTGACGGTAAAAATATTATCGTGCACTCGGAGGTAAGCCACCGGGGCGTCCGCTCCACCCACCTCAAAAAACTTTCCTTTGAATTTTTCATCAATAAATTTTTGCAGGTGCTTCTCGTTGTTCATACGCGAATCACTGGCCGCGATCTCCCACTCTCGGAGACCCTTCGGAAAATAATGCTTCCACGCAATAGTTCGGAATTCTTTTTCAACCACTCCCCAGTCGCGAGTTTGAAAGCTGTGAACTCTTTGAAGAATCCGTGAGCCTATTTTGAGGCATCGATTTAGAAGCAAACCAACGCTTTCGCCCACCTCAAATTCGACTCCGCCTTTTACGATGTCACAGCGGCGAAGAAGGGCTTTATCGCCAAACTCTAAAGCCAAGACAGAACACCACTGCTGTAGTTCTTTAGCCGCAGCTTCTTCCAATCCAATGGGAGCAATCAAAAAAAACGAACCCAACCCTTGTTTTTGAACCTTACCGAGTGGCATTACAGGCCTCCGCAGAGGCGGTCGCAATCTCTGATTTAAGGGCCGCAAAAACCCTTACGATATTTTGGCGATCAGCTGTGGTGTTGAACCTTCGAACCGAAAAGAAATCAATCACTCCCAGTTCGTCACTGGACGGAGCTCTTCCATTGAAAACTAAAAACTTAAAAACATTCTTAGCCATGACAGACCAATCGAGATTTTCTGCCATATCGTACAATACTGGACTTGAAGCTTTGACTCTCTTTTTCGTTACATCAATCATAAATCGGCGAAAGCGAGGAAAGGCAAGATCGACTTCTTTATCACTGAATCTTCCATCCTGATCTCTGTCATAAACCGAAAACAAATTCTCGATATAATGGAGAACACCAAGGATCGTTCTCTGATCTCCCGTTTCCAAACCAATCGGATTGCTCGGACAAACTTGGCCCACAAGCAATAAATCTTTATAAAATGAGGCCCAACGATCTCCGTCCATGCGTGCCACAAAAGTGTTAAACTGAGACAATTGAGAAAATATCTGACCGAAGTATTTTTTAAAGGTCCGTGAGGCACAGGCCATTTCAAAATAAGGGAAATGAAAATAGTCCAACTCAGGCAGGAGACATCCTTCCAACTCGGCGACACGCTTAAAGTCCGAAACACCAACAAGACCACCGCTCAGCATCACCGAGAACAAATCAAACATCTCCGTAAACTGCACAGCCCCGTCTCCATTCGCAGAGGGAGTGAACATGTCGGCCTCACGAGCACTTCGACTGGCACTATTCGTGTTTCGCAAATCAAAGAG
This sequence comes from Pseudomonadota bacterium, assembly GCA_041178425.1. Lineage (GTDB taxonomy): Bacteria > Bdellovibrionota > Bdellovibrionia > Bdellovibrionales > Bdellovibrionaceae > CAUJGP01. The sequence continues at coordinate 57,980 of JBEGVH010000006.1, read as the reverse complement.
CCCCATTTCGTCGCCAAACTCTTGAAACTCAAAAAACACAGGCTGAATTTGACCAACGGCGAGAGAAATTTCTGTAGTGTTTTTTCCAGAGGTTCCATAAGCCTTCAAAAACATGGATGTCGGCACTCGTAAAAGGTTCATTCTCGCCAGATCTTGATAAATCCATGACTCCTGCTTTGAGGTTCCAACAGAGACTCGGCCTCTTTCATCCCAATGCCGAACCTGCGCGTCTTTCACCAAAGTGAGAAACTCTTTCCATGCACTTGAAAAGTACTCCTGGTCGCGAATCGATAAAGGCGAAAGCTTTTTGATCTCTGTTTGAACTTTATATTGCTCCAGAAAAGAAATGACCTCGGATGTGGTGAGCCTCACCTTTTCAGCAAAAAGACGATCTAAAGCGATTTGAATTAATTTAAAAGCTTTGTACTCTCGGTGAAGTTTTACTAAATGCCTTGCATCTACAGCCACCAAATCAGCGGATGGAGTATCTAAAAAACGGGTGATAAAACGCCGATAACTAATTTTAACAGTTTCCGGCGTTAATGGTTTAATCCACAAACCACGACCATAAAATTCCTCGATGATATCATCGATACGAGCAAAAGGTATCTGACCTTCGTTTCTCAGGGCAAAGCCACGATTGAGAATCGAAAAAAGATCTTCCACCCAAAGATCAAACTCCGGATAATTTTGAGGAGTTATCCAATCCATTTGTTTGAGGCCGCCATAATACTGTAACCCCAATCGATAGACTTCGATTAAAATGTCCCAGATTTCATTGATTTCTTTTTGACCGCGAACTTCAACAACCTCACCCACTAATAGGGTCTTTAATTTTTCAAGAGTTGGCAAGTGAGCACGCCACTGAGAAAAGGGGTGCTGATGGTCGTCAATTCCAGCGAACCGAGCAATCTCCGCCAGCAGCAGCTCAACCTCTGGCAGTGAGTATTCCGCATCGGCAAGATGAAGCCCCGAAAGAAGATTTTGAACAGCTAATTTTAAATCAACGATGGCTTGATTTAACTTCGCCTTTTGGTCCGAATGCGAGATATTCAGCGTTTCACGAAGTAAATAAATATTAAGATGCGGATAAAGTCGCAGTAGCTCTTTCTCTAAAACAAACAGCAACCCTCTTAATTTTTCAAATTCAGACCGGGTGATGACATCCTCAGTGCCGCCGATCATTGCCGCTTTAAGCTTCATAATTTCGCGGGCTAGCTCCGGCGAGATCTCTCGTTTAAAAATATATTTTTGAAAGAACTTTTTTACTTCATCCGTTTTATACGACGCCGCCTCTGATCCACGAGTCGAATTCAAAAATTCACCCAATGCTTTATCAACACAAAGAGTGGAATCATGGAGCTGGTGAGGAAGAAGTTTTTGCTGAAAGTAGTTAGTGAGAACATCTGGCACGCCACTCAGGCACTTGACGCCCTGAAGATCGAGTTCGAAGGTTTTCTTGCTATGAACAGAGTCTTTTAAGAATCTCTCACATCCAAGATTCGCAAGAGCGAAGATCATCACCATCATAAGGAGAGACCGCGGGCGCCTAGAAAACATACTGTAGCCCTCCATAGACTCGATCGTTCGCTTGGTACATTTCTATAAAATCCATGGTACTTACGATTTTATTGTCAGTTCTGAGCATGTCCATTCCCAAGTAAGCCTTCCAAAACGGCCCCATCCAAAGAGCTCCCTGACCCGAAATTATTTCGCTTCCCTCGCCAAGTTCTTGCTTCCACTCACCCGAAATTTCATAAGACCAGCGTGAACCAAGGTTTTTGCCATAACTAATTTCTGTTTTAACTAAATCGCGAAATTGGAATCTTTCGGGAAGCACAGTCCCCGCCGCCTCCGAACGAGGACCCGACACGATGCCTCGCCCTCCTTCACGATGGACCGCTCCTAGACCGATCCGAAAGGCACCGGTAAAGAACTCTATGCCTCCGCCGGCGAAATGGGCTGGATCAAAATTTTGAAAAGTCCAAGGAAGATCGAATTCTGTACGATCAGGAGTCTCCTCTAGAATTCCAAAGTACATGGCCCATTTTTCGGAGCGATAGACCCCATCGAGCGAAGCAACCTTATGGAAACCAACTTCGGGATGAATCGTAACATCGAGGCCCTCTAAAGAACCAAGATTTAGATTGCCGTCAAAGCCAAGCAAAAGTTGGTTCATGGGCTTATAGCCCCATGAGGCTCTCCCCATCCATCCTTCACTTTCGGGATCACCCACCTGAAAGTTAAATCCATAGCCCGTATTAACGATCACATCTGGAATAGATGGTTTGTCGACCCGGTAATAGGCCGGTGTTGCGATGCCCTTGATAACGACTTCAGACGGTGGATACTGAACCCATGGATGGCCTTTAATAAACATTCCATTTCGAGTTTCCATTTGTGGACCGTGATCGGGCAAAAAGAAAGGCGTTCCAAAAAATTCCAGTGTCCAGTTGTCTTTTTTAAAATCAACAAACAAACCAGTGAGTCCCTGGCTATGAGGATTTAATGCATCGATGCGATAGTTTGGTTGCCAGAGACCGAGCTTCCATCGATCATCGAGAGAGCTCCAATGAGACCGCTTTCGTCCAAGAAAGAGGGTGGTCCCACTCCAGAGAGGATCCATTCTAAAATAAAACTCATTAGCCGTAAAACTATTGAAGCCTTGTTGGGCGTGAGAGAACTGACCTTCAAGATCGATACCCAAACTAAAATCACTCTCATCCGCTTCACGAGTGATTCGCCCTTCGAACAATTGAACAGAGCGAACATCTGGGTTCTGATATTGATCGTTTAAATAGAAAATAGACTTACTACCGACTTGTCCTAATTTATCATGCCCCAAACGATCATGAAACGGATCGTAGCTATTTGAAAAAGTGGCGGACCAACCAGCAGAAACAAAAAGTAATACCAACCAAGAAACAAGAATAAACACACAACGCCCTTGCAAGTTCGGAAAGCGGTGTCCACGAGGGAACCTGAAGTTTCCTCTTGAGTTTTTAGGCTGTGGCTCTTTGATCATTACTTTCACTTCTCCGTAAGGTCGTCCCATTTAGTGGAAGGTCTCGATAAGGTCAATACCGACCGCCTGTGCAAAAAAGGACACACATAAAGCTGAAGGAGACTACCTCACTCCCCCTAAAAACCCAACAAAAAGCCCCTTCGAAAGACTTTCTTACCCTCGAAAGACCTCAAAAATGACTAAATTTTCCAGGGTTGCGCCCGGAACTTGTCTGTTCTCCTCGCGGCGCCATCACGCATCGCCCTGAAAGCTCAAAAAAATTCAATCTTATTAGAGTTTTATGATAGGGATTGTTTATGCAAGAACAGCCAAAAAAAATACTCATCATTCGATTTTCTAGCTTTGGTGATGTTATTCAAACATTGAGTGTTGCATCGGCATTAAAAAATCGTTGGCCTGACGCTGAAATTCACTGGGTTACACGCTCCGAATTCTTACCTCTAATTAAAGAACACCCCGCTGTGCATCAGGTTTGGAGCCTCCAAAAAAGTGGAGGCCTTGGATTTCTTTTTGGTCTTTGCAAGCAACTTAAAGCCGAGAAATTCAATCAAATATACGACGCCCATAACAATTTGAGATCTTGGTTTATCGGTTGCTATCTCTTTATTAACCACCTATTAGCATTCGAAAAGACGCCGACCCTTTTAAGGCGCTCGATCCGTCGATGGAAGCGCTATCTGCTCTTTCACTGGCGAATTGATCAATTTGAAAGACCTTTTTCAGGCCAACGAGATCTGCTTGAACCTCTCGAAAAATGGGGAATTTCAAGAAATCCACCTCTCCCACCCCAGCTTTTTTTAAGCCCGCAAGCCACAACCAAAGCTCACGATGTCACTTTATCTCTAGGAGCCTACGTAGCTCTTGCACCCTCCGCTGCCTACGCCCTCAAGCGTTGGCCTCTCGATCACTGGAAAACACTTTTGCAACGCTGGACGACGACATCATCAACCACAAAGTTTGTGCTCCTAGGGGGTCCCGAAGATCAGTTCCTTCAGGAGTTAGTTTTTATTGCCCCGGAACGAATTTTTAACTTAGCTGGAAAGTTATCTCTCGAGGAAAGTGCTGCCGTTGTCAAAAACTCCCAACTCTTGATAGCCAACGACACGGGACTCCTCCATGTGGGTGAACAATTAGGACATCCCACAATTGCGCTCATGGGACCAGCTCCTTTTGGATTCCCATGTCGACTCGATAGCACTCAAATTTTAGAACTCGATCTACCATGTCGACCCTGCAGCAAACACGGTCAAGGCCCTTGCATAAATACCAACTATCAATGGTGCCTGGTCGGAATAACTCCTGACAGAGTTCTAAAAGAGGCTCTACAAAAAATCACCTCGAGCGAAGTGACAGGCTCATGTTAAATAACACAAAATTCTCGCCTCATTCTTTGCGTTTTCTCTTTTACCATTGCCTTTGGAAACTCCTCCTCTTTTGCTTGAAGCCCCAGAAGGCGTTGTTGCCACCAAAGGTTAGATCCTATCTAGAGGAGCGTGAAGTTGAGCAAATCGTTTGGCGACAATCCCCACTTCCTCAGCAACGTCGCATTTGGTTTCATGCCGCTTCGGGCGAAATTGAATACATCAAACCCCTTCTTCGACTCTGGAAACAAGAACATCCAGATGATCTACTTTTTGTGACTTATTTTTCAACGTCGGCAAGACCAATGCTGCAGGCATTGGCGGAAGTCGATGGTTGGGCTCCCCTCCCGTATGATCTTCCCGATCCCTGCCAACGTTTTCTTGATTGCCTACAACCCAGCATTCTCGTGATTTCTCGCACTGATCTTTGGCCCACAATTCTCAATAAGATGAACGCTCCAAAAATTTTAGTGGCCTCAACCTGGGCCGAAGGAAGTAAAAAAACGCAAGGATTGGGTCGCTGGATGACCCGTTGGTGTCTTGAATACATCAACAAAGTTGGAGTGGTTTCGGAAGATGATGCCGAATGGATACACCGTTTTAGGCCCCACACCTCCGTCGCGGTCACAGGAGATCCTCGATTCGACCAAGTGGAGTTTCGCCTTCAACAAAAAAGAGCCCTCCCCTCCCCTCTCACTGTTTGGAGCCAAAACAAATCGGTTCTCGTGGCCGGATCGACATGGACAGAAGATGAACAGGTACTTCTTCCAGCATGGAAAAAATTTCGTTCTTTATGCTCAGAAAGTGAATTACCTCGCCTTTTAATTGTTCCACACGAAACTCATTTCTCGCACCTCTCCGATTTGATTAAGCTGTGCGAGAGCGATAACATTGATTACTGTCTTTGGAGCCAAGCCAAAAACCAATCCTCCCTTATTAATAGTGAGATCCTTATTTTTGATGAAAAGGGTTGGCTCGCAGAGCTTTATCAATTAGGCCGCTTAGCCTTTATCGGTGGAAGTTTTAAAAAACAGGTTCATAGTGTTATGGAAGCCTTGGGCTGTGGGCTCCCCGTTTTGGTTGGCCCCAATTACAAAAACAATCGAGAGGCGCTGGCATTTGCCAAACTTCGGCACGGTGACCAATATTTTCTTATTTCCGTGAATGAAAGTGAATCTTTGGCTCAAAATTTCACAAAGTACTGGAGTTTACCAGAGGAAGAGAGCAAAGACTTGAGACTTCGCATTCGCCAAGAATTTTTAAGTCGGTGCGAGGCGACTCGTTCAACCTTTAAGGAGATTCAAAAATGTCTCTCGTAAAACTTTTTTCTAGCTCCATTTACCGAAAAGCCTTGAGTGTCCCCAACAAAGGGCGCTTCAACACGGAGCTTGCGGAGGAGTGTTATAATCTCCGAAGAATTGACGATAAAGGAAATGCTTGGTCTCAAAAAAACTACCTCGGTGGGTATACGTCCTACAGCTCCTACTCCAATATGCATACTTGGTCGTCGACCTTTGCTCTTCTCGAAAAAAAAATTACTCCCCACGTTTATAAATTTCTGGAGCACCAAGGCTATGACACCAAAGAAAAATCCATTTGTATGTCGACCTTCTGGGTCAACATTATGGGCCATCAAACCACCCATTCCTGGCACATTCATCCGCGCTCAGTAGTGAGCGGAACCTATTATGTACAACTTCCTAAAGATAGCGTTGGCATTAAGTTTCAAGACCCCCGAATGAATTTGATGATGTCTTGCTTGCCAAAAAAAACAAAACTTCCCCTGGAATTTGAGAACTTCGTCGCCGTAAAACCGAACGAAGGTGACATTGTTTTGTTCGAAAGCTGGATGAGCCACGAAGTGCCACCCAACCCATCAAAAAAAGACCGAATCAGCGTCAGTTTTAACTATGAGTGGTTCGATTAATTGCTCTCAACGAGCAATTTTAATCCAAAAATTATGTAACATTCTTTTGCGTTTCGCAGGCACCAAAACGGCCCCCTTTGATGCCTTTACGAGTTGAAGCTTTCTTCATAAAACCAATGTAAAACTAGTGAGTTGAACACTAATTGACTTTGGGCGCCATCGTGCGCTGATTTCACTAGCCAAAGTATCTAACCTATAGTTTCGTTCCAATAATTAACTCTTCGATGATTTATGATTCTAAACTTTGAGTTCAATTGGGAGGGCAAAGTTATGGCTACAATCACCTTAAAAACCCCTTATAATGGGTCTAATGACTCCACCATTAACGCTTGGATCAAGGATATCGCTTCACTCTGTGAGCCGCAAAATATTTATTGGTGTGACGGTTCAGAAGAAGAATATGAAAACTTCTGCGAACTTTTAGTTCAGACAGGAACCTTTAAGAAGCTCAATCCAGAAAAACGTCCCAATAGCTTTCTCGCTCTCTCCGACCCTTCGGATGTTGCGCGCGTTGAAGACCGCACTTATATCTGCAGTACCGATAAATCTGACGCTGGTCCTACGAATAACTGGATGGAACCATCCGACATGAAAAAAATCATGATCGATCTTTATCGTGGATCAATGCGAGGTCGCACGATGTACGTGATCCCATTTTGCATGGGTCCGCTCGGTTCGCCACTTTCGCAATACGGAATTGAAATCACTGATTCTCCTTATGTTGTTGTGAGCATGAAAACAATGACCCGTATGGGTTTACCGGCCCTCCATAAAATGGAAGGCAGCTCCTACGTCAAATGCTTGCACTCTGTCGGCGCTCCCTTGATGCCAAATCAAACCGATGTGAGCTGGCCTTGCAACAAAGATCAAAAATACATCGTGCATTTTCCGGAAGAACAAACGATTTGGTCGTTTGGCTCTGGCTACGGTGGCAATGCGCTTCTTGGTAAAAAATGTTTTTCACTGAGAATCGCCTCTCACATGGGGCGTCAGCAGAATTGGCTGGCAGAGCATATGCTCATTATGGGTGTTGAGAATCCAGAAGGGCAAAAGCATTACTTCGCCGCTGCCTTTCCGAGTGCCTGCGGAAAGACCAATTTTTCGATGTTAATTCCACCAAAAACCTTCGATGGTTGGAAAGTCACCACTCTTGGGGACGATATCGCTTGGATTCACCCAAAGGAAGATGGCAGTATTCGTGCCGTCAATCCTGAAGCTGGTTATTTTGGCGTAGCTCCAGGCACCTCCATGAAAACCAACCCCAATGCAATGAAAACCATTGCCTCTAATACTATTTTTACCAACTGTGCATTGACCGATGACGGGGATGTTTGGTGGGAAGGGATGACCGACACGCCTCCTACTCATTTGATCGATTGGCAAGGCAAGGACTGGACACCTGACTGTGGTCGCAAGGCAGCCCACCCGAATGCCCGTTTTACGGTTTCTACTAATCAGTGCCCTTCCCTTGATGCCAACTGGAACAACCCGGCCGGTGTTCCGATTTCGGCCTTTATTTTCGGTGGACGTCGAGCCAACACGATACCTCTCGTTTACGAAGCCCCTTCATGGGAGCGAGGCGTTTATATCGGAGCGAGCACAGCTTCTGAAACCACGGCGGCTGCGACAGGGGCTGTGGGGGTTGTTCGTCGCGATCCAATGGCGATGCTTCCTTTCTGTGGCTATCATATGGGTGACTACTTTACTCATTGGCTGAAATTTGGATCGCAGCTTGAAAAGGCTCCTAAGGTGTTCGGAGTGAACTGGTTCCGTAAGGAAAACGATCGTTTTATCTGGCCTGGCTTCGGCGAAAACATGCGTGTTCTTCACTGGATGTTCCAACGAGTAGAGGGCAAAGGAACTGGAATGCAAACCCCCATCGGATTGATTCCTCGTTACCACGATCTTCACTGGGACGGGCTCGACTTTTCTCCAACCGCTTACCAAAGCGTCACACACCTGAACGCCAACCATTGGATGGAAGAGCTTGTGTTACAAGAGGAATTCTTCGAGTCTCTTTCTCACAAAAGTCCAGGTGTTTTCAGAGAGATTCGCGCTCATCTGAAAATGAGCTTCACTCCAGTGACAACGACTCACCCACCCGAAGCCACCCTTTAAAGAAAAACAGTTTGCTTAAGCCTAAGCCCCTGAGCTCGCACTGAGCGACTAGTTTTTAATAAAAAGCTAGCAATCAGGGGAATTTATCCCATAAACTAAAGGCATTGATGGGGATCCGCATTCTATTGAATGGCGTTCTCCACGCTTTCCCTAAAAGGAGTTTGGGATGAAGAAAAGAATGCAGGTCATTCACCGAGGCCTCTGCCTCTTTCTCAGTTCGAGTCTGTTTGTTGAAGCGGCTGTTTGGGCAGCTCCCAATAACCAGAATTTTATCAAACACTCAAAAGAAAGATTGAATGCAGCCGGCATGGGCAAAGCCCAAACGGTCGGAGCCTGGTTTGAAAAAGCAAAAGGCCAAATGGATGCAGACACAGCAGCTCGCTTTGCTCCATGGGTGGCTCAGCACAAAAACGAAATGTTTCCTGCTATTTCAGCCACGGTTCAAAAAAACAAGGCTGATGGTGCTTTTTTGAAACTTCGATTTCAAACGAAAGACGCCGGAAAGCAGGAGTGGCTATTAAAACAAACAGCTGACGGTGAAACTTTAGTTGTTAATAAAACAAATCTTCCACTCAAAAAAGCTCTCGAAAATGGCGTGATCGAATCAGAACTCGATACTAATCCCCTGCCAACATGGGAGCAAATCAAGGCCTATTCTAAAGCCGATCCGAAGTGGGGTATGGCTTACTTTAAGGCCCTCCGCGAATTCATTATGGCGGTTGAAAAAAACCAGTCTAACTTTCTCCCTAAGGCTCGAAAAACATCGAGCCTCTTCGACCTTCTCCTTCCCAGTGCAACCGCTGGCGAGAAAGACCGAAGCTGCGTCATCGCAGGCTGGGTGACTGCAATGTACGATGAAGAAACAGGCTGTTGCGGCTACGAGAGAGGCTGCACACAACCCACAGCCATTTATAGTTGTGGCGGAAGCAAGCTTGTTTGTAATCCCCTTTTATTTGGCTACAACGGTTCAAAGGAATACTGCGTAACAAAAAATCCAAAGGAAGACGTTTCAAAGCAGTGTGCCGACGCCTCTGGCTACAGCTCTATCAATAGCCCAGAGAAAATGAATGAGCATATTAAAAAACTAGAAAGTGATCCACGCTACAAAGACAAAGTGACAATCAATAAATCAGTGCGCGATCACCTCATCGGAAAGATGGATTGGCTCATCGACACTTGTATGGCTGATAAAGATCGCAAACAATATAAAGACGATCGCACTAAACTCAAAGGAATTTCCGCGAAAGACATCACTGGATTTACGGCTTCTGAGGATAACCACCACAACATTTCCGCGTGCGTGGAAGTGTTGAAACCTATGGGCAACTTAACTGAAGCCGCAAAGGCACCCGCCGCAGCGACAAAGTCTAGCGATAAAATAGCTCCTGTGGCAGCCGCGGCTGCCACAGAGAAAAAAGAAGAAAGTGGCTGGTTTTGTACCAAAGGGATCACCGAAGGGCTCGTTTGCGGTGGCGTTCTTGCCGCTCTTGGTTTAGCGATCGCAGCACTCCTCAACAGTGGAAAACAAGGAAAAACAGGTGCCAAGGGCGCGAAAGGTGACACAGGAGCCACAGGTCCTGCTGGCCCAACGGGCCCAACAGGTCCAGGCGGAACCCCTGGCACTACTGGTCCTACGGGTCCTACTGGACCCACCGGTCCGACAGGCCCAACCGGACCAACTGGTCCTACTGGACCCACGGGTCCAGGCGGTGAAACCACAACCCCTGAGGAGACAACAACTCCTCGACCCCCCGGTGGCGGAGCACTTTAAATGACACCCAAAGAGCCAAGGACCCTTGGCTCTTTTTTTTATTTGAAGAGAATCTTGTTACCACCATCGACATAAAAACGGGCATTCAGGATTGATTTTGAGAGTTCGCCCCTGCAAACATCAATACAAATACTCAAAGACTTTTTGGTTCCGGCGACCAAAGGCTTCTAAATAAAAGCTATTTTGGGTGGGATCTGGTTCAAAATGCACGATCACAAAGTTATCACCATGATACCCCGCCAACCGTCGCGGACTCGGCGGAAGTTCTCTAAGACTAGAATGTTTAGCATGCATGGAACTAGAGGTGATCTCGAGGGCTCGTCGCCCTACTAACTTCACCGGCAACTGCAAAACTTCAGAGGAATGAATGTCACCAGACACCAATGTGAAGGATTGGCTAGAACGACTCAAATCGCCTACAAAACGAGAAAAATGAGAGGGAAAATCTCGCTCTAACGACTCACTCGGACCATACTGTCCGAACATTTGCGAACCATTAATCACCCACACCGGCTGCTTCGCAGTTTTGAGAATCGTCGAGAGCCACGCTTCTTGCTCACTTCCCCACATGGACTCCCCCATCGGGGCATCTCGAAAACTACGGTCGTCCATAAATACAAATTGTTTTCCATAGAGAAGGAGGGACTGACTGATGCCGGGCCCTTTTTGGAGAATTCCGAAGATTTCTTCTTGTGGAAAAAAATCCCTAAAGACGTCTTGTGCCTCTCGCACAAAGGGGTAACGTCGATCACCATTATTGAGCCCAAAGTCATGATCATCCCAAGTGGCAAAAACAGGAATCAATCTCTCGAAGTAAAAAAAATCAAGGGCCATTCGTGTCTGGCGGTAGCGCTCCCACAACTCGGCAGGATTGACCGGTGTTTTGATAGAGGCGTACACATTGTCACCTAAGAAAAATATCAGATCTGGTTTTTGACCCTCTAAGGACCGCCAAATGGGAGCCGAATAAAACTGTGGATCGTCGGCCATACAAGACGCTAGAGCTATTTTAAGGTGAGGCGCGCGAGGGTTTAACGTTCGTAACAAGCGGGCATCCAAAGGCTTTCCCTCTGCACTGAGAACTCTAAAAACCAACTCCCGCCCCTCGGGAAGACCTTGATAAGCCAGTTGATCTACCACCCATGCCGACGTTACTCGCGTTTTTACCTTTATGGAGATCGGCTCAAAGAGAGCCCCCAGTGAGTCGGCCAGCTGATAGCGGAGGTTCCGATCGCTGGAACGTAAAACCGCCAATTGAACCGTCGTAGAGCTGGTGGCCCCCTGAAGAATGGGCAAACGCTGAGAGGAGAGGGCCCCTGTTGCCAACCCATCTAGAGACCAAGATAAAACAAAAAGACTCAAGACGGCCATGGCGAAGCCTTGTTTAAAACTGTGTAAGCCAACAAACACCATAGCCACCATCCCCGATCTCTATCGTCAATTCCAATGTTCGATAACCCCTTACTACCAAGCGCAACTAAGGCTGCAAAGTAATATTTAAAAATGGCTTTTATATTGCTTTCACCCTTCCCTAAAAAGGTTCAAAGGCTATTAAACCGAAACAGATCGTTCATATTACGAATTGAACACACAAGAGTGACAATTTGGGGAGTTCTTTGTGACAATTCTAAAACTTTTTTTGGCTTTTTCTTTTTTAGTTGGAAACATGGGCCCTTCACTAGCGGCGGCTACAGCCAAATCATTGGGTAGCATCCACAAATGCGCAACAACACTCAACCAAAAAGCGTTTCAAGTTCGTCTCAATAATCTCAACGACGTCGTTCTTAACCTACCCCCTTCAGAGCGGAACCTATGGATTAACAGCGAACTTGATTGGTTTGACGAGAACTTCCTCAAACGAACACCCTTCATTACTACGCATCCAACGATGGGCAGAAGAATGTTTGAGCGTTCTAACAAGGAGATTGTAACGGCGTTCGAAACCGGCCGTCGCTTCGACAATCGTTGGGTCCTCATCAATGGATCCCTTTTTTTAGAGGGCTACTATCGCAATCAGCGATTTTTTGAATTCGGACACAAAGAATTAGATCCGATTCAGTCGGTTTTACCTGCACAACCCTATTTCGCTTTTGATAGCGAAACTCAATCATACAATTACTCACGCAAAAACGCTCATAGGGAGCTATTCTTGTTTTTAAAGAACCAATTTTCTAAGGACGATAAAGTCACCCTTTATCGAGGACTCGGCAAAGCTCAAGCTCTATTCCTTCTCCTCATCCAAAAGTTGAACGATCCTCATTTTGCACAAACAGAATTTGATTCTCTCCGTGCGCAACTAACTGTCGAATTGAATTCCAATTCGAAGTATAAAGATTGGAATCAAAGCCTCTCCAAGATAGAATTAAACACTTCCACCAAAACTCCTCATGAACGACTCAACCTTCACAAAAACTATCTCACTTTTTTTCTGTCGAGCCCCAATTGGCAAGAAAGCCTCTTCACTACTCCCTCCCTCGCAAAAGCAACAGCCTATGCCGATCCTTATGTGATGGAAGCCAGCATTAAGATGAATGAGCTGAAGCGATTAATTGAAGAGCAACAGGTTTATATTGGTGTTGAGTGGGAGGACTTAGAACTTCTTTTTTATGGCTCTGATGCGGTTGCGTCTTTCGCCAATAAAGCCTCTATAAAATCAAACCTCGACGCCAAATAATTTTTACTATCGACTTAGAAAACGCTCCAGAGAGGGATTCTAGAGCGCTCAAAGTTATTCTCTAGTTTTTTCGATCCACTTTTTTTTGATTTTTATTTTGAACACTTTTGAGATTTGTCTCCTAATAAAACGATTTTCATCGGTTAAGCCGTTGATATTCTTAACAGTCGTCAACCTGATACGCAGTCCCCTCAAAAATTTGTAAAAACTAACATTGTTTAGTAACCTGATTTTGTTAGCGCGTTGGTTCCAAACGACGCTCAAAAGGAGGGTGGGACATGAGCAAAGCCAGGAAGCACAGAGCTTGCGAATCCCGTGCACCAAAGTAGCGAAGCCCAACTAGGTTTTTAAAATTTGGTTGCGGTACGTTTTTTCAACTAAATAATTAAGGAGGCTCTATCGAGGTTTTTTTCTAGTCTAGGAATGATATAGAAAAATTAAATATATGTCATATCCTTCCTTTGTCTCAGGGCAAACCATTGGAAACGATGGGACGCAAAACTAAAGGGGCTAATTCTCCGGATGAGAAATGCCAGCCAGTGTGCCAAAGGTCGATAAAAAGCCTAAGGTAGGTTTATTTAGAGAAGGAAGGAGATCCCCATGGAACGGTTTTATTCCCCTTAAAGTCCGCTTTTGTTATCAGGAAGATAGCTGAGCGGACTTTTCTATTTTTTAGGGCTGGGAATCATCACCCAGTTCGTTCATGAGAAACGCCTTAATCTCTTCGGCTAAATCTAAATTAAAACTCGGAAGAGCTGCAATTTCTTCGGCCGTGGCGGCCATTATGGCCTCAAGGCCGCTGAAGCGCTCCAAAAGAAGCTTCTTACGTTTCTCACCCACGCCTTCGATCTCATCGAGAATAGATCCCAGACTCTTTTTATCACGCAGCTTTCGGTGAAACGTGATCGCAAAACGATGGGCCTCATCACGAAGATGAGTGAGTATTCTTAAGCCTTCACTATTTTTACGAAAGAGCACAGGATTCTGTCGCCCCGGCAGAAAAAATCGCTCCTCAGATCCTTGCACTTCCGTTTTTTCAAAATCACTTTCAGTTTTGGCTTTCGCGAGTGATACCAAAGGAAGGTGGTCCTTACCCACTTCTTTGAGAGCTTGTAGAGCGAAATTCAACTGGCCCTTACCGCCATCAACAACCACCAATTGAGGATCCTCCCACTCCTGATGCTTAAAACGCCGACTGAGGACTTCTTTCATGGAGGCAAAATCGTTGGCGTCTTTCAGAGACTTGATCTTATAAAGTCGATACTGATCTTTGGCCGGAATCCCTTTTTCAAAAACCACCTGACTCGCAACGATCTCACGCCCTTGAAAATTGGAAATATCATAGCACTCAATTCGAAAAGGAATCTGTGGAAGGTTGAATTTCTCTTTAATCTCTTCGAGACCCTTCTTTTTGGATTCCACTTTTTCTGATTGTTTCTCGAGCGCCACCCGCGCATTGTTCAGAGTCAATTCTAAGAGTTCTTTTTCTTTTTCATCGTGGGTTCCGATCTTAATTAAGACCTCACTCCCTCGCCGTTCCGTCAATACTTTTTGCATGAGGCGCATCATCTCTACGCCGATATCAAAGGAGAGAACGACCTCCTCAGGCACAATGTTCTCCCAAAAATATTGATTGATCACCGACACAAACCACTCGCGCGGATCCTCATTGGGATCTTGTGGATCAAGGCCCGATAAAAATTGCGAGCGAGTACCGAGCACACGCCCCTGACGAACGTGCAAAAACTGAATCATCGTTCCACGCTGATCTCCCACAAAACAAACGATATCGACATCTTTTTTTGCGTTGGGATCAACCACCGATTGTTTTTCAAGAATCGCTGTTAATGAACGTAAGGTATCGCGCCAGCGAGCGGCCTGTTCGTATTTTTCTTCATCCGAGAGATGCAACATTCTTTGCTTGAGCTCGTCGATCAATTCCTGACTTTGACCCCGCAAAAACTGAAGAGCTTTCGCGATATCCTCACCGTAATTTGTGGTATTCACCAATTTCACACAAGGGGCCGAACAGCGTGCCAGTTGAAAGTTAATACACGGGCGTTCTCTCGTTTTAAGATTGTGGTCGGTGCAATCACGCAATTGAAAGGATTGATTGAGAAAGCGCATGGTCTCAAAAACACTACCGCCCCTCGTATAAGGGCCAAAATACAGAGACCCATCGGGTTTGACCGTGCGGCTCAAATAAAGGCGTGGGTACTCGTCTTTCATCGAAACGCGAATATAAGGGTAGTTTTTATCATCTTTGAGACGGATATTAAATTTTGGACGGTGTTTTTTGATCAACGAAGCTTCGAGAAGGAACGCCTCTACTTCGGTTTTCGTAAGAATATAATCGATCACGTGAATATTGGCGACGAGAAGTCGAGTCTTCGGCGTTAGGTCTTTGCTTTCACCCAAATAACTTCGCACCCGCTGTTTGAGATTTTTCGCTTTACCAACGTAGATGATTTTATCGGTGCTATTTTTCATGAGATAGACACCCGACTGATCCGGAAAATCCCTCACACGGTCCTTGAGATCGTCAATTTTTGAGTTCACCAGTGACTGCCCAATAGACCTACTCATTGTCACTCTCGCGCCCAATGACGCCCTCAAGATTTTCGAGTTCAAGGAGTTCGAGACGACGAACTTCATCTCGAAGTTTAGCGGCCTCCTCGAATTCTAACTTTTGAGCCAAGGCTTTCATTTTGGCACGCAGTTCATCAATTTTCGCCCGCAATTCTGTTGGTTTGAGGGCATAAATAGCTTTTGTTTCGGCTATTTTACTTTGTGCTTGCGAGCGAAGAATAGTTTTAGACAAAGATCCATCAAACATCTCCCCCAGGCCATCTTTTATTTTTCGTTTGACCGTGGCAGGGGTGATCCCATGCTTTTCATTGTATTCTTGCTGAAGCTGGCGCCGACGTTCCGTCTCCGACATGGCCTTGAACATCGAGTCAGTCACTTTATCCGCATAAAGAATCACTCGGCCATTGGCATTTCTCGCTGCCCGCCCTATGGTTTGAATCAATGAACGCTCAGAACGAAGAAAACCTTCTTTGTCAGCGTCGGTGATACCAACCAAACTCACCTCCGGCAAGTCGAGACCTTCTCGTAAAAGGTTGATTCCTACCAACACATCAAAAACACCCAAACGAAGATCTCTGAGAATCTCTGTTCTCTGCACAGTATCTATATCGCTGTGGAGATATTTAACTTTTATATTCAATGACTCATAGTACTCCGTAAGATCTTCAGCACTTTTTTTCGTGAGAGTCGTAATCAGCACGCGTTCTTTCGCTTTGATGCGAATGCGAATCTCCTTAAGCAAATCATCCACCTGCGTTCGCACCGGACGGACCTCAACAAGGGGGTCTAAGAGCCCAGTCGGACGAATGATTTGCTCAACGACTAAGCCTTCACTTTTTTGCATATCGTAGGGCCCAGGGGTCGCCGACACATAGACGACCTTGTCCATGAGTTTTTCGTATTCTTGAAAATTCAATGGCCGGTTATCTAGGGCCGAGGGAAGACGAAATCCATATTCCACTAGAGTCATCTTGCGCGCCCGATCGCCACGATACATTCCCCCGATTTGCGGAATAGTCACATGGCTTTCATCCACAATGGTCAAAAACTCCGCCGGAAAATATTCGAGCAAGGTGGGAGGTGCTTCACCAGGGCCACGGCCTGTCATATGCCGCGAGTAGTTTTCAATGCCCTGACAGAACCCGATCGACTCCATCATTTCGATGTCGTAGTAGGTGCGCTGTTCGATTCGCTTGGCTTCGAGGAACTTTAACTGATTTTCGAAATCTTTGATTCGTGCACGAAGCTCTTCTTGAATCGTTCCAATCGCTTTTTTAAGAACGTCGTCTCCGTTCACGTAGTGGCTCGCCGGAAACACAGAAGCTTTCTCTAATTCATCAAACACTTCACCTGTTAAAACATCAAACCAGCAAATCTTATCAATATAATCACCAAAAAATTCAAAGCGCAAAGCGCGAGTCTCTTCATAACTCGGGAACACATCGACCACATCACCACGAACTTTGATGGTTCCACGATGGAAATCGATATTATTGCGCTGATACTGAATGCGAATAAGCTCCTTCAAGAAGGCATCGCGTTTGAGCTTCTGCCCCACCTCCACAGAAACCATCATCCCAAGATAGGATTCAGGACTCCCAAGCCCATAAATACAAGAAACACTGGCCACTATAATCACATCTTTGCGCTCAAAGAGAGAGCGCGTAGCCGAGTGGCGCATGCGATCGATATGCTCGTTAATCGCCGAATCCTTCTCAATAAATGTATCGGTCGACGGCACATAGGCCTCGGGCTGATAGTAATCGTAATAGCTCACGAAATACTCAACGGCATTTTCTGGAAACAGTTCTTTAAATTCGCTATAGAGTTGGGCTGCCAGGGTTTTATTTGGAGCTAAGACGAGAGCCGGCTGCTGAAGCTGTGAAATCACATGCGCCATTGTAAAGGTTTTACCGCTGCCGGTGACTCCCAAGAGCACTTGATGTTTGGCACCGGTGGAAAAATTCTCAACCAGTTTTTGAATCGCTTGAGGCTGATCACCCGACGGCTGAAATTCCGAGTGAAGCCGAAACAGACTCTTTTTCTTTGAGGACTTTACTTTTGCACTTCCCAAAATGACCCCTGGGGAGTGTCTGCCACCTGGATTCCCAGCGCGGTTAACTCCACTCTTAATTCATCAGCCCGTTTAAAATCTTTCGCTTCCCTGATTTTTTGGCGTTCCATCACCAAACGGTCAATATCCTCTCGTTTCAGATTTTTCTTAAGCAAGAGACGATCATCGAGGTCGATTAAAAATTGCGAGGCATCTTGTTGAAACAGCGCCAAGAGAGCTCCAAACTTACGGATGAACTCAACGTATTGACGAATGACTGTGCGCATTTTTGGCGTCAGCTTCATGCCGCGACGAACTTGGTTGTTAAAATCGCGAACCAAATCAAAAATCTGTGCAAAAGCTTCGGGCGTTCCAAAATCGTCGTTGAGGGTCTCTTCAATCTTAGACCAAGCAGTCTTGAGTTTTAATTCCCACTCAGGGTGAGGAGCCTCTTCGCCCGTCTCTTTCAACAAGCTCTCAGCCAAACTCAGCGAAGAGTAAATCCGCGCAAGAGCCTTAATCGCAAGCTCTGCCGTTCCTTCGGAGAACTCCGCCAAGCTTCGATAGTGAACACTCAATACCATGTATTTATAAATCTCAGCGTTGTACTCTTGGAGAAATTCCCGCGCCCGCCAAATGTTACCCAGCGACTTCGACATTTTTTGGCCACTAAACGTAAACATATTGTTATGAATCCAATAGCGAGCAAGTGCATGCCCCGTACAGCCTTCGCTCTGAGCAATTTCGTTTTCGTGATGAGGAAATATCAGATCAGAACCGCCACCATGAATATCGATTTGGTCACCAAGAATACTTCGAACCATCGCTGAGCATTCAATATGCCAACCAGGACGTCCCGGTCCCCACGGACTCTCCCAACTGGGCTCCCCAGGCTTTGAGGGTTTCCAAAGCGCAAAGTCCAAAGGATTGCGTTTTCGCTGATCAACCTCGACTCGAGCGCCGGCTATGAGTTCTTCAGGATTACGACCACTGAGCTTGCCGTACTCAGGAAAGGCCGCAATACTATAAAGTACCTCACCGTTAACAACGTAGGCTTTTTCTTTTTCGACAAGAACTTTTATGATTTCAATGATTGAGTCAATGTGCTGAGTAACCCGCGGATTAAAGTCATGCTTTCTCAAGCCAAGAGTCGCAAAGTCTTTTTCAAACTCAGCAATAAAACGCTCGGCCACCGACTCGCTGGTAACCTTTTCCTCTTGAGCCCGGCGAATGATCTTATCATCCACATCGGTGTAATTGTAAACAAAGGTTGTTTGGTATCCGAGATACTCGAGCCAATGACGAACGAAGTTGTAAAAAATAGCGCCGCGAAAATTTCCAACATGCAGAAGGTCATAAACCGTTGGTCCACAACAATACATCTTTACGTGGCCAGGAACCAAGCTTTGAAAGGCTTCTTTCTTTCGCGAGAGACTATTATAAACAACGAGTGACATCGATTAAACCCACTTCTTCAAAACTTGTTGTGCACGATGAATGAGAGAACGACGCCCCAACAAAGGAACGAGAATTTTTAATTCAGCTCCGTGAGGCTTTCCGATGACAGCCACGCGTAGGGGCATAAAAAGATTTTTGCCCTTGGCACCCGTCTCATTTTTGACCACTTCCTGAAGAGCCAAGAATTCCGCTTCCGTCATATAATCTGCGGTACGGGCCTCAAGATTTTTCAACCAAACCTGTAAAACCGCACGGCTCGATTCCCATGAAAGAGCTTCATTCGCTTCTTCGGTGATAGCAAAATGCTTATCGCAAATGGGTTTAAAGAGCTCTTCAGCGTCCTTTAAAACTTCCATTGACGTTTTGAAAACCTTCAGAGCATTTTCTTGCCATACTTTATCTTGCGGAAGCTCAAGGCCCGCCGTTTGAAGAAACGGCTCTACGCGCCTCCATAGATCAGCTTCAGGCAACGCCCGAAGATAAACAGAGTTCATCCAACGCAACTTTTTAATATCAAAAACTGCTCCGGCCGGATTCAAACGATCAAGCGAGAACTGATTTTTCATTTCATCCATCGAAAGAACTTCCTTACCTTCTGGTGAACTCCAACCCAAGAGCGCTAAAAAATTATTGAGCGCTTCAGGAAGAAAGCCGAGCTCTTTGAATTCAGCGCAAGAAACCGCGCCATGACGCTTACTGAGTTTTTGGCGTTCTTCATTGAGAATTAAAGACATATGCCCAAATTGTGGAGTTTTCCATCCACAAGCTTCATAGATCATCAGCTGACGAAGTGTGTTCGGAAGATGCTCCTCTGCACGAAGTACGTGGGAGATTTTCATTAATGCATCATCAACGACGCAACAGAAGTTGTAAACTGGCATTCCATCCGAACGAAGGAGCACAAAATCTCCCACCATATCGGATGGGAATTTGACTTCTCCACGAATGAGATCATTAAAAATATAATCTTTCTTGAGATGACGAGTTTTAAAACGAACGACGCCTTTTACACCCTTTTCTTGCATATGAGCTTGTGCTTTTTCGAGAGACCAGTCTTCATAAGGGCTCTGAACTTGCGGTGGGCGACCGGCTTTAAGGGCCTGTTCACGTTGAACTTCGATTTCTTCGTCGGTCAAAAAACAGTAATAGGCTTTGCCTTCCTTCAGTAATTGGTTGGCATATTTAGCATAGATATCGAGACGACGACTTTGATAATAAGGACCGTAATCGCCGTGGTCTTTGAGAGTTTCTGCATCGGGACCTTCATCCCATTGCAAACCAAGCCATTTCAAGTCTTGAACGATAATTTTTAAGGATTCTTCAGTGGAGCGGGCTTGATCGGTGTCCTCGATTCGGAGAATAAATTTTCCACCTTGGTTGCGCGCATACAAATAATTGAAAAGCGCTGTTCTAGCGCCACCCACGTGCAAATAACCAGTTGGGCTAGGTGCAAAACGAACTCTTACTTCCGACTTTTCCGACATGATACCCCCAAAAAACAAAAGCCATAACACGGATAGTGTTATGGCTTTACTTTGCCTCTAAGCCTCTTAAAAATCAAAGACCGAATATTGCTTTAACTTCTTCTTTTGCTAATTCTTCTTGAGTGGTTGCCAGAGTCAACTCCTTCATCAGAAGTCCGCGAGCGGTATCCAACATTTTTCGCTCACCAAAGCTTAATTCTTTATCAACTTTAAGTAGGAAAAGGTCTCGCAAAACAGCAGCGATTTCAAAAACAGAACCTGTTTTAATCTTTTCCATATACTCGCGGTAACGACGATTCCATGTTTGATTATCAATTTTAACTTCAGTCATTTTAAGAATAGTAAGAACTTCTGCTGCTTCTGTTGAAGAGATGATAGGGCGCAAGCCTACTGACTTAACGTTATCAAGTGGAACCATGATCTTCATACCGCTATCAAGAATCTGGATTGAGTAAAAGGTCTTCTTCTGTCCAAGGATCTCCTTGGTATCGATTGAGACCACCTTCCCTACTCCATGCCCAGGATAAACAGCGTTATCACCAACTTTAAAAGCTTCCATAGACGGTCCTCCGAACACCCTTCTTAAAGAAGAGAGCGCTCACTTATAGCACAATTGACACGTTTTATCAATTTTTCCGGAAAGATTTTTTAGAAAGCTGTAATTCCGAAAATTGCCCCCTAGAAGGGTTTAACCTTATACCACAACTCCTGTTTAACTCAATGATTTTACTTAATTTTTATTTGCTCACTCAACACTGCAGTTAAAAGCCAAAAAGCAGCTCCGTCCCCAAAAACGCGCGACACACGCGTTAGAAAATCGATTCAGAGGCCCAAATTAACAGAAATAAAGCGTTTCCTAGCTACCGGGAGGTGTTTCTCGATTAAGAGGAAACTCAACGAGGGCTAGTAAATGGACTGCCCACTCCCATATCCGAAGCAAAAAAAAGCCCCTTCTGCTAAGAAGGGGCTTTGATAGGAATTCGTAATAAAACGCGCCTATTTCAACGCTTAGTTCGATGAAGAAATCAAAAGAGCGAATGGCTGTTTGCCGTCTTTGCCTTGAGGAACGCGATCACCTTTAACAGTGATTGTGTAAGTTCCTTCGGTAGCGTTTTCGATTTCAATCATTTCGCCATTGTTAACAGCATCATTAACCGCAAGCTTCTGACCTTGAGGATTTGTCACCACCAATGTCAAATCATTCACAAGAGTCTTCGCCGCGCTCGCCGCCGCCGGAGCGTCTGAGTAAACAAGCGTGACCCAGAATTTTCCTGGACGCTGATTAAGAGTGATTTGATAAGCCAACTCCTGCCCTTGAGCTACTCCCGCTTTTTCGTCGATCACGCGCAAAGGAAGTTGAGAAACTCGAGCCACGTCAACACGGCCATATCCTTCGTCAGAATTTGGTCTGTGTGTAAGAAGTTCTTGTCCACGAGCTGCACCCACCTCACCGAATTGACCGGGGAACATATCAACAGCTGTATGCATTAACATCCCTTTCACGAGAGCTGCTGATGGATTACTTTCACCCATTCCCACTAATTTTTGACGAGCGAGAGCTGCCGCGCCTGCTGTGAGGGGCGTTGCCATCGAAGTACCACCAGCATAGGTGTAAAGCTTGTTGTAAGCTCCCCACATATCACTAGCGCCTTCAACCGATGAACGAAGACTCAAAATGTTTGTGCCTGGAGCAACAACATCTGGCTTTGTACGGCCATCAAGAGTAGGACCACGCGAAGAGAACATCGCCAAACCGTTCATGTTGTTTGACAAATAGTCGCTTGAAATTGGCTCTGCAGGCCACGCTTCCGCCGCTGCACGCAATTTCTTAATCTGCGCCTGAATTCCACCGTGAGAGTTTACGTTTTCAGAAGCACCAACAGTTAAACAGTTCTTCGCTGTTCCTGGAGAGCTAATAGAGTTTGCATCGATACGACCATCTTTATCTTTGTCTGTTCCGCTATTACCAGCAGCAAAGATAGGAAGCATATCAGGGTGTTCCCAAACATATTCATCAACCTGAACCGCGAAGTTATCATACGCTCCAAAGTTACGAGCCGCACCCCAAGAGTTTGAATGAATGCGAGCGCCATCATTATAGGCCGCTTCAAATAGTGTCTTCAACTGTGGTGGAACTGTGAGGTTTTCGAGAGTTGGGCTCCACATCCCTTGAGCAACGAAGCCAGCCTCGTAAGCGCCCCCACGAATACGACCGCCTGAAGCAGTACCGCGACCTACAATTGATCCCGCAACGTGAGTTCCATGACCCATTGGATCTTCCCAGGTACGAGCAAACATTCCGTAAGCGTAACCACTCTTGATAGAACCTTTTAAGTCGTCATGAATTGTATTTACGTCACCAGTATCAACCCCAGTGTCTGCCATCGCAACGATTTGTCCGCGACCCGTCAATCCTTGAGACCAACCCGCAGTAAAATTCATCACGCGCGTTCCGTCTTCTGTTCCTGAAAGATCTGAGTAATCACCGGGAGTCGCTGGAGGATTAGAACCAGATCCTTCCATAAGATCGAAATCGCCCCAGAGCTTTACTTTTACATATGGTTGAACGTGTTCGATACCAGCCAATCCAGCGACAACTAGCACAGTGTCTTGAGGGACGTTGGCTAAAATAGAGTTGCCTTGAGCATTAAGAATGCGAATATCAGATGATATCTTATTCATTCCTTCGACAACGGCATTGGTATCCGTTGCTTTGAAAGTTTTAATCAAAACATTTTCGTTCTTTTTGGCAGTGAATACGCTGAAGGCTCCAAAATCAGGACTCATCTTCATCGCTGCAGTGTATGGAATAACTGCATTCACTTGAGAGAGGCGTTTTGCCGCCGCGAGGCTTTCTTGGCTGCCGCGTACAATGTAGGCGTCGTCTGGAAGGTATTTAAAAACTTGAAGTCCGCGAGAGATAAGAGCCGCTTTATCTGATTCACCTGGAATCGATTTGAACTGCACAATGGATTCACTGAGCCCATTGACGCCCAAAGTAGCGGCATAACCAGGATTGAAAGTTTTAGGATTAACAACGCCAGAGCGAAGAAATAATTTATCGCCAGCCCATACAGAGTTAGCAGTTCCCAATGCCAACCCCAAAGATAGCCCTACTAGAACATGAGCTTTTTTCATTTAGCCCCCCCTTTAAATCGTGGACCTTATAGTCCTCTGAAACAAAGAAACATCTTCTACATTCTCAAGCCAAGAAAAAAATCATAGTGTTTTCAAACACTTCTTCACTAGCAGTGCTTGATTTATCTTCAGTCCCTAAGCTTAAATGCTAGGCAAAAACCCATTTTGGCACCAGTGCTCTGGTGTTTCTACGTTATTTCAATAACTTATCGATGATACGGATTTTTTTGGTCTTCTGCCCAAAAAGTGAATTATCTGTCAGAATCTTAAATTCTCGGCGCCAGATTGATCTGATCTATAAATTTTTTTTATAATTAAACGCGTTATGTTTTGTTCCCTAAAAAGTTGCACACCTGCTGGCTTCACTTGCCCGATGAAACTTTTTTTTATGATACATGAATCCAGGGAAGTCGCTGCCAGTAGGCCTTCAGAGCCCGATGCTCCGGCTGCTTGAAGTCGGGATCCTGAATAAAAAGCTCCTGCACCGCTTGACGCGCCAGCATGAGCATTTCTTGGTCTTTGAGAAGATCGGCCCAACGAAATCCGGAGAGACCAGACTGCTTAGCTCCTAAAAATTCACCCGGCCCCCGCCATTCAAGATCGGCTTCGGCAATTCTAAACCCATCCTCGGTTTCACACATGAGTTGAAGTCGCTGTCTCGCCTCGTGCGACACTTTGTAACCAACAGCAAATAAGCAGTAGCTCTTTGCCGCCCCTCGCCCCACTCGGCCTCGCAGCTGATGAAGCTGAGACAAACCAAATCTCTCAGCGTGCTCAATCACCATAATGACGGCATTTGGAACATCAACACCCACTTCAATCACAGTCGTGCTAACGAGAACTTGAATTTTGCCCGCGCGAAAGTCTTGCATGATGGCGTCTTTATCTTGAGACTTCATTTTGCCATGAAGAAGTCCCCAACGAATCTGCGGATATTCCGCTTTTAAATTGTCAAAGGCCTCGGTGGCACTTTTTAAATCGAGTTTTTCGCTCTCCGCAACAAGTGGATAAACAAAATAAGCTTGGCGACCCTGCTCTAACTGCTTTAACAAAAACTCCATCATCAGAGGGCGTTGCCGCTCTTCCATTTGTTTACTGGTGATCGGGGATCGCCCTGGAGGTTTTTCTCTTAAGACACTCACCTCGAGGTCCCCATAAGCCGTCATTGCTAAAGTACGCGGAATGGGCGTGGCCGTGACTAATAACCGATGAGGCGACAAACCCTTCTCTTGCAATCGACGCCGCTGATCCACGCCAAAACGATGCTGTTCATCAACAACAATAAAGCCCAAACGAGAAAACTGAACGTCGTCTTCAATGAGGGCGTGAGTCCCAATAATTATAGAGAGAGTGCCGTTTTTTAAATCCGCAAGTATCTGCTTGCGGTCTTCTGTTTTTGTTTTTGAAGTCAGGAGAGCCAACTTTATCGGTAAACCAGCAAAAAAGTTCTGTGCATTGCGGTAATGTTGCTCGGCCAAAATTTCGGTGGGTGCCATCAGAGCGGCTTGAGCTCCCGCTTCGATCGTTTGCAGAATGGAGAAAAAAAACACCAGAGTTTTTCCGCTCCCCACATCCCCTTGTAAGAGTCGATTCATTGGAGTGTCGCGTTCGAGTTCGTTTGCAATTTCTTGAATGGCTTCAACCTGAGACTTCGTTAACTCAAAGGGAAGCTTTTCCTTAAGTTTTGTTTGCAACACACCAGAGCCCTTCAGCGGAAGACAGTGCTCACGCGTGTAGGATAACTTTTTCATAGCTATGGTTAATTCCATCCAAAAAAAATCCTCAAAAATCAATCGACGATGGCCGGGGGTGCGACGCTCTAAAAACTCTTGAGCCCATTCAATCTTCGGAAAATGGAGCGTTCGCAAAGAGTCCTCACGCGAAACGAGATCGTATTTCTTTCGCAACCAAGCAGGGAGATACTCTTTCTCGCTCCAAGCCTCGGCATTTTTGAGTAATTGAAAAGACTGTTCAATGAGTTGGTGAATTTTGCGAGAACTCAGCCCCGTGGTCTCTGTGTACACTGGAACGAGTTTATCAACATCAAGAAGATCTTCTTCGGCCTCCCGCAACTCGGGGTGTGCAAACTCAAATCCCCCTCGAGCAATCGATGGCTTGCCAATCACCCACAACTTTTGCGGACACCGAAACCGTTCAAAATACCCATAAAAGGGTTGTCGAAAAAAGCGAGCACGAAAGCGGTGCCCGAAGGAATCTTCAAATAGCATTTCGTGAATTCTTTGTGGTCCGCGACGATAGCTGTTGATACGCATGAGAGTGGCAGGCAAAACAACGGTATCGCCCTCGCGGATGTCGTTAACCCTTTGGACTTTTCTCCAATTCTGATAAGACCGCGGTACAAATTCAATAAGATCTTCAAGGGTTTTAATACCCCAA
The DNA here is from genome assembly GCA_041178425.1 of Pseudomonadota bacterium. Taxonomy (GTDB): domain Bacteria; phylum Bdellovibrionota; class Bdellovibrionia; order Bdellovibrionales; family Bdellovibrionaceae; genus CAUJGP01. Next base: position 31,985 of record JBEGVH010000006.1, on the reverse strand, counting down.
GTCTGTAGTCTAGTCCCAAGTTGAGGCCCCACCCCTTTTAGGTACTGGACCGAAGTTTCAAATTGGTATTCCACTCTCAAAACTCCCCTTTTTTGTTCCACTGATAAATCGACCATGGCACACTGATTTTATGAGTCAAGAAAAAGCCAGTTTTCTCAAAATTCGACTGACGAGCATTCATCCGTCGAAGCCTTTGACTTTTAACATCTATGTTTTTATCCACAATCATTACACGCTTTATCTCCGCGAGGGAGAAATTATCACTCCGCAAAAATTAGCCAGTTTGGCCGCCAAGTCTCATTCTGACTTTTTCTTTGTTTCGGCCGACCAATGGGGAGCGTATAAAAGCTTTATCCATCAACAAATCACCGCCGAAGATATCCCGGCGAGCGTCAAAGCACAAATCTTGCGCGAGAGCTCAGTGGCTCTTGTCGAAGAACTTTTTGAACACCCCGATGTTAACGTGGCGCTCGATTCCTCACGTCCGATTATTGATAACTTTGTCTCATTTATGGAGACCGAACCCGAGGCGATGGGTCATCTCATTAGCCTCTCGGGCCACGATTTTTATACCTATAATCATTCTCTCGATGTGAGTATCTATGCCCTCGGACTCGGAAAAGTTCTTGGAATGACGCCCAAAGAACTGGAGGAGCTGGGCTTAGGCGCCCTCTTTCACGACATTGGTAAACGGAATGTGAGTTTAGATATTCTCTGCAAAAAAGGCCCTCTCGATAAAGACGAGTGGGCAGCCATGCAACAGCATCCACAATTTGGATTTGTGATTCTAGATCAAAACCCCAATGTGACCGACGCTGCCAAAGCAACAGCCTTTGAGCACCACGAAAGTTTCACTGGAAATGGTTACCCGCAACAACTCGTGGGAGAAGAAATTCATCCCTTTGCGCGTATTGTTGCCATCACCGATACTTACGATGCGCTCACCACCCAACGCAGTTACAATCAACCCAAGAAACCACTCGAGGCGATTGAATTCATGATCGAGCAAATTAAAGGTCGCTTTGATCCTGAAATGATGAAGGCCATGCACTCTGTTCTCTTTAATGTGAAGAAAACGGGTTGATGAAAAAGTCCATAACGATTCCCTGGCTGACAACGCTTCTATTCCTTTTTGGTTTTGGAAGCATGAGCTTCCTTGTTTATCAGGAGAAAAAACAAGCTAAGGCTCTCGCCATCAACTCCATGCTCTACCCGGTGCTGTATTTAGTACCGCTTTTGGATCAGAAAGACCTTTCCACACCCAAAGACATTTATGCGGCTGCAGAATTAAAAGCAAAAGCACTCCCCGGATGCTCCGCCATTTACATAGAAAGCAAACCCCATCACCAATTTGGTTTTTTTAATACGAGCTTACCCTTGAGGGCCGGCTGCCTCTTCACGACCCGCCCGAACGCACCGTCTCTGGAATACTCTGAAATTTCTTCGCAAGAGGTGTTTAGCCTCGACACCCATATCAAGGCGTCCTCGTGGGATTTTTATTGGACCTCCCATCTGTTTCTCTACCGTCTTCAAAGGCTCTCGCAAAAAAAACAAGCCACTTTTCTACAACTTATGCGAAAAGACGCTGATGGTTTTTTTATTAAATTCATTATGACTAAACAAAAGGAATAAGGCCAAGGAACGTCACTCTTAACGCCATTGTCCTGAATTTATTACTATAAATTGTGTTTATACCCACGATAAAACTGTTTGTCTCCAAATAGATTCAATCTCTGCTATACGGGACCAATGAAATTGATCTTTTTCACTCTAGTTTTTTTGCTGTGGTTCCCCAAAACGGGCTGGAGCGCTGTGACTTCAGAACAAACCTGTTTTGAAAATGAAGCTCAGTTACCAGAATTTCTGCGCACCATCGCCGAATCATCAATGACTGGCCAAGAACTTCTTGATGCCACCTCCTTTTCTTGCGTGGAACTCCTCGACATTCATTCTGCTGACCCTGGCCCACTTCAAAACCATGCCCGCTTTGCACAAAAGAATTGGGATATTCCCGTCTTGGGACCGGTCAGCGTAAAAATCGCTGAGTATCTCTCAGGTGCAGAAAGTCTCCGTCTTGAAGACGTTCGTAGAGATTTTTCTGACCAATTAAAAGCCATCAGATCCATCAAGAATCGATACGAGAGAATTCATCAAACCTACAGGCTCGTGAATCAATATCAGGGCAAATACGATCGCACCTCGAAAATGCCGATTCTCAGTACTAACCCCAAAGACACCCTCGAAAGAAGCGCTGAGACCTCTTACGGAGGTGTTTGCCGCCAATTCGCAGAACTCTTAAAATGGAGCCTCAATCAAGTAAACCACCAAGACTCTGACGTCATTAACGAGACGTTCACCGCGACTATCGCCTCCAGTTGGGATCATATGTGGGTGAGAGTCAAACTCCCGTCTGAAAATGGGAATGGGTTTTCTGAAGAAACGATTGATTTAGATAATACGGACTTTCCTCGAATATTTGTGCCTCTTCGGAGCCGCACGGCCCTCTCCGAAGATGATCGGCGAGCGTTCGATCAACAATGTCACCGCATTCATTCTTGTTTGAGGGAGTCGCTCAACAACAAATAGCGAGCTGCACTTAAGTTTCTTTTGTTAAGGTACTTTTTTAAGCTCCCATCGTTTTGCTATTCAAAATCCACAGAAACACCAGGACTATAATAACCACATGACAGGTAGACTTTACCTTGGTTTGTCAGCGCCATATCAATAATTCCACAATTTGAAACAGTGGCATCCGCCCACGTCAGGCCGCCATCTTTCGAATAGGAGACGATCTGCGAATTTTGGCATGCCATGGCCATCACATTTTGATTATTCGAGAGCACCTCAAGATAACGTTTATCGGCGCACGTCACCCCCGGAGACGCCGTGGTGGGGGCAAAGCTAGTAAAAGTTGCCGCCCCGTCGTCGGAATAGGCCATTTGTCCGTTCACATTCACCGCCCACAAACGGTAGGTTCCATTGGTTTTTTTCACTACCGTGAATCCGGCCACATCGGTGAAGTTCGGAATGCGACTGGTGAGATCGTTGGAGGTATTATTACTAATATCCACCTCAAAAAGTGATTTAACCTCCATCCAGACCTTATTGGTATTCGCTGGGTTAACCCAACCCTCGCGATTGACCTGAGTATAATTTGCAGATCCCCAATAGTAATGTCCAAACGCAGACACCGTGGTATCCGTAAAAGTAGCGCCCGCATTCGCCGTTTTTCGATAGTTTGTATTAACACCCGTCGCATAAAAATTGGGATCAGCAATATTGATGAAGTCGGGGTAGTAATAGTGGGCTGGCACCTCATTGATGTTGTCTTTCACGACCGATGCGAATCCATCGGACGTCGAAATAAAACCTGTAGCACCATACTCATTTCCGCTACGGATATAAACATGAGTGCTATCGACCACACGCAGGCGCGCCGTCCCGTAACCCATCTGCCTGATCCCGTTGCCCGTTGAAAAAACATAAACCCAGCTTGATCCTGTATTCGTTGATTTAAAAACTCTCCAGTAACTATCAACGGCAAAGAGGGTGTTTCCATCCGCGGTGTCGACACTCGCAACCGGCAGAACAGTGGCCGCACTAAAATTGATTCGTTTAAAGGTCGCGCCACTATCAGTGCTAAGGTAAAAGCGATCTTGTACAAGAACCGCAATCGTTGCGCCGTTTCCTGACACCGCAATCGAGCACTCTGGGGTCCCACTGGCGGTGTTCGCAATGGTGCCACCCGATAATGTGGCCCACGCAGGATTTCTCATATCTGGTGCTTTTTGAATCAATAGATTAGCGCCCGAATAGGTGGCCTTGTAGCCAGCCCCATTATTATCGATATCCCAGTCCTCTGGCATTGAGTAGCGGGCATCATTGGACCAAGTACTCCCCCCATTCGACGAATAATAACCAGTGTTCGAATAGACGTAGCCACTATGGCCCGGGTCATATTTGACATGGGTCGTGAGGCTGGTAAACCCTGTTGTTGCCTTCAAAGAGAATGTCACTCCTCCATCGGTGCTCCTGTAAATACCATCGGTCGGTGCGTTGCTCAGCTGGGTCACCAGCATTTCATTTTCATTGTGTGGGTTGATGATGAGTAACCCCATCGGCGATTTCATTGCGGGCTGCATACTCACTACATTCCAAGAAGCGCTCTGATCCGTCGATGTGACCACGCGCCCCCCATAAACACCACCGATGGCAAGTTGATTCCAAACATAAAGAGCGCCACTGCTCTTGGTGGTATCGGCACCGTTGGCAAAGCGCGTGGAATACATATAATAGTTATTCGAATAGGGCTGAGCCGCCGGACAGGCTCCTCCGCCAGGTATTACTTTATAAAAAATGTACTGATTCCCGAAATAAGCGGTGGCATCGGGCCCCTTAGAAATAAACAAATTCAGATTATAGAGATCATTATAGCTGTTACTCGGCGTCGAACAACGAGCTGTCCATGTGGTGCCACCATTAGTGGTTTCATAAATCATTAGGTCATCACCCAGCCCAATAATTCGATTGGCTGTGTTAGGATCGACCGCTACTTTCACCCAATAACGGCCGCCATTCGAAGACTTCGCCACGTCGAGGATAGCAATTCTCTTGGTAAAATTAAGACTCACCGTCGCCACCGACGATTCCAACTGACCATCGGAGACCTTGTACTGAAACGAATCCGATCCTAAATAATCGCCCGATACGACATAGCGCAGGGCCGGTGGAGTGCCCTCCAGAGTGCCATGGAGTGGCGCCCTGATAATCGTTGCAGTCAATGGATCGCCATCAGGATCATAAGTTGAAAGCGTCAACTGATGCCCCACTTGGTTTCGATCGTCATAAATAAAATCAATGGTCTGATCGGAGGCCACAGGGGTGCGATTGTTTGCCAAAACCGTTATGGGATTCGTGGTGACTGGCAATACGCCCTCGGAGCCTGTGGCTGTGAGCGTGACGGCGCGATCCACCAATCCTGTCAAATCGATTCTTATACCAGAAAAACTCACCACTCCCGAAGCGGCCGTTCTCGTAGCCGTTCCCAAAATCCGATCGGTGTTGCTCGTCTCAACCAGGGTCACACGAGTGGTGTTATCGGCAACAACTAGATTCCCGGCGCTATCGAGCACGTGAAAAATGGGTTGCGTGGCTAAAACCGTATTTTGCCCCACCGTCGACGAAGGCTGTGTTTGGACGAGCAGAGAGTGCGGGGCGCCGGGGATCACCGTGAGTTCCAAACTATTGACGGTGGCTCCCGTTGAAGCCGTGGCGGCTAAAACATAGCCACTCAAGGCTTTATCGAGTTTTAGATCTGAAAACAGCGCCGCCCCGTGAGTGACTGTCTTGGTGAGAGTGCCCGTTAAGGCCCCTCCGGGGTTAGTCCCCAAGCTGAGAGTAATGCTCGTGGTGGAATCACTCCCCACCACCGAGCCAAAAGCATCGACCACTTTCACTCTCACACTGAACGCCTCCCCGCTCTTGATCGTTGTCGCCGAGGATGTGAGCGTTAAAGCTGTGCTTTCTTGGTAGTAAGTAAAGGTTTCAGAGGCCGTTTGCCCATCGGGATTCTGCACAACCAATTTTACCGTACCCGAAGCATGAGCAGGAATCGGCCCACAGGTAATAGATGTCGAAAGTGTGGCGGTGACCGCGCACGCAGCGCCGTCAATCTTCACCGTCACTCCGTTCGCAAAATTACTTCCCGTCAATGTGAGGCTCCCACCCCCACCCACTGCACTAAAATAAGTGGACAGACTCGATAAGGTCATCTTTGGATTATCGGCAGAGTCAGCATTGATAGTGACAGTGTGGGTGACATGGGCGCCCAACTGAGCATTGACCACTTTGTCTATTTTAAGAATGACCGTTTCGGAACTTTCAACAAAGGCATCGTTGATGATGTTAAAATAAACAGTTTTTGTTGTTTCTCCAGGAGCAAATGATAGAACTCCATCGACAAGGTTATGATCCTGATTAAAAGTAGACGTTCCCGCAATCTTGTAATGCACATCTACGATCTGATTGCTGGCCGTATCTAAATTTAACGTTGCGCCCACCGCATTCACGTTTTCGTTCACACTTTGAGAGGCCTGCGCCCATTGCACCTTGACCGGGGTTGGTTCGATGCTCTGATAAGGAAAGCGCATGGGCGTTTGGTTATGACAGGCAATTAATACGAACTTGGGCGAAAACGTGAGACCCTGAATGGGGCAATTGAGATCGTTGTAGGTGGTCCACGTTTTGCCCGCATTTGAGGTGATATCCACCCTTGAACCGCCATCGCAACCGGTGATCATAATGTCTCGATTAAGAGGGCTTGAGGCAAACAGACGGCGCGAACAACTCGATTTTGTTGAGTTATCAATCGGGGTAAAATGTTCTCCTTCATCGGTGCTCGCGGCAATCTGCCCGTTCGTGCCAATCGCCAAAAGTTTATATTCGGTTTCTGAAATGCGATAGTACTCAATGGTGGCAATGGTCGTCCCGAGGCCCGTCTTTGCACTGTAGTCCATTTTCCATCGAAGCGAATGATCATATTTCATTAAAGCGTTGTTTTCGACAATCCACACGATATTGGTGTTGAAGGCGGAGATCACCGACACGTCGGAGAGGTAGGACCTGTTGTGGCTCCCTGTAAAGGACCCACCCGGATCGTCAACCTTCGTTGCCATAAAATCATTACTCACACCTATTGGCCCGCCGGTAATAAAATAGGTTTTATTGAGATCGACCGGGCTCAAAGCCAGCGAAAGATTCCAATAATTATAATAACTGTAGCCCAAGGAATCAGAGGCCGTATTCGTAGCACCGCCATCAATCGATCGGATTGTTCTCTGAGAAGCCACACCCGGAGATTGCTGGTACCCGGGCTGCGTCGCCAGATAACGATTGGGATCCATGGCATGAACCTGCAGCCGCCCCTTGGTATTAGTAATGTCGTTGGTGGTGTGTTTAAGAGCAAAGGTATTGCCACCATCGGTGGATTTAAACACATCCCAGAACTTGGTTAAAGCGTAGATGGTTTTTGAGTCGACACTGGCAAAGGCCACCGCCGCCGTTAAAAAAATACTCGAAGGCCCTTCGTTTTCAATGCGCGTAAAGGTGGCGCCGCCGTCTTTACTCAGATACATTTGGTATTGAATGGTAGCAATAATGGTATTGCCAACAACATCGATGCTGTCGCGAGTGTCGGTTTGCTCAAGATTGAAGGTTCCACCGCTCAGCGCCGTCCACGTGGGATTGCTAAAATCGGGGGCCTTCTGAATGACGGCCGTGCGATCAACCTTCATAATTCGATAAGCCACGCCGCTGGGCAGAAGCACCACATCTCTTTCGTAATTGTAGTGAGCCGATGAAGACGTCCAGGTGAGACCGTTGTCTGTGGATTTATAACCTCCTTGTTGTGTCGCGTACACTTCGCTCGGCTTCGCGGCCGTTTTGAAGACATTTAAAATAAAGTTGCCAAGGCTATTCGAGGACGAAAATGTTCCACCGCCGTCGTTAGAACGATAGACAGGGTACTCCCATGTGGTGTTATTATTAGTGAGGACCATAAAGAAAAGAGACATTTTTTGTTCATCCAAGGGATCCACAAAAACTGACCCATAATAAAAACTTTTACCTTCAACGGAGTAGGTGAAGACAACATCCCACGAGGTGCCCTTGTCGCGAGACTTATACAATTTATTGCCGGCAAAAATATAAAGATTCCCACTCGTCGGATGTATAACGACGGCTCGCCCTGTGGTGCCACTTGAATGGTATGAGACTCCGTTGTTCAAGGGGTTCACCCTTGTGCATAAACCACCGTTTTTGTCACTCACCAGCTGTATATACCCCTGAGACTGAACATAAGCCTGGCCATCGTTGGCTGCCACTTCGAGTTGCGAATAAACATAATCAGGACTTGAAGGCCGCCCCTCCATAGTTTTGCAAAGAACTTTCCAGGTGGCGCCTTGATCAGTGGTTTTTTTGACGTAGCCAAGAATATCGATGGCATAGAATGTGTTTGTGTCTAGGGGATTGATCACCACATCTAACCAAGCTGTTTTATCGTACACGGGCTGAGAGGCATAATTGAAATAATTAATTTGCGTGGTGATGTTTAAGGTCACCGTCGCCTCATTCGATTTAAACTCACCATCCGACACATAATAACGAAAACTATCAGGCCCCGTATAACCGTTCGAAGGCAAATACGTGATCGTTGGTGGAACACCCACAACCGATCCATGCTGAGGATTTGCAACGAGAGTCATTAAGAGCGGATCATTTTCGGGATCGATATTGTTAAGTGTGAGACTAACCCCGTTGGTCGATGTTGATGCCAGGGTGAAATTTTGATCGTAGGCCACGGGTGGTTTATTGTCGCTCTTAGGAATGGTGGCTTTTCCGAGTCCATCGTTGATCGTCGCATTGCCCGGATTCGTGAGTGTGATAAAAAAATCTTCTATCGGTTCGCTCAAAGTATCATTCACCGTTTGCACCGTGATCGTACCGGTGAGCTGCCCAGGGGGAATCGTGAGTTGGCCTTTTTGATAGTTAAAATCCGAACCCGCCAAGGCTGTGCCATTGGTTGTTTCAAACTCCACACTCGTATTCACCGAACTCGTTTTAGAAAGCGTGACCGTAAAGGTCGCTGAGGCGCCTTCGGTCTCTAGGGTAACATCATTGATCGTGATCGATGGCGCCGAATCGTCATTTAAAATGGTTCCGACACTCTCCCCTGCAGAAACACCAACCGCGCTCGAAGTGACGGTAAAAGCCAATGTTTCATCGGTCTCAAAAATAGTGTCTTGAGTGGTATTAATCGAAACTGTTGTAGAGAGACTGCCCGCGGGAATTGTTTTTGTTCCCGTACCCACCGTGTAATCAGCAGCGCCCGCCGTGAGATGACTTGTCGCCCAGTTGAAAGTAATATTGCTTGCTGATGTTTTTGACAAAGACACCGTGAAAACCAACGAACTTCCTTCGGTGGCACTCGTGGATTCGACCACCGAGAGCAAAGGCTTCGTCGGATCAACAATGGTCGCCTCGGCCTGATTAACAGAAATCACCGCATTTGAGGGGCTCGATAGTTTTACGGCTAATTTTTCATCGCTCTCATCGAGGGAATCGGCAGCGGTGCTGACCGTCAGTGTTGTTTTTAGGGATCCCGCGGTGATCACCCCTTGGGTTTGCGCCACCGATGTATAGTCGTCGGGGGCGATGGCTGTACCATCCATCGTTACCCAATTAAAGGTAATATTGCTTTCGGTGAGTCCAGAGGACGTAACGGTAAAAAGAGCATGACTGCCCTCGTTCACTGAAACTGAACTTATCGTCAGACTCGGTATGGCCTCGCTATCAATGATTGTACCCACGCCCTGTTGATCTTCGATGGTTGCGCCGACTGGTGAGTCCAAAAGGAGTTTAAAGGTTTGCAATCCTTCGTATTTACCATCCGCCATCGTCGAAATGGGAACTTGAATAGTCGTATCACCGGGAGCAAAAACATAGGTGGTTGATGCCAAGGCCACAAAGTCACTACCACCCATCGCCGTCTCATTGCTTGTCACCGCTTTAACACTCACTGTTTTTCCGCTGGCTTTATCGAGACTTATCACAAAAACAAGGGGTTGCCCCTCTGTGGCCGAAATATCATTCACAGCAACTTGAGGGGCAGAATCGCCGTCGTCATTGATGGTTCCCGTGCGAATCAACCCCGAACCCGTCGCATTTTTGAGGTCTGAAAGAGTGAGAGTGAATTGTTCGGTGTCTTCATTAAGGGTGTCTTGGAGAGTTGGAATAAGGATTGTGTAGGATGTTGTACCCTCCGTTAAAACAATATTATCGCCGGCAACAGCCTCAAAATCCAAATCTTTAAAGGCCGTGCCTGATGTAGTCGACCAGTCAAACGAGATATCCTGTCCACTTGGCGCCGAAAGATTTACTGTAAAGCTAAGAGCCTCTCCTTCAACGGCCGTGACATTACCGCCCAGCGAAATTGTTGGAGGAGCATCGGTATCATCATGTATCGTGCCGATGCCGACACTGGCACCAAGATACGCATTCACCACATTGCTAATGGTCACCTTGAAGGTTTCATCTGCCTCATCTTTAGAATCATTCAACGTTGGAACACTCAACGTCGTGCTCGTGGTTCCTGCCGCAATTAAAACCGTCGTGCCCGAACTCGTAGTAAAATCCAGCCCCGCTTTGGCCGTCACCTCAGAAGTCGTCCAATCAAAGGTGACATCGTCATCAAGGGGGCGGGTGAGAGAAACCGTGAAGATGGCCACACCTGCCTCTGTCACTTCGGTTTCGGCGATACTCAGAACGGCGGAACTGGAGGGATCAATGATTTTACCATCGCCTCTTTCATCCGCAACGGTTGCGCCCACGACAGAAGATAAAGTCACTTTCATAGTCTCAGCATTTTCCATGGTGGCGTCGGTCGAGGTGCTCACAAGAATATTTTTCGATAAAGTTCCCTGGGGAATGCTAATATTAGTTCCACTATTGGCGACATAGTCAGAACCCGCCAAGGCTGTACCATCAGACGATGCCCAACTAAATGTTACATCATGATCAGTGAGTCCGTTCAACGACACGGCAAACTTCAATACGCCGCCTTCGCTCGCGGAACTGTCAGAAACACTCAGCGTCGGAGGCCCTTCATCATCGGTGATTGTGCCCGTTGCTGTCTCGCGGGTGATCGCCAATCCATCACTCACGGCGCTAATTTTTGCAGTAAACTGTTGATCACCTTCAAAATAGGAATCATTCAACAGCGAGACGGGCACATTGATACTCAAAGTTTCAGCTGGAATCGTAAATGATTGACCTACCACACCCGCATAGTCGAATCCTTGCTGAGCCGAACCAGCCGTTGTGTTGACTGTAAACGATATAGGTTTACCAGAGGCCGAACTGAGGCTTACGACAAAATTAGCCACAGTCCCTTCGATAGCAGAAACGTCAGCGATCGCAATTGTTGGCTTTGGATCATTATCAGAAATAGTTCCTACACCTTGCCCATCGAGGATTGGACAAACCAGTGAGTTCGAGAGATTCACATAAAGAGTCTCGTTTCCTTCATACTTAAAATCATCCGTTGTGTTCACCGTAATCTTAACCGAACTTTGCCCACCGAGAATACTCGCCGTGCCTGTGCCCACCACAAAATCGCTGCCGCCCACAGCGGTCCCATTCGCTGTTCCCCAGTCAAAAGTAATGTTGGATTCAGAGGCGTAGGAGGCTTGAACCGTAAACTCGAGGACGCCGCCTTCAGTGACCGTTGCATCACCAATAGTTAAGTTAGGTGCCACCTCGTTATCAAGAATGGTGATGATGGACGCACTTGGGTTAGCCGTCACATTCACCAGATCGGAATACACTAATTTGAATGTCTGAGGGCCTTCAAAAATTGTGTCCTCATTCGTAGTGAGTGGTATGGTGGCCGTAGTCGTCCCTACCGGAAGACTGATCGTTTTCTGAGGAATGGCGACAAAATCACTCCCGGCCTTAGCCACATCATCGGCCGATTGCACCTTAAAGCTGATTGGAACCAACGAAGGTTTTGAGAGCGTCAGGGTAATGGTGGCTTCATTACCTTCCGTCACATTAAGCGCATTCATCGTGAGGTTGGCAAAAGAGGTGTCTTTGGCGAGTGTGAGCAAGGCCGTGATTGCGGGGTTACCTGCTGTATCCGCATGATTGACCTCAAGTACCAAAGGCCCATCAGCAACGGATGTCATATCCAAGATCTTTGACCAACTTCCAGATTGGCACAAAGCTTCTGCATTCAGTGGCCCACTGATGATCACGGGACGATTCTCCTCGGAACACGTGCCGGATATTTCAAAGGCTTCGACATTCAAAATATTCACTTCCGCTTCAGCGGCCACCACCGACACTTGAGGAACCTCATCATCTTTAGTGACCTCTACCGTAAGAGGCAAAGACTCGTTCCCAACCGTGTCGGTCTGTTTGATGGTAATAGCAATAGGTCCATTATTCTGAGTGAGGAGATTGAGTGCAGTGGACCAACTCCCATTTTCACAATCGGCAGCGCCTGCAAAGGGACTGGTGATGATGACGGACTGACCACTTTCGCTGCAAGTTCCTGAGAGATTGAACTGCGATTGATTCAAAGTATTCACAAAAGCGCCCTGAACTGGCAGAACAAAAGATAAGATGGGTAAGGTTGTTTTCTTATTGAGTCCTCGGGACGCCAGTTCAGACTGGGTTTCCGGCCGTATCTTTTTGCGAAGCCACAAAACTAATAGGCCCTTCAGGTGCCTGCGAAAAATCAAGAACACCCGACCACTCACCGTTTGAACAGGCAAATTCATGGCCCGAAACAGCGCCAGTTATAACAACGGGATGTGAGTCTTCGCTGCAGGCCCCCGACACGGACACGGAACCCACTTGAAGATTATTGAGGTAAGTTTCGGCATTGGGTGCACTGATCGCAACGATGGGGAGGACGGTATCTTTAATATAGGTCTTTGATTCGGTGATGGCTTTGTTCCCGTACTCATCGACGTGATCAATGAGAAGCTTAACCTCTCCATCCGGCAACGAAGAGAGATCCATGGTTACTGTCCAGTTTTCATTGAGACAAAGGGCTTCTGCGTTGACGGCCCCCGTAATTTTGACGGGCTGATCATCGACCGTACAGGTGCCACTCACGACAAAAGACTTCTCATTCGTTTTGTTAATGTAAATACCATCAATGGCATCATTTACCTTGATATTCATGCCGTTCGAAGGTGCAACACTCATGTCCATGGAACACGCCATGAGAAAACTACCTAAGAAGGCAACACTAGCTCTTTTAAAAAAAGATTTTTCTCCAATTCGGTTTAAGAATTGATTTAAGAATTGGATAAAATGTCTTTTTTTCCACGCCGCATCGAGCATCACTTAACTTATCGGCGTGTCGAATGTGGTCCTTAATGTCAAAGAAAGCGAATCTGGAGAGAAATCAAAATCTTAACCAACAAAAACAGTGCCACGCTTTTTTTGGATCAAAATGAGATGAAGACAACTGATTTAAACCTAGACACGGTCAGTGTTCTCATTTTGAGGCGAGCTTAAACAGCACATCACCATCTACGTCGAGGTCTATCAGCGAGAGAGCCAGTCGAAAACCTTTTCACAAGTGGACTCATGAATTGAGAGCGAATTGGAAGAAAGGGAGGAGTTTGATTCTTGAAACTCCTCCCTTTGAAAACTTTTTTTATTTATTAAACCGCATTGTCGGAAAGAAGAGGATATCACGAATTGAGTGGCAGTCCGTCAGGATCATCACGATGCGCTCAACCCCAAGCCCCACTCCACCGGTTGGTGGCATTCCCACCTCAATGGCGTGAATAAAATCTTCGTCCATTGGTTGAGCTTCTTCGTCGACCAATCGTTTGGCTTCTTGCTCTCTCAAGCGATTCATCTGATCTTCAGGATCATTCAACTCGCTATAGGCGTTTCCGATTTCCATGCAAGCAGCAAAAGGCTCAAAACGTTCCACCAAACCCTTTTGACGACGATGAGCTTTTGTGAGCGGTGAAATCTCTACTGGATGATCCATCACAAAGGTGGGCTGCCAGAGATGTTCTTCGACTGTTAATTCAAAGAGCTCCATGAGCATTTCGCCCTTGCTGTCGGGAGTCTTCGCGTCTGACCCTTTTTGTTTAAGTATTTTAAACAACTCCTCTTCAGAAATCGTATTAGGCTCAATACGAGCATACTCACGAAGACCATCATAAACGGTTAAACGACGCCAAGGCGGTGTAAAGTCGACTTCTTTCCCTTGATACATGACCTTCATGCTGCCGGTGATTTTCAACGCCAATTGAGAAACGAGTTCTTCGAATTGTTTTAATTGGTAGTCGTAGTCAGTGTAAGCTTCATACCATTCGAGCATCGTGAACTCGGGGTTGTGCGAACGATCAATGCCTTCGTTTCGAAAATTCTTTCCGATTTCATAAACTTTTTCAAATCCACCAACGATCAGACGTTTGAGGTAAAGCTCGGGTGAAATTTTTAAGAACAACTTCATATCGAGAGCCCGATGATGCGTTTGGAATGGATGAGCCGAAGCTCCTCCGTAAATCGGTTGCAAAACCGGAGTTTCTACTTCCAAAAATCCGCGCGAATCCAAAAAATTTCTAATTTCGCGAATAATTTTTGAACGCGTCTCGAAAACTTTGCGAGAGTTGGGATCAGCAATCAAATCCAAGTGGCGATGGCGATACTTGATCTCAACATCGGCGAGACCGTGGTATTTTTCAGGAAGAACTTCCAAACTCTTACAAAGCATCTTAAAGCCTTTGCAATGAAGCGACGTCTCACCTTTTTTTGTTTTAAAAACAAAGCCTTCGATCCCTACAATATCACCGAGATCGAGATGATTGAAGGCCTCTTGATCCTCTTTACTCAGCTCTTCCAAGCGAAGATAGCCCTGCAATGAGCCCGTTTGATCTTGAATATTAAAGAAAGCGGCTTTTCCCATTGGACGCTTCGTCATTAATCGACCCGCCAATTTGAAATTCGTTTCGGGGCGGGTATCGCCTTCTTTGAGAGCCCCATCAAAATCGGCCAACAATTGTGAAACCGAACAGCTCTTCTCAAAGTTGTAAGGATAAGGATTAATTCCTAATTGACGAAGTTCATGGAGCTTACGTCGTTTTTCTGCTTTTAGTGGATTCTCATGCTCACTCATAGTTACCCTAAGTTCTTTCCTGCAAACGTGTCTTGCACTTCTTTTAGAAGCTGAATAGCTTCTGCTTTTGGACGTTGAAAAGCATTTCTTCCCATGATGCTACCGAAGGCTCCGCCTCGGGCCATGTCACTTGCATCATTGAGTAGATCTATTGTTGCTCTTGTTTCGCCTCCAGAAAAGAGAAGAATGCGTTTGCCATTAAAGGTTGAATGAACAACGTGGCGGGTTCTATCCGCCAGTGTTCTAATTTTAATTCCGCGTTCAATATAAACTTTGCGAGCCGACTCTTGCTCGATTTGATCAGTTGGCGCTTTTACTTTGATGATGTGAGCACCCAACTGTGCGGCGATGTGAGCGGCATACGAAACGACATCAATCGCCGTTTCTCCTTGTTTCGAAATCTGCTCACCGCGAGGATAAGACCAAATGACCACGACTAATCCGGCTTTGCGCGCCTCGCGTGCAGCCATCGCGATTTCTTCGTACATTTGTTTTCGCTGAGAACTACCAGGATATATTGTGAAGCCGACGCCCACACATCCTAAACGAAGTGCATCTTCAACGGATGAATGGACGGCTGAAATGGGCGATGCATTCGCAAACAACTGATCGGAGCTATTCAATTTAAGAATCAAAGGAATCTCGCCCGCGTAATCACGAGCCGCTAACTCAAGAGCGCCGAGCGGTGCTGCATGAGCATTACATCCCGATTCGATCGCGAGTTCAAAGTGATAGGCGGGATCATATCCGTCCGGGATTTTAGCGAAACTGCGTGCCGGACCATGTTCGAAGCCTTGGTCAACAGGAAGAATCACCATTTTTCCGGTCCCTTTGAGACGACCGTGATTCAGAATTCGCGCAAGATTGGTGAGTACACCGATATTCTCGGCGCCATACCAGCTCAGAATTTCTCTTACCCTTGGTGTCATCTTGATTACTCCTGGATTGGCGAACACGTTAAAGAGTTTCGCTAATGAAATCAAGGAGTAAGATCAAGAACAACAAGCTGCGCTTTTCGGGGTCTGTCCCCACTCGCTCCCAACCAGCGCCGTGGGTAGGGACAGACCCCGACAAGCGGCCATGGGAAAGGCAAAGGAACTTAGGCAGAAAACCGTCGGAATATTCATAGGATGTCGTATTTTTGAAAGGGCCCCTAAAAACCGATTTACTTCTTTCGGCACCTAAGGCAAGACACCTTTGTTTACCAAAAGATGGTTCCCATAGATACCCACATAGGAAGGCCTTTGCTGATGAGCGCTGAAAAAAAAGTCACTGTTCAATTTGTTGAAACACCCAATCCTCACGCCTACAAGTTTTTTTGGGGAGCCAAGATCACGGACGAAAGCATCGAGTGTCCGAACAGCGAATCTGCGCACACTTCTCCTCTTGCCACAAAGATTTTCGGTTTCCCTTGGGCTCAATCCGTTTTTATCGGAACTGACTTTGTCACCGTCGAAAAACAAGACTGGGTAAACTGGAATGTCTTAGCCACGCCCCTCGCCAATCTTATCGAAGAGCATATCGAACGCGGAGAGCCCATCGTACTAACGAAAGAGGCTGCCAACGCTGAAGGCGAAACATCTGAACTCGTTGAAAAAATTAAATGGGTTCTCGAGCATGAAATTCGCCCCGCCGTTGCCGTCGATGGAGGCGATGTTCAATACATTTCGTATCAACAGGGCTATTTGAAAATTGCCATGAAAGGTGCTTGCTCCGGCTGTCCGAGCTCCCAAGTAACTCTCAAAGAAGGCATCGAGACACACTTAAAGGGTTTGTTCCCCGAAATTATAAGTGTTGATTCGCTCTAGCATCAGTCGGAGGCAATACATCGAGAGGCCCCACGAGAATCTGTGGTTTTTTTTCGGGGGCTAACCACTTGAGAACATTCTCGAGATCTGAACGAGCCATTGCCACACACCCGGCCGTCCCCGCGGACGGGCTCTCCCAAATATGCATAAAGATGGCGCTCCCTTTACCGGGAACGACAGGCTCCGTGTTATATTCAAGCACCATCACTAAATCATAGAGATCATCATTCCGAAGCATTGTTTCGTAACTCTCGGCGCTCGTAGGCCCGCGCACGAGTCGATTGTATTGTCGAGATCGAGGGTCATCGATCCACTTCATGTCGTCTTGTAGTTTTTCGTAGGGCATTTTCGTGTCGAAACTGACGTTTTTACCGAAGACTTTTCCAAGGCCAAACAAACCTTGGGGAGTTTTTCGGTCTCCCTCTTGCTTTTGCCCCGATTCGGCCAGTCCTCTTTGCCCAACCACTGCCACGATTGGATCTCGAGCTTCTTTCCAATGACCCTGAGTTTTTTCGAAGAGGTGCACTTGAGTTTGAAACCCCTTTTTTGGAGGAGGAACCCAAAGAAGCTGCTCAGTACCGCTGTTTCGTTCCGCCAATCGGCGCAAGAGCTGCTCGGAGGCTGGAGGCGTCAAACTTGCAGTAGCTGCCCAGGCCGATGGAATTGCGCTAACGAACAATGTAAACCAAAGACGTAACGCCAAGCTCATTCGTTTCATTCTTTGACCTTTAAATTTCGATAGAGAAAAAATCTTTGATGGCCCGGAGGAAATTGGGGAATCGAACCAAAACTCACATACCCAATTTTTTCATACATCAACTTGACCGACTCTTCAAAGGTGTCGATGTACAAACCCTGATAGCGTCGCCCCGCTGCCCACGCTTCGAGATGCTGGAGCAATTTTTTAGCTAGTCCTTGACCTCGACAATCTTGTTCTACCCAGACTTGGGCTACATAAACCCAATTCCAATGCACAAAGCCCGCCACCCCTGCGATCACGCCTCCACCCTCTCCTCGAAGCACCCAACCATAGGTCTCCCTGTTCGAAGGCCCAAACTTACCTTGAATATCCTCGAGAAGACCCTGTTGCAGGATCTTGAGTTCTTCTGGATTGTCTGACCAAGCGGGAACTTGTTCCAATGTTTACAATTCCTTATCAGCAAAATTCATAACGTCGAGTCACTGAAAGACTCTGTTTCATCATCCCTTGAAAAAGAAGAAAAGCAAACTAGATTTATTGATAGGCCTGTTGGAATCAATTTAAAACTCGACTTAAAGCAGCGGCACAAGTTTGAACCGAAGCGAGCCTTTCGAAATGATGGTCGGACCGATCCAAACGGATCATTCAACCAAAGCGTTATAAATTATCTCAACTTGAGTTTAGCTCAATAATCGGCGAAACCTTCCGATAAAAGTAGGGCAATGATGTTTTTCATTTCTATCTTCATTTCGCAATGGATCTGGGCCCAAGAAGTTAAAACTTCGTCTCCTGAAGCTGTGCAATTTTATCGAGTTAAGACTCTTCGATGCGAAGAACAAAAACGAAAAGTCATCACCCTCAGAGAATTCAAGAGAGAGGGTAAAAACTTTCGCTGGGTTGTGGATGAAAACTCATTCAAAACTGAAATCCTGCCAACGGAAAAGCTTCTGCATTGCCGCCCGATCCTTCTCACCAAAAACTCACCCAGCTATTCCGATCAACGAATAGCAAGCTCCTATCTACTGGCTCTCCAAAGATACAATAATTTCGATGGAAAACTTCAAAATCACGGACTGACCGGAGCCAAGGATCATTCGCCAGGCACCTATCTCACTGTCGACCTTTGCCCTTCAACTCACGAATTCAGCAAATCATTTTTTGAACTGATTAAAGAGCGCGAATGGCCCGTTGCCATCGCCGTGAGCGGGTTGTGGATTATCAAACATAAAGAAGAATGGCATTGGCTCCAACAAACCTTTGCTCACTCTCCAGTGACCTGGGTTAATCACAGCCGTAATCACCCTGTTTACCCCGACGTTCCCATTGAAAAAAACTACCTTCTCTCTGAAGGACGCGACGTGAGAAAAGAGATTCTCACCAATGAACTTTTATTGATTCAAAAAGGAATCACTCCCTCAATCTTTTTTCGATTTCCTGGACTGGTCGCCAACGAAGAGGCTCTCGCTACAACCCAAGAACTCGGTCTCATTCCCTTAGGAAGCAATGCTTGGCTTAGCAAGGGTGACAAACCGCAGCCCGGAAGTATTGTGTTAGTTCATGGAAATGGCAATGAACCTCGGGGCCTTCATCTATTTATGAAAGCACTAGAACAAAAAAAGCTCTCTGAACCGTTCAGAGAGCTTTTTGACTTGTTTTAGAATTTAGATGCTGGCGACTGTTAAATCACCAGTCTCTCATTACCAACCAAGGATGTACGCAAACATCAATGGAGCAACAATCGAAGCGTCCGACTCAATGATGTATTTTGGCGAATCCACCGCCAGTTTACCCCAAGTGATCTTCTCATTTGGCACCGCTCCAGAATAAGAACCGTAGCTCGTTGTCGAATCACTGATTTGGCAGAAGTAATCCCACACCTTAACATCATCGTGATGCAAATCCTGGCTCAACATTGGAACCACACAAATTGGGAAATCACCGGCGATACCGCCACCAATTTGAAAAAATCCAACAGTATTGTCTTTACTTGCAGACATATACCATTCGGAAAAGTTGATCATATACTGAATGCCGCCTTTGACGGTATGGACATTCTTAATGTCGCCCTTGATACAGTGACCAGCAAAAATATTTCCGAGCGTTGAATCTTCCCAACCAGGAACAACCATCGGAAGGTTTTTTTCTGCAGCCGCCAATAACCAAGAGTCTTTTGGATCGATTTGGTAGTGTGGCTTTAACTTTCCAGACAAAAGAATTTTGTACATGAATTCATGAGGAAAATACGCTTTTCCTTCGTGATCGGCTTTTTGCCACTCTTCGATTACGACTTTTTCAATTCGACGAATGGCCTCTTCTTCGGGAATGCAAGTGTCGGTCACGCGATTTAAATGCTTGTCGAGTAGCTTTGCTTCATCTTCGGGTGTGAGGTCACGATAATTTGGAATCCGCTCGTAATGATTATGAGCCACCAAATTAAAAACGTCTTCTTCCAAGTTTGCACCCGTGCAGCTGATCGCGTGAACTTTGCCTTGGCGAATCATTTCCGCAAGAGAGAGTCCCAACTCTGCTGTACTCATTGCACCCGCAAGAGTTACAAGCATTTTACCACCCTTATTGATATGGGCTTTATAGCCGATGGCTGCGTCCTTTAATGCTGCCGCGTTAAAATGACGATAATGATGATCAATAAATTTTGAAATCATAGATCCCTCCCAAAAAAAATGTTTCGAAGGGCCTCGTTCTAACCTGAAGTTGGGAAAGTCGTCTAGATATTATTTTAGAGAATCACCTAAAACTCTTAGGCTTTCGGAATGAACGGATTCCTTTTTGCCAAACCCGCCAGTGAACCAATGAGATCTAACTGATCGTCATTCAAATCGAGAAACTGACAACCAAAACCAAGAGGCAGATCATCGAGAGACTCCTTGCGAACCCATCGAACAGTCACGTCTCCCTCAATAAACTGCTCTACTCCCTCATGTTGATAAATGATTTTAAAATGGGCCTTAGAATTGATTTTTGGAAAGCATATTGTCGAATGAATAAACATTCCACCTCGACCGACAGTGAATGTCTGTGACGCCAGCGCCTCCGTCTGCTCGGGCCAACTCACAACGACACGGAGAGACGAAACGATTCGAGTCGCTCTTCGCCACCCCATTCGACGCGATCTCATGGCCATATCAAGGGTATTTACGAGTTGTTCTAAACGAAAAGGCTTACTAATGACGGCTTCAACACCACGATCATAAAATTCTTCGACGGGCACATCAGAATACCCCGTCATAAAGATCATCGGACAGGGAGTAATATTGGCTTTTTGAATTTCATCGAGAAAAAAAAGTCCGTCACCATTGGGCATTCGAATATCAGAAACGACGGCATCGGGTGATTGGGCTTTATAGACTTCGAAGGCCTCTTTGCCGCTAGACGCTTGTAGGCAGGTTGCGCCATTAAATTCAAATTCACTCACGACCAAATCGCGAATGCCTTCTTCATCATCGACGACTAAAATCTTTTTTCCTTGTAAGCTCATACATCAAGCTCCCTTGCTTAAGTCTAAGGATCTCAAGAGTTTGAGTCTACAGAAAATCTCCGGCTAGACCAGAGTGAGAAGAGAGGCCAGAACGCCATAAACAGGCGTCTCGAAAAAGATTTTTTCGGGTCATTTTATCCCGAACACGGATTTAGCCAGAAAACCCCTCTCCATCCCGGTGCTTTGGAGACCAAGATGTTGAAACAAACCCGATAAATTATTCTTTGTGTAGTCAGCAAGAAAGGGTTGTTGCCCCAGAAACCAATTTTCTTCAAGCACCCAATTCAACTCACGACAATCATCATGCTGAAGTAAATCAACCACCCCAAGAAAACCTTTTTTCTCCAAAACTCGATAGGCCTCAACAAGCACTTGCCGACGAATATCGATCGGAACTTCGTGCAAAAGAAAACCCATATAGACAGCATCAAAACGCTCATCTTTAAAGGGCAAATCAAGTGCATCACCTTGGATAAAATCAATTCGGCTAAATTCTGATAGGTTCTTTTGAGCCTCTTTAAGATAAACGGGACTCGCATCAAGAACTACAATCTTAGCTTTGGGAAAAGCCATTTTCACAAAGTGGGTCATGCGTCCAGAACCACAACCTATTTCGAGAAAACGCAAGCCCTCACCTTCAGAAAAACGAAAGGCCTTTTTCATTGGTGCCAAAATCAATCGGCGCATAGAATCCAATGCCCCTAAAAAAAGGAGCTCCATCTGGTGTTCATAGAGGGAAACGGAATCGGCATTCAGAAAGCCTGTCCCTGCATACTTGAAATGCTGACGGTAGTATCCTGGCACATCTCGCAGAGCCTCAACATGCTCAAGATCGAGATCATGAGTCTCCTCGGAGGCCTCACCCAAGGTGTTCACCCTATAACCCTTTAACCATATCCGAAGAATCTGAGACCAGTAACTTATCGTAAGATCGGGCTTTAACACAGCTGCCGGATAAATCCGGGCAGCTACGCGTTCACTATCCTGTTGGATAATCAGCCATACTTCGTCGAGAAGTTGCCTTAGGCGACGAAGATCGGCGTTTTTAAATGATTTGATTTTTTTTAGATGAAGCTG
The DNA here is from genome assembly GCA_041178425.1 of Pseudomonadota bacterium. GTDB lineage: Bacteria > Bdellovibrionota > Bdellovibrionia > Bdellovibrionales > Bdellovibrionaceae > CAUJGP01. The sequence goes on along the minus strand of JBEGVH010000006.1, from coordinate 10,197 downwards.
ATTCAAAATAGCCACGGGCAATAGTTCAGCCAGATAACGTATTGATCGGATTGCCCCATAAACCTGAAGTGCAGAAACCCAAGACTGTTTTTTTACGTCGACTATTTGCTTTTCTAACGATTCCCACGCCATCATCGAAGACCCCTCACTAAAAGAGTGCTAGATTATCACCCGAGGTCCAGTTGAATCCTGCCACCATCGTTGATCCTCTCTTTACATGATTGGACTCAAAAAAGCCCACTCCGGCAAAGTAATTAATCTCGGAATTATAATCATGACTCCAGATCAAAAGCTGCGAGAAGTTGTTGTCTTTTGAAAACTTCATCACCGATTGTTTAGATAAAAAAACAAAGCGATCTTTCTCTTGTTTGTACCCAAGGGCCCACTGAGTTGTGGCAAGCTCATCTCCCGTGCGTTTAGCAATCAGGTTATCTTCTTCACTGCTAAAGTCTCTTTTATCGGAATCGATCGTCAATTGAGTTTGTGCATAACTGGGCACAAAGAAAATAGCTCCATAGGCCAAGGCCAAACTCGCTTTCAAAGTGCCACGACGAAGCGATCCTCCACAATGGATCTCTTCACAATTGAGCGTCAGTGTTTCGTAAAAGCGAGAAGTAAGACTCTCTTGATAACTGATCTGAACAAAAGAAATAGGATAAAGGTCGACTCGCGCTCCCACTTGACCATGAACGGCGGCAAAGGCACCGACTCTCCAAAGTCCAAATTTCCAGGCTTGCCCAGTAGCCGATTCGTCCCAAAATTTTTGATTGTAGTAACTATGGGCTTCGATACTTCCACTCTTCGGAAAGGTTCTGAAGGCACCTAAGAGTTGCTGATAGGTTTCTGCACGAACTGACAGCGAAGCCACGAAAAAGAAAAGGAGTATCAACGCCCGACTCATCGAACGCTCCCTGAAGATTTGCTCACATCGAGCGAACTGACCTTTCTGTTTTTGATCAAGTGGCGAATGGCCACAACAACATAAACCGTTGACACTAGAGTAACCAAAAGAGCCGAACCAAAAAATAAAATAATCGACATAAAAAATCCTCGCCTAAATGTGTACGGAACTTGTTAATGATTCTTCAGTTAAATGGCGAATAACATGGGAAGCCATAGCAAAACCGAAGCTCCCGGTGAGAAAGCTGGCACTGCCATAGATCACGTTGCGGCGCTCGCAACTATGGAAGTCGTTTTGCCCCTTTGGGCAAACACAACGAAACCCTTTGCCCTGATCGTAGTGAAGCTCGATCGGTTCGCGCATAGTTTCCTCGGAGTACACACAGGGCACACCGAAGAGAGTTCCTTCTCTTGGAAAATCGTGACGCTGTCGCAAGGTCTTTCGAACCTGCTGCAAAAAGGGATCTTCGCTTGTTTGTGACAAATCAGCGATGCGAATTTTCATAGGGTCTATGCGACCTCCCGCACCCCCGCTGGTCATCACTTTTTGATTGCGCCTACGACACTCTGAAAGCAGATGACACTTGGCCGTGATATTATCAATGCAATCAAGAATCCAATCGGGCTTTTTATTTAAAATGAACTCACTGTTCTCTTCACGATAAAACTCAACAATAGGCTCCACGATCATTTGGGGATTTATTTTACTGAGGCGATCAGCAAGCGCCGTCGCTTTTTTAACACCCACTTGGTTTTGCATCGCCTGAATTTGTCGATTCGTGTTGGTTACGCAAATATCATCAAAATCCACGAGGGTCATGCGCCCAACCCCACTGCGCGCGAGTGACTCGGCCGCCCAACCACCAACACCACCGAGACCAATCACCATCACGTGGCTTCGGAAAAGGTTCTCCATGTTTTGATCGCCTACCAATCGACCCATCCGGTCAAATCGTCGGTGCAAAAGATATTTATTTTCTGTTGTCACTTACATCCCCAAAATTCGGCGCAGATTTTGAGCACTTTGCTGAAGAACGGCATCAGTGCTCTCACCTCTGATATCAGCCACAATTTCGGCAATATTCCACAAAGCGACCGGTCGATGCAAGGACGACGGCCAATTTTTAATTTTTTGATCAGGGCTATCAGTTTCGAGCAATAAGGACTCCCGCGGCAACCACTTTACGACCTCTCTCAGCTCATGGGAATGAGCATGACTAATCGATCCTCCCACCGAAAGAGCAAGGGAGAAATCCAAATACTGCTTTGCGACACCTTTATCCCCGTTGAAGGCATGAACAAAGCCCCCATGAATAAGCTCTCGGTGAAGATTCAAAACTCTGATGGCCTCGACATGAGCACGCACAATATGGAGCACCACAGGTTTTTTGGTGAGACCCGCCAGCTCTAACTGGGAACGAAAGGCCTCCATTTGTAAACCCCACCCCCCTACAAAATCTTTGCGAGCATCGAGTCCGATTTCTCCGATAGCCCTGGTTTTTGGGAGAAATCGAGCCAGCTGATCCAATCCCAATTCAAGCGCTTCTTCGCTGCACTGGCTCACCCACATGGGATGCAAACCAAAACAGGGCTCCATCGAAAACTCTGGAAAGGCCTTCACCAGATCTAGTTGCTCCAACCATTCCTTGGGCTCGTAGCCTCCGAAAAAAAAACCGGTGATCCCTTTTTCTTGAGCCTCTCGCAACACGGCCGGAAGATCTTCCCCCCAGCGACTATCTGTCAAATGACAATGCACATCCCAATACATGAATCCAGTCTATCTCAAGGCTTTAAGCCAATCGAGCAATTAATGCTCCTCGACGGTCAGCGGGAAAAAAAATCAAGACTTTAAAAATTCAATGAAGGCCTTTGATAATAAAGAGACGCGGTCAGGGAGGTTATCACCATGGGAATTTGGTCGAACAATGGGACTCATCATTTAGGATTGGGAATCCAATTGCATGTTCATTATGAAGAGGCCCACAAAGCTCTCGGTCGCCCTAGCCTTATTGAAACAGAACTTAGTCCAGTTGAAGAACAGGATAGCCACAATCTCGCTCCCATGCCGTATTACACAGATGCCCTCGTGGGACTGTCTGCCTATAAACTCCTGGTCCACTCAAAAGATAATCTTTCATCGAACGAAGAGGCCTTGGCGGCATTGCTATGGCAACGTATCGAACCCATGCACGAAATTTATCATCGTTCAAACACGAGAATTAAACAATTCCTCAGTACTAAGTCCACAGCCCCCACGGCGGAACTGGTTTTCGAACAAAGCCTGCATGAAATTTTAAAAAAGGCCTGCACCTCAAAGGGAACTCATCTTCAAGAATTGATCCGTCTTCTCGATAGCATCCAGCAGCTGGAAGTTGAGAGATCTCACCCCCTGCTCTTCGACACCAAACTCAATTTTGCCTCTGGAACCATGAGCATTCTGCACACGGTGTACTCGCTCCTGTACAATCTTCGCGCGCTCTCGGCGATTCAGTATAACGAGACAAGTTCAGAAACTCTTTACGATGGACTCCATATTGATAGCGTCAAAGACTATTTTCACGCTCCAGAATTACTAACCAACGATACTCTGCTCTATCGCCACATCGCGATCCTGCAAAGAAAAGGCAAGCTCTCACGACCAGGCGATGAAAGCCTCTCTGAGGCTTTCCTTAACTACCTTCCCCATTCGTATTTTCTTCTAAATAGCCTACCCGAAAGCTTTTTTGAACACAAAGAGCGAACCCAACTAGAAGACGAACTCTATCAGTTTCAGGTTGATTGGTTACTAGGAACACCCGCTGGGCTTCTTTATCGCATTAGAGAGGAACTCATTGGAATACGAGAGGGCTATCAACACACTTTTTGGACTGAATTGCAAAATGAGGAGGCCAAGGAGCCACACAGCCTCCTTCACCTTCAGTGCGTTTTAGATTCAGAGCACATTAAACATCTCGATGATGCTGCTTAATTTATGCGACGAAGCTGTGCTCTCTTTTGATGGAACGAGTGGTTCGTTTTTCAGACGCACTCGGAATTTTAAGGATTGAGCCGGCCCGAAGACCTTTCTCACTCTTCATTTTATTCATTTTCTTAATCGCATCGACAGTCGTTTTATAACGAAGAGCAATTCGATAGAGAGTTTCACCCGGTTTTACTTTATGGGTGAGCTCTTTTCTCGCTGCTGAACGAAGACGCGAAATCGTCTCTTTTTTCGCTCCACGCTTAGACAATTTAGCGACCGGTTCCTCTACGGTTTCCTTGTACTCTGAGTTGTTCGGTTCTACTTGAGTGGCTTCCGACTTTGGTTCACTCACAGCGACTGTTTGTGCCGAATCGGCAGTAACTACTGGCTCTGGTGCGGGTGCTGCCTTTGTCTCCTTCGAATCGCCAGCAACGACTTCAGTGGAAGATGGAAGCTCGTCTATCGAAGGCTCATCTGCCTCCGGACCAATTTTCTTAACACGAATCTGCATTCCCACAGCAACAACCTGACCCTCGCTGAACGAGTTGAGTTCCATCAACTCTTCCATCGTCATATTGTTTTTACTTGCAACCTCAGCGAGACTTTCTCCTTCTTGCATTATGTAAAGAGCTTCATCCGCGCTTTTTGCTGCTTTTGAATCGTCTACGGTTGCTGCAGGCTTATTTTGTGCTACGACGACTGGTTTATTGACTGGCTTAGGCATGGCCACCGCAGGGATCGGAACAAAGATAGTACGTCCGGGCTTTAAACGGGATTTTCGCTTAAAGTCATTGATCTCCCTCAAATTTGCCACAGAGGTTTTAAAACGTTTAGCAATTTTAAGAAGCGTATCTCCTTTTCTTACTTTGTAAACGTCGGTCTCCCCACGATCAGGAACAAACACCAGATCTTTAACGGAAGCTTCAGAGGCCATAGCAAGAGCGCTCTCTTTTGTGTTCAATGGCAAGCGCAATTCGACATTGCTACCATCGATGGGAGCTACTTCACCGCGATACTTCGGGTTTAAACGCTTAATTTCAGCATAGTCGACATTCATCTTCTCTGCCAAAACCTTCATGTTAATAGCCTGATTAAATGCCACTGTTTCGAACTCAATCGGTGGCTCGTAAGGGATATCAGTAAATCCATACGCTTCGGGGTTTTTACCAATAATCCGTGCCGCTAAATATTTAGGAACGTAATTAAGCGTTTCTTTTGGCAAACGTCTCTTCTTTGCGAGAGTCCAAAAATCTCTCGTTTTATTTTTATTGATTTCTCTACGAACACGACCTTCACCAACATTGTAGGAAGCCATAGCCAGAAACCAAGAATTGAATTCACCATAAAGACCCTTAAAATAATCTGCAGCCGCTTGGGTGGCTAATACAGGATCCCGGCGTTCATCCACAAAAGTGTTAATTTGCAACCCATAACGAGTGCCCGTTCCTCGAATAAATTGCCAGTACCCTACTGCGCGCGCCCGCGAAATAGCTCGTGGACTAAACCCCGATTCAATCAATGCAATATAAATGAGATCTTCAGGAATTCCATTCTCACGCAAGATTCTCTTCATGAGTCGCTCGTAGCGAGTTGATCGTGAAAGGTAGCGCTCCATGTGTTCGCGACCACGACCCTGAAAATAATTGAGCCATTTTTGAACGTGAGGCTGAACATCCTCGGGAATATTATCGAACTCTGGAACCGCCATTCCAGGAGGTTCTGGCTCACTCGCTCTGAATGATTCGATTTCAGCAGGGATCACAGAAAAAATGCCAATTCCACGAGCCTCTTTTGAATCTTTTGATTTAAGCGAGCTACACCCAGAAACAAGCGCCAACGCAATGAACATACCTAGTGTTTGGGACATCTTATGCTGCGGACTGTTCTTTAAATATCTCATTAAAACTAAAATCCCTTCATAAACTTTTAATGTTTTGCCACCGAAATGCAGTCGTCCGCATTTTTTTAGCGAAGAGGGGGCAGAGATCCCACCCTATCGCTTCATATTTTTTGTGGCCCCTGAATCCCTGATCGTCTTTGAGACCTTTTGCTTACCCAGAAAGAGATCTTTCCATACCGGTGCTGGCCATTCAAAGCTGCCCCGTTCCAATGTTTGGTAAACAACCCTATTCCTTAATATTGATTTCACATATAAATTTGTCTCAAGCCAAGGTAATTCTTCAATCCAAAGATCTGTCCATGGATCCTCCTGCGAAAGCAGAGCGGGATTTTCCACCACAGCGCGGCCTTCGAAAAACTTCCTCAATCGCTGCGGCCCAGCATTATATGCAGCGAGTCCGACACTCACGTTGCCACCAAATTGCCGAATAACTTTGGCCAGATAGTGTGCACCAAAACGAATATTCACCTCAGGATGGTACATTTGATCAGAATTAAAATTTTTAATACGAAGATCTTGTGCCACCTCTTGAGACGTAGGTGGAATCAATTGCATGAGTCCCTTCGCTTGGGACCGACTGGTTGCAGCCAAATGAAATGCGCTCTCTTGGCGAATAAGGCTAAATAACAAAAGTGGGTGCAACTCATTTTTTTGAGCTTCAGCCTCCACCACCTCAACGAGGGGCTTCGGAAAAATAGTGCGCAAATAGTTCGTTTTTCGCCAGCGCGGATCAAGATCGATCAACTCGCTATAGGCTCGCAGAGCCTGTGGGTAAGCAAAAACCTGCACTAACTGCTGAGACCACAGAAATTTCTGTTCTGGGGTTCCATTTAGGATTAAATTATTAAGTTCTCCCTGAGCCGCGAGATACCAACCAGCTCGCGCTAAATCCTGCACTCGTTCCCACTGTTTTTTTTCTCCGGGGGTCAACACCCAATTCTGTTTAATCACCACAGGTTTGGCTTCACTCTCCAGCACCACCGTTTGCTGGTTCGACTCCGCCGCGAGCTTTAAACCATAATAAGTTAAGCTAAATCGATCCTGCATGGCTTTCATTAAATCATCCACGGGGACTTGGCGTTTTTGCTTGAGCCGAATCAGCCAGTAGAGAGAGGAAAGCCCATACGACTTATTTTCAGGGTCCGACCAAATAGCACCAAGGGCTTCTTCTGCCTTTGAATAGTCTTGCATTCGCATAAAAGCAAACCCCCTGCGAAATTTAACTTCCCAGAGGTCGGCAAAGCCCGAGTGGCGTTGGATGAGGCGATCAAACTTTTCAACAGCCAAAGAATAATTACCCAAAAAGTAGGCTGAACGGCCGGCAATAAATAACAACGGAGCCCCTTCGACGGAACCTTCTTCCTCATCGAGAGCGTGTTCCGCCAAAAAGAGTGCCCCTTTAAAGTCTCCTCGTCGATGAGCAGCTTTCGCCCAATCAATCAGCCGAGAAGAATGAAGATGTTTTGCTTCTTTCAAGCATTTTTCTATCTGCAACTTCTGCTCGGAGGTTACACCGGAATCGACCAGCGTAAAATAACTCTGCTGAAGCCTCTCAAGGAGAGCGGTAGCTTTTTTGCCGTTGGGGAATTTACTAAAAAAGGTCACCGTATTTTCTGTCGCCGCCACCAATTGCCCTGACGTCAACAAATCAATGATCGCCTGAAACAATAACTCTTCTTGACTGGTCGCTGCAGTGCCACCGTCTGCACTTTTACCCGTCGCAGACTTATCTTTCGAAGGCCATTCACGCTCGCTGATTCGTTCGGCCAACGACTCCTGACCCTCCAGTTTTAGATCATCAACCAGAATTTTATACAGATCTTGCCTCTCACTTTTGTTGAGATTGCTCATGTATCGTCGCCAAGAGTCAGCCACTTCACTCCTAAAAGACACCGCTAACTTTGGGGTTTTCAAAACCAATTGAGAGTACTCACCCCAACTTTTCATTATCTCAGAACTCCATGGCCCAAAGAGAATACCATCTCCGTGCTTCATTAGGTGATTCCACCAGCTCCTATGCAAGGAGCTGGCCCCGGGTGGTGCGAACTTCAACTGATACACAAGACACTGAGTGCCCTGCAGAGCCAACCATCCCCTGAACTCCGGATACGTTGCCCAAATTTTTAGTACTTGCTCGGTACAACCTTCATATTTTTCTTCGAGTTCTAATTTTTTAACTAGTGCTAAGGGCGCCAAGCGAGCCGGTCCGTCGTAACGAGCCCCTTTGGTAAATAACCAATGTTTATGGGGCTGTTCCGAATTCCATTCAAGACTAAACTCCGGAACAGCTTTGTCCTTGTTTTTCGCCATCGCCAAACAAGAAACCATGACTATGAAAAGCCCCATACAAAATTTCATCAAAGAACTCCTTGTTCGCTTTGTCTATTGAGCTTAAAAACACTCTCGTCGAGGGGCAAGTCCTTCTTGAGAAAAGTTTATTCTTTCATGCCATTCCAAGAGGACCTCCATTTCCTTTTTTTATTTGTGGTTTTTCTATTGCAACGCCCCTGCATTCCTCCTATCCTAAGGGCCATTTTGAGATCTCTATGAGAGGAGAGCACGTTGAACCATGAAACAAAATCATTAGTCAGTGTTTTCAGCAACCTCGCCTTTAGCATTGCGATTCCTATTTATATCCTCAACTCCACCACTTTTTTCACTCCCGAAATAAGACTTCTCATTGCCATCGCATTTCCGCTATTTTATGGCGCTTTCGAATGGTGGAAAACGAAAAAACATAATTTTGTTTCTCTTCTTGGCTTAGTGAACGTGATCATCACAGGTGGCTTTGGTCTACTGCAATTGAGTGGAGGATGGTTCTCTTTCAAAGAGGCTAGCTTTCCATTTCTCATCGGTCTTTTCGTTTTAATTTCGGGGCTTCGAAATAATCCTTTTTTTGGCAAAATGCTTATGTCTCCAGACGTTTTTAATACCGATAAGCTCGAGTCTCGACTCAAGGAATCAAATCAAACTGAAGCGTTTCATAAACTTGTCTTAAGGAGCAATCACATCCTTGCTCTTAGTTTTTTCATTTCGGCGCTTCTTAATTTTTTGATTGCTGAACAAACCTTCACACCCATCAGTGACTCCATCGCCGAGGTGGAAAAAGCCAACTTACTCAATGCCCAAATAGCCCTCATGCACAAAAGAGGCTTTTTAGGCATTGCCATCCCATCTATGGCTATGCTTCTCGGCTTACTTATTTACTATTTCAAACAAGTTGAAAAAATCACCGGAGAAAGCATTGAAGCTTTTTTGCACCAGACAACCGAGGCAGAAAATAAATCCGCTCATTCATCCGAAACACGGAACTAGGGCTGAGAATACTTCATTCTTCAGACTCATCGCAAATTAACCATTGCCCACAGCAAACACTTCGATTAGCACTAGGTCTTTCAAAACAGGAGGACCTGTGGACTTTTTCTTAGCCATTAGTTTATTTGCACTGAAAGTTTTTGTTGTGATCGCGGCCATCGCCATTATTACTTTGATCATCCTGATGTTGGTTCAAAAGGGCCAACAACTCAAACCTCTCGTTGAGATAGAAAATCTAAACGACCATTATAATCAACTTGAGCAAACCATTAAATCTCAAATTCTCAACAAAAAAGATTTAAAAAAAGAATCGAAATCGTGGGAAGAAGACCAAAAAAAATGGGACCAAGAAACGCGTCGAAAAGTTTTTGTTATCGATTTTAAAGGCGATCTCAAGGCTCACGCCGGGGAACACCTCCGCGAAGAAGTGACGGCACTCCTCACCTTGGCTACCCCTCAAGACGAAGTGGTTTGCCGCGTTGAAAGTCCGGGCGGCGTTGTCCATGGTTATGGATTCTGTGCTTCTCAACTCCAACGCATCCGCGGCGCTAATATCCCTCTAACAGTTTGCGTCGATAAAGTGGCAGCCTCTGGGGGCTATATGATGGCCGCCGTAGCTAATAAAATTATAGCGGCCCCATTTGCCATTGTCGGCTCCATCGGAGTCATTGCTCAGGTGCCCAATTTTCACAGAATTCTCAAAAAACATGAAATCGATTACAAAGAATACACCGCAGGCGAATTCAAACGAACAGTGAGTGTTCTCGGTGAAATCACACCTGAGGGCGAGAGCAAGTTCATGACTCAACTCGAAGAAACTCACACTCTCTTCAAAGACCACATCCATCAATTTCGCCCAAGCCTCGATCTTCATAAAATTGCGACTGGCGAGTATTGGTACGGCCAACAGGCTAAGGATCTTGGGTTAGTCGATGAGCTTCGCACAAGTGACGACTATCTCCTCGGTATGCGGCGCTCAACGGATTTGATTCACATAAGCTTTAAAGTTAAAAAGAACCTCTCAGAAAAACTCTCTGAGGCTCTGAGTAAGGCCCTTTTGACTTTTTGGAACGACGTGTCCCAAAGCCAGATTGAACCAAAGGGATAAGTTCCTTGGCCA
>JBEGVH010000005.1:0-3518 GCA_041178425.1 Pseudomonadota bacterium | reverse complement strand
CGATCTTGTAATAGGGAATCTTTTTCTCCCTCACAAGTTTGTCGATGTAGGAAACCGAAAGGCTAAGCAGTTTAGCCAAAACATCTTTTGTTATTAAGTTTTCAAAGATCCGAGTTTCAACTGCGTGATTAGCGCAGTCAGCGGCGTCCCAAATTGGTGCCGCCATAGAATTCAAGCGAACGCGTTTCTGTCCGGATGGCATGAAAGCCCTTTCCGGAGAATGCTCAGCAAAAAATCAGATTAGTTCAGGAGCAGGGAGTAGCGCAGAAGGTGCGGCGGGCGGGGAGGGTTTACTCATTGCCATTGCCGAGGGCGTTCCTAAAAAGCTTTGGAAAGAATACTTCTTGTTCTGAAAAATTCTCCAATTTTTGGAACCCTGTGCTGCTGCTCATCCTGATGGTCGCCGCGATTGAGCCTTTGTGGGCAGGACGGGGTTACGGTGAATGCTGCGACTCGGCCACAATACAGGATAAACATTGATAGTAAAAGGGTGCAGCTGAATTTCTTTTGTTCTCGGAAAATATAGACCAAAAGGGCCTTTTCCCGATATTTGCTGCAATTTCTAAATTCCAAGCCTTTTTACAATGCAATTACAACGGCTTAAAATGCTTTAGTTTTAGTTTGCAAATTAGCTTTACAAAAATAACGCATTATGTTATATTATTACCTTATGAAAGAACTAAAACTTTGAACGCGAACATCCGAAATCCTGATCTTAGGCTCCATCGTGACTGAAGAATGAAGAGTAAGTTGTTGGCATAGCCGACTGAAGTGGTTCACCTTTGTGCGCGTGGATATAAGCCCAAGTAAGTTAGATTACAGATAATGTTTTGTTTTTGAGTCAAAATCTGCAGCCTCGCCTGATCGGCGCTGAATTACTTAAAAAACTCTCTGACATCCACCTTAAGTGCGTCTGCGAGATTGTTTAGGGTTTGCAAACTCGGGGCATGTTTACCGCTTTCCACCTTTTGATAGTGCCGATAGTTGAATCCAAGCTCTGCAACACCCTCTTGGGTTAGTGCGCGAGCTCTCCGAATCCGCTTCAAGTTCCTCGCGATTCTTTCCAAGAGTTTGTCATACTTTTGCCCTCTTCGTGCCATTCAGTGGCAATGATGTGACAACGGACGTGGTTGAACCACGTACTAAGAAGAACGTGTTATAGATAATACGCCATAGAAATTGAACTATAACTTTGGTAATAATAATAAAATCGAGAGGTCACAAAGTTTGATAAAAACGAGCGAAGAAAAGGCCAGTTTGTTAATCATTGATGATGACAAATCGATTAGATACATACTGCAGAAGTCTCTAGAGGACGAAGGTTATCAGGTTGAAATAGATCAAAATGGGCAGGAAGCATTGAGTGTCTTGGCAGCGGGATACCGACCCGTCATGATTCTGCTCGATATACATATGCCTATTATGGATGGGCTCCAATTTTTGGCTGCGAAGGCCAGAGAGTCATCAAGTGCTGAAATCGGGGTTATTGTGATTAGTGCCGCCGATGGCGTTGAGAATTTATTTTTAAATCAGAGGTGCGGATTTCTAAGAAAGCCAATTAACTTTGAGGAACTCATGCCTGTATTGAAAATGCAATTTTATAAGAAGGTGGTCTAGGTTGAGAGATCCATTCCAACATCAGATGGAGTTTGAACGCCTGTGGTCCGAGTTCAAAAATAAAGTTCGGGTTTGGGCCCAGGAGGTTGAAGAAGGGAATCTTGACCACATAGATAGCCTTGTTGAGTGCGCCATAATGCTTCACATCGACTGTGACGTGCCCAACTCGGTAGCTTACATCACCGGTCAATCCATTGATGTTCCGGCGTTTGTTTCACTCTTTGAGCAACGGGCGGAGATGATGAAGACGTGCTTCTTTTGGGGGAGGTATTTCGCCATGAGTTGATCCGACCGTTTTGTCCAAATTGCTAATAAGAGAGCGTAAGAATTGCCTCAGACTTGATCAAGAAAAACTTTAAAAACAGAATTGTAGAGATATTCAATATAGACGTGCATCAGGCAGAGTTGCGGAGAGGTAAATATGATTAAAAAATTGTGGACTTAGTATTGGCCTGGTCTAAAACGGCAAACCCGACATAGCGCGGGTATTTCGTTTTTTTTTCGAGCTAAACGTTTTCGGCTTGCGGCGGGCTTTTGCATGCTGAAGAGAATAATAAATTATGAATCTTAAGAACAGACTTAGAGATCTATTAAAAGAGCGAGGCTGGTCTATTGCTGAACTCTCACGCCGATCCGGTAACGTTCCGAGTTCAACCATTTCAGAGTGGCTCAATGGCAATAAAGGTGTTCGCAATCTAGACCACTTAAAAAGTGTGGCTGATGCGTTCGCTGTTTCCATTGATGAACTCTGCTTTGGAGAAGAACCTAAAGATAATCCTTCAAACTTGCACTCAATTTTGAACGGACTTACCAACATCGATAGCAATGGGTTTTTGAGTGGTAATTTTCAAATAAAGATTCGACCGATTCGAAATTTGAAAGAATAGAATAGGTAAAATTTGGATTTAGCCAGAAATGGTTTCGACTGTCCCGTCGAGATGTACGCGTTCGAGCCGGTCTTTGTAGACCAATATTCCTATCGTTGAATTATCTGCATAACGAAGAAGCTCTCTTGCTTTGGCGAACTCCGTATGGAGAACCTCACGTTCACCTATGTGTTGGATTATCTCATCATTGAGCGTTAGCTTGTGCACATCGCACCCGTAAATACGGCATTTGCCAAGTGCTCCCAATAATGAATCATCATCTTTTTTCTTTTCAGATAGGAGTTTGGCCAGCAAATCCTTGTCGGGATTTCCAGTTAATTTGCCATTCTGCTCATGCTCTCTATTTAGGTCAAAGAGGAAATCTGCTAAGGCTTCGCATGACTTCGCCAGTGACGACGTGGCTCCTTGCTGGATCTTTGCAGTATTCGCGAAAATGGCATCACGGTTCACTGTAGTTAACGGTTTTTTTCGTTCCATAAATTCTATTTTTCCAAAGACTCTTTGACCATCCTCGGATCTATTAGTACTTTGCCCTTCTTGCAGCCGAAGACGATCATCTCTTTTAGCTCCGCGACCACCGTCGGAATGATGCGCATTCCGAAGTTTGGGCTTTGGGCAGCCATTGCAAGCACTAGAAATGCCTCATCTTGGAAATCTACATCGTAGCCCATTGCCTGAAGATCTTTTGAGAAAGCTTGGATGACCTTGTCCTTGGCAACTCGCCTGACGACATCTTCAACCGTGGGGATATCGGTCATAGTCAGCTTTGTGATTCGACCCAAGAGTTCGTTTTTGAAACCATACTTGAGTAGGTCGTTTTTTGAGAGTTTTGGTGGATTTTTTTTCATCTCGTCCGAGAACGCGAACGCGCCTGTTAGGATCCAAAGAGCGTTTCGGGTATCCACCGAGGCCTCTTGTTTGCCTTGAATTAGCGTGAGTAGCTCCGATTGAATCGAGTGACTCTTATGGAAAACGCATCCGTTGGACTTCTCCCAGATATAATCGAATTCGTCC
>JBEGVH010000004.1:0-12379 GCA_041178425.1 Pseudomonadota bacterium | reverse complement strand
TACTGGCTGAGCCACTTTAATTTTTTTCATATTCACCTCTTATAATTCTTACTCGGTTGTTGTACTACAATCTCAGTGAGATTTTCAATCTGCGAAAGGACGCCCATGAAGACAATACTTATTTTTACCCTCAGCCTCTTGTTTGCTGGTTGCGCTATTAGTCACAAGAGGGGTTCAGACGCTCAGGGGACGGTCGATTTCTATCTTCAAAATCGTGGCGATTTGCCAAATCAGCTCACAAAAATGGTCACTCTCAAAGACATCAAAGAGGCCTATGTGACCGTTCAATGGACGGTCAACGATAAGGGCATGCCTGAGAATATTACGATAGAGCACGACACCCTTCACAATGATCTCGTCAACGGCATGATCATCGACCAGCTCAAAGGGATGCGATTCCCAAAGGGGCCTCGATTCACAACGACCACAGTAGAATATACCTATCTTTTTAAAGCTCAGGAGTTTCAGAACAAAAAGTGATACGCCAAAAGCGGTTGTTCGTGAAATTTTCCCAAAAGACCAAACTCCCTTTTAAAAAAAGTACCTTGGGCGGGGGGAGTTTTGCTATGAACTTGCCTTTCGCAGGGTCAAATAATGATAGGAAACCAATTTCAAGGCCGAGTCCGAGATATATCTGTTGAAGGTTACGGTGTTGTCGATCATCCCGATAACTTAGTGTTTTTTGTGCTAGGCACTTTTCCCGGTGATCTTGGCCTTTTTGAAGTGGTTCATCTCAAAGAGCGATATGGATATGCCCGCCTTGTAAAAATGATCGAAGAATCCCCTGAGCGCATCACCCCACCCTGCGCCCATGCCGGCATCAAAGAAGGACTCTGTGGCGGTTGCCCCTGGATGGGCCTAAGTTACCAGAAACAGCTCTCCTACAAACGTCATATGCTAACTCATGCACTTCACCGGGATCGGCTATGGCCCGAGAATGATGATATCCCCCCCGTTTGGGAAAGTGAGTCTGTCTTTGGATTTCGAAATCGAGCACAATTTAAAACCGACGGCGACATTCTGGGTTTTGTTAGCCGCTTCAGTCAGGTGATTGCGCCCATCAATGATTGCCTGATTCTCAACAAACCCTTGCGAGATCTTCTAAGCCAAGTCCTAAGAACCATGCCTCAAGACCCCTGGCGCCCCACCCCGCCCCATCACTGGTCATATGTTGATCTCGATGATGAAACCAAGTTGGAGGATGTCGTTCCTAACAAGCGTCGTCCCTTTCGCCAAGGCAACTCTCAGCAAAATCACCGGATGAAGGCATGGGTTCGTGAGAAAACTCATCACTGGGCCCAGGGAAGCGCCATCGAGCTCTGCTGCGGTTCTGGAAACTTCACCGAAGTGATTGCGGCTCAGGGGCTTCAGAATTTTGTTGCGGTAGATATTGCCAGCGAAGGGCTCAAGAAACTGCGCTCCCGCGATCTCGGCGGCCCATGCACGGTTGTTGAGGCCAATCTTTTTAAACCAAGCGACTGGAAGCTTTTAAAAGCGGAGTGCCCATTCCCTGATTATTTATTTTTGGATCCACCTCGCGATGGTTTTAGCAAAATAGACATGTTTGTTGGACAATTTGGATTTCCGCGTGAAATTATCTATGTTTCGTGTAGTCTCGATACTTTTATTCACGATGCCGGACGACTAAAGAAGAGAGGTTATGTGATTACTGAAGTACAGGGTCTGGATCAATTCCCCCATACTCCTCACATTGAAATACTTGCGGTGTTAAAGAAAAAATGAGTCGCTTCGATCGAGTTTATATAGAAATCAGTAATATCTGTAATTTGCAATGTAGCTTTTGCCCCGAGGTCTTGCGCCCGAAAAAAATGATGTCACCCCAACATTTTAAACGCGTGATTCGAGAAGTGAAACCTGTCGCCAAGGCCGTCACACTGCACGTGATGGGAGAGCCACTCGCTCATCCAAGCTTCCCTGAGTTCTTGCGAATCCTAGAAGAAGAAAATGTTCCTCTGATTTTAACCAGCAATGGGTTATTATTAGATCGGCACCGTGAATTGCTATTGAACGCCCCCACAATCAAACAAGTAAACTTTAGCGTTCATAGTTTTTTTGATAACTTTCCCGACAAAGAGATTCGCCCCTATCTTGAAAAACTCAGCCAGTTTGCCAAAGATTTTGTATCGAGATCTCCGGAATCTTTTGTTAATTTTCGCCTCTGGGATTTGCCCGCAAAAGATCAATTGCTTCAAGAACGTCATGACCGCATTTACGATGAGCTAAGGACACTCTTTATTGAGCCCGAGCTGCCCGCGCATATCGAGGTGCGAGAGAAAAAGTCTTACCGACTCGATCGGCATATTAAGCTTCATTTTGACACCCAATTTGAATGGCCCAGTCTTAATTCGGTTTCATCCGTGAGCGACGGCTTTTGCTATGGCCTCAAAAATCAATTAGCAATTCTCACCGAAGGAACAGTGGTTCCCTGCTGTCTCGATAAAGAGGCCGTGATCAATTTGGGTTCGGCCTTTGAGACTCATCTCTCCGAAATCTTGAATTCCCCCCGAGCGAAATCGATTCTCGAAGGCTTTTCCAAAAACAAGGCGATCGAACCTCTTTGTCAGAAATGCCAATACAAGAATAGGTTTAGATAAGCGACTCGAGGAGCTTTTTGAATTTCGACGATACAAATGATTTTGTTCACTTTTATTCTTATTATAATCCGTGTTACTACCGCTGTTTATCATGATAGGTAGCGGTAGCGCCGCGGTCATTCAATTTACTTTAAAGTCCAATCAGGGTCCTGTACCAAATTGAGCTATAGTTAAAACAACCTCTCTTGTTTGGGTCCAGGGGTGATCTCTCAAAATGAGAAACTTTTCCATTTTCATTTAAGAACCTACACAACAACACCACTTGTTCCGATAAATAATTGAATGATTATAAGTGCCTTGTTCGCCCTTAAAAACAATTTCAAGGGATCGCTAAAAACTCTGTGTTTTTGGTTTTTCATTCTTTTTTCAGTATTAGGCTTCAATCTCAAATCTTTTGCTGCAAACGCTGGTTTCACGTATCAAGGTCGCATTCTTAATCCGGATGGCACGCCGGTCACGGCATCGGCTGTTGAACTGAATTTACAAATCACTGGGCCTCAGAGTGGAGCGAGCACCTGTGTGATGTACTCAGAACGACACACGGTGGATCTCTCGGCGACGAAGGGTGTATTTAATGTGATCATTGGCAGAGGAGTTCGAACGGATGCGAGTTCGACGGCCCTCGATAGAATATTTAGTACTAATTTAATTTACCCGCACCTCACCCAATGCTCTGGTGGTTACGTTAAACAAGCTGGCGATAGCTTGTACCTAAATGTTTCTTTCAATGATGGCTCTGGGGTGCAAACACTACCAGGAATTGAAATTACCCAAACACCTTCTTCGATGGACACCATGTCTGTTGCAGGAATTCCAAGCCAACAAGTCTTACGTGTGGATAACTCCGTGGGAGCTGCGAATTTGGGAAGTAGTAACTACGCCATGAACCTCGATAACTTTACTGCGTTCCTCGATCTCATCAACGGCACATCCTCAAAATACGCAAAGGCTTCTTCCTCCGTCAGTGGAAACTCGGTGACCATTGGCGGAAGCACCGGCCTGCAGCCACAAGTGACTCTCATCGCACCTTCGACCACCTTTACCAGCTACTCTCTATCCCTACCCACCAGCAAAGGCTCCAACGGGCAAGTGCTCACGAGCGATGGCACCGGGGGAATGTTTTGGTCCAACGTGACAGCTGCGGAAAACTCGAATAACAGCAGCTCACCATGGACCACCAATGGCAACAATATTTCGTATTCAACGGGCAGTGTTGGCTTGGGGACGACAGCTCCTGCCGGAACTTTACATTTATCGGATGGTAATACGGTAGACTCTCATCTTTTAACAACGGATAAACTTATACTTTCCTATCAAGACACAGCTCCAGGTCTATCCTTGGTCGCCGCTTCCAACTTGATTGGGGACCGCCCCGTATTTAAAGGGGTTCGTGCTCGCGGAACGCTTGCAATACCCGAGGTACCCGATGAGAACGATCAGGTCCTCAGCTTTCTTGGCGCTATCTTTGACGGAGCAAACACCCAAGGAACAGCCCTCATTGATTTTAGAGTTGATGGCAGCGTATCGGTTGGCAATGCCCCTCAGCGCATATCATTTTCAACATCACCCACCAACGCCAATTCGCGACAAGAGCGGCTGACAATTACCTCGGCTGGTAAAGTGGGGATTGGGACAATTACCCCTAGTTATCAACTTGATGTTAATGGTGCAATCAATGCTTCATCCATCTCTATCAATGGCATGCCTATTGAGCCAAAGAGTTCGGGCAATGGAAATTACTTCGTTCTTACAAAGGCTACTACCAAGGGAAATATGGGGGGCCTTTCTGGAGCAGATTCTTTTTGTCTCGAAGACTTAAAGGCCAATAATTGGCTCGGGAAAAACAATGCCAATCTAACCTCATCTACAGTTAAAGCCTGGCTTTGTGATAATGCCAATTGCAATAATGCTAGTCCAAACACTCGTTACTTCTTTGCAGTATCCGGAGATACGAAGACCGGTGGAGCCAGTTTTTTGGCAGACTCAGGGGGCCTCGGGCCCAACGATAATAACGATTGGGGTGGCCCCGATTACCTTTCTAGTTCAACATCATCTCCAAGTTATTGGAGTGGTCGTGGTGGCTATCCTAGTGGCGTCCCAGGCCCAAGTACTTATTGGCCAAACACCTCAGCCAGAACTGATAACACAGCGCCAGCGAACAGTAGCGATTGCAACGGTTGGACTATTGGAGAGACTGGTACCTACATGGGGGTATGGGGAGTAGCAACTACTGGCCCGAGTCGCTGGGCCGCGGGCGGGTTTGGATGCGGGATTTCCAAACCTTTAATCTGCTTAGTCACGAGCTCACCTGGGGATAAATCTGGTTATACACCACAGTGGGTCGCAGGCCAGAGTGCTTCAATTAATTATCCAAACGGAAATGTTGGGATTGGAACGACAACGCCATCTTCTTCACTTACCGTTGCCGGTGTTATTGAGAGCACCTCGGGTGGCATTAAATTTCCTGATGGCTCCGTACAAACCACTGCTGCTTCTGCAAATATCAAGTGTTCAGGAGCTCTCGGCAGCACTTACGTTATTCAAGGGTGCATTCGTGTCTCGGATGGTAAGTGGTGCTACACTATTCCGGGAATTGATGGCTGGTCATGTAACCAACCGACTGGATGGCCCAATGCTAACTATTCCGAATGCAATTTTATCATCAGCACCAGTGTCCAAGTCACCTGTGCCAATAAGGCCACCGGTGGTTGGTGTCATTCTGTAGCTAACCAAGCTAGCTGGAGCTGCTACAATCCTTCCAACTATCCCTTTTAGGCTCTGAACCTGCTAATTCTTTGCCTTTTAAGGTGCCGCTGCATCGGTTGATGGAAAGCTCCGGCCAACGCCCCACATGATTCGAACAGCTCCAGGAGCACCATTACCGTGATAGTACGGCGATCCCGTGTAATCGGAGCCGCCACCGCCGCCGCCGTAACTACCGCCATTAGAGTAGTTTAAAGAACCTCCTGCTCCCGCTGTTCCACTTGAACCCGCGCCACCGCCAGCACCATGGCCCGTACTACCAGCACCTGCTGTTCCATTTGCACCTTGGCCATTAAGTCCGACGCCACCGCCGCCGCCGGCAACAGCCCCAGATCCACCAGAGCCACCACCGCCACCACCGCCACCACTACCGGCATTTCCTGATCCATAATAGGACGTACTAGACGCCACATAACCAGCGCCACCATTACCGGCATACCCACCTGCACCGCCACCACCACCAGCATATACATATCCATAGCCCCCGGATCCCCCGGAGCCGCCCCCATCACCGGCATAACTACCCCCAGCGCCTGGCGTGGTATTATAGGTACCACCACCGCCACCGCCCCCATAGACAGTGGAGGTATTTATGAAGTAGCTATTTCCACCGGCGCTCGCGTTAGAACCCCAGGCGCCCCTGGCCCCGCCAGCCCCAACGACAACAGTATAGGAGCTTCCCGGGGTGACTGATATGTTGTTTTTCCAACCCAGGCCACCGCCACCGCCACCGCGAGCATAGCTGGAGTAAGCGAAACCACCGCCACCACCGCCCACGGCCACCACACTCACCGTTGTGCAGTAAGAGTAACCCGAGGGAAAATATTTTGATGGAGGGGTCCAGGTTTGTGAGCCCGATGTGGTAAAGGTTTGCGATGATCGACAACACCCGAGCGTGACACCCGCCGGTTTATTCGTTAGAAAAGCCCGCCACTCAGCTTCGGTTTTGGTAGGAATAAAGATTTTTGAGCCTATAGAGTTCGTGACACGAGCGCAGATTCCACACTCGTCAATATCTTGAGTGGTGCTATTGTTAAGGCCATACGAGTCGTTTGTGCACGCCTGAACTTCTCTCAAAACAATAAATTGAACCAAAATAACCAGACAAATAAGAAACTTGAATTTGATATTAGAGCTCAACATATCACTTGCCTTTCGCCTAGATCTATCAGGAAAACCAATCTCTCTTTTCAAGTTTAAGCTTTCCAAACAAGGTTAATCAATCGCAATGCAAATAGTTTAGTATTTCGTTACTATCCCTCATTGAGGCGAAGTGTTGCCTTCTCCAATTCTCGCTTCTTCCAAACGAAGAAAATGGCTGGATACACAACAAGCTCAAGTGCAAAACTCGAAATTAACCCACCCACCATTGGTGCGGCGATTCGCTTCATGACATCGCTGCCAGTCCCCATCGAAAACATGATTGGAGTGAGACCCATAAATGCCGCCATCACTGTCATCATTTTGGGGCGTATGCGTTTTACGGCCCCATGAATAACAGCCTCGCGTAAGTCTTCGATTGTGTGCATTCGATTTGCTTTGACCTGATCATCAAAGGCATGATCGAGATACATCAACATAAAAACTCCCGTTTCGGCATCAAGGCCCATCAAGGCAATCATTCCCACCCAAACCGCAATCGACATATTGTAACCGAGTAGCCAGAGAATCCAGAACGCTCCAATGAGTGAGAATGGCACCGCCAACATAACAATCGCTGTTTTTACCCACGACTGAGTATTAAGATACAAGAGCAGCATGATCATCAACAACGTGATCGGAACCACAACCTTCAATCGCTCCTTCACGCGAATCATGTTTTCATATTGCCCACTCCAGATGAGACTGTAGCCGGTAGCGGGCTTTACTTTGGACTCAACTAACTGTTTGGCCTCTTCAACGTAACCACCGATATCGCGATCTTTAACATCGATGTAAACGAAACCTGCGAGCAACCCGTTTTCATTTCGAATCATCGCCGGGCCTTCTACTAACTTGATGTCGGCAATCTGGGCCATCGGAATTTCAGTTCCATTGGGGGCTGGCACCATCACGTGCTCCAGGGCCGACACATCTTCGCGAAACTCGCGGGCATAACGAACACTAATGCCAAAACGACTGCGACCCTCGATGGTGTTCGAAACAACTTCTCCACCAATGGCAGAACTAATTATCATTTGCGCATCTTGAACGCTGATCCCGTAACGAGAGAGCTCTTCTCGTTTGAGCTGAAAGTCGATGTAATAACCACCGCTTGTGCGTTCGGCAAAAACATTGGTCGTCCCTTTCACACCGCGAACAACCGCCTCAATCTCTTCGCTCATTTTTTGAATCACCTGCAGGTCGGGGCCCATTACTTTGATGCCCACGGGCGTTCGAATTCCTGTTGAAAGCATATCAATACGATTTTTAATCGGCATGGTCCAAATGTTGGGGATGCCGGCAAACTTTAACTTTTTATCGAGCGCCTCTCGCAACTCATCCATGCTGCGATGAGGAGGAGTGATCCAATAAAAGGGCTTGCGCAAAAGTTCTGGCAAAAAGGAATACCATCGATCAACAGCGGGCCACTCTTCCACCGGCTTTAACATCACCGTGGTTTCCATCATCGAAAAGGGAGCAGGATCGGTCGCCGTCTCTGCCCTGCCCGCCTTGCCGAAGACACTTTTGACCTCGCCAAACGTTTTAATGATTTCATCTTGGCGCTGAACAATTCTCTGCGCCTCTGTGACCGACATTCCCGGAAAAGCGGTCGGCATATACAGAAAATCTCCCTCATTAAGAGGCGGCATAAACTCTGAGCCAAGCTGAAAGAAGACCGGCACGGTTAAAGCCATTAACACCAAGGCGGTGGCAATGGTGGCCTTTATGTTATTTAATACCCAATTACAAATCGGTTCATACCACCGGTAAAGAGTTCGACTCACGGGATGTTCTTCTTCTGGATAATACTTTCCAACCAATAAATGATTGGCTAGGCGACAAAGCCAACGAGGCTTGAAATCATAGTCATCCATACGAGAAAAAAGCATTCTCAACGCAGGATCGAGAGTTAATGCTAATATTGCCGCCAAGGCCATTGTGAGTGTTTTCGAAATCGCTAGTGGCGAAAATAATCGCCCCTCTTGATCCACAAGAGTGAACACTGGTAGAAAAGAAACCGTGATCACTAACAAAGAGAAGAATACGCTGGGCCCCACTTCTTTGAGCGCATTCATTCGAATTTCATGAAAATCACCAACGCGCCCCCCGCTATTCCACAGTTCTAATTTTTTATAGGCGTTTTCCACTTCGACAATGGCCCCGTCCACAAGAACACCAATAGAAATAGCGATGCCTGCGAGGGACATAATATTCGTCGTCACTCCCATAGAGTACATGGGAATAAACGCCAAAAAGATTGAAATAGGAATCGTAAGAATCGGAACGATCGCCGACGGAATATGCCAAAGGAAAAGTAAAATAACTAAACTAACGATAATAACTTCCGTCGTTACCTTGCTCTTGAGCGTACTGATGGCTCTTTCAATCAGAGTGGAGCGATCGTAGACCGGAATAACCTTTACTCCCGAAGGAAGGCTCGGTTGAATTTCGGTTAGCTTTTCTTTGACTCTCTCGATCACATTGAGAGCGTTTTCACCCTGCCTCATAATCACGATTCCGCCAACGGCATCGCCGAGTCCATCTAAATCGGTCACACCTCTCCGCATATCGGGGCCCAACTGCACACGCGCCAGGTGTCGCACGAGAATGGGAACGTGAGTTTGTGGATCATTGGCAACGACGATATTTTCGATATCCTTAACACCCTTGGCATAGCCACGGCCTCGCACCATGTACTCTGAACCCGCAATCTCAATCACACGACCGCCAGTGTCTTGATTGCCTTTTTTGATCGCCTCAATAAGTTGCGCCAAAGAGATGCCATAGCCCTGTAGACGATGGGGGTTCACATTCACCTGGTACTGCTTTACAAATCCACCGATCGAAGCCACTTCAGAAACACCTGGAAGGGACTGCAAGTGAAATCGCAAAGTCCAATCCTGCAATGTTCTAAGTTCCGAAAGATTTAACTTCTTCGCTTCATCAACGAGCGCATATTGGTAAACCCATCCAACGCTGGTGGCATCAGGACCAATTTCTGTTTTCACTCCCGAAGGAAGCTGTGAACTGATTTTGTTGAGATACTCAACGATTCGAGATCGGGCCCAATAAAGATCGGTTCCGTCTTCGAAAATGACATACACATAAGAGTATCCAAAATCGGAGACACCACGAATGGTTTTAATTTTTGGCGCACCCAAGAGGGCCGTTACAATGGGGTATGTGACTTGATCTTCGATGATGTCTGGAGAGCGGTCCCATTTGCTATAGATAATAACCTGTGTATCCGAAAGATCCGGGATAGCATCGAGTGGCATTCGATTTAAAATCTGCATCGCCCCCACGAGGGCAACACAGGTCATCAAAAGTACGAAAAATTTATTTCGACAACTGAATTCAATTATTTTTTCAATCATCAGTGCCCCTCGTGTCCAGATGGCTGAGCTTTCTCCAAAACCGATCGCAGCTTAGATTCAGAGTCGATAAGAAAGTTTGCGCTCGTGACGATATTCTCACCCTCTTGCAAACCACTTGTGACTTCATAGCGATTGCTGGTTTTTTCTCCGACTTCGATGATTCGCGGTTGAAACTGCCCTTCTTTCTCAGAGACGAACACAAAAGCTTTTCCCTGAGAAAACAACACGGCTTCATCAGGAACGGAAAGTCGGTCCCCTAGATCAATCAATATACGAACATTCATAAAACTGTCGGGGCGAAGCATTCGTTTTGGATCTAAAACCTGCGCCCTCACTCGGACCGTTCTGTTTTGGTTATTGAGGGAGGGACTGATCGAAGAAATGATTCCCTCAAAAATATTTTGAGGGCTCGACGGGAGAACCGCCTCGAGCTTTTGTCCGATTTTCAGTCCGCTTGTTTCGTATTCGAAAACCTCCGCATAAATCCAAGCTTTGCCGTCTGGGAGAAGAAACTCCATACCACCCTGACGGGCATCCGCCATATTCTTGATCTTATCATCACTAAAGCCCATGAGCTTCAACTTAGTGCGAGCCGCTTCCAACAAAGTGGCTGCTTGCTCCTTGAGAGACCCATAAGAGTCTTTTTCTATTTGCGAA
The DNA here is from genome assembly GCA_041178425.1 of Pseudomonadota bacterium. GTDB lineage: Bacteria > Bdellovibrionota > Bdellovibrionia > Bdellovibrionales > Bdellovibrionaceae > CAUJGP01. Next base: position 1,824 of record JBEGVH010000004.1, on the reverse strand, counting down.
TAGCTCAAACGAGCCTGTCGGTATTCCTCGATAGCCGTGTAGAGATCCGGATCAAATGCTACTTTGCCAGTGGCATTTATTTCTTTAGTGAGTTTTTCTTTTTGTGCCTTGCCGTAGGTGACTCCAATCAATTGCTGGCGCTCCAAAGTGAGGCTTACCCCCGCGCGACCCTCTGGCCCTTCATTTATATTTGAATTTGTGCCCTCAGGCTCATCATCAACAATTTGAAGATCCATGTGGCAAATCGGGCAAGGTCCCGGTCGATCAGAAACTATATGTGGATGCATAGGGCAGCGATAAATCGGTTTTTTCTCTTCTACCTTTTTAGCCACGCTAGCCTCTGGGGACACAGAAGACGATGGCTTATTCAGCCACCAACCAATCGTTCCCGAAATCAAACTAACTCCAACGAGTAGAAAAACAATTTTTGTTGGTTTTTGAGATGAGATTGAGGCCATATTAAGTATCTCCCATGAGAACTTGGAGTTGCTCTTGATTGTCTAAAACTTTTACTTTTAAATCTTCGTAACTTATGAGTGTTTGATAAGCCGACTGCATGAGCGCAAGAAAGCTCGCATACTCCAACTTTCCAGTTTGATAGGCAATACGAGCCGATTTAACGTTCTGGTTCGACCATTGAACAAGGCCGTTTTCCATCAGTTCCAGTTGCTTTCGCAATTGCTTTTGGTCCGCAACCATCGCCTGGGCTTCTAACTGCAGTTGGCGCTTTTTTTCCATATAGGCTGTTTCGAGATTCTGAGACTCTGCTCTGGCCTGGCTCACCCGCGCCCTGGGCTCCCCCGCCAACCAAAGAGGAATTTCAACGGCTACCTGCCATCCCTCTTGCTTGTTACCCAAATCATCTTCTCGCCTGGAAACCATCAGCTCAAGGTCAGGAACCCACGCGGCTTTTGATCGTGAAACATTAGCTTGGCCTCTCTTATTCATCGCGTGCGCGGCCGATAGTTCCAAATTATTTTTATTGAGACTCTCGGCAACTTTCTCCGGCGCCCCAGCGTAAAATGGTTTGAGGATCAATTTTTGATCTTGAGGCTCGAACCCACCTAGACTCTCACCGGGTCCGACGAGAATTTCTAGGGTGATTTGTTGTTTTTTCTCTTCGGATTCCAATTCGGTGATCTCAGTCAGAAGATTTCCACGTTCAATTTGAAGGGCCACCAACTCGACCTGCGAAACTTTTTGCGAAAGATAACGAGTTTGCTGAACGGCGATGAGCTGAGCCAAAAGAAGCTCTTCTTCCTTTTTTATTTTCAACTTTTTCTTTATAGCCAACCAGCGAAAATACTCAGTTGTAATTTTGGCTTTTCTGGTTTTCTGGGCCTGCGTCAGTTCTGCCGCAATCGATTGCGCCTCTTGCTCTAAAACCTCTCGGCTCAAATAGGTTTTAGGAAAAAAGGGGATTTTTTGTCGAAACTCCCAGATCGTTTGCTTCATCCCGGTAAGACCCGAGCCCAGCATTCCTGCGCCAGTCATCTCTTCGTAAGCGATCATGGGGCTTGGAAGAAAAACTTCACTGGCCATCATCGACAAAGTAGCGTGTCGACGCTGTTCAAACATTCGGCTTTCAGGATGATTTGAAAGGGATCTTTCTATCAAGGCATTGAGAGATATAGGAGAAAGAGCCAGAACAGAGCTTGGTAGTAGAAGGAGTAACCCGATGAGGGTTGTTTTTTGCACAAACATTTAGGCTCCTCGAAAGGTAAGTTTAAACTTCCGAAGAGCCTAATGGGACATTAATTGAGAGTCTACCTATCTTGCGTAGCGCTTATTCATGCTCTCGCGAATTTCTGCACCCTCGATACT
>JBEGVH010000003.1:0-4526 GCA_041178425.1 Pseudomonadota bacterium | reverse complement strand
CCAAAACTAACGGAAGTCGATCAATACATTTTTTCCATTTTTGATGAAAATGTTAAAAAGTATCAAGAGGCCTTTGACATCAACGGACTCGCTGACTCGGGGTATGACTTACTTCGATACTCAGAAGGAGAAGAGTACAAAATCCACTGCGATCAGTTAATTGCTCACCCCGGATCAGACCGGGTAGTGAGTGGCCTGATCTATGTAAATGATGATTACTCAGGAGGAGAGATTGAATTCGACCGATTTAATTTAAAGATAAAACCAGAAGCGGGCACCGTGTTACTTTTCCCATCTAACTTTATCTATACCCATCAGTCTCATCCCGTTAGCGCAGGCGTAAAATTTGCCGTGGTAGTATTTTTCCGTCGAACGTCTTAATCCACTCACACTTTTAATGAGATAATTTAAATAATGAAAAACACCAGAAAGATATTCGTCATCGATACCAACGTAATCCTCTTTGATCCTAATGCTCTGGATCGGCTCGGAGGTGGAAACGACCTCGTCATCCCAATCGTCGTGATCGAGGAGATCGATCGCTTCAAGCGGGACATGGGAGAGAACGGTCGCCACGCCCGTCAATTCAGCCGGAGGATGGATGAGCTGCGTGGGTCGGGTGACTTGCGTAAAGGCGTTAGGCTCAAGAATGGGGCTTTGCTCACCGTCCTTCTAGGAGAGGCCGAAAGCATTTCCGCCTTGGCTTCAACTCCGGATAACAAGATCCTCGGATTCGCCTTGGGATTCCAGCGAGAGCGTAGCGACCAGACCGTCATCATCCTGACGAAAGATGTAAATCTTCGCATTAAAGCGGACGCCTTGGGACTGCGGGCCGAGGACTATGAACCCGAAAGTGTAGCCCCCGAGGAACTCTATACCGGCGTAAGGACCGTTTCGGTCGCTCCGAATTTAGTGGACGATTTTTACATCAACCGGAAGGTGGAACTCGAAGGCGACTTTAAACCCAATCAATACCTGATCATCAAAGACGAGTTTAATCCCGCCCATACCGCCATGGGTCGATACTCAAAAGAACTCGAGTGCGTCGTGCCCATCGTAAAGCCCGCCGAGGGGCTGTGGGGTATCTTCCCCAAGAACGCCGAACAAGCCTTTGCCATCGACGCTTTACTTAACGACGACATAAAACTGGTTTCGCTGGTCGGTAAGGCCGGTACCGGAAAGACGCTTTTGGCCATCGCCGCCGGGCTAGCCAAGACCGTAGACCAAGGGGTATTCACGCGATTGCTGGTCTCTCGCCCGGTTTTCCCTTTAGGAAAAGACATTGGGTTTCTGCCCGGCACCGTAGAAGAGAAACTCAATCCCTGGATGCAACCCATCTACGATAACGTGGACTTCCTTTTTGGATCCACCGGCGGCAAAGGTCAGGCCCGGGCCGGCAAGGGGTGCCAGGAACTCATGAATCAGGGGTTGTTGCAGATCGAGCCTTTGACCTACATCAGAGGTCGCTCCATCCCTAAACAATATTTAATCGTGGATGAATCCCAGAACCTGACCCCCCATGAGATCAAAACCATCGTCACCCGAGCCGGAGATGATACGAAAATCGTCTTGACAGGCGACAGCTTTCAGATAGATAACCCTTACGTGGATGCTGCTAATAACGGGTTGGTTTATCTCGTTGACCGCTTCAAGGATGAAGATATCTCGGCTCACATTACGTTGACCAAGGGAGAACGGTCCAGACTTTCTGAATTAGCCAGCAATTTGCTTTAAAACTTAAGCGCCCGAATAGATTTAGCTTTTTTTACTTTTCTTTTTTTGCCCCTTGGGGCGGCTAAAATCTATTCGGGCGCTTTTGCGCGTATAATCTACAAGTTAACAAAAGAGGCATAAAATGTTGGTAAAGCTGGTTGCGATCACTCCTAAAGCAGAAGAAATCATGGCTTACTGCGCTCGCGTAAGTAATCCCGCCAATCAAGATAATCCAAATTTTGAGAAATTGTTAACTTATTGCATTAAAAATGATCACTGGTCCGTCTTCGAACAGGCCAATATGGTTCTGGAAATCAACACCAGCCGAGCCATCGCCGCGCAGGTACTGAGACACCGTAGCTTTAATTTTCAAGAATTCTCTCAGCGTTACGCATCAGTAGAGCAAGACGGATTTGTCTCCTACGACGCCAGACGCCAAGATATTAAAAACCGTCAAAACTCAATCGCAGACCTTCCCGAAGATATTCAGGAATGGTTCAAGGAAGCGCAATCCAAAGTCTGGGATGTTTCTTACGCAAAATACCAAGAAGCACTCGACAAAGGGATTGCCAAAGAATGCGCCCGATTTTTGCTGCCGCTCAATACAAGCAGTCGTTTGTACATGAATGGCACTATTCGCTCATGGATTCATTATATTACCGTGAGAACAGGCAACGGAACTCAAGCAGAGCACATGGAAATTGCCGAAGCTTGTAAATCCATTTTTTGCACCGAACTTCCTACCATTTCAAGGGCACTAAATTGGGTATAAGGCGATATGGATGAAAAAAAGAACAGCTGTCCGGATTGTGGGCACGAAACCGGCTCTTCGTTGTACGGTTACGATCCTCGATGTGATTTTTGCTTAGAAAAATCCAGAGAAAGAACTTGTTATTGCGATGAGTGCTTTCCTCCCACTTTGAGTAAAAACTCAGCAGCAGCGGATTTAATTCAATCCTGGCTAGATGAAACAAATGATTGAAATTAATAAAGAATCTTCATTTGTGCCATGCGATCACTGTAAAAAGGAATTTTTTGCTTTACAGCACGAAAAGCTGATACTAGAGTGGCACTTGAGGTTGATGGAAGCCGCTTCTTTTGAACTAGCGACCAAAAACGAATCGCTAAAAAAAGAAAAAATCCTTTGACTTCAGAAATAGCACCGTATAGTGACAATAGTGAGTGAAACAAAAGTCACTTTAAACTAAAAAAGAAAGGCCTATTTTATGCCACGTACCACTATCGCCCCTACCGATTCCTATACCCTCCCACTTACCGGATACGGCAAGTATCGCGTAGCTGCTTCTGTAGATGCTGTGCTCGACGAACAAGGTCGCCCTACTGGCGATTGCAAAGTCAACATCACTTACGCTCGTCGATTCAACGAAAAGACCGGCAAGTTCATCAGCCGTCAGCTTCGTTTGAAAGAGCGCACTGCCCTCGAGCGCGAGATCGCAATTCAGGTTTTCTACCGCAAGCAAAACCTGACCGACACGAACATCAACTATGTTGCAACTTTTAGCACTAACACCAACACGACCAATACCGCAGGAACCGTTGTTCCTACGATGTCGTTTGCTGGTACAACGACTGCTGCAAACACGGAATCGTTTGCAGTTCCGACTCCTTAATGAGTCGAATCAGGGCCGCTCTCACCCCGGGGGCGGCCCTTTTTAACCCATAAAAGTTTAAGGCCTCGGAGATAAATATGGAAAGATATACTCAACTTAGTGATAGATGTATTTTAGTCAGAGTAAAAGACGACGACATCATCCTAGAAGAAGGGGTTAGTTTGCTCATCAATACCGAAACCCTTGACCATATTTATTTGCGTGATAGCACCTTGATTGCTCTTGCAAAGACCGTAGCAAAAGCAGTAACGGAAACCGAGCCAAAGAAAACAAAGAAAAAAGTTACAAAAAAGAAATGATTTAAGTGCCGGGGTGGCGAAATAGGTAGACGCACAGGACTTAAAATCCTGAGTTTCGCAAGAGACGTGCGGGTTCGATTCCCGCCCTCGGTACCAAAACTATGGAGAGATACCCAAGTGGCCAAAGGGAGCAGACTGTAAATCTGCCGGCTTATGCCTTCGAAGGTTCGAATCCTTCTCTCTCCACCATTTTTTAGGTTTAAGATGCAACTCAATAATGTAATCAACACGGCAAACAATTACGCAACTCAACGAGCACTTCAGGTCTCTAACGGCAATAATCGTGCAAAATTTGGCATGAAAGATCTGAAAGAAGAGCTGGCTCTCGCTGCTGTCTTTGGTGAGCTTTCTGCACTAGAAAGAATGATGACCGTCATTATCGAAGATAAGGCAATGACGAGGACTGACATTGAGGCCGAGTTGCACCTGTCTATCGTAGATTATTACAAGTTCATCAAGACAAAACTCGGTGACCGTTATCCGCATATTAATCTAGAGAAGTACCTTGAAATGCGCGGATACTATGATAAAAGTACCTCGTAATGTACAAATGTTATGAATACGGAGAGATGGCCGAGTGGCCGAAGGCGCTCCCTTGCTAAGGGAGTATGGGGTAAAACCCATCGTGAGTTCGAATCTCACTCTCTCCGCCATTACGACCCCGTAGCTCAGCTGGATAGAGCAACAGCCTTCTAAGCTGTGGGTCACAGGTTCGAATCCTGTCGGGGTCGCCATTTATTGGGACAGATTTTAGTCCCAATATTATAAATGTTGAGGAACTATGAGCCTGCACGAAAGACTGAGGGATTGCGAAGCAGCACCTTGGGTTATTAAAGAAATCGAAAAAATAGAAATGGCGTACGAAGAACAAGAAGCAGAGTTG
>JBEGVH010000002.1:0-27352 GCA_041178425.1 Pseudomonadota bacterium | reverse complement strand
CCTGTTTTAACAATTGTAAATTGCCCGGTTTTGTCTATGCCGTCTAGAGATTTCAAAGCGCTCTTGCAGACCTATTCAAAGGGGCCGAGAAAAGTTACAAAGGCCCTATGAAAAACGTCTTTTTTACTAAAAGCATAAAACAATTGTTGTTGATCACTTTAATGGTTTTGGTTCCGTTTTTTGGCCGGACTGAAGCGTTGATTAGTGTCGTTGGCACCACTGAAGTTGAAAGTGTCTTAAAAAAGGCGACCTCAGATATTATGGCCGAACGGAAAGACAATTCCTATTGGTTGTATCCTAGCTACATTGGAATGATGTATGCCAGCCAGTATTACCTCATGTCTCATTGGCTCGGACTCGATAAACAATCGGAGTTTGATGCGAAGAAGCTCAAGAATTTGATTGTTACCAGCCAGCGCCCAGATGGGTCTTGGGAGATTATTCACGAAGCGAATTTGCCAGTGGGTGATATTAATCCCACTATCTATCACTATTGGGCTTTGAAGGTGATGGGTACTCCCGTAAGCGAGCCTGCTATGGTTAAAGCACGAAATTTTATTTTGTCAAAAGGAGGGCTACAAAAAGCCTCTCAGTTTACTCGTGTCTTTTTGAGTCTCTTTAATAATTTGTCGTGGGAGGATTTTCCATCGATACCTTATATGCTGTTTGATCGATGGTCTCCGGTGAATGAACACCAATTTGCCCAGTGGGTAGGTTCGCATCTGATTGCAATTGCGTATCTTCAAAAAAATAAGGTTTTTAAAAATCTCGGAAGTCGTTTTCAGTTAGACGAGCTCAAGCTAAGAAGTAATGAATCGGTGAAAATGACAGTCTCCCATAAGCCAGAGAGCGACGATATTGAATTGGTTCCGATTTTGCTCAGTAAGCAGCAGCCACACGGGAGTTTTGGTGGTTACACACCTGCCACCCAGCTCTCAATGGCAGTGATAGATCACCTGATTCATCGGGCTCGATTGAGCTCTACTATGAGTGTTCGTCTCGCTCAAGCGATGCGATCCGGATTTGATTTTCTCGAAGAGATGATTGTGAGAAATCCCGAAGGAGCTTACAAGGGCGTTGCCTGTGACGGTCGATATTGGGATACGGCTCTAGTGGGGCAAGGTCTTATCGAAGCAGGGATTCCTGCCCGAGAATTGCGTTCGTCGGTTGATTATTTAATGACGATTCAAAATGAACAGAGCGGTGGATACGGCTTTGGTTACGACTTTGAAAGTTATGAAGACACCGATGATACAGCCGAAATTCTGTTATTCTACAAAAAGGCAGGCTATTGGCATCCGCAACATCGCAGGGCCTTAGCTTGGCTTTTTGAAATGCAGAACTCCGATGGCGGCTGGGGTGCTTTTGCTAAGAACAACGATGGCAATTTCTTTTTGGAGCGAATGACCAAAGACTTTCTCGATTCGGCTGATCTGTTCGATGAAAGTTCAGCCGATGTCACTGGACACATTCTTGAGGCGCTGGGCGCATATGGGTACAACGTCAGTAATTCTAAAGAGGTGAGAGAGGCCATTGATTATCTTCGTCGAAATCAAAACACCAGTTTCGGCGGTTGGGAAGGGCGTTGGGGAGTAAACTATATTTATGGAACATCAGCTGCGGTAATTGGTCTTATGAAGGTCGGAATTCCTGCGAGTGATCCCATGATTGTAAAAGCCTTGAATTGGCTAGAGCGCTGTCCGAATCGATTTGATGGTGGTTTTGGTGAAAGCTTTCAATCATACACTCATGAAAACTTTAAGTGCGGAGGCCGAAGCACCGCTTCTCAAACAGCATGGGCCTTGATGGCCCTGCTCGAAGGCGGGCGTGGTCGATCGAGCGCAAGCAAGGGTGCAGCGAGCTATCTAACCCACCAGTATCGTAATGAAGGACGATGGATTGACGTCAGTTTTGTTGGAACAGGGCATCCAAGAATTGTACCCATGGAATACCCAGCTTATCCCAAATCCTTCACTTTAATGGCATTAGGACGCTATTTGAAACAAATACAGTCTAAATAAAAGGCACCCTTATGACCCTCGATTTTTGTGGGGGTTGACCTCTTTGGAGCTTTTGCCTAGAACCTCCGAGCGCTGAGAAAACGAACAGTAATCTCAGTGGGGGGTATTTATGTTCAGAGGGGTGTTGCAGGTTGCTGTGGCTATTGCTGTAGTTGCCATTGGAGGGGTTTGTAAAGCCCTCGCCTCAAGTGAAACAAAAGAGTTTATGGCTAAAGAATTGGTGAGGTTAGAGTTAACCAATCAAGGAGGCCGTATTCGTATTATTGGTGAAGCCACCGATAAGATAATCGTTAAAGTCGATAAAGTTAATTTTGGAGAAAAGTGTCTCCTCAGTTTTAAGCAAACGGACAAGGTTCTTGAAATCGAAGGTGGTAAGCGATCGATGTTAAGCAATGTTGACTGCGAGGCCAACTTTTCTCTGGTGATTCCTAAAAAAATGAAGATTCAACTTAAAAACCTCAAGGGCCCTGTCGATATTGCGGGAACGAAGGGTGAATTAGAAATCAAGGTTGGAGCCGGTGACGTAAAGGTGCAATCGATCGTTGATCACCTCAACGCTATTGCGGGCAAAGGATCATTCGATATTCAGGGTATGGTCGGAAGTGCAAATATCAAACTGGGCTCCGGTGATATCAAGCTGGGCTACTCTAAAGACCCCGGTAAGGGTGAGGTCGACATTAAGACCGGATCGGGAGATGCGACACTATTTCTGCCGGCAAAGATGAGGGTTCACAGCCGAGTTCTTGTGGGATCTGGTGATGCTTTTAATGAGCTAGGTGATTTTGAAGATGCCAAATTTTTTGTATCGTTTAAAGCCGGCTCCGGAAATCTCAATATCAAAGCTTCAAGTCACCGATCTATCGAGTAAGCATTTCTAGTTCTTCACACGCCTCAATCACCGCACTCAGTGTTGCAGGTTCGAAAAGAGAGTGGCCTGCTTCGGGTGTTATTTTTAGTTCACTTTGAGGCAGAGCTTTATGAAGCTTCCAGGCTGTTCTAATCGGGCAAACTACATCGTAACGTCCATGTACAATGCGAGTGGGTATATCTTTGATGGCCCCTACATTTTTTAATATAAAATTATCTGCAGGCAAGAACGCCCCATGGCTAAAGTAATGGGCCTCTATGCGCGCAAACGGAAGAGCCTTTTTAGGGTTCTCATATTTTTGAATAAATCCCAGAGAAGGAACAAGCTTTGATGTGCTCGCTTCCCAGCGGCTCCACAGGAGAGCCGCTTCCAAAACGGTTTCTTCGTCGGCAGAATGAAGTCGCTTTGTGTAAGCAGCCATAAGATCGTGGCGCTCTTTTTCGGGGATAAATTTCTCAAAAGAGTCCCATTCCTCAGGGAAAATCCAACTCGCACCTTCTTGGTAAAACCACTTGAGTTCTTTTTGGGTGCAGAGAAAGACCCCTCTGAGTATCAATCCTCGAATAGAACTTGGATGTTGAATAGCATAAACAAGCGCCAGTGTAGAGCCCCAACTGCCCCCATGGACTAACCAGGTTTTTATTCCCAGAGTTTCACGGATTTTTTCTAAATCTTTGATCAGATCCCAGGTGGTATTTTCGCGAAGCTCGGCAAAGGGTGTACTTTGACCACAGCCTCGTTGATCGACAAGGATAATTCGAAACTTCTGCGGATCATAGAGCCGTCGGTGATCAGGTTCTGTTCCTCCTCCCGGGCCGCCATGAAGAAAAACAATAGGTGTGCCTTGAGGATTTCCACTTTCTTCAAAGTAGATGGAGTGTATGTTAGAGACAGAAATTTGGTGTTTTTGAAAGGGCTCGATACTTGGAAAGAGTGTTCTCATGGGACCTCAAAAAGACGAGCGTATTTTTGTTTAGTTGAGCTGGGAATAAAGCTATGTTGAAAGGCGATGGTCTGAAACTGCGAAATTTCAGAATCAGAAAAACCAAGCACATTTTTTACCACGTCGAGTTCTTGGGTAAGGGTGTAATCGAAAACACCTGGGTCATCAGTGCTGATCGTGAGGGCGACGCCTTGTTTTTGTAAGTTTCGCAGAGGGTGTTGCACCAGCTTGGGTACGACTTGGGTGAGGTAATTACTCGTCGGACAAACCTCCAGAGCAATATTTTTATCCCTTAGAAGTTTAATTACTTTTTCAGATTTTATGGATTGAATCCCGTGTCCGATTCTCTCGGCACCAAGGCGTAAAATCGACTCCTCGACGTTAATAACTGATTGAGGCGTGGGGACTTCGCCTGCATGAACGGTAATATGAAGTCCGGCCGATCGCGCCCGCTGAAAAGTAGACTCAAAACTCTTGGCGTCAAACCCATCTTCGTTGTCGGCAAGATCGAGAGCCACGATCGAATCTTTATTGTTAATCGCAAAGTCGGTCACCGAATCGGCGATAGCCACGGGAAGCGTTCTTTGGATGATAATAATAATCCCAACACCGATGTCGTGATTCTGTTGGGCCCGATGAATTCCTCGAACGAAAGCTTGGTGAATGAGATCCCATTGCAGCTGGGGGTGTCCATCTTGAATAAAAGTTGGAGAGTATCGCAATTCCAAAAGTTTAGTGTTTTCGAGGGCCGCTTCTGTCACAGTCTCGAAGGCTAATCGTTCCAGAACATCGTAACTGTGAAGAAGCCGTTGGGCCATCCGAAACTTACCGAGCACCATCCCTAGGTTTTCGAGGGGGTTGGTTAAGAGAAAGAACTTCTTTTGCTCTTCGACTGAAGCTGGCAGCTTCATATCGAGTTCTTTGGCGATATCTAACATGGTTGAAAAGCGCATTGAGCAATCAAGATGGCGGTGAAGTTCAACTTTAGGACAGAGTGTGTCTTGCATACTTAAATGCTAATGGAAGTGTGCGGGTGATGATACCTCAGATAGGAATACGGCGCACTCAGTCGTGAATAACTTGTGATTCGCAATGATTGACCCTGAACGAGAGCCCCCGTTAAAAATCAGACACCGTTAAAATTTTTTAAAAGGAGATCCATCCATGAGTTTAGCATCTACTCCGGTAAAAGAGCCTCAGTTTTATGTTGAAGTTTCCCACGCCCACGGCAACAAATTTAAACTGGCTGATCCCAAAGCCACGCGTGCGATGGTGTCTCTGATGGATATGAATGCGGTTCTTGGTGGGGCAGCCAGCCATTACGGTGGGCCAGCGGCTTTTGCTGAAATTATGTCGGCACTTCATGCGGTAATGTTTTGGGAATCGCGTGAAACAAAGCAGGAGTGGCATGAGATTTTCAATTTTGTAAACGATGCGGGTCACTGTGAAAATGGCATCTACGCTCTACGTGCCAATTATGGTTTTGCAGGTCTCAGCGTCGATGAACTTAAAAAATTCCGTTCTATCGAAAGCCGACTTACGGGCCATGGTGAATCTCATTTATTTCCAGAAGGTGTTCTTTTGAGCAATGGTCCTTTGGGGTCTGCGTTTCCGCAATCGCAGGGTTTAGCCATGGCTGATGCCTATGCTAATAAGGCGCGCGTAACGGTAACAGCGATTTCCGATGGCGCTTGTATGGAAGGTGAAGCGCGCGAGGCAATGGCCGCTATTCCTGGTTTTGCGCAAAAAGGAAAATTGGCTCCGTACGTTCTTATTATCAGTGATAACAATACAAAACTTTCTGGTCGAATTGATAAAGATAGCTTTTCCATGCAGCCAACGTTTCAATCTCTAAAAACTTTAGGCTGGCATGTGCTTGAACTAAAAGATGGCCATAGTCTTCAACAATGTTTGTTTACTATTGAGCACGCGATCAAGTTGGCGCGAGAGAATCCAAAAGTGCCAGTAGCAATCCATGCTCACACAATTAAGGGCATTGGGACCAAGAAAACGGCCGAGTCGTCTTCTGGTGGCCACGGTTTCCCATGCAAATCAGCCACAGAAGTCTTGGCTTTTGTACAAGAAATTTACGGAACTCAAGAAGTGCCAAAAGAATTTGTTCAGTGGTCTGAGGAGCTTATTGAACTTGAGAAAAAAATTAAAGCGACAGCGGTTAAAGACACTGGCGAAAAAATCCAGGTGGGTGTGGCCAACGCCATGATCAAAGCAAGAAAAGCTGGTTTGCCTGTAGTTTCAATTACCTCTGATCTTCCGGGTTCAACGGGAGTAGCGGCTTTTCAAAAAGAATTTCCAAATGATTCCTTCGATGTGGGTATTGCCGAATCGAACATGATATCAGCGGCGGCCGGTTTTGCTAAGCAGGGATTTGTTCCTGTGGTTGATACCTTTGCACAGTTTGGTGTAACGAAAGGTGCTCTGCCATTGACGATGGCGATGCTTTCGCAAAGTCCGATGATCTGCGTATTTTCACACACTGGCTTTCAAGATGCTGCCGATGGCGCCTCTCACCAAGCACTCACTTATTTATCGATGGTGGCAGGAATCCCGGGGGTTAGAGCGATTGGTCTAAATTGCTCAGAACAAGCAGAGGCCTTGGTGACGGCAGCGATTCATGAATTGGTTGAAAAGCGTAAAAAAGGCGAAGAGGCTTGTTCTTATGTGTTCTTCTTGGGTCGTGAAAATTTTGCGAAGTCTTTTGGCTCTAGCACCCACTCACTGACGAAGGCCAATGTGCTTTTGGATGAGTCTGGTAAAGACAAAAACATTACTTTGTTAACAGTTGGTTCATTGGTTCCACAGGCTCTCGAGGCTGCTGCTCGATTAAAAGCCAAGGGAATTGGCGCGGTGGTCGTGGATGCTGTCTGCATGAACCACCTCGATGTTTCGACTCTAAAATCAGTACTCGCTAAAACCGCAGGAAAAATGGTGACGGTTGAAGATCATCAATTGATCGGTGGTTTTGGAGCGATTGCTTGTCAGGCACTCCTGAATGCGGGAGTTACTTGCCAGGTTAAATCTTTGGGAGTCCGAGAAGAATTTGGTCGAAGTGCTTATAATGCCATTGAACTTTATCGCCATCACCATATCGATGCTGGGTCTATCGTTGAGGCGGCATTGAGCCTCTAGATTTTTACTTTCGTTTGTTGCATGTCCGGATGTCCGGTTTTCGACCGAGGCTGTCCGGACACCGAACCTGAAATGTGTATTCATTGAACTCAGGCTGGTTCCTTGGGTTTGCAAAGAGATTCTCTTTAGCAACCCTAAAAGGAGGGACCAGATGAGGATTAAGTTCATTCTACTAAGTTTTTGCTGGGCCATTTCGGCCTGTGAATCCAAAAAAGACCATAAAAGTTTTCAGCCCTCTCCGCCATCGGTGGAGTTTCACCTCTTTGACGAGTGTGATCTGGCTTTAGAAAAAAATGCGATTTCTTATTTACAGGATCTCTACCGGTTTTCCCGTGAACCTAAGTTTCAGTCAACAGTGTTTGGATGGTCCAGGAGTGGCTCGCAAAGGTGGATTGATGGAGATCAGATTTATCGAATCTATCAAAGCCATGAGTTTTATAAAGTACTCAAAAAAGAATCACAGGGTTTTACTTGCCGCTTAACGCCTTTAACGAGAGTTATTCTTGGTCCTGATTTTTATAATCTCCAGGGCCTACACTCGGCGACAGTCGAGTCGTTTTTATCGAATTTCTCTTCGACGTATTTGGATTCGTCCCAGTCTCATAATGCCAATGTAGAGACTGGTTATTCGGCCCTTCTTCCTTTAGAAAGCAAGTGCCCAGAATCCCAGGCGGCTACTGTGGAGCCGAACTTGGTGAGGGGGTACATTGGCTCGTTACTTTTACAGTATTATCAGAGCCTTAATAAAGATGATTTCTTTTCTGTGCACTCCAATAAAGAGATTTTAGATATTTCCAAAAAGATCCAGTTCTTATGTTCAGTTTGGAAGAGCAAATCAAACTACACAAAGTGCTATCCAGATCAATTAACGATCGCTGATCCCTACGAACAAAAATTTGAAATTAAAGTTCAAGAAGTAGATAAAAAAGTTACTATTTTATGCGCTGAAAACGACGAAGTCCTCAGAGTATTTTGGGGTGCTCAATGAGAACAAAAGTTATTTATATAGTACTTTTGTGTGTGGTTCTTCAGGCTTGCCAGAAGACTCACTTAAAAATAGGTGGCAAAGAGGGCTCGAGCAGTCACTCAAAAAAGGATGCTCTTTTGTCGGAAAAATTCTTTTTGGGAGCTTGGGCAAACCCCTCGTCGTCAGCCTACCTTAAACTGGTGAAGGTGCCAGTTGATACGGTGGATTCATTTAATAATCGGCCGGTCAATCCGGAATCACCCATCTATGATGTAGAAGTCGCCGGAGTTGAAATTCACATCAACAAGAAGCTTCCGCCTTGGAGCCTCTTGACCAACGGAACCATAAGACAACTAAAAATCAACGCCGATCGAATTTATCTTGCGACAGATTGGCGAGTACCGGGAGCGAAAATTAAATTACAGGCCGATCAAATAATCATCGAGGAAGGAGCCTTTTTAGATATCACCCCACTTGGGTATCCTTCGATTTTTCCTGCTTACACGAAGGGACAAAACCAGGGACGTGATGGTCGCCCAGGCACCTCGGCCGGAGACCTCATCATAAATACCAATCAATTAGTGTTGGAGGGAAGTTCAACTGCGCCACGATTTATTGCTCGTGGTGGCAGCGGAGAAAACGCGGGCATGGGGCGTTCGGGTGAGGCCGGTCAGAGTGTTCTTGCTTTGGGAACAACACCTAAAGCGGTGATTCGAATTGTAGGCCCTCCCGTTCAGGCGTCGGAATACATTGGCAGAGAAGACGGACATTATAAATGGGTTAAGCATTGTCGTGGTGATTGGCCGTGGGGTGGTGGATGGGTCACTGAGTGTGGCAAAACAGAATTCAAGTCGTATGCTGAAGGCAGTGTTGTGTTTCCAGGTGATGGAGGTGACGCTATTTCTGCTGGTCATCCGGGCCCTGGCGGCGCAGGTGGATTAGTTTCGATTCATACGTCCAAACCGATCGAAATTCCCTCAACTTGGATTGATGTGTCTCCTGGATTACCGGGTCTGGTAGCACCCGACAACCCAGGTGGAGCTGCGGGACAGCCTCGGCGAGCGGCTATATTGAGAGGCAAAAATAACGGGACCGATCAGGGTCATTATTTTGTGGATATTCGCGAATCGAAGGAGGGTCGATCGGCCGTTTCTCCAAGAAGCCCTGCGACCACTTCGCCGGCGGGCAGGGTTCAGATTGAGGTGCAAAGATTGCGAGAGCTCTCAAAACTATACCTTTCGAACAAGCTTGTTTGGATTCGTGATCTTTACCTGGGGGGAGACTACGAACGCGTGAAAAAAGAACTCGATCATTTAGCGCTTCGATTCACCGATCGGGCGCAGGTCTTACCTCTGTTTGTCGAATTTAATAAAATACAGCGACTTCGTTTGCAGCTTCTTAACAGCCAAGACTATTTTGGGGATGAGTTATCAAAGGCACCGCTCTATTCGGTGGATATCGATATGGCGAGATTTCTTAGAGAAATCGATGCGAGTCTGAGAGTGATGTCGCTGGCGAGTATTCTTGAGACCGAAAGCGATAACCTAGACAAAAAAAGAGCGGCGCTGCAATCGATGATTGAGAGCGCAGAAAAAGAATTGGCGGCGTCGATTGAATACCAAAACGTTGCGACCATTGATAGCGGTCGCCTTGAGGTTGCCTTTGCCAATTTAGAAAAAGAGGAAAAGTTTTTACGAGAGCAACTCATTGAGGTTGAAAACAAAATCAATGAAAGTGCTCGTCGCGACGCTGAATCGTCGGAGAAAAATCGAAAAATTCTGCAAGGTCTGAAAACTATTGCCGCCCTATCGAAAGTTTTTCCGGCGGGCCAACCCACTCTAGTGTCCTTCGGGACAGCGCTGGAAACTTTGATCAGGGTTCCCGAACAGGCATCGGTCGAAGATTACCTTGAGTACATCGATAAAAATCGAGGCGCTTTTTCTAGATTTGAAAAAGAGGCCTCATGGGATCGGGCACAACAGGACCTTATGGAATACTTTCGTAATTTCAAACCCGAAACCTATAAAAAACTAAGTGATGAAGAGGCTCTTGCGCGTTTTACAAAGTTCTATGACTCATCAAAGCCACTCCTAGTGGAAATTGAGAAATCAGTGAAATCTTTTGAAAAAACGGCCGTCTCTCCCACGGAGTTTCAAATAGCTTTGGAAAGGCTAAAGGCGAGTGATCCTACCTTTCAAGGACTCATCGCTCAATTAAAGCAAGTGATCAAAAAGCGAGAGGAGATGTTCGTGATTCTCAAAGCGAACTACGACTCCCTCATGAGAATGACCGAAAAAGTTCAATCTTTGATTGTTATCAAGAGTAAAGGCGTTGAGGCCTTGATGTCAGATGTTCGGGTCCTCGACGCAGAATTGACTGGTGTTTTGCAACTTTTAGCGAGCCAGGCCGAAGACCGACTTCTTTATTACTATCAAATGCTCTCTCGATCTTTCGAATACTATGCCCTCCAGCCAGTGCAGAATAAACTCAATCTTGGAATGATCACTAATCAGGTGCGAACGGCCTTGGCTACGGCACCGGTTGAAGAAAGATTCGCAAAGGTAAAAGAGGTTTATATGATGGCCGTGGATAGCGTGGCCAACTCTGTCGATCGATATCTCGAAAAAAATCCTTTAGAGATGTCCCGGGTGCAATCAAAAGATTTATTCCTCACAGAACTACAGCTGCGAGAGCTTAATAAGAACGGAAGTCTTTCTTTAAAACTGGGTAAAGAGTTTTACGGATCGGAACGTAAAAACATTCGCATTAAAAACATCGAAATACTTGAGCCGACTTTTGTCGTTCAGAGTCTATTTAGCGAAAATGTTGAGGCGAATTCTATTCATTGGCAAATTCAACTCGAAAATTTCGCCCATATCGAGGATCAAAAAGGGCTAAAACACCTGTTCACCTATTACAATTATGACTCTGTCTATCGATGGGAGGCAGGTTCTCAATTAATTAATGGTCGTGTGCAGCATCAGCAAAATCCCTATGATCCACAAATGCGAAGCGTAATGGCATCGATTCTTCGTGGCTACTATCCCTCTCTGAAAGAGACTGATTTTTTTGCCACTCACGGTGGCTTAACTAGCCTTCGTTTAACGGCAAAAAAAGAGAGATGGTTTTCGGGAGAGGTGAATGCGATGGGTTTGAGAATCACCTTCACCTATAATTGAAATAAGCCCTCCGGACCAAGAGGGTTTTGGTCCGGAGGGTGACGAGATGGTTATTTGGATCAGTTTTAAAGAGCTTTAGCCGGCCTATCTACGAAACAAGCGGTAATATCTGAGAGATTAATAACCTCGTTGGTTGTATTCGCGAAACCATTGCCATGTCCCTTAATTACGAGTGGTAATTTTAGGGCGAGGGCTTGTTTGGCTTCGGCTTCGCACTCAAGGTACCTTTGAGAAAATTTAACTGTGGCCTGCGGGCTAGAACCAGCACCTCCGACAAAGCCACCATTAACAAGGCCCGAAACTATCACATCGTTCAGTCTCATCATCATTGGGCACATCATGCCTGGTCTGCTATCGCACAGTTGGTCATAAGTCAGAATATCTACTTTAGAAACAGGGTTGATCACTAAGGAGACTTCTGGTTCTTGTGGTCCACAGATGGGCAAGCTCGAAGCGACTCCATCCGCCGATGTCATGGTAGTCATTGGCTGGTCAATCGTGAGTTGCGATTTTATCACAAACCTCAGTCCCTTTCGGCTGGCCAGTACTTTCGTTACAGATCCGTTCGCCGATGCGAATTCGACGCTCTTTAAGTCGCCTAGTGTTTTCATCTCAATTTTAATTTCTGAGGAGGAGTCTTTAATGGGGCCAATAATGCCGCCATCGGTATTTCGCCAGTACTCCCATCGTGCTTGATATTTATTAACCTTAATGGGTGCCGGTGGATAAATCTGCTGAAGAGCCATCGGTATTTTCTTTAGTTCAAGTTTATCGTCTGATAATTTAACATCGTCCACCAAGGAATTGCCTTTGACCGTAATATCCCAAGCGACCTTATTATGTGCCGATCCAGCCTTCGCTTTGTCGTAGTCGACATTATTGAAAAAGTTGAGATGAGTACCCTCAGAATCAGTATAGAGAAAGAGCTTACTTTTAAAAGCCTCCGGCTGAGGGCCCGCTTTGGGGTGGGCGGACGCGCTAGAGTAACCGTAATTTTGAGCTGCTGAGAGAGAGCCAGAGTAGGCAGCTAGTAAGCCTAAGTATTCATCGTCGCTGATCTGACCATCAAGATTTTTGTCCTGATAAAGTTGAAACCCAGAAAGCTGACAAGGGTCTATTGGGGGCGCAATAGGAACTATTGTATCAGTTCCTGTGTTCCCGGCTGACACACCAGGAGTAGTTTCAGTGGATAAAGTTGAGCGTGACTCGGATTGCTTGAGAAGTTCAGAAGAATAAAGCTCCTTTTCATTGGCATTGAGCCGAGAGAGATCAAAGGGGCTCTGTGCGCAGCCGATAAGGCAGGTTGAAGCCGTTAACATTCTCAGAATCATCTTTGTTCGGAGAGTATTTATGTTGTTGTTTGATTTGTTCATCGTTGCTCCCTTTTTATAGTTTGTTGAGCGGTGATGACGTTCAGGTGTGATGCTCTTAAAAACAGTTTGCAACACGCAGTAAGGTATTTCTATTTATAGTAGTTCAGTAGCTTAAATAGCGTATTCTGGGCGAATACGAAGGCGTCTCAAAAAGAGGCTGCATCTTCCGTAAGTATTTGAATCGATTGATCGGAGCCAAACAGAAGATTTGGAATTTGAGCTTGCTTTTGGTGCATTTAAAAACCTTAATTAAAGGCTATGCAACAGCAAGAAGGTAAGGATGATTTAAGAGCGCAATTAGATGAGTGGGATGCTCTGATCAAAGAGGGAAAAACCGAACTTGTAAAAAAGCAGGTAAAATCGATTCTCACCAAGATTAGATTGCAGCGCGAGCAGCGCCTTGGATTTGCAAAAATTCTTCGTCTACACCCCGCTGGTGCATATTCAACAAACCATTAATATAGGAGAGAGTGTCGTTTTAAAGCACGCTAGCAACAATAAGCCGATCAAAGTGAATGGTCAAAGTTTCTATGCAAGCTATTCGGGTGACCAACTTACTATTTCCATCGCACCAAACATGAGTCAGATGGCCGACAGTATTGCCGTAGGGAATGCTGAGGGAAAGCAACTGTCTCTTTTTAAGAATAACCTCGTGTTTTCTTGCTTAACGTTCTAACGAAAACTGGATTGTGAATTGGTAACTTCTTTAGTTTTATAAAAAAGCCGATTATGATTTAAGAGTCGCCAAAGGACTGGCGGCCAGTTCAAGGGGTTAAAATGGGAAAAGTAAAAATAAAAAGAGTTTACTCTCTCTTGGCACTGCTTTTGGGAAGTGCCCTCATTGGGGTTGCCTACACAAACTGTGGGCGCCAGCCGTATACTCTTTATGATTCAGTAGGTTCGCTCTTTCAGGCTCCTAGCGAGTTTTCCTATTCGGGCAACGGAGGCGGTTACAATGGCCCGCATTTAAAATTTGAAATCATCCCGCCCATCGACCAAAGTGAAACCTTAGGATTAGAAATCTTTGCCGCTAACGTTGAAAGTAGCTGGCGCACCTGCCAGTTTGGGGATTCTGCTCGGGGAGTGATGGGTGCCTATCCTAAGCTGCAGATGCAAATCGACGGTATTCAAAAAACAAAATACTGTAGGCTCTTAGATGCTGAAGTTGTGAAATCGATGTTTAGTGCCTTTGAAGATCCAAAGTTTGCAGAAGCCTCGGGGGCCGATCCCAACTTTGTGGTGACCTACGAATTTTTTAAGTCGCTGGGCACGATTTCAACCGACATAACTGACGAAGCTAATCGACAAATCGCCTATCACTGCTTTTTAGGTTACTTAACGGGTTGGAAATCCAAGCCCAGCGAATCGAGCAAAGAGGTTGTTTTAAAATCAATGGCGCTTTCCTCTTTTGATGCCGAAGAAGACCCCTCCAGTGAGTTGAACACTGCCATTGGTAATCAATACAACTTAAAAGTGAGAGTTAACTTTGCTGATGATGAAACTCCAGCTTTTCGGTTGATTACCCAAAATGGCTTTCCAATATTTATGCGCAATGATCAGATTTTCGATATGGATAACCGTCCTATTGTCGACCCCGAAAAGTACAAGGCAAGGTTTGTGCCTATATTTCCGTCTGACTTTGGAACGAAGACACCTCTCTTTGATACCGTTTCGAATCAGCCTACCCAGTTTACTGTGAATCAATTCGATTATATGTCTTGTGTGCAGGGTGAACTTTACAAAGACTCTCAATCGAAAGGCCTTATCGAACAGGGTGCGACCAAGAGTCTTGCAACTCGTTCTAACGCCGTTGTGTGTGAGATTTTAAAGCCTTGGAAGGCGGCGGTGGCCGCACGGCTCTCGCTGAATTCCTGGGCTCCTTTGGATAACAACTTCAAAACGGTGTCTCAAAGTTGGGAATCAGAGTACGAAGTCCGTATAGCCGTGGCGAAGGAGCTGTTCTCCCGCTCGATGAAGGGTGAAATCGATTTAACTCAAGTTGAGAGTTGTTTGTCTGACACCGGCGAAACACTTGATTTTATGAATACCTTGCGAAGTGTGTTTTACCAAGAGACCATTGGCACGTTCTCAAAGAGTATAAACACACAGGTGGCCAGTTATATTTCTGCCCTTCAACTTTTTGATTCCAAGGGAGCATGGACATTGTTTGATCTTCGTGGCTTGAGTCGTTTAACTCCCTCCGAAGCGGCCGCTGGCGAGCATCGACGCCATCAAAATATTTTTATGGATTTTTCTAAGATGAGCCACAATTCGTGGTGGGTTATTTTTATCCATGAAACGCTCCATCGGTTAGACCCGGAGTTAGTGAAGGCCAGCTATTATTTTAGCACGCAAGACAGTCAAAACACGATGGCGGGCCTCGCCGCTAAATTCCAAACGTTGGCGCAGTTAAGCGCGGCCGATAGAGAAAGTGTTCAAAATTGGATTCGATGGGGTTTTCAACGTGGCCTCCATAGCGAATATAAAGCATGGCTTGCCACTTTTCAGCTCTATCAGATTCTTGTACAAGAAAAATTGATCGTGCCCGTCGATTGGGTTGATAGCTATTTGAAGGGAAGAAACACCCAAGATCCAAGTTTTAAGTGTCAGTTATTCAGCGACCTCAATAAGAATTCACAGGGTCAGTTTAGTTACAGTTTACTTAATACCGCCCTAATGAAAGACGCCATTAGTTCTTTTGAACAGCAAAATCATCAGTGCAGTTCCATTCAAGCAATTAAAACGGCGCTCGAAGATTGAATCTAGAAGCTAAATTACTTGGTTTTCATGCACCATTGACTGACTTCTTCGCAGGAGAAACGAAGGGACTGAGGCGAGTAGTGATACGAAAAGCGCTTCAAAAAACTGCGAAGAAG
This sequence comes from Pseudomonadota bacterium, assembly GCA_041178425.1. Classification (GTDB taxonomy): domain Bacteria; phylum Bdellovibrionota; class Bdellovibrionia; order Bdellovibrionales; family Bdellovibrionaceae; genus CAUJGP01. The sequence goes on along the minus strand of JBEGVH010000002.1, from coordinate 11,978 downwards.
TAATCTCACCAAGATGTAATAGGCTGGAGGCAGGCCTGAACTCGGTGATAAAAAGCGACAGCCCCAATAGCGAAACAAGAGTGATGAGAACTCTCGGCGTTTTATGGGGCCACGTTTCAACAATGACAAAAAAGATATTACCCAAAAGAACGGTTGAGAGCGCTACGGCGCGTGCTGTTTCGTTTGTGAAATTGAGTTCGCACTTTCGAAAAAGGTAAAGGCTACCAAAGCTCAAAAAGGCTCCGCCAAGCAGAGCCTCTAGAAACCGTCTTGTTGGAAGAAGCTTCTTCTCATTGGCAACATTGGTTTCCGAAGGAAGATTTTCAAACGAAAAGGCTGAAATAGGGTGAACGATCATTTCGAGTAATACTATATGAATGGGGAGGAGAATTTCACCCCATCCGAAGATTGGCGGCACTAGAGTCAAAAGAATCACTGGAAGGTGAAACGAAACCAGATAAGAAAAACTGCGACGAAGATTAGCAAAAATGCGTCGACCCTCAAAGACAGCTTCAACAATTCCTTTAAAGTCATTTTCCATCAAAATCATTTGAGCGGTTGATCGTGCTACGTCTGTAGCATTAGTTCCCATGCTGATTCCGATATCGGCGAGCTTTAAAGCTGGAGCATCATTCACACCATCTCCGGTCATAGCAACGATTCGGCCTTGCGCTTTGAATGCTTGAATCATTTCGTGTTTTTGTTCGGGGAGAACGCGAGAAAAAATCGATCCTCGTTGATAGGATTTCCAACGGTCCTCTTTGGCCATGGCGGCAAGATCATGCCCCGTAAAAAAATCATCATGAGTGTGAGAGATTCCCGTTTGATCGGCCACAGCGTGGGCTGTTAAGGGGTGATCGCCAGTAAGCATTTTAATTTGAATGCCAGCCTGTTGGCATTTATGAATGGCCTCAACAGCGGAGGGTCTTACTGGATCATGAAAAACCATGAGACCAAGGAATCGCAGATTCGATTCATCTCTGAGGCGGTCACCGGTCATCGGACCTTCGCGGTAGGCGAGTGCGAGAAGACGTTTTCCTTGGCCGGCATACTGATCTACCAAAGTCTGAATTTTTAATCGCTCTTGCTCAGTGATAGAACAATGCTCTAGCACGCCCTCAACAGAACCTTTCATCGCGATGACGGCCCGCTCGCTATGATTGAATTCCCAAACGTGCGACATGTGTTTACCATGAGGCTCAAAAGCATAATCCCATTTGAGCTTCCAATGGTTGAGTGCTTCGAGGGAGTCTTTGCCCTTTTCCATGATCGCAATTTCCATAGAATCCACAGCTTTTTCCTCACAAGCCATGAGGGCCATCATCCATAAAGTTTCTGATGAAAACGCAGGATGAAGGGGCTCAATTTTCTCCAAGTCGAAGCGGCCTTCGGTGAGGGTGCCAGTTTTGTCGGTACAAATGAGATCGACACTTCCGAGGGCTTCGACGCTTGGAAGTGACTTCACGAGCACGCCGTGGCGAGATAGTCGCCAAGCACCAATGCTCAAATAGAGGGTAAAGACCAAGGGGAATTCCTCGGGCACGGCCGACATTCCGAAGGTTAAAGCAATGATGAGGCTGTGCCCAAAGCTTTGATGACGATAATAATCAAGCGCAAAGAGTCCACAGGCTAAAACAAAAGCGACAATCAGAAGCTTCCTTACCAGCGTTTGAACCTTTTTCTGAAGCGGAGTCGAATCCGCCAGAGTTTTTTCGAGGAGAAGCGCAATTTTGCCGAATTGAGTTTGTTTTCCGGTGGCTTCTACAAAACCCAATCCACGACCCTGAATAAGCATTGTTCCAGCAGCGAATTGGTCGCTTTTATTTTTATCGATGGGTATGGATTCGCCGGTAAGGCTGGCCTCATTAACGAGAATTTGCTCGGCCTCGAGAATTTTTCCATCGGCAGGGAATGATTGTCCTTCTTCAAAAACAATCACATCGCCCGGTACGATGAGACGAATGGGAATGTCCTGTATATTCCCGTCGCGAATAATTTTCGCCGAGCGAGCCAGGTTGGATTTTAATGACTGCAAGGCTTTTTGGGCGCGCAGCTCTAAAAACACATCAACGGCGGTTACCGGAACATAGGCAATAAGTAATACGATCGCGTCTGAGCTGTTGCCGAGGAGTGCGTAGACCGCGGCGAGGGCAAGGAGCATTAAACCCATGGGATCGAGGAGAACTTTTTTAATTTCGGCCAATCGAGATTCAACCCTTGAGGGAACAATCTCGTTGGGGCCGTATTCTCGGAATCGGTGCTGAGCTTCTTCGCTGGAAAGTCCAAGTAGCTCCTTCATGACGACTCCTTACTGATCTAAATGTTTATGGATCTTCGATGTCTTTATACTTCCACAAAAAGCGGCCGATGGTGAATGCTAAAAATAAAAGAGTGGCTACCAAGCCATAACCATAACCTTCGCCAGGATGTTCAGAATAGTTTAAACCAAAATAGAGCATAAAAAATTTATTAATAAGGGTTGGTAAAAGAAAAACCTTCACCAAATCCTTAATAACAGCATTCGAGGTTTCTTTTCTCGGTTCTTGATTCATTTTACCTTCCGATTGGGCTTTAACAAGAAAAGGTATTCGTTGTCGAGCCGCTTTATACATCATAATTTATTCTAAGTGAAGAGCTGAAAAAAAATGAAATTCACAGCGAAGATATGATTATTCGCAGAGTTGCCACTTGCAGGTTTTTTGATTCTTGCCGAGGATAAGTGAGTGATGGGGCCGTATTTTGGTTTCTCTAATCTGGTTTGACGGAGGCAGTGTTTGAATAAAGCTCTCAAAACGTTCGCAAAGATCATTCTCTCAATTTTCGGTTTTTATAGTGTTGTGGTGATAACTTGTTTTAGTTACGTCTCCTGCTCCTATCTCCCTAACCTAAAATCGGCCACGGATGCTGTTCAATCGCAGTTACCAGCGTTGATCGACGATCTCAAAGCTCTCGAAAAGGAGAATCTCTTCAGCCCAGCAAAAAATGTGCACAACGCTGAACCCTTCATCGACGAGCAAATCTCTAACCTGGGTTACGACGACCCATTCAATACCAAAGGAATCGCGCTCCAAGAGATGGAGTCTCAATTGACGGCTCTCGTCCAAAATGAAGAGTATTTTAAAAATCTCATGGCAAATCCTCGACTCCAATTCCTTTACACCGATTGGCTCAATTCGATTCAAAAGTATGGACTGTGGGATTTGCGCAGCAATTTGAATTACGAAGGGCTTTTCGGCAAAGCGCTCGTTTCAGGCGCAAGTGCTCGCGTGGCTCATATAGCAAAACTGATTGATATCAATCCAACTCTCATTAAACTTGCCCAAGCCCATCTTATTAAAATGCATCTTAAGGGAGATACCAAAGAAGGCCTACTCGCCATTCGGAAAATCAGTCAGCTTATAAGTACATCTCAAACCCAATCGGGAAATTCGGGCGCTGTTCGCCTTTTGAATTTCGAAAGAAATTTTGTGGAGACCCAAAAGATCAAAAATGTTCAGCCCATTGAAAAAGAAAAAACCGATCGGTTTGAACGAGTGATCAAGGGATGGCAAGGAGTGCTTCTTTTAGGCTGGGCCGTTGGGCTTCCAGAAGAGATTAAACCCTATATGAAGCCGGAACTGGGTTTTTGCGGAGCCGTAAATGACATGTTCATTCGCACACCCACAGGTTATTATTCTGCGTTGGTTCCAACCGTATTTCTTGAGTCAGACCTGAAGCCTTACTATGAGAGGTCGTTGGCTGTGCAGACTGAGATGCTGAAGCTTTGTGGGTTTCATAACTTTCTCCCCTTATTGGAGCCCGTCTTAAACCCCGAGCATAAACATAAAGACTTTGCTGATTGGGTGATGGAGAATGTTCCCTATGTTCGCCGTATAGTAGGCCTTTCGAAACTTAGATCGTGGCAGCCTTGAAGCGACTAGAGTTGTTCTTAACATTTTTACGTTTGGGCTTAACTTCTTTCGGTGGACCGGTTGCTCATCTCAGCTATTTTTATGATGAGTTTGTGAAAAGAAAAAAATGGTTGAGTGACCAGACGTATGCCGATTTGGTGGTTCATTGTCAGTTTCTCCCTGGTCCAGCGAGTAGCCAAGTTGGTTTGGCGATTGGACTTTATCGAGGTGGATTGGTTGGAGCTCTGGTCGCTTGGTTAGCATTCACCTTGCCTTCGGCTATTTTTTTAGTCTTGATGGGATTATTTTTTAAAGACTCTGTTCAGCAAGGCCATCCGCTTTCTTGGCTCCATGGTCTAAAATTAGTGGCTGTGTCGGTGGTGGCTCAGGCGGTTTGGGGAATGGCAAAAAAGTTTTGTCCCGATCGTAGTCGCATTTTAATCGCTTTTGTTTCGAGCTTATCAATTTTGTCTTTTAAAGGAGTCTTTGTTCCGATATTTGTGGTCACGGTCGCGGGCATAGTGGGAAGTGTTTTTTTCGAAACTAAAACACAATCGTTTCACGAGTTCCAAAAAAGTGGCCTCAGTAAGACCTTTGGAGCTTTCGCCTTGGTTATCTTTGCGGCGCTACTGTTTCTCTTGCCGCTTTGGAGAGAGTTAAACCCCTCCTCATCAATAGCACTCATTGATAGTTTTTATCGCGCAGGGTCTCTTGTGTTTGGTGGTGGTCATGTAGTGCTACCATTATTGCAAGAAGAAGTGATCCCTACTGGATGGATCAGCAAAGAATTATTTACGATGGGCTATGGGCTAGCGCAAGCGTTGCCCGGACCCCTGTTTACTTTTGCGGCCTATTTGGGTGCGGTGTCTTCGCAGGAACCTCATGGTTGGTTGGGGGCAGCGGTTTGTTTGCTGGCGGTGTACTTACCCTCTTTTCTTTTAGTTTTTGGGGGTCTGCCGTTTTGGGAGCATCTGCGCTCGGTCAAAAAGGTACAGAGTGCCATGCTTGGTATCCATGCGGCGGTGGTGGGTCTTTTGCTTGCAGCCCTCTACGACCCCGTTTGGGTCAGTGCTGTTTCTGGCGCAAAAGACGTTATTTATGTTCTTGTAGGTTTTATCATGCTTGAAATTTGGTGTTTGCCCTCTTGGTTGGTTGTGGCCCTCGTTGTGCTGATATCTGTTTGAAACTATTTACTCGCGGTCAGCCAAGCCCTTTTTTGCTAAGATGCGAGGAATATATTTTTCAATTCTCGTCCTTCGTGTGGCTGATTGTTTCGCAGAAGAAAAGTAAAGGATATAGGCTCTTTGGCGACCTGGTGTTAAAGATAAGAAGGCCGACTTTAGTTTAGCATTCTTTGCCAGTGCTGTCGTAAGTTCCTCTGGCATTTGTTCGGGTTTTTTCTTGGGTTTAGTAGTCTCACCTGATGAGCCAAGCGCGATGGCCTCTTTGATATACCGCTTGATTGATGCGGAGGATTTCTTTACATCGCCGATCGATAGAAATTCCAATCGCTTCGCGAAATGAGAATTTGGACCGTTTGAGACAAGCAAATTTTGGGTATCTTTCAGGAGGGCGCCTTTGAAAAACATCAAGGCTAGGCACTTTTTGAAGGGTTGGATAATGACAATATTATGTTTTTCGTAAGAGAAACAAGGTAAATTCCACTTAAGTTGTTCATTCAATTTCGTCGATAAAATAATTTTGCGTAATTCCGCCATTTCAAGGGGCCAGAGTCTACTAGTTTCTATGAAAACATCGATTCGTTTATCCATTGAGCTTCCCCCATATGTTAATACTATTTTTATGATAAATGAGAATCAAAAAATTAAAATCCTTTATTTGGCATAAAAAGGAGTTTCCCTCGTGAGGACTCCCAACCTATAATTTGAGAAAAAGCGAAATCAACACTTCAATTCGTGTTTTGTTCATGGGGATTTTAATGAAAAAAATTAAATTCAAAGTTCTTCGACTTTACTCAATTATCAAGGAGCTCTTGGATTTAAGGTCAGATTTTGATGAGGGTGGAACTTACTCCCTCGTTAGTGGTGGGGCCGAGTTTAGAAGCGGGAATGCTTGGGGCCTCATCTTTGCCATTTTCATCGCGAGCATTGGTCTTAACGTAAACTCGACAGCTGTTATTATTGGTGCGATGTTGATTTCGCCATTGATGGGTTCAATCGTGGGTGCGGGTTATGCTCTGGGTACTCATGATTTTGAACTCTTAAAGAAATCGATCACTAATCTTCTTTATGCGGTGGCAATCAGTATTGTAACGTCAACGCTGTTTTTTCTAATCAGTCCTTCCGCGGCGACTACGTCGGAGTTGCTGGCTCGCACTCAGCCCACCTTTTACGATGTTCTCATCGCTTTTTTTGGAGGGGCTGCCGGCATTGTGGCCAACACCCGACGGATTAAGGGTAATGCTGTTCCGGGTGTTGCAATTGCAACAGCGCTGATGCCACCACTTTGTACTGTGGGTTTTGGGCTTGCCCATTTTGAGTTTAGCTATGTTGTTGGTGCACTTTATCTTTTTTCAATCAATGCGATCTTCATTTTAATTTCCACCTATCTCTTTGTTCGCTTTTTAGGATTTAAATTAAAAAAGGATCGAAATCCGCGACGCGATCGAGTGATCCATCGATACATGACTTGGGGGTCGTTTGTTTTCATCATACCCAGTATTATTATGGCTTGGTATTTACACAAAAAGACGCAGTTCGAGAATAATGTCGCAGATTTTATCAGTTCTGAGTTTAATCTACCAAACACGATGATTGCAAAAAAAGAGGCGGTTTTTGACTGGTCTGCGCCGCGAATAAAAATTCAGATCTTTGGTGACGAAATTACCAAAGAACAAAGAGAGATCATTGAATCACATCTTGCAAATTATTCGGGTCTCAGTGGAGTAAGCCTGAGTATTACTAACCTTATGCCCGAAAACTTTTCTCTAGAAGACTTGGCAGAGAAATTTGTGAAGAGAAGTGAACTCTCCCAAATGGTGAAGCTAGAGCTGTACAGGAAAATGACATCTGAACAGGAAAAAAGTAATAGTATCATTTTGAGTTTGAGGCCAATTGTTGGAGATAGTGTTGAAAGTGTTGAGGTTCGTGACTCACAAGTGAAAATAGTTTGGAAGAGAAAGCTGAACAAAGTGAAGCTTGAGGAAGCAGAAAGGGCGGCCTACAAGGCACTAATTGGAACGGATACTGAATTTTTTCACTCTGTGGCGATTGAATAAAATTCTGTTAAAAGGATGAATTAATTGGGTTTGCCCTGTTTAATACAGTTTTTGCCTGACTCTTCATAATGTTCACGGTAGTATGAACATTATGAAGAAAACTTCTAAGGCCCACTTAGGCGGTAAAAACCTACAAAAACTCTCGCTCTCTGTTGGTAACTTTATCCGTTATTGGGGGTTCAGGCGTATACACGGTGCTATCTGGACGCAGTTGTACCTTTCCAACGAACCACTTAGTTGCACCGACCTCACTGCGCGACTAGGATTATCAAAGGCCCTCATTAGCCCTGCCCTCGAAGAACTTTGCGAGTATCGTTTGATCCGTGAGGCGCCAGCCCCCAACGAAAAGACTAAATTGTATGAAGCTGTATCGAACATCAACGAAGTGATTCACGATATTCTGAAAACGCGTGAATCAAAAATGCTCAAGCAAATTGCTAGCGATTTTTCTTCGTTCCATCAAGTCGAGGCTAAGTCAGAGATCTTTAATCAAAAAAGAGTTAATGAGCTTCAAGAGATGATCGGTTCGGCCAATTTGATGCTCGAGCTGATGCTCGCCCAAGAGGACCTTATGAAATTGCCTGTCGAGATTGAGAATAAAGAGGAGTAGGTGCATGGGACAGTCGCGGACCTTTAAAGAAAAAATCGAAGCACTTTTGCCTGAAGATCTTGATCGCTTGGTGCGAATGGGGTGGGAAGATCGAACCACCTTTGAGGTTATTGAAGTCCAGTTTGGTTTTTCAGAGAATGAGTTTGTAAAGATTATGCGCAACCAATTGAGCCCATACGCTTTCGCACGCTGGCGCAAGCGCGTTCACCATCAGGGACAACTCAAGCATGAAGCGAAGCGAGGCTTTAAAACAACTCGCTTTAAGTGCTCTCGCCAATCTACCGATGGCATCACGAAAGGCTGGAAGTAAGGATCGGCGTATTGCCACACTGGATAATTTGTTCAAAGATTAAGAATAAAAACCACACACTGGGCTCGGCCCAAGAAACAAGAGATCTAATATGAAAAACAAAATCACTTTAGGTGCACGAGTTCTTTTAGGATTACTCTTTGCTGTTTTCGGGCTTAATGGGTTTTTGCATTTTCTGCCTATGCCTCCCATGGCAGAAGAGGCCGGAAAAGCCATTGGCGGTCTCTTTGGTCTCTCCTACATGCTTCCTATGGTGAAGGGGATAGAGGTGATTGCTGGAATAGCCCTCTTGGCGGGGCTCTATGTGCCACTGGCGCTATTGTTATTATCGCCGATTGTTGTGAATATTTTCTTGTTTCATGTTGTTTACACTCCGGCTGATTCGGCGATGTCGATTGTGATCGTGATTTTGCAGAGCTTGGCAGCTCTTGGGGTGTGGGAGAAATTCAAGCCAGTCCTTGCCATGAAGTAAGGAATGGGTTGGGCACGGTTGGTGGAGGTATTTTTTAGCCTCTAACCCCTTGATTTTCCTCACACTGGGCCTCGTTGGGCTTCATATAAATATTAAATCCTGAAAAGGCCAGTGGGTGAAATATCACATTTTTGCTAAGAAATGTGAAGTTTGGCCACTTTAATTTTCTTACCCACACTGCTGCTCTGGGTAAGATGGATAAAAGTGACATTTTCTTTAAAAAATGTCACTTTTCGCCAGTATAAGTTTCTGCTAGTCCCCACATTTCTAGAGCATCCACTTCCAAAGGAATTGGAACTAATTTTGACTCTCTATTCGAAATCTTAGCCTGACCGCTTTGTAGGAGGCTCAGAAGTTTCTCTTGGGCAGATTTCAATCTAGCCTCCACATTTCCTAAGGCTTTGCTTGTTAGTCGCCCAAGCGAGTTATAAAAGGAAACATCCTCTTGAGGAACCCTTGAAGCTATAAGGGGTGCAATCGCATAGTCTTTCCCAAGTCTGCAAGCTCCGACAGTTCCGGATTTGAGAAAATCGTCAGAGTGGGCAATGTGTTTGTTTCGGTAGTTCATTACTAAGTTATGGAACATTCGCTCAGTAATTTCTTTTTCTTCGGCTGATTCCGTCGCTCTATCGCTCAAGGTGGTGTTATCAAAGAAATCAGGACTAAGGGTATAACTAAAGGAACTATTAAAACATCTGCTATAAGATACAATTGCACAAATAGTCATAGATTGAATAACAACTGGGCTGACTTGAGTGGGCTGTCTTAGCAGTTTAATAATTTCAACCAATGTATTGGTGGTGGACTCTAAGTCCTACTTCGTTATGAGAAGTCTTAAGACTTGTTTTTTGACCTCCTCTACTTGTCTATCACCATCAATTTCAAAAAAAATGACCTGACTCTCCATTTTAATCACCCCTTTCCACCCTTGGCTAAAAATGACATTTTTATTGAAAAATGTCAAAATATGCCGATAATAGAACTATGACACCAGCTCAAGAAGCAAAGCTCAAAAAACTTGGCCCTTTTACCCTTGAACAAGCGAAAGCGATTGGCATTAGTCATCAAGAACTATCAAGGCTTGTAAAAGAAGAAAAGCTCCACAGGATGGAGAGGGGTATATACCTGCATCCAAAGGCCAAGGCTTCCAGAGAAATTGATTTTCAAATCGCCTGTACTAAGTTCGGACCAGATTCAGTGGTCGGCGGCCTGACAGCTCTTTCTTATTATAACCTTGCCAATCAAGTTCCTCAGCAGACATGGATTCTTGTGTCGCCAGAACAACGAACAAGTAGCAAGGGTTATCGCCTGATTCGCACAAAGACTCCTCTTGATATTGGAATTATTCATGGTGATGGTTTTCGAATTGTATCCATCGAAAGAGCCATCGCAGAGGGTTTTAAGCTTGCCAGTAAAATCGGAGAAAGAACCGCCATCAAAGCAGCTCGAATAGCCATTCAACAAAAGCAGACAACACTTAAAAAAATCGGAGTGATGGCAAAAGAGCTAGGTCTAGATGCTTATCTCACCAAATACTTCGAGGCCATCATAGGAGCTATCGAAGGATGACCACTAAAGCTAAGGGCGAATCTGTTCGCCAAAAACTCACCACAATATCCAAAAAGCTTGAGGCCAAATACAGAGATGTTGAAACCGTCTTTTTGATTGAAAGACTTGTCGCAAGACTTATTGCTGATAAAAAACTCTCTGACCGGCTCGTATTTAAAGGAGGTTTTGTGGGCCTGAAGGTTTATGAGTCTCCTCGCTACACAGTGGACTTAGATGCACTACTCATAAAATCAAATATCGAGCAGACCCTCGAACAGGTCAGGAAACAAGCCGAGCATGATCTTGATGATGGAGTTTGGTTTCGCTTTGAAACCCAAGTCGACCTTACGACTCAAGGTGAATATGGCGGTATTCGACATGTATATCGTGCGGGCATTGGTGAAGTCTTTAAAAATATCAAGAAGGCTCAGATTATCAATTTTGACCTTGGAATTGGTGATCCAATCACTCCTGGCCCCCAAAAGGTAGAAGTGAATACCTTGATAGGGCAAGAATCTATGAGTTGGTCGGTCTATCCCATTGAAACTATCTGTGCGGAAAAGCTTCATGCCCTCATATCTCATGGGGACCAGAATTCACGGTCTAAAGATGTTCACGATTTGGCAGTTTTTCTTCCCAAAGCAGATCCGAAGACATTGAAGAAAGCCATTAAAAATTGTTTCGAGTTCAGAGAGACGGAAGTTCCAAGTAGTTTCTTTGATGAAGTTAAAAAGCTCAACACAAGTCGGCTTCAAAAAGGGTGGTCAAGTGCAGTGGCTTCAATATCTTCTGCTCGGTCATTCGAAGAAGCCTTTACCGTGCTTACCAAAGAGTTAAAAGATATTGAAGGTCGCTGGTAGTCCATAATGAAAACCCAAGCCACACCAAGCCTCATTCTTGAGAGATATGAACTGACTGATGCTCCTAGGCTTCATGAGGCCGAAAAATGGCTTTTTAGAATATCGGATCGATTTGATATCAATAGAGATAAGTATGCATCGGTGCGATCCTCTTTAAAATTGCGGAGCCTTTCTTTAAAAGCCTTTTCATTGGTTCCAAGGGCCATCAGCATTCGATAAAGGGTTTCACCTTTGGGGGCATTGGCTCGCCCTGTTTCCATCTGTGCGATGTAGCTGTCAGTCACACTCACTGCTTGGGCAAGGCTTCGCATCGAGAGCTTTTTGTCTTTTCTTAGTTTTCTTAAAAGTCGGCCTTCCTTACTGGGAAGAACCTTTGAAGTTCTTAGGCTCATACTCTTAAAAAGTAGCGGATCACCAGAAAAAATACTACATATCTAGTAAATTATGAGAAATTAAAACCAACGAAGCCCAGCGGTCTTCGTTTGGGCCTCATATTAAAATGCTTCGTTGTTTTGTAGCTTTGGGATGGCGGATATTTTTGTAACACAAATTATTAAAATCATTGGGAATTATTAAAAATCTGATTTAAGTGCTTGAAAAAGACCGGGGGCCAAAAGACCCCCGATAAGAGTGGTGGAGGCGGGGGGAATTGAACCCCCGTCCGCAAGCGATCCACGATAAGGCGCTACATACTTAGTCAGTGTTTTAGTTTGTTTATGAAGCTTCCACTAACAAAATCAGCATAAACACTCCCCCAGTAAATTTAAGCGAGTCTGCTGGAGAAAACCCAACACGCCGAGGTCACTAAATGACAATCTATCCAAGAGCGCAACCACCTCAAGGTAGATCGTGCAGTCAATTAAGCTGCAAGTGCGTAATCGTTGCCAATTACAAAATGCACATTTTTAACGAGGTCCTCATGCGCCCCGGTATGCTCCTTATGTTTCAGCACCCACGTCGAAGCCGTTACGCCCCCAAATGGATAAAAAATGAATAACCTTGTCCTTCTATCATAAGAATACTTGCAGAGCTATGGATCTTTGGTGAAGG
>JBEGVH010000001.1:0-2533 GCA_041178425.1 Pseudomonadota bacterium | reverse complement strand
ACGCGAATGGATTGTGCTTTCGAAGCCTTTTGAATCAGGCCTAAACTTTTTGATGAGGCTAAACGAGGATGTTCACCCATCAGCCAAATCCAGACGTGGGTGTCCAATAAGATCAGTTCAGCTTTCTGCATCCCACCGGTCCTCGAGAGACTTAACGATATCTCCGTGAATGCTCATTGACCCCTTCATAAATCCAAAAATCGGGCGGCTGGCATCACTATCAATCGAGTAAGGCACCAGCTTCGCAACAGGCTTTCCGTGTTTTGTCACGGTCACTTCCTCATGGGTCTCTTGAAGCTCATCCATAATTTGCAAACACTTGGCTTTAAATTGGCCGGCTGGCATTTTCATAAAAACTCCTATAAATAAAATACCATAGTCATAATAAATGGTCAAATTTAAAAGCCGGTGGGATAGGTAGCCCCCTGGCCAAAACCCTACCCTCCGAGCGGCGATCAAAATCTCGTGTTTTGGAGGGTTTTCGGGAGCTTGGCGGCCTATGGCCAAAAGGAGTAGGTTTTGGTCGTTAGAGGCGATGTGGTGGGTGTGTTTCAATACGGTTGACAATGTGATTACTTTGTGATTACATCATAAAAATGAAGTTGAAAATTGTTTCTATTGGAAATTCTCGTGGGGTTCGAATTCCTAAGCCTCTATTGGAACAGGCAGGAATTGAAAATGAAGTTGAGATTGAAGCAGATGGCAATACCTTAGTCTTGCGTTCAGTTAAAAAAGCTCCACGTCAGGGATGGGGGCAGGCTTTTGAACAGATGGCCGAGCATGGGGATGATCAATTGTTGGATGCTGAGCGCATGATTACTCAATGGGAACAGGACGAATGGGAATGGAAATAAAGCGTTTCGATGTTCTTTTGGTTGAGCTCGATCCAACTCAAGGCAGTGAAATTAAGAAAACCAGACCTTGTCTCGTTATTTCACCGGATGAAATGAATCGATTTCTTCGTACTCATATTGTAGCTCCCATGACAACCAAGGGTCGCGACTATCCGACCCGTATTCCCTGCTCATTTCAAGGAAAAGAGGGGAAGATTGTCCTGGATCAAATCAGAACAATCGATCGATCGCGAGTTAAGAAGAAATTAGGAACGATCGAGTCGAAAACGCGCAGGCAAGTTTTAGGTGCCTTGATGGAACTCTTTTCTCCATAAATTTAAGTGTATCAATCGCTATTCCAATTGGGCGGCGGCCCCCTGGGGGAGCTTTCGTCGAGGATACAAATTTTAAGACATTTCTGATGCATAGAAGATAAATAGGAGCCCTACAATATGCCAAAATATGTTTCCGCCAAGGCCGGGCCTCGTCGGTCCGTAATCTACACCGACTCCGAAGGTAAGCAATGGCAGTTTGCCGGAGGTAACCGCCCTTGGCGCAATCAAAACCCTGGGAACCTTGTCCCAGGCAAAGTCAGTAAAAGAAATGGTGCAATCGGGAGGGCCGATAAATTCGCGGTCTTTCCAAATTATGATACAGGGCATGCCGCACTACTGGACTCATTGAAAAATGAGCATGCTGAAAAAAATATCGATTCACTTCTTATTGTATTTGCTCCACCTAACGAAAATCAGACCACGAAGTATGCAGCTTTTCTTCGAAAAAAAACCGGAGTTAAAGATAACCGGAAGATCAAAGCCTTCACCGCAGAGGAGTTCGAAAAACTATGGCAGGCTATAGAGCAGATGGAAGGATGGGGGAAGAGCGAGGGAACGATAACCGCTTATTCATCAAAAAAGCAAATAACGGGGATCGCCAAAGACAAAAAAGGTGTCATCCACTCTTACCAAATAGAGGGTTATGGATGGGTTTCTAAAGAGGAGGGTATTGCACTTGCACTAAGTGGGAAAGTAGATGCTGTCGTAGCCAGTTCTCCTCAGGGTAATCAATTCTTACGAGCACGTCCCAACAAACAGCTATTGGACAATCTGGAGAACAAGGGATGAAAAAAAGTCTTCTTCTCTTTTTATTGATCTCTAGCGGTGGATTCGCAGGCAACCCTATCCTCACCTACGAACCTTCGAAAATTGAGTTGAAAGGAATACTAGATCTGCAAACTTTTCCAGGTCCGCCGAATTATGAAAGCATTAAAGAAGGCGATGCTATTGAACGGCACTTCTATCTGAAATTGGACTCACCAGTCGATATTGTGCCAAAAAAAGAAGGGCACTCCACCGTGGTCAACCCAGAGCCGGAGAAAAACATTAAAGTGATGATGTTGGCCATATCAGCTGATGACAAACTCCTGTGGAAACGGGTTAGAAAATTTGGAAAAGGCGGTCATGTGCGAGTCAATGGGACGCTTTTCCACCGCTGGACTGGTCATCATCACTCCAGAGTGATTCTAAACGTGGAGAAAATAGAGCCATTGAGCAGCAAAGCAGGATGGCAAGAGGGAGGGTGAGGGTAGGGAAATTAACACGCATTTCCCTTTGGGCCGGGCGGGCTTCAGAGGTGGGCGCGGAGGATATCGGAAGTTTTGCCTTCATCCGCGGCAAGATATCGGCTGGCCGGGGGCTGGG